>JAPPGU010000007.1:26226-45360 GCA_028821265.1 bacterium | reverse complement strand
TGGACGTAGCGTTCCTCAACCCTTTCGATTACCAATTGACCGGTTGACCTCGGTAGCTAGAGCGGTTGTGGTCATCCGCGGTCGGCTTCCAGGCGGAGGACCGAACCGGAGGCGGTGAGTACGTAGACCTCTCCGGCGTGGTCGGTGCCGAAGGCGACCACCTGCCCGGCGTTTCCCACCTGGTCGGTCCAGTCATACGGCTCTTCGAAGGGTTCATCGATCGGGAAGCTACGCAGGTAACCCCCGCAGTAGTCGGAGAACAGGTAGTGCCCGTACAACTCGGGGATCTCCGCTCCCCGGTACACCACTCCCCCGGTGATCGAGCAAGTCCCCGAGTCGGTGTGAGGAACCTCGAGCACCGGCAGGGTCTGGCCTGAGGCATCGCAGCCGGTGGGGGGTTCGAAGCAGTGGAGCCCTTCGGTGATCGGCCAGCCGTAGTTCACCCCGGCGGCGGCGGCCGGCGCCACCGACACCTCCTCGAAGTGGTTCTGGCCCACGTCGGCGATGACGATCAGACCGGACGGATGGTCGATCACGAACCGCCACGGATTGCGAAGGCCGATTGACCACACGTTCGGTGCGCGGAAGGGATTGCCGGGGGCGGGAGAGGCAACACCGGGCGCCGAGACATCGAACCGGAGCAGGGCGCCCAGCGGGGTACCGTCGTTCTGGCCGTGGCCGAACTGGTCATTCGCCCCGCCCCCGTCTCCGAGGCCCATGTAGAGGTAGCCGTCGGGGCCGAAGGCGATCGTCCCACCGTTGTGGTTGGGGGCGGGCTGGGCAAGGCGGAAGAGCACGGTCCCGTTCGCGTCCACCGCATCGTCCGTAACCGCGTATTCCGCCAGGACGGTGTCCCCGTTGAGGGCGGAATAGTGGACGAACAGGCGGCCGGAATCCGGGAAGTCGGGATGGAAGGCGAAACCCAGCAGGCCCTGCTCGCCGCGGTTACGGACCCGGTCGCTTATGTCGAGAAACGGATTGTCCGCCAGCCCGCCGTCCCCGTACATCCACAGGCGGCCTTCCTTCGAGGCGATCAACAGCAGGGACGTACCGGGCACCGGCGCCAGATCGATCGGGAACGGCAGGGTCGCCACCTCGCGGTAGCCCAGCGAACGGAGTGGCGGGAGGGTAGTGGTGGTCGTGACCTCCGACGGGTCTGCCGTCGACGGCGGCTGGGTGGAAACGGTCGGCTCCGCTACCTCCCCGGATCCCTCCTCAGCGTCGTCCGTGGGGACGGTTGGATCCGTCACCTCTCCGGATCCTTCCTCGGGGTCACCTACCGTCGCGGTCGCTTCGGAGGTCGTGGTGGTCGCGAGCATCGCCGCCCCCGTGGTCGAGGTGGAAGCGGATGCCGTGGTGGGTGGCGCCGTAACCACATCCGGCTCCTCGGGAGCGCCGCAGGCCGCCATCGCCAGCACGAGAACGATCGGTGCGGTCGTCAATCTGCGCATGCCGAGACAGTATCGCCCTGAGATATCTAGCCGTGTAATCGTCCTCCGTCCGGTGCGTCACCCCGCCGGTGCTACCGTCCAATAGTCCCCGATCCTGGACTTCTACCCTTGACCGAACTGGTGCGAAACGACCGGAAGACCATCTTCGGTTGGGCCATGTACGACTGGGCCAACTCGGCTTTCATCACCACTCTCGGGGCGGTGGTCGCTCCGTTCTTCGCCTCCGTGATCGTGCCGGAAGGAGGATGGAACGGCTGGTCGGCCGAAACCATCTGGGCGGCTGTGGTGTCCATCGGCTCCACGATCCTGTTCCTGAGCATGCCGATCCTCGGGGCGATAGCCGATTTCAACTCGGCCAGGCGCAGGTTCCTCCGCAACTGCGCCGTAGTGGGGGGAGTGCTGGCGCTGGCGCTGCCCTTCGTACCAGATGGAGCGGTTCCCTGGTTCCTCGTGATAGCCGTCACCGCCCACATCGGCTTCGTGGCGGCCAACGTGTTCTACGACGCCTTTCTGCCGGGCCTGACCACGGAGGACACCATCGACCGGGTGTCCTCCAAGGGCTACGCGTTCGGCTACGTGGGCGGTGGGCTCTATCTGGCGCTGGGCCTGGCGCTGATCCTCTCCAGCGGCGACAGCGGCTTCACGGGGCTGTCGACCAGCGGTGCCGCCCGCGTCGTGATCTTCGGCTCCGGATTGTGGTGGATGGGGTTCGCCGCCTACGCCCTGCGCCGCCTGCCGGAGGTGGGCGAGGCCTCCCCGTTGCCCTCCCGCTACCGCGGGATGCGACCCTGGCGGGCATATGCGGCTATCGGCTTCGGCAGGACCATCGGCACGGCCAGGAAGCTGGTCGGGTACCCGCAACTGCTGCTGTTCGTGGTGGCCTTTCTCTTCTACAACGACGGTACCCAGACTGTGATCAACATCTCGGGGTCGTACGCATCCGAGACCCTGGATCTCGAACTCGCGGAGATCTCGACGGCTTTTCTCATCGTCCAGTTCGTCGCCTTCGGGGGGGCGCTCTTCTTCGGGATGCTTGCTGACCGGATCGGCGCGAAGCGGGCCATAATCTGGTCTCTGGTCGGCTGGTCCCTCATCGTCGTGGCGGCCTACTTCCTGCCCGCCGGAGAGGCCATGCCGTTCTACATCATCGCCTTGGTGGTCGGATGGGTGCTCGGGGGCGTGCAGGCGCTCAGCCGCAGCCTGTACGCGACGATGATTCCGGAGCAGGCCGCCGCCGAGTTCTTCGGCTTCTACAGCGTCTTCTCCAAGTTCTCGGCCATCTGGGGGCCGCTCGTGTTCAGCGTGGTAAGCCACAGGACCGGATCAGGGCGTCCGGCTGTCCTCTCCATCGTCGCGTTCTTCGTGATCGGAGGCTTCCTGCTGGCGAAAGTGAACGTGGACGAGGCGCGGGCTTCAGCAAAGGAGTGGACCGCGGACTGAGACCGCTCGGATGGTCGGGCGGGTCACCCGGCCGCGGCCATGCCGGTCAGCGCCACTACCATGCCCGAGTCTCGGGAGGTACAGATGAAGATCACACAAGAGTTCCAGGTCGCCGGCACGCCCGCCAGCGTGTTCGCCTTCTTCCAGGACGTGGCATCGGTGGCCCAATGCATGCCGGGCGCCGAACTCACCGACGACCACGGCGACGGCAGCTACACCGGTTCGGTCTCGGTCCGGCTCGGCCCGATGACGGCGCGGTTCGAGGGCCGGGCCACCATCACGTCCGACCCGGAGACGATGGCCGGCAACATCGTCGGCAAGGGCGTGGACCGGAGGGGTGGTTCGCGAGGCAACGTGACGGTCGACTACGCGCTGGCAGCCTCGGATGGAGGCACCACGGTGGCGGTCGATGCGGACATCACCATCTCCGGCACGGCGGCGCAGTTCGGTCGTACCGGGCTCCTCAACCAGATCACCCAGCGCCTGATCCAGCAGTTCGTGGATTGCCTGGAGGCGAAGCTCGGGGCGGAGGACCCCGAGGATGCCGCCGCGATCGAGGCCGATGACGTCAAGGGGATTTCGCTCGTCGCCTCCACGGTGGGCTCCAGCGTGGCCAGGGGGGCCAAGAAACTGCTGGGACGGGACTGATCCCGCCGCCGGAGCCAGGTCGTTAGGCCAGGCTCGCCTCGATCACGTAATCCAGGCAGGCTATGAGCGCTTCCATGTCCGAGCGGGGTATGGAGGGCCAGAGCCCGATACGGAGATGGTTGCCGTCCTTGTGATAAGGCTCGGTGTCCACGATCCCGTTGGCCCGCAGGGTGGCCGCCAGTTCAGCCCAGGCCAATGGCCGGTGGAAGTCGATGGTGCCACCGACCGGCGAGCGCATGCCCGGATCCGCCACGAACGGCTGCGCCATCGGATGTTGCTCGGCCCATCCGTAGAGCATGGCGGCGTTGGTGGCACAGCGCTCGGAGGACCAGGCCAGGCCGCCCTGCGCGTTCATCCAATCCACGGTGTCGGCCAGCATGAAGATCGTGGCCAGAGCGGGGGTGTTGTAGGTCTGGTCGTTGACCGACTTGGACACCGCGGACGACAGCGACAGGAACGGGGGGATCCACCTGCCCGATCCGGCAATCCTCTCGATTCTCTCCAGCGCCCTCGGGGAACATAGGGCCACGTACAGCCCACCGTCCGCTCCGAATGCCTTCTGCGGCGAGAAGAAGTAGACATCGAACTGCGCGGGATCGACCAGTACCGCCCCGGCCGCGGACGTGGCGTCCACCACGGTCAGGCCGTCCGCCTCGACCCGCCGGACGGGCATGGTGACCCCTGTGGAGGTCTCGTTGTGGGTCAGGGCGTAGAGATCGATGCCGTCTGACGGGATCGGCATGGGATGCGTGCCGAGCGGTGACTCGATCACCTCGGGCGCCTCGAGGTGCGGAACGCCGGTGACCACCCCGACGAACTTGGAGGAGAAAGCTCCGAACTTGAGGTGCTGGCTGGCCCTTTCGATCAGGCCGAAGGCGGCCGCGTCCCAGAAGGCGGAGGCGCCGCCGTTGCCGAGCACCACCTCGTAGCCGTCGGGCAGGTCGAACAGTTCGGTGAGCCCGGACCGGACCCGCCCGACCATATGCCGCACCGTGAGCTGGCGGTGCGAGGTGCCCATGTAGGACGAGCCCGATTCCGCGAGGCGGTCCAACGTGCTCTGGCGCACCCTGGTGGGGCCGCATCCGAACCGGCCGTCGGCGGGCAGCAGATGGCGCGGGATACGGATCGAGGTGTCTTCTTGCATGTCTATCGTTCCCTCTCCAGGACCCCGATGCGGAGAACGTGATGTCAGGATTATCGCAGCGAATCGAATCCATGGCCGAATCGGCCACGATGGCGATCACCGCCAAGGCGAGGGCCTTGCGGGCCGCCGGTCACGACGTGATCGGCTACGGCGCGGGCGAGCCGGACTTCCCCACCCCCGAACCGATCGTGGCGGCCGCCAGAGCCGCTGCCGCCGACGTTGCCATGCACAAGTACACCCCGGCGCCCGGCCTCCCGGAACTGCGGGAGGCTGTTGCCGACAAGACCCTGCGGGACTCGGGCTACGAGGTGGCGCCGTCGCAGGTGATCGTCACCAACGGGGGCAAGCAGGGCGTCTACACGGGGATCCACTGCCTGGTCGATCCCGGTGACGAGGTGCTGCTGCCGGCGCCCTTCTGGGTCACCTACCCGGCGGTGGTGGAACTGGCCGGCGGGGTAACCATCCCCATCGACACCGATGAGACCAGCGGGTTCAAGGTGACAGTGGACCAACTGGAGGCCGCTTACACCCCCCGGACCAAGCTGCTGATCTTCGTCTCCCCCTCTAATCCGACCGGTGCGGTGTACAGCGCCGCGGAAGTAGCGGAGATCGGCCGTTGGGCGGTGGATCGCGGGGTGTGGGTGCTGACCGACGAGATCTACGAACACCTCGTGTACGGGGACGCCTCGTTCGCGTCGCTGCCGGTGGAGGTCCCGGAACTGGCCGAACGTTGCGTGATCGTCAACGGGGTGGCGAAGACCTACGCCATGACCGGCTGGAGGGTCGGCTGGATGGTCGCTCCGGACCACGTGATCAGAGGGGCGACCAAGCTGCAGGGCCACCTGACGTCCAACGTCGGCAACATCGCGCAGGCCGGCGCCGTCGCGGCCGTGTCCGGCCCCCTCGACGACGTCCACATGATGCGGGAGGCCTTCGATCGGCGCCGGAAGATCATGCACCGGATGCTCAACGAGACCCGCGGCATCGACTGCATCGAACCCCAGGGGGCCTTCTACTGCTTCGCCTCCGTGCGCGGAGCGCTCGGCCGCCGCGTCGGCGATGCTCGGCCCGCTACGGCATTGGAACTCGCCGACCTCTGCATCGATCAGGCGGGAGTGGCCTTCGTCCCGGGCGAGGCATTCGGGGCGCCGGGCTACGCCCGTTTCTCCTACGCCCTGGGCGACGAGGACCTCGTCACCGGCCTCACCAGGCTCCAAGACCTCTTAGGAACCGCTTGAGAGATCGCCCGGAGATCTGTCGTCCCGAGAAGGACGACTCAACAATCTGAGTAAACCGCCGGCTGTCGAGACCCGAGGGCGACGTGTTCGGGTCTTACCGGGGTCCGGTTCAGTTCCAGGCCGGTGGCGTCGCGGATGGCGGCCACCACGGCGGCCGTGGACGAGACGGTGGGGGGCTCCCCCACTCCCTTGGCGCCGAACGGGCCGAACGAGCTCGGTTCCTCGATCACCTCGATCTCGATGGGCGGAGCGTCCAGGAAGGTGGGCAGCAGGTAGTCGGTGAACGTGGGGTTCTTGATCACGCCGTCCTCGACCACGATCTCCTCGAGGGTGGCCAGACCGATGCCCTGCATGGTGCCGCCCTCTATCTGGCCCACCACCGACCTGGGGTTGATCATGAACCCCACGTCCTGGACCGTGTCGATCTGCACCACCCGGAAGAGTCCCAGTTCCTGGTCCACATCCACCACGGCCCGATGCGCCGCGAAGGCGAAGTCCACGTGGATGTCGCCCTGGCCGTTGCGGTCCGGCGCGTCGGTCTGCGGATGGTGGAAACGGGTGTGGTAATCGATGTTCTCCCGGCCGACCAGGTCCTTCATAGGGGTCACCAGGACGCCGTCCTTCCAGACACCCTCGCCGTCGAGTTCGTCGCCCCCGCCCCGCTCCAGGGCGATCTGGCGCGCCATCCGAGCCGCCTCCATGACCGCTCCCCCGGTCATCTGGGTCTGGCGGGAGGCCGAGGTGGAACCGGCCGAGCCGATCTTGGAGGTGTCGTCGTAGTAGACCACCACGTCCTCGATGCCGAGGACGGTCCGGGCGATCTGCGCGCACGCCATCCCGAGACCCTGGCCCACCTCGACTGCCGCGGTGTGCACCTCCACGCCGAACGGGGTGATGGCGACCCTGGCTTCCGCGTAGTCGTCGAAGCCGCCGGAGAAGCAGAGGTTCTTGAGCCCGACCGCGTACCCGACCCCCCGTTTCACCATCGGGCGGGAGGTGGTGAGCCCGGTACCGCCCGGGAGGAGGCGCGGATCGTCGCTGCTGTTCTCGTCCGGCAAGGGCATGCGGCGGAGCCTCTCGAGAATCTCTGTGACCGGCGCCGACGTGTCGATCACCTGCCCGGATGTGGCCAAACGGTCACCGCGGCGCAGGGCGTTGCGGATCCTGAGTTCCACCCGGTCCATGCCCAAGGCATCGGCCAGCTTGTCCATCTGGGCCTCGTGACCGAAGCAGGCCTGCACCGCCCCGAAGCCCCGCATCGCTCCGCAGGGCGGGTTGTTGGTCCGTACGGCCACCCCTTCCACCGACACCGAGTCGCACCGGTAGGGACCGGCGGCGTGGTAGACAGCGTTGCCCACTACCGAGTCGCTGGTCGAGCGGTAGGCGCCCCCGTCGATGATGATCCTCGCCTCGATGCGGCGGAGGGTTCCGTCGGGATCGGCCTCATGGCGCATCCACAGCTGGGCCGGATGGCGGTGGACGTGGCCCACGAAGCTCTCCGCCCGGCTGTACTCCATCTTCACTGGCCGTCCCGTGTACAGGGCGAGCAGGCAGAGGTGGATCTGGAGGCTGACATCCTCCCGCGCCCCGAAAGCGCCCCCGACCCCGGCATGGTGGACCCGCACCATGTCCTCGTCCACCCCCAGGCCGGCCACGATCTGATCACGGTCCACATGGGTCCACTGGGTGGCGATGTGGAGATCGACCCCGCCCTGCCCGTCGGGAATCGCCAGGCCGGACTCGGTGCCGAGCGGGGCCTGGTCCTGCATCCCCACCTCGTAGTAGCCCTCCACGACCACGGCCCCGGACGCATCCTGGGGGCCTCGCCGACATCTGGCCCGGTGGAACGCGGAGTCCCGGCGGTCGGCCTCCTCCGGGTCGGTGAGCGGCTCCAGCACCTCGTACTCGATCTCGATGGCCTCCACCGCCAGGCGCGCCGTCTCCGGGTCATCGGCGGCAACCAGCGCCACCGCCTGACCCCAGTACTCGACCAGATCGGTGGCAAGGACCGGCTGGTCAGCGGACTCCAGACCGAAGGCATTGCTGCCCGGGACATCGTCGCCGACCAGGACGGCGTGGACTCCGGTCATGGCCACGGCGGGGCCGATGTCCAGCCTGGTGATCCTCGCCTTGGGATGGGGGCACCGGAGCGTGGCGCCGAAGAGCATGCGGTCCATGTAGAGATCGCTCGAGTAGAGGTAGGTCCCGTCCACCTTCGGGATCCCGTCGGTGCGGGAGGTCGACACGCCCACGCCATCCCGGACGGTGGGCGTCCGTACCCGGGTGGTCATCGGTCCCCCACCAGCGTCTCGAGGCCTCGGAGGATGGCGCCGTAACCGGTGCAGCGGCAGATGTTGCCGGCCAGCGCCTCCCGCATCTCGTCCGAGGAGGGCGCAGGGTTCTCATCGAGCAGCGCGGCCGCGGCCACCACGAAACCGGGCGTGCAGAACCCGCACTGCACCGCCCCGGCGTCCACCAGGGCCTTCTGCACGGGGTGGAGTTCGGACCCGCCCAGGCCCTCCACGGTCACGACCTCCGACCCGTGGGCGTCCGCCGCCATGACCAGGCAGGAGCACACCAGCTCTCCGTCCAGCATCACCGAGCACGATCCGCACTCCCCCTGCTCGCAGGCCCCCTTGGAGCCGGTCAGTTGGAGGTACTCGCGGAGGGCGAACAGGAGGCTCTCGGAACCCTTCACGTCGCACGCCCGCGCCTCGCCGTTCACGGTCATCTGCACCCTCATGACGACAAGCACCTTTCGAGTAGGCGACGGGCCAGCACGCCGGAGGCGTGACGCCGGTAGTCGCTGGTCCCCCGGTGGTCCGTGATGGGACTCACCTCCTCCGACACCAACCGGGCGAACTCCCCGAGCGCCGCCGGGCCGGGGTCGGCTTCCTGCGAGATCATCTCCTCGGCCCGCCGGGCCCGGATCGGGGTGGGGCCAACGGAGCCGAGCGCCACCCGGGTCCGGCCGTCACGCCATCGGAAGACGCAGGCCGCCACGATGGAGATCACCATGGCGCTTCGCTGGCCGATCTTGGCGAACTCCTGGAAGTCGGGAAGGTCCTCGGGTAGCACCGCCGCGGTGATCAGCTCGTCAGGCCGCCGGGCCGTCCGCTTGACACCGGTGAAGAACTCGTCCCAGGGCAGCCGGCGCGTCCCGGACGTGGAGTGAAGCTCGATCTCGGCGTCCAGACCGGCCAGGAACGGCAGCGAATCGCCTGCGGGGCTGGCGGTCCCGATGTTGCCGCCGATGGTCCCCGCCGCCCTGATCTGGGGAGAGCCGATGGTGCGGGCCAACTGCGCCAGGGCGTTGTGGTCACCCGATTCGAGACGCCGGAAGGTGACGCCCGCTCCGATCCGGTGCCGGGAGACGTCCTGGATGTCGTCCAGCCTCCGCAGCGCCACAACCGTCTCCGGGCGGATCTGGTCGAAGTTGACCTCCACCATGAGGTCGGTTCCCCCCGCCAGCAGCGTGGCTTGGGGATGGGCGGCCAGCGCACCGACGGCCTCATCGAGGTCGGCCGGATGTACTACTTCCATGAGGGCGCGGTCCGTTCTCGGGATCGGGCTGTGCCTCTGAGAATACCAACGCGGACGGTGCATCCGCGGTAACAACCCGCTCCCCCGACGAACCAGTAAGGAGGCGATAGAGCTCTAACCTGGCCGGATGGCACGGATCCTGCTGTGTACCAATCCCTCCGCCTCCGGGTTCACCGGCGGGCTCCACCGATCGGTGGTGGCCCGGCTCCGGGAGAGCTACGAGGTCGAGACCGAGTGGCCCGCCACCACCGCCGAGGCCCGATCCATCAGCGCGGCCGCCGCAGCCGACCGGTTCGACGTGGTGGTAGCGATGGGCGGGGACGGCGTGGTCCACCACATCGCCAACGGCCTGGCCGGGACCGGCACCGCCCTCGGGATCATCCCGGCGGGCACCACCAACGTGCTCGCCCGGATCCTGGGCCTCCCCCGCAAGCCGCGGGCCGCCACCGAGTTCATCTGCGGGGGCCCGCCGGTGGCGACCGTGCCGACCGCCATGCTCACCCTCGACCACGGGGAATCGGGCGTGGAGAGCCGGCTGGCCACCTTCTCGTGCGGCGCCGGGTTCGACGCCGCCGTAGTGGAGCGGGCCGAGCAGGAGCCCCATCGCAAGTACCGCTTCTCCGGGCTGCATTACGCCCGCTCGGCCACGTCGGTCGCCTGGTCCGGATTCGCCGAGCGGGCTCCCGACCTGGCGGTGACGACGCGGGACAGATCGGCCGAGGCAGTCGCCGTGTTCGTCAGCCTGTACGACCGCTACACCTACTTCGGGCGCATCCCCGTCGGCTTCGGAGCCCACGAGCCCGGCACGCTGTCCGTGCTCGTGGCGCGCGAGTTGCCGAGGCGACGGCTGGTCCCGATCCTGCGGCGGGTCGTCACCGGAGCGGGGCTGTCCGGCGCGGAGGGATTCGAACTCTGGAGCGGAGTCACCTCCGTGGAGGTGTCCGCGCCCGGAGGGTTCCCGGCGCAGGCTGACGGCGAGCTGCTGAGATCCCCGGTGAAGTTCTCGGTCGCCGCCCGGCCCGACCACCTGCGGGTGCTGAAGCCCGGGCCCGCGGAGCAGTCCTGACCCGACCACATTCCCAGTAAAAGCCCGGATAACAGGTAACATCCGGCGCGGTGGTTGGCTATGAGTCCTCATGTCCGGTTCTCGCCGTCTAGTCCTCTTCCTGGGAGTACCGATCCTCGCTCTGGGGGTCCTCGCCGTCGTGGTCATGAACCAGGACGGAGCCACCACGACGCCGGGTAGCGGCGGAACCGCCACCACCCGACTCGACCCCTCGCGCCTGGAAGCGATATCCGCGCTCAACGACCTGGAGAACAGTCTGGCGCTCACCCCGATCCGGGTCGAGGTGAGCGAGTCCAGCTTCAGCCTGCTCCCGGCGGCCATCGGCTTCGACCTTGACGAGAACGCCACGCTCGACACGGCGCTGGCGGACCGCTCGGTGGATGCGATTCTCGAGGACCTCCGGCGCCGGGAGGACGATTCCGGGGCCGGCCTGCCCTGGTCGATCTCGGGAACCATCGACGAGACGGCGCTCAACGGACTGCTTGACCTCTACGAGTCGGCCCTGGTGTCACCGGACGAGGGGGGTATCGACATCCGCGGCTCGGGTCCCGTGGCCCGCTATCCCCGAGCCGGCTTCGTGATCGATCGGGCCGTAGCGCGTAACCGGATCGTCGAGGCCCTGCTCGGCCAGCCCCGCGCCGACGCCGTGCGGTTGCCGACGGTCGAGGTGCAACCCGTCCTGCCCAGGGCCGCGGTGGACGCGGCCCTGCAAGAAGCCTCCGTGCTGCTGGCGGGACCGGTCACCCTGACCCGCACCGATCCCGCCGCCACCCTCCACCTCGATGTCAACCAGCTGGGCCGCGCCCTCACCACCGAGGTAGTGATGGACCCGACCCCGGGTCTCCGGGTCGCCTTCGATCGGGATGTGATCAACGAGTATCTGAATCCGCTGCGGACGGGGTTCGAAGCGCCGCCGCGCAACGCCTACATCCTGATCGACGACCAGGAGACGATCACCTACGTTCCCGGATTCTCGGGCGCCCTCCTGGATGTCGACCTGGTCATAAGGGCCATCACCCAGGCGACCCGGCGGGAATCGCGCCAGTCCACCCTGCCCCTCCAGACCGGCGTGGAGCCCGAGATTTCCGCCGAGGACCTGGCCGCCATGGGTCCCCTCAGCATGATCAGCGAGTTCACCACCAAGCACAACTGCTGCCAGCCGAGGGTCCAGAACATCCACCTGTTCGCCGATGTCATGGACAACGTCAACGTGCTACCGGGGGAAACCCTCTCGCTCAACGAGACGGTGGGAGAGCGAACCCTGGAGCGGGGCTTCCTGCCCGCCCCCACCATCATCCGGGGAGAGATCGAAGACCAGGTGGGCGGCGGCGTCAGCCAGTTCGCCAGCACTTTCTACAACGCGGTGTTCTGGGCCGGGCTCGAGGTCATCGACCACAAGCCCCACAGTTACTACTTCTCGCGCTACCCGATGGGCATCGAGGCCACGGTCAGCTGGCCCGTGCCCGACCTCGTGTTCCGCAACGACACCGATGCGCCCCTCGTCATCAAGACGTCATACACCAGGACCTCGATCACCGTCAGGTTCTACGGCAACAACGCGGACCGGGAGGTGACGGCCACGGTGTCGGAGCCCTACGACCCGGTCCCCTACCCCACCGAGTACGTCCCCAACCCCGAGGTGATGCCGTGGGACCCGCCGATGGAGGTCCAGCAGGGCGCGGACGGATGGAGCGTCGACGTCACCAGAGACATCACCTTCACCGACGGCACCACCTCCCACGAGGAGTGGAAGGTCCGCTACCGGCCCTGGGCTCTCCAGTTCGAGGTCCATCCGTGCCAGCTGCCCGAGGATGCGGAGGACTTCACCGGGGATCCATGCCCGCCCAGTCCCGAGTTCCCGGACGGCTACCCCACCACCCTGCCCATCGACCCGAACGCCGAGGTGCCGGTGGAGGAGGGCGAGACCGAGGAAGGCGAGGCCGTCGGAGGCGAGGCGGTGGAAGGCGAGGCCGGCGAGGAGCCGACCACCTAGCGTCCCGTGTCTTTGGTTCACCGTGTTCTACGACCTGTGACCGCGGCGGGTTTCTCGGGCGCGGCGCCCAACAAGGGGGTTGAACGTGTCATGGACCCGTCGCATACTGTCCGGCAGTCACAAACACCACCGGTTTCTTGCTGTTCGACGTCGAGGGAACCGGAACCGGGATCAATTCGGGAGCGGACCCGCCAGGGGATAGCGGAACGCGCACGGACCGAAGGAGGTGGTGGCTGGGGGATGGGCCCGCTGGGGAGGGGCGTGTTCTCGCGATTTTCGCGTTCTCGTCATCTCGGGTGTGGATGACGAACTACCGAACCTGGACAGTACAGGTAGGGACGACCGAGCCCCCTGCTGCTACACGCAGCTTCTCGAGAGAAACGGCTAGGAGTCGTCCCCGTAGAAGGCGAGCGAGTGGCGGATGGTGTCGGACATCGCCGCCAAGAGGTCATCGGTCCAGCCTCCGAAGCGGCGGACCGAAATGGTGTTGGAGAACACGTAGACCGAGGTGAGCGACGGGGTCACCTCGAACAGCGCAGCCGCCAGACGGGCGGGGAAGGTGTCGGCCTGCCCGGCCGCTTCGGCGCTCCGGTAGGTCTCACCCTCCATGCCCGAGAGGCTCCGGTCGGTGTCGAAGACCGCCACGTCCCCCAGCAGTAGGTGATCGACTTCGATCAGCTGGCCCAACATTCTCCTCCCGCATCGAGCCCCGGAACCGTCGCGGCTGCTGTGCAACCCTGCAACGAGGCGGTCGCATGGTAGCCGACCCCGGTACCGGTAGTCCGCCTCGGGCCAGGCCGTGGGAGTTCGCCTTCCCGGCGCCTCATGGACGGCCGCGGTGGCCGGCTCTCCAAGACGCTCTCAGGCGCTCGCCGATCACGTGCAGCTTGACCAGGTTGGTCTTGGCCTGGGTATTGGGAGGCGTGCCCGCGATCATCACCACTCCCTCGCCCCGCTCGCACACCCCCTCCTTCTCCAGGTACTTCTCGGCAGCGGCGAACATCAGGTCGGTGGACGCCCTCGGCTCGAACCGGATCGGGGTAACCCCCCAGAAGAGGGCCATGCGGCGCCGGATCCTCCCGCTCGGAGCGAACACCATGATGTCCGCCGAAGGCCGGTACTTTGACAGCAACCGGGCGGTGCCACCCGACTCGGTGAAGGCCACGATGGTCCTGAACCCCAGGTTGCGGGCCGCCTCGGTGGCCGCCTTGGCGGTGGCCGAGGCGAACGTCATCGTGCTCTCCAGGAACTCTATGGCATCGGCGCCGGTCATCTGCTGATCCCGGTAGCGCTCGGCCTCCACACAGATGGACGACATGGCCTCGACCACCCGGGCCGGATGGCGCCCCACCGCCGTCTCCGCCGAGAGCATGACGGCATCCGTGCCCGAGGCGACCGCGTTGGCCACGTCGGTCACCTCCGCCCGGCTGGGCCGCAAGGCGGTGACCATCGACTCCAGCATCTCGGTGGCGGTTATCGAGATGAGCCCGGCCTGGTTGGTCCGATGCAGTATGTTGGCCTGAATATTGGGGATCGTCTCCAGCGGCAGCTCGACGCCCAGGTCACCGCGGGCCACCATCACGCCGTCGGCCTGATCCAGGATCGAGTCGAGATTGCTGTAGGCCAGGGCCAGCTCCACCTTGGCGATGACCGGGGTGGAGCCGCCGGCCAGCTCGCGCACCTGCGATATGTCCTCGCCCCGCTTGACGAACGAGGCGGCCACGTAGTCAACGCCCAGTTGCCGGCCCAGTTCGAGATCCACGCGATCCTTCTCGGTCACCGGCCCGAGCTCGAGGTCGCTGTCGGGAAAAGCGATCCCCTTGCGGTCGAGCAGCTCCCCACCCCGTTCTAGGAGAACCGTCAACCCCCCGCCGTCCGAGCCGGTGACCTGACCCTCGATCAGCCCGTCGGCCATCACCACCCGCGCCCCCGTGCGCACGTCGTCTAGCAACCGTGGATAGTCGACCGGGATCAGGTCCGGACCGCCCTCCTCCCCGGTCGCCGAGATGCGAACCGATGCCCCCTGCGGCAGGTCGACCGAGCCCCCGCGGAAGTGGCCCACCCGCGTCTTCGGTCCCTGGATGTCCTGCAGGATGGCGATGGAACGGCCCACCTCGGCGGCGGCCTGGCGTATCCATTTGATCATCCGGATGTGCGACTCGTGGTCGCCGTGGCTGAAGTTGAGCCGGGCAACGTCCATCCCGGCCTCCACCAGCCCCCGGACCGCCTCCAGGTCGGCCACCGCCGGGCCCATTGTGGCCACGATCTTCGTCCTACGCCGCACGGCCCCACGTTAACCCTGATTATTCATGTTCCCCGCACACCGCCGTACACCAAGCCAGCTCAGCCCCCACCTCGTGCCGGGACTCCATCCATCGGTGCTAACCCCGATCCATGAATGACCGGGGTTTGAAGGTGGCAGCAGGTATCAAAGCACCAACCGCACGTGGGACGCTCCGTCACGGCCCGCCGGGGCGTCACGGGCGGAGCGAGGTTTCTTGTCTCCGGCCCGTTCCTACACTGCGAGCACGTTACGAATTGGAAGACCGTGCTCTCACTCAGCGGACTGAACTGGCTGGCGATCATCGTCGCCGCCATCGCGTTCTTCGGCCTGGCCGCCATCTGGTACCAGCCAAAGGTCATGGGCACGAAGTGGATGGAAGGCGCCGGGATCGAACCCCCATCCGACGGACCCAAGCCCATCTTCTTCGTGGTCACCTTCGTCGCCTACCTGGTGATGGCGACCGTCCTGGCCATGATCGCCCGCGCCGCAGGCGCCTCCACCTTCGGTGAAGGACTCGTCCTGGGCCTCCTCACCGGATTCGCATTCGTAGCACTACAAGCCATGGTCAACGCCATCTATGAAGGCCGGGGACGGTGGATCGTCCGCGCCAACGGAGGCATCGGCATCATCGGCCACACCGTCATGGCCGTGATAGTGACCACCTGGGCCTGACCGGACCGCTCATAGGCCGGCAACCACGCGGGCTACGGCTTCGCTCGCCGCCTCGGCGAAGTACTTGTCCGTATACACGCTGTGTATGGGTACGTGGAGGCGTCGAGTCTTCACATGGAAATGTATGCCGAGGATGAGGTCGAGGACGCTGCCGGTACAGACTCCGTCGGTCCGCTCGCACCACGACCCCACGCGGGACCCGATATCGGACGGCACGTAAGGTGTCCGAGGACCGACCCTGAGGAACGTCAACCCATCGAGATTCAGGAGTCCGTTGCTGGTCGAGCACCCGACGGTTCCACGTCTCCAGGGCGACACCGCTCCCGCAATCCCCTGCCGGCAGCTCTCGACCGAATCCGTGCTTCCCCCCTCCGGAAGATGCAGGGTCGGATCGCTGAACAACGCAACGTGGGCGACACGGTCCCGGTAACCCTTGCCGAGCAGGAACAGGCTCCGCCTGATGACCTGCGCACCCTGGGAGAACCCACCGACCACCAACACCTCGTCAGGGCAGTCGGTCCCCCGATCCTCGAGGTACGCGGTGAACTCGCCGATGCCCTCGATGACCGAGTCCCTGTACTCCACCGCCCCCAAACGGTTGATTTCCAGCAGATCGCTTCCCGAAGACGAACTGCCCGCATCCTGACCGGAGATCCGCCAGATCAAGGACCAGATGATCCTGATGATGTTGGTGCGGTAAAGATCGAGGATCGCCGAGATCCCGACGGCCCGATACCGGTATCCCCCATAGGCTCGAGTCCCCAGCTCGTACTCGTTGATCGAGTACCCCGGCAGACGGGACTCGACGTGTTCGAAATAGGCCTGGGCCATACCCCCATGACCGGTGCCGGCCGCCAGCACCTGATCCGAGCCGCGGGCGAACACGACCGTGAGATCGGAGCATGCCGGCACCGTCACATCGTCAGCTCCTGCGGCAGAGGCACCCACCCCGGAAGCCGAAACAGCCATAAGCAGCGCCAACAAGCCCGCCAGCAACCTGCGCGCCGACCCCGGCGCCTCCCGCACAGGCAACGAAGCGTTACGGGTAGCCGACCGGAGAGGAGTTTCCACGGCAAGTCACTCTAGGTAGGACCGTGGTCTAACAACCGTCAGGCGTCGCCCCCGCCAACCACCAGGTTCACAGTCGCGGAGAGTCCGAACCCGCCGGCGAGTCACGAGTGGGTTACGAATAGAGGGCCGCGCGCTTCTCAGCGGACTGAACTGGCTGGCGATCATCGTCAAGGCCATCGCGTTCTTCGGCCTAGCCGCCATCTGGTACCAACCGAAGGTCATGGGCACGAAATGCATGGAAGGCGCCGGGATCGACCCTTCGTACTCCGACGGACCCAAGCCATCTTCTTCGTGGCAACCTTCGTCGCCTACCTGGTGATGGCGACCGTCCTGGCCATGATCGCCCGCGCCGCAGGCGCCTCCACCTTCGGTGAAGGACTCGTCCTGGGCCTCCTCACCGGATTCGCATTCGTAGCACTACAAGCCATGGTCAACGCCATCTATGAAGGCCGGGGACGGTGGATCGTCCGCGCCAACGGAGGAATCGGCATCATCGGCCACACCGTCATGGCCGTGATAGTGACCACCTGGGCGTGATCCGGCACAGCCCGTAGGCCGGCGAGCAGGGGGATTCTGGGCAGGGAAGCTAAGCCACCGCCATGTATCCGACGAGTATCTCCATCTTGAACCGCGAGCAACTCACCGGGAGGGGTCCAGCAATCGGAGCGGCTCAGGTAGTTGATGCGGTGGGCGACCAGGTGGAATTGTTGGAGTGCGGTACTGGGTTGACGGGGGCGTCGTCGGTGACCAGCAGCGGTGGTCCGCCGCCGGCAATGTCCGCGATCCACACGGCGGTCCGGTCGGCCTCCCCGTCGCGGTCGGAATCGACCGGGACGCTGTAGGAGATGTGTGTCCCGTTGGGTGACCAGCCGTCAACCCATCCACCGTCGGTGAGTTTTCGGGCGCCGGTGCAGTCCGCTCGGGCGACCCACCACGAGTTCCGGTCAGCTACGTTGTCGCTGTCGTCGTCGATCGCCACGTTGTAGGCGACGTGTTGACCGCTCGGGGACCATCCTCGTAGGGTGCCGCTTGTCGTAAGCCTGCAGGCCCGTCCGCTGCCGTCGGATCGGGCGGCCCACAGCTCGTGGACGTAATTCCCTCGATAGAGAACGGCGTTCCGGGGTGGCACAGCGTAGACAAGGTGGGTGCCGTCCATGGACCATGGTTCGCTCCTCCGGGGTCCTCCGATTACGAAGAGGTTGGACATGCTGGCCTTCTCCGCGAACCGGATGTGTTGGCCGTTACCGTCCGGAGTGGTGACGCGTAGTTCCCAACTGTCCCTGCGGCCATCGCCGTCGGTATCTACTGAAAGGTGGTATGCGATCCTGCGCCCGTCGGGAGACCATCCGAATCCGAAAGTACTCCCGTCGACGAGCTTCCGCGGAGTTCCGCTCCCATCGGCCTGAGCTATCCACAGTTGTCCGGACTGTTCATAGGCGATCCGCTGCCCGTCGGGAGACCACATCGGAGTCCTGCCGCTATCCGAGATCGTATGTTCATCAGTGCCGTCGGCCTTAGCGACGCGTAATCCCAAGGATTCCTGGTGGATAACCGTCCCTCTCATGGTGACGGACCACGCGGGAAACGCGATGCGGCTCCCGACCGGTGCCCAACCAGCCCCGTAAGACGAGCCTCCGCTAAGCATCCTCGGGGGGCTGCTGCCATCCGCCGTCACTACCCAAAGCTCGGCGGTCTCGGTCGATCCGTCGTCGTCATGGTCTACATTGACGGTGTAAGCGATGTGCGTGCTGTCTGAGGACCACGGCCGGTCCGAGTAGCTGGCCACATAGTCGACTAGCTTTCGAGGCGGAGACGAACCGTCGACAGCAGCCGCCCACAGGTCAGACTCAGGAAGCCCTTCGTGCTGCATCGACTCGTAGGCGACATGGGTGCTGTCGGGTGACCAGAGCCATTCTTCGTCTACTAACCATGGCCACACACTGTTGTGCAAGATCCGCGGCGAGCTGCTCCCTTCGCTAGCCACTACCGCAAGATCGGGCGCTCCGAATCCCCCGGCCAAGAAAGCTACGAAGGAACCGTCTGGTGACCAGGTCGGGTTCGTCCCGTCCGCCAGCTTTCGCTTGCCGGTTCCGTCAGCCGATACGAGCCATATCTCGAATCGATCGTTGTAGCCGTCACCGTTGTCGTCGAAGGCTTCCTCGTATGCGAGGACGGCGCACGGCTTCCCTGCGCTGCTAGCGGGGCCGCAACTCGGTGTCGCTCCCGAGACCGGAGCCGTGGGCGCGGTGATGGTGTTGGAGCGGATGCCGTCGATCACAACGTGGGCGGTCCCAGCCCAGTAGTAGCAGCCTGTCGTCGGTCGACCCGACCACTGTCCCTCCCAGCCCTTATGGCCGTTCTCCCAGCACTCCAACGTGTACGGCGCCGCATCCCAACTACCAACGTAGTCATACTCAAGGTTCCAACACGTCGTGTCCTCGGGACAACCAGAACGGCCAGAGGCGTCACTACCCCAAGAAATCCTGACTTCCCGATCGTCGGGAGCTGGTTGTTCGGGTACGACCAGGCTGTTGGAGCGGATGCCGTCGATCACAACGTGGGCGGTCCCAGCCCAGTAGTAGCA
>JAPPGU010000007.1:0-26126 GCA_028821265.1 bacterium | reverse complement strand
AACACGTCGTGTCCTCGGGACAACCAGAACGGCCAGAGGCGTCACTACCCCAAGAGACCCTGAGTTGCCTGTCGCCGGGGGGTGACCAGGCGGGTCGGCCTTCGTTCTGGTCGCGGGTGTTGGTTAGGTTCCTGGGGTTGGTCGCGTCCTGGTTCACGACCCAGATGTCGTTGTTGCCGCCTTGATCGGATACGAACGCTATCCGGGTGCCGTCGGGTGACCAGGCGGGTTCGAATTCGTCGGCGGGGCGGTTGGTGAGGTTTCTCCAATTGGTTCCGTCGGCGTCCATTACCCAGATGTCGTAGTCGGTGTGTCCGGGTTCGTCCTGGTTGTGAACGAACGCGATCCGGGTGCCGTCGGGTGACCAGGTGGGATCGAATTCGTCGTCGTCGTTGTCGTGTAGGTTGCGAACTCCGGTTCCATCGGAGTTGATCACCCAGATGTCCAGGTCGCCGCCAATGCGCTCGCTCGAGAACGCGATCCGGGTGCCGTCGGGTGACCAGGCGGGTTCGCGGTCGAAGTCGGGGCGGTTGGTGAGGTTCTGCCGGTTGGTTCCGTCGGCGTTCATCACCCAGATGTCGTAGTTGCCGCCCTGGTTGCTGACGTAGGCGATTCTGGTCCCGTCGGGTGACCAGGCAGGTTGGAACTCCTCCGAGCTATTGCCGGTCAGGTTGCGTGGGTTGGTTCCGTCGGCGTTCATGACCCAGATCTCGTTGTCGTCTCCAGGGTCTTGTTTATGAACGAACGCGAGACGGGTTCCGTCTGGTGACCATGCCGGCTGGGACGCGTAGGGCACAAGTCGGCAGCGGTCCGCGCCGGTTGACGCGTCCATCAACCAGATGTCAAAGCCGAGCGCCGACGGAGACCGCCCGTCGACCTCAACTCCATAGGCGAGCAGGCCTCGATTGTCCGCCCGGTCGGGGCAGGCACTGAATGATGTTTCTATCGCGACGGCGAGACGCTCGGCGGTCTTTTTGTAGCCTTCGGCGTTGGGGTGGAAGGAACAGCATGTTGTTACCGGAGGAGCGAACAGGCCGTGGAGCCAGTCGGCCTTAGTGCCACAGAGCTCGGCCTGGTTGTGCCGGTACATTGCGAGAAGGTCGATGTAGTGCACGCGGGGAGCGCCACCGAGTCGCTCGTTCGCCCTCGTGACCGCGCTTCTGAGATGGACATTGAGATGTTCGGCCACGCGGCCCAGCTTCTCGGTATCGCCTCTTAGTACCGCTTGGCAGCTTGTCTTGATCCATCCGGGCCATTCGTTGACGGGCGCAAAGAGTTTGGGGTAGCCGACCACGTACAACTGTCCACGGTCGGTTAGCTTCTCTTCGACAACCTTGACGTAGAAGTCAACTATCGACCCCCGCTCGTCACCGAGGTCCAGGTCGCACTCGTACCTGTCAGCACCCCCGAGTTCGTACCGTGGTCCCCGACCGGTGCAAGATCTGGGCGGGTTCAGAAGATTGCTGATGCGGCTCTTCAGTTCCCACTCCGCGATGTCACATCCTGACACGACATCCCACTTGTTCGGCAAGGTGACACAGTCACTGAGAACGTCAGCGAAGCCGATGTCGTTGCCACCGAAGGACAGTGTCATCACATCGACACGGCCGGGGCCTCCCTGGTCCCTGCTTTGTTCCCACTGGGACGCGATGCTGCTCGTTCCTCCCGGCAGAGCGACCGCGCACAGGGGATTACCGGCACAGATTCCTACCCTCTCGAAATAGCTGGGGCCCCAAGGCACCTCCCAACCATTGAAGTACTGTTCGATGACCGCCCCGCTGCAAGCCACATACGTCTCCGAGCTGACGACCCAGCCCCGATCACCCAACAGGTCGGCGGCCGTGGGACCGTAAGCGCGGGGACTACGCGCACAGATCCCTTCCCGATCGCGCAGACCCTGGCCCGCAGAGTAGGAATCCCCCGCCGACTGCCACGACACCGTCTTGGAGTCGTTTGTCGCAAGCACCGGCGAGAAAGCGGGCGCCGGGAACAGCGACGCTACGGGCTTCGACACGGCCACCGCCAGGTCCGGTGGCAAATCCAACATGTCGGAGGGCGCCCAACCCACTACCCGAGGCTCAACCTCGGCCGACGCTGCGGCCGGGCCTTCCTCCAGTCCGGCTACGAGTCCGCCACAGCCGGGTTCCGAACATTCACCGATGACACCCAACTCGACCAGACGGCGGTGAGCAACCACCCACTGCCAGGCCTGCTCCGAACTGGTCTGGGTGTCACCACACGACCGCAACATCTCCACCACGCCGAGATGCGCCGCGATCAACAACTCGGCGGTAACCGGATCGGGAACACGCAAGGCCGCTTCCCGCAACTCCGATGGTGTGCCCAACTCGTCAAGGCGGCCCGCGACCGCTGCGCAGTCGGGTTGGTGCCCGACCCACAACCCTGCCGCCTCCGCGACCAAACCCGCCACGGGTTGGCCCTCGCCCTGAAGCCACGCCACCGTCTCGGAAGCGTCCGCCACCCCAGGCAACACAGCGTCATACGGGTCGCCGAACCCCGACCCCTTAGAGGCTTCCACCACCGCTACCACGTCGGTCTCGGGAACCATCACCGACACCGGCCGCTCCTCCACGCTCCGTGCCCGGACCAGAAACGAGGCCATCTGCGCCCGGGTGGTGTGCTTGCTGGGACAGAACATTCCCTCAGCGCAGCCCTTCGTCACACGGGAATACGCCAGCGCGTTGATATCGTCAAAGTGCGTACCGGAGGCGCTCACATCCGAAAACCCCGCAGGAGGCCCCGGCAACAAACCAAACGCCCGGACCAGGAATGACGCCATCTGCGCCCGGGTCACAGCCTCCTCAGGACAGTAACGCAACGGATCGGTGTCACAACCGCGGGTGACTTCCAACTCAGCAAATCGTTCCACATAGGGCACCCACCACACCCCGGCGTCCACATCGGCGAAACGGGAAGAGCCCACGGCTTCTGGTTCGGCCCCGCCATCGAGCACTCGCACCAGCCACACCGCCATCTCCCAGCGCAGGATCGGGTCCCCAGGACAGAACAGACCCGGCCCACACTCGGTGTCGTCGAACACCCCCTCCGAAGCCAACGCTTCCACAGCGGGCGCGTGCACGCTGCCCTCACCCACATCGGGGAATCCACCTGCCGCCGCTTCCAACCCGCTACCCGACTCAGCAGCTTCATGTTCCGCTGCGTCGGCCGGGAGGACAGTGGCCGTTACGACTATGCCCACCAACACGGCGACCAGAACTCGACGACCCTCGATCAACCCGTCCCTCCCTTCGACCTCCAACCTCCACGGGCACAAACGGGCGGAAACCTCCCGACAGCCCCCGCCCACCGGGCGCCGGATGCCGCGTCAGGCGCCACCGTGGCCGGCAACACGAGCGCGGCCAACCAAAGCACCGCCCAGGGTCCAGCCCGTCCCCGACTCACGCGTGACAAGACCTAAAGCTCCAGAAGCGTAGTACCTACTATATGCTCGCGTCTGAAATCGGGGTAAAAGGCCACGTGAAAGCAATACTCAAATAATAAGTTGACACTACTATCTATCGTAACTAATCCGGTCTCCTTGGTATCCGAGTTCGCCCTCGGTATCATGCGGCTATGTCAACGACGGGAGACCAGGCACCTGGCCGGCCCCGCGCGCAGACTCGAAAAAGCAAGGCAGATCGATTGACCAAGCTGCTATTGCAGGCCGCAGCTGAGGAGTTCGTCGCACGCGGCTATGAGGGGGCCCGCGTCAGCGACATCGCCCGCCGGGTGGGCGTAACCTCGGGCGCCGTTTACGCGCGGTGGCCCCACAAGACCGACGTGATAGTCGCCGCCCTCGAGCACATGTTCGAACAGATCCTTCCTGATCAGGAACTCGAGAGCCTCGGCGGTACTGAGGGGTCACCGGACACCATGTTGGCGATGCTGGGAACGAATCTCCTGCACTTCGATCCGAACAAGGAAGTCGTGGTCCAGGTGTTCGGCGGTGCCCGTAACAACGAAGCGATCCGGGCGTCCCTTTTGGCATACCTCAACAAGGAGGCCGAACAGCTGAGCCAGTACGTCGAGCAGGCCAAGAACGACGGACTGTTTGACCCCGACATCAGCACCGCCGCCGTGTCCCTGCTGTGCCAGTCAATCGGTATCGGCACCCACCTGCTGCTGTCGGCGGGCCTCGACGAGCGCCACGTACCAACCACGGACGAGTGGGAGTCGCTGCTCTGGACTCTCATGAGTGCCGCTATCCCCGCCGAGTCTGCGGAAGCCACGTAGACCAAGCAGTCCCCTGTGCCCGCGGATCCAGCGGCCGTGGCCCAGCAACAGAAAGGACAACGACGGCGACGGTACGGTGTGGCAGGTCCGAGTCATCCCCTACAACCTCGGCGGGGACGGCCCTACGCGGGAGACCACCTACCTCCAACTCAGCAACGAAGCCGAGTACAACGCCTGGGCCAAGGACCACATCATCGAACAACTCGAGGGCGACTGGTCGTGGCTGCGCACCGTGTGGGACTTCCTCCACTCAGATCCCGGCGTGAACATCGACACCTACGGCGGAGACGCCGACTACGTTTACTCGGTCGATTATGACGGCAACGCGGCCCTGGTGTGGAAGCACCTCCGAAGGTTCCAGGCCACCGACTCCACGAACGCCAGCTTCCGGGTGGTACCGCTGAACTACTTCTGCAACCTCTTCGGCGGGTAGTGCAGCAACTCCGGGCGACCAACGAGGCCAAGACCAAGGGGATCCCCACCGCGGGTCGCAACCCCTGGGCCAACGGAGGCTGCTAGCTCAGGAAGGCCGGCTCGATCGGGCGCGTTTCCAGAACGCTCTTGCTTGGTGAGGATCGCTCCGTAGGCGAATCCGAGCGGGCCGCTACAAAAGACGGCCAATCTGGCAGTGAATTATAGTTGTCTCAACTACAATGAAGTCGGCCGCCGGACCGGTCAGCAGTAGACAGAGCCCCGCCGGCATTGAGGAGTCTTGAGATTGCCTGATCGGCCTAGCCCTGCATCGCATCGAGGTCCGGCGCGGCCGAAGCGGTACCGGTCGTTGGCGCTCGGGGGCGTGGTTGCAGGAATCATCGTCGCGGTGTTGGCGCCGGCGGCGGCAACCCGTCCAGCGGATTCGCTCGCACCTGCGGAGGTGGCTCTGGTTGCTCGGCCTGCGGCGGTGACCGGGTTGAGCTTGCAGGCGGGCGACGCCCCCGGAGAGCTTCACGTCAGTTGGGATGCTCATCCGCAGGGCGTGGTCGACTACCGGGTGAAGTGGGCGCCTGCCGGCCAGGACTTCAAGAAGATCTGGGACACGGACTGGAATGCGTTCCCCGTCGACAACCAGTTGACGATCTCAGGGCTTCAGCCCGGCGAGTCCTACAAGGTGCAGGTGCGGGCCCGCTTCAGCGGTCCCAACAGCGAGTGGAGTGAGGTGGTCACCGGCAGCGCGGCGGCCGCGACGACGCCAGATCTCACCAAGGTGACCGACCTGAAGGTGACGGATCTGTCCGGGCAGCCCGCCGAGGACAGCGGACCGGTCTACGCGGACGCGGCGTCCGTGGTGTGGTCGGCGACGCTGACAGTGGGAACGGACGGTTCGCAGCCGCCGGGCTCGGGCTATTCGAGATGGGCGGGGCTGGGCGACCTGTCGGAGCGAGGGCTCACGCTGGGCGGCACGTCGATGCGGGTGATGTTGATCGTGCAGCTCGGGGGAGGCCTCTTCCTGGCCATGGACCGCACCACCGACACGGACTTCACGCTCACCCTCGGCGATGCCGAGTTCACCGCCGGCGAGAGCCTAGTCCCCCACACAGCCGGGTCGGGCCGCTACTGGTGGGCGACCGACGCCGACCTCTGGACCGACGGAGAGGAGGTGGCCGCCAGCATCACCGCCGGCTCGGCGACGCTGGGCGAGCGGGCGACCGCACCGCCGATCGCATACTTCAGCCAGATTCCCCGCCTACACGACGGCACCGGCCCGTTCACACTGAGGCTGAACTTCGACCGGGAACTGCCCGTCACCGCGGCCGCACTGAAGGACCACGCGCTGGAGACGGTCGGTGGGACGGTGACCGGCGCGGCCGCGGTGACGGACGGCTCGACACAGACCTGGTTGATCACCGTTCAGCCCGACGGGCCCGCCGACGTCACTGTCTCACTGCCCGCCGAAGCCGCCTGCGACGAGCCCGGCGCGGTGTGCACCGCCGACGGCCTGAGGTTGCACAACCAAGCCCGGGCATTGGTGGCCGGTCCGTTCACGGACTGGGACGCGGTCGGCCAAAGGACCACCTCGCTGGCCAGCGGCTCGTACCACACCTGCGCGATAGAGGCCGACGGCACCCTCACCTGCTGGGGGGCCAACGAAAAAGGGCAGCTCGACGCCCCGGCCGGCACCTACAAGACGGTCGCGGCAGGAGCTATATACAGCTGCGCCATCGCCACCGACGACACCATCGCCTGCTGGGGCTACAACACCAACGGCTCGATCCATCCCCCGGCAGGCACCTACGCAGAGTTCGCCGTAGGTCAACGTCACAGCTGCGCCATCGCCTTCGACGACACGCTGGCATGCTGGGGATACAACGCGTGGGGGCAGACACTCTTCCCGAGAGGCACCTACAAGGCCATCGATGTCGGCTGGGAGCACTCTTGCGCCATCGCCACCGACAGCACGCTGGCGTGCTGGGGATACCCCGACTGGGGCAACGTCGACCCGCCGGCGGGCACCTACACGGCTCTGGCCAGCGGAGACGTCCACAACTGCGCGATCGCCACCGACGACACCATCGCCTGCTGGGGGAGGAACTTCGAAGGCCAGACCGACTCCCCCGCAGGCACCTACAAGGCCTTGGACGCCGGCTACCACCACACTTGCGCGATCGCCACCGACGACACCCTGACCTGCTGGGGAAAGAACAACCACGGCCAAGCCGACGCCCCGGCGGGAACCTACAAGGCCGTGTTCGCCAGAATGAACCACAGCTGCGCCATCGCCGACGACGACACCATCACCTGCTGGGGAAACAACCGCGACGACCAGAACGACACTCCCGCGGGCGCCTTCGAGACCGTAGCCATCTCCTGGGCGCACACGTGCGCACTGGAGGCGGGCGGCGATGTGGTCTGCTGGGGATTCAACCGCTTCGCGCAGACCGAGCCGCTGACCGGCACCTACCGGAACCTCGACACCGGCAACAACCACAGCTGCGCCATCGCCGACGACGACACCATCACCTGCTGGGGAAACAACGACTACGGCCAGACCGACGCCCCGGCCGGCACCTACAAGACCCTCACCTCCGGCTTCGAGCACAGCTGCGCCATCGCCGACGACGACACCATCACCTGCTGGGGCGACAACTCCAGGAGGCAGAGCAACGCCCCGGCGGGCACCTACCAGGTCCTCACCGTCGGGGATATCCACAGCTGTGCCATCGCCGACGACGACACCATCACCTGCTGGGGCGACAACATCTACGGCCAGAGGGGCGCTCCGGCGGGCACCTACAAGACTCTCGCCTCAGGCCGCTACTACAGCTGCGCCATTGCCACCGACGACACCATCACCTGCTGGGGCGACAACCGCAAGGGCGAGACCAATGCCCCGGCGGGTACCTACAAGACCCTCGCCCTCGGCGACGACCACAGCTGCGCCATCGCTTCTGACGACACCATCACCTGCTGGGGCAACAACTCCAGTAGGAAGGCCCGCGCCCCGGCAGGCACCTACAAGGCCGTCGCCCTGGGCGATGACCACAGTTGCGCCATCGCTTCTGACGACACCATCACCTGCTGGGGCAGCAACAGCCACCGCCGGGCTACGGCGCCGGCGGGCACCTTCAAGGCCCTGTCCGCCGGCGCTGCCCACAGCTGCGCGATCGCCCTCGACGGAATCATCACCTGCTGGGGAAACAACACCAATGGCCAGACCGACGCCCCGGCGGGCACCTTCAAGGCCCTGGCGACCGGCGACCAACACTCCTGCGCGGTCGCCACGGACGACACCGTCACCTGCTGGCCGAAACCGCCCGAAGGGGTGCGCTGGGCACACGCCGGCAGCTAACCCCCGTCGCCTCCCGCGCCCGGAGACTCCCGCACGCATCATGCGGTCTATCCCGGTAACACACGGGAACGGGAACCGGTAGCGGCGCCGATCACGTCATAACTAATGAACGCCCGGATCTGGTGCCTGACCGGGTTGATCGAGCAAAGGTATGAGCAGCATGGGCGACAGCAGGGGCAAGACCATTGTGGTGGCAGGGGGCGGCATCGTCTTGGTCCTGATCCTCCTTTTCTTGGTTCGCGGGCCGTCAGTGAGCGGCACGATCACCTACCGCGAGCGCATCCCCTTGAGTCCAGGCGCGGTGGTCAAGATCAGCCTCAACGACACGTCCTATGCCGATGGGCCTTCGGAGCTCGTTGCCCGCCAAACCATCACGGATCCCGGACAGGTCCCCATCGACTTCAGACTCGCCTACCCGCGGGAAGCCATCAACTCCCTCAGCACCTACTCGATCTCAGTACGCATAGAAGAAGCAGACGGACGCCTGGCCTTCATCAACGACACCGCCTACGACGTGATCACCCACGGGAATCCGAGCAATGTCGACATGGTGCTGGTGATGGTCGAGCCGCCACCGGAGATGGTCGAAGGCGAATGGACCCCATCCGACAACGCACCAGTCGAACAACCCGTCGGCGTAGTGGAAACGCACATGATCTGGGAAGGCACCCAAGCCCTCATCCGCGTCGTCTATCAGGTAGCCGCCACCGACGGCTGCTACCGCATCGGACGGGAAGAGGCCACCATCGAGGGCAGGATCGTCGACATCACAGTCACCGCCTGGGTCCCCGCGCCCACACCCTGGGCCATGGACTGCTCCGACAGAAGCCTGGAACTCGACAGCATCCTGGACCTCGGCAACTCGCTCGAGACGGGCGAGACCTACACCGTCAGAGTCAACGGCGAGCCGTTCCTCACCTTCACCTCCCCCTAACCCCTATCCCAGCCCACTCGTAGACCCTCTCCCCCACTCATCGGAACGCCCACCCCAGCCGGGCTAGAGGGGGCTGGGCACCCGGGAGTTGCAGCCGGGGTCAACTCACCGGTAGCAGCAGCAACGGACCAGTGAACATCTGTCCATCAATGAGGCGGAAGAGGACAACTGGCACCGTCCCGGTGGTCCAAGCATCACCGACACCCACATCGGACAATCGGTGAGACACCATCCGCGAGTGGACCCGGTCGTTCAGCGCAACCCACTCCTCCCATGCGTAAAGCCCTGACACGACACGCCAGCCACCCGCTAAGCCATCAGCGTGGGAGCCTGTCGGTCCTCATCGTCGGCCGCTGCCGGGCTAGTCTCCGCTCGGATCGAGCAAGAGTCAAGAGGACGGAGTGACGCCATGAAGGTGGCTGATGCGATCAAGCAGATGTCGAAACTTCCGTTGCAGCGCATCGTGGACAGCTTCACTAAGGACTTCCCGAAGCCCGATGAAGACCAAGCCCGCGGCATCATTCTGCGTAATGTCGAGGAACTGACCGACCCGGAGCGAATCGCGGCCGTTCTGCGCTTCGACGGTCCCTTCTCGGACCAGATACGGCAGACCCTCATGTTGGAGGCGTTCGTGAACCGTCCTGAATGGTCGGCATCGGAGCAGGAGATCGTAGAGGGCCTTAGCCAACTGGAGCAGAGTGTGTTGGACGCCGCGGGTGGGGAGGACAGCCTGCGGTACGAGGACCCGCAGCACGTCGAAATCCTGAAGGACGTACTCAGGGCTGCCCTGGAAGACAACCATATCTCGGTTGGCGAACTGAACCTGCTGCGTGCGCTCCGCGAAAGTCTTGGGTTGTCCGAGGCTGTCTTACGGATTGTACTCGCCCAGTTGGGCCATTTCCCCCAGCCTGGCAATGTCTTGCACACGCCGAGCGAGTGCCGCGACGTGCTCAACAAGCTACAGCGCGGCGGTATCGTATTCCATTGCAACAAGGCGGATGGCTCACCCTACGTGATCCCGGAAGAGATCCGGGGTTCGGTGATGGACACGCTCGGTCTGGAACTCGGCTTGCAGGCATGGGCATTGCTCCTCGACGCCCTCACAGTCAGCCAACTGAAGATGGTGCTGGCCAAGAAGAAGCTTCCCACCTCCGGCACAAAGCCGGAACTCACAAGCCGGGTGATCTCCTCCGGTCTCAGGCCTAGCCGAGTGCTGGGAGTCCTATCCAGCCGGGAACTACACAAGCTGTGTTCGTCGCTGCCCGGTGTTTCGGTGAGCGGCACGAAGACCCAGCGCATTCAACGGATAATCGGATACTTCGCCAACCTGATCACAAAAGAGGTGTCCGATGAAGCCTCCCCCGGCGAGCGGTATTACAAGTATCTCCCCGAACTTGCCCGCCGTGACCGAGAGAACCTGCTGGCCAACCAGATCATCACCAAAGACATAGACATCGAGCGTGGGTTCGAGGCGGCCACCCGGTTCCTCTTCGAGTCAAGGCTGGGTGTCGAATTGATGGAGATGGGAGGCACCGAACACCCCGACGGTTGCGTACGTATGGGCGGTCGTCGGAGAACGAGCGGGGACGTGCTGATGTGGGACAACAAGAGCACCGAGGCCGCCTATTCGTTTCCGCCATCCCACCTCAGGCAGTTCAAACGCTATATCCGTGACGCGGTTGACCCGGTCGAATGCTTCCTGGTCATTGTTGCGAAGCCTGATGACTCTGCCATGGAAAGGGTCTGGCAACTGGCAGCCCAGTGCGACACCAATATCGCCGTGATCGCCGCTGAGGACCTTGGCTGGGTCGCGGAAGAATGGTGGTCGCGCAATTCTGATGATCGCTTCGACCTCGAAGTTCTCAACATGACCGGAATTCTCAGCCGTCCAATCCTCGAACAGCGGATGAGACTGTTCCTCTAAGCCTCCGTTGGCCGCGTCCAGAACGCATGAATGCTATCGCCTACCGCTGTGTACATGCTTCGCTGACAGCTAACCGAAGTCGGCATGGTCGCACCCCACCCACGGGAGGTACGAAGACCAAGGACCAGTCAGCACGGCCGGTTTGCAGCGGCAGGCGCGACCCCAGGGGCGGATCCGGGTCCGGTCTGTTAGGTGTTTATGGTTGTCCCGGATGATGGAACGACAGAAGATCAATGATGTGATCGGCAGACGAGCTGCTACAGCGAGACACTGGTTCGAGGCCCCGGTGCTGGGAGCGGCTCTGCTGGTGATACCGGTGGTGTTCATTGAGGAGTACAGCACTACCGGATGGCTTCTAACCGCGGCATGGGTTGCTAACTGGCTCATATGGACAGCGTTCGCTGCCGAGTTCGCCATAGTGGTATCCCTCGCGCACAACCGAGCCGCCTACACACGGAAGGCCTGGCTAGACCTGGTGATCATTGTCATCTCGTTTCCCGTCTTGCCGGAACTACTCGCCCTGACCCGGCTCGTCCGTCTTGCCCGGCTCAGCCGCCTGCTCCGTACGCTGCGTGTAATCCCCATGCTGGTCCGAGGTTTCACTGCGCTCAGTCGGCTGTTCAAGAAGCGCGGATTCGGGTACGTGACCTTTGTCTTCCTTCTGGTCGCTCTAACGACTGGGGCTCTGTTCGCCCTGTTCGAGGGCCACTCGTTGGTCGACGGCTTGTGGTGGACGGTCGTGACCCTCACCACCGTCGGCTACGGCGACCTCACGCCAGCCACCCCAGGCGGGCGAGCAACCGCGGCAGTGCTGATGGTGACCAGCATCGGAGTTGTGTCCTTCATCACAGCAAACATCGCCGCGTTCTTCATCGAGGAAGACGAGGCGAGCGACCTGGCCGACGAGGTACGCTCCCTTCACCAGCGTCTAGATCGCATAGAGGAACTCCTCACCGACAGAAGTCCAACCCCCAAACGAACCTCCGGCTGATCGTTAGCCGAAGTCACCTCCGTACCGCGTAGCGTGAAGGGGCTCAAACGCAAGCTGGAGAAACACCATGGACGGTCGGCTGCCGGAGAGAGAACTTGAACCCACAACTCGCGGAGCCTCACAGGAAGAGGAACTCATGTGCTCTGACCGCAATCACATGCGTCTACCTGTAGCAGATCGATACAGGCGTCAATAATCGTGTTGAAGGTGGCTATGTCCAGATCACTCGGGTTGGCTGCATCTTCCTCAAGGTAGCGCCACTTTACAAAGTCATCATGGTGTCTCTTGAGTATCCCCGGTAGCCCCTTCCGGGTTCTTCGAAAAAAGACTTGGGTCAGACGATGCTTCGTATCTTCTTGGATGCTCATGAATAGTCTATGGAGATGATGCGTGCGATGTTCGCTCGCGGAATACCTTCCTTCTTTCTGCAGAATAGCCTTCAGGGCAGATTCCACCCCAAAGGGTTGAAGGAAATGCAGCGCATAGAGCGTCATGTTGAGTAGGTGCTTCTCTCTGTCCTCGCTCGTGCCGTACTTGATAGCCCATTCATCGAAACTGTCCTCGACGATAAGTTGACATAGGTCCCTGACGTATATCGCCTGTTTCATGGCACGAAGGTAGGGCTCATTATGATTACAAGGGTCGATCGGCCGATCATCGCCTATCACTTCACGCTCCCTCTTTCGCCAATATGAGGACACCTCCTGGGCGGTCGCGTCCGGCAGGTCCGTCGCGGGGTTGATATCTGGACATTAGGAGATCTTGACCGGGTCACGTCAATGACGGATACCGCTCCGATCATAAGCCTCACCCTGTTCCGCAAGCGGTTAGTCGCCCGGTTCACGGGCTTGGTTGGGTGCCTGTACGAGCCACGGCGCGTGTCAAAGATACCTGTGTCTCAACGACGCGGCGGTACCCGCCGCGATCTCTCGCACGGATTCTGCGTCACAACACATGCGGGAAGGCGGAGTAGCGGGCACAGGCCTGGACGACCCAATGACCGGGGACCAGCCCACAAACCACCACCCATCCTGGTCCGAGCGGCAAAGCCAGTTCCCTCGCTGTGACGCCCGGCTATGACGCCCCAAGTTCCTGCTCCGGGTGTCTCTCCGACAATCTTGGTCAGGACAGACTGGCCACATGCCCTTGCCTAGGTCTTCGCGCACCTGGCGATCCGCCCGATGGCGGGATCGGAAGACCGTTTGCCGGTTTCGGTTCTACGCTGCCTAGATCTCCCTATGCTACGCCACCGACCGGTGTCGGCATCGTGCGCCAACAGCGGAACCTGAACCTGTTCCGATCGTACGGTGATCCAGTCGGCCCGTCTCTACAGTTCCGGTTACCTGGAGGTAGGCCCGGTCATGTCAACCCCATCATCGAACACAACAAGGTCGCCAAGCGAGGCTCTATCGCATGCTGTACGTGGCCGTTGTGAAGTGGGTGCGACGGGACAGGAAGAGTCAGGGCTAGCACATGTCCAGCCGTCCTAACTGGTACTACGACCATCCGCCTGCCTGTACCTGCGTGCAGTGCCAGAAGAAAAGGACAGGCGGGAAGCCCCCCACCGGTGGAGGACGGGGGCGGATGTGGGTGGTCATCCTGCTAGTGGCGTTGGGATGGGGTGTCTGGTCGGAGCGGGACAACGTTGCCGCGATCATCCCCGGCTTTCAGATCTCCTCGCAGACCCAGCCAGTTCCTACGTCAACTTTCATCTTCGCTCGTCCTACCGTCTCGCCAGCGGGGGATCCCACGCCTACGTCCACCCTTCCATTCTCTCGTCCTACCGTCTCGCCGGTGGAGGATCCCACTCCAGCACCGGCTTCCGCCTCGGTTTCGCAATACATTACAAAACACGGAAAGACTCTCCCGCTGATCGACGCCGCTGTACTGGAGAACGAGATAGTGGCGCTCATCAATCTGGCGCGATCGGCGGGCGGTCTCGAGAGGCTGGTTCGGGCGCCGAGCCTGGACTATCCGGCGACTCAACACAGCCGCGTGATGGCCCAGAGTCGACTGATGGCTGCAGCACCATCACTTGACACCCCTTGCGGGGGGACAGCCACTCTCGTTGTCGAAGCGCCCCAGGTGAGGCAATTCAGTTACCGAGGGCTCTTGGCGGCACCAACTGATGTGATCCCGACCGAGTACCACAAGTCTGCAGAGGAAGCGGCGGCTGGTGTCGTCGGGTACGTCCGTGAAGACAGGCAAGAGCCCGACGCGCCCTTCATTGATGACCCACACTTCCGGTTTGTTGGAGTTGGCGCTGTCCAGGCCCCGGATGAACTCGGTCATAGGATCTTCTGGATAACCCTGCATCTCGCAGACTGCTTGGCCGAAAGTTGAGTTCACTCGATTAATGCCGCTAGTGGGCAAGCAAACTACTCTCGGCGACTCCAGCGAGCAGAAGTCATTGCCGAGATCCGCTACTTCAGCTTTGATCAATGAAGTTCTTCCTACCTGGTCAGTCACCACTCCGAAAGCGGAAGATACGCTCAGTTCAATCGTGTCTTAGGGTGTGAGTTGTGCCAGGGAATGCGGCACAGACATTGCATGCGGAGACGCGACGACAGCATCATCTGGTAATGGCATCGAGACCGGATGGTCATGGCCAGGCAGCTCATCTTCTTTCCGCACTCTGTGAGGGACCCAGGAAGAAGGAAGCCACTCGCTTGGACCATCCCGGGCGGTTTTTCAGCTTGGCAATCTGGTCATCGCACTCGTGCATCAGATGAGAAGCCTGCATACGCCAATCCGACGCGTTAGATTCCTGAGGAAAAGGAGAATCTATTCCCGCTTGCCTGAGCAACGACTCGGCCCTCATCATCGAGTCCATCACAGCGTGGCTAAACTCTGGCGATGTACGCGATGTCCTTTGAGCTGATAGACTCGCTACCAGTTGAATCACCTGCTCTCGGGCATCATTTAACACAACATAATCTCTTTCCCTTCGTGATCGGATTATGTTGAAGATGAGGGCGAACAGATTCAACGATCCTGCGACAATGAGAGCTGTTACCCAAGGGTTTATGCTCTTGTCGAGCGCATTTTCTATCGTGAAAACGGCGAGGGCGGCGAGGAGAAACGCCATGGTCCTGGAACCAGTAGTGTAGTTGTCGCGCGGGCGGAAAAACGCCTCGATGGTGGACACTAGCCGCTCCATGGGTGTCTTCCTCCGTTCTTATCGTTGCCTCCTTGGGATTGTTCCTTCTACCGATCCGCGCGTGGGACTGAACCCGCAACCAGAGGAATGACAAACCATTTAGAAGGCCCAGGTAACGCAACTGCCACGAGTATCGCTCCGGTAGTCCAGTCCATAGAGCAAATGGGTATGGTTCTACGCTTCCCGTCAAGATGGTATCAGGCATGGGGTCGGTTGTGGCGCCTTACGAAGTGATGCTCCTAGGTTGGCAGCATATGCTCAAGCGAGATCAGTCGAGCGTGGGTCGTGGAGTGTGCTCACATCGGGTGCTGGTCGAGTCTGCTCGACCGGACCATGTTCCATGGCGGGAGTCGTTCGGGTTGCTGCCGGCGGCGGCATCACCCTGCTGGGGCTGGCTCTAGCGGATTGAAACTGGGTGAGCAAGCCTCCAATAAGGTGATTGATGTGTATTGGTTGATAGGTGGTAATGCCCTCGGACGGGAGGGTACACCGATGTAGCTATAGCCGCCTTGGCCAGGCGTGCTAGCTACATCAAACGGGACGCAGCCATCAGAGACGCTGTGGAAGCTTGGCTCCGGGGGTGGGACTTGAACCCACAACCAACGGATTAACAGTCCGCTGCTCTGCCGAATTGAGCTACCCCGGATGGATCGGCCCGCCATGGTACCAGCAGGTGGGCGGAATCCTGGGCGGATCAGGCGCCACTGAGGTAGCCCTCCATGCGGCGACCGCCTTTCTGGCTGCGCATCTTGCGCAGGGCTCGGGTCTCCAGTTGGCGGATGCGCTCCTTGGTCACTCCCATCCGGTCGCTGACCTCCTGGAGGGTCCTGATCCGGCCGTCGGCCAGCCCGAACCTCATCGTGATGACCTTACGTTCCCGTTCGTCCAAGCCTTCCAGCGCCAGGGCAACGCTCTCCTGCAGGAGTTTGAGGACCGCGCCATCTGCCGGCGCCCCCGCCGCATCCTCATCCTGGACGAAATGTGCGAGGGTCAGATCGTCGGAGTCGCCGACCTTGGCATCCAGGGACAGCATCCCGCTGGAGAGCTCGGCCAGCTTCAGGACCCGATCATCGGACAGATCCATCTCGGCGGCCAGCTCCTCGGTGGTGGGCTCGCGACCGGACTCCTGGTAGAGCCTCCGCCGGACGACGTCCAGCAGCCTCACCTGCTGCGCCAGGTTCTCGGGAACCCGGATGATCCTCTTCTGCTCGTTCAGAGCCCGGCTGACCGTCTGGCGGATCCACCAGACCGCGTAGGTCGAGAATTTGTAGCCCCTGCGGTAATCGAACTTGGCGGCCGCCCTCATCAGGCCCACGTTGCCCTCCTGGACGAGGTCCAGCATGGGAACCCCCGGGATGACGTACCGCTTCGCCACCGAGACGACCAGGCGGAGGTTGGCCTTCACCAGCATCTGCTCGGCCTCCTCGCCGCGGCGCGCTATCGCGGCCAGGCGCCGGTACTCGGCATCGGAGCGGAATCTTCCGGCGGCATCCAACTCGGCCATTCTGGCTCGGGCCTCGACCCCGGCATCCTTCGCCATTCCCAGGTCGACCTCCTGGCGAGGGGTGAGGAGCGGGACCCGGCCGATCTCGCGGAGGTACTGGTCGACCGGATCGGACAGGAACTCGGCATCCCCGGGCTCCGGATCGTCCCGCAGGCGATCCGGATCATCGTCCACCACCTCTATCCCGGCTGCCCGCACGGCGGCGAGCGCTTGGTCCAGTGCTGCGCCGGGGGCCCCGGCCTCATCAAGTTCCTTCTGGATCTCGGCGGAGGTGAGGAACCCCCGGCGCCTCCCCCGCTTCAGCAGTTCCTTGATCGCCCCCTGCGCGTCCGAGCCCAAACCTACTCCTTAAGCCGCCTCAGAATCCCCTTTCCTGTAACGCTATCAGTTCTGCAAGGGCTTGTGAATAGGCTTCCGGGTCTTTTTTCTGATCGATCCCTTCCAATATCACCAGAAGTTCGTCCTTACGGTGCCCCACCGCACGTCCTTCGAGATGTGACATGACATCTTCGAACGGCAGCAGCGGTGTGTCCATGACCGCCAGCCGGCGGGCCATCGCCGACATGGCCTGATCCTTGAGGCCGTCCAGCGGCACCGGGACCCCCTCTTCCAGGTGCTTTCCCTCCTCGAGCAACCAGCGAGCCAGGACGGCGGCCTGATCGTGTTCGAACAGGTCAGGGCTGACCCGGTCGCGCCCCGCGGTCCCCGCCATGAGGTGCCGGAGCAGGTCCCGTTCCGACCGATCCATGGCACCGGAGGCGACGGGCCGGGGCGCGGCGGGCCGTCCATCGGTTCGAGGGCGACCCTGGGACCGGCCTCCCCTGCCGGTGGCCGCATTCCTCCGGATCTCCGACTGGACGAGATCGATGCTCATGTGGGTGCGCCCGGCCACGTAGAGGGCATGCTGGTAGCGGGCCGCCTCATCGGGATGGCGGGCGATCAACTCCGCCGCCTCCCTCATCGCCCGGGTGCGCGCCTCCCTCTCCCCCAGGTTGTACTGCCCCAGCAGCCGGTTGAGCCGGAACTCGGTGATCGGGGCCGATCCGTCGACCGCCTCCCGGAGCAGGTCCCCCTTGTCCTCGAACACCAGGTCGGCCGGGTCGCGGCCCTCGGGCATCATTGCCACCCGCAGGTCGAGCCCCAGTTCGGAGGTGATGCGCAGATCGTCCCCGCGCACGGCGGCGCCGGCGCCCGCCGCGTCGGCGTCGAAAGCCAGGACGATGCGGCTCGAGAAACGGCGGAGCAGGTCGAAATGGGCCTCACCGAGCGCCGTCCCGCAGGTGGCCACCGCCAGGGGCAGATCGGCCAGGTGAAAGGCGATCACATCCGTATAACCCTCGACCACCACCCCCAACTCCTCCCGGCTGATGGCGGACCGGGCCTTGTCCAGGCCGTACAGGAGCTCGCTCTTCTTGTAGAGCGGGGTCTCGGGGGTGTTCAGGTACTTGGGCCCCTCGCCGCGCAGGAGGCGGGCCCCGAACCCGACCATCTCCCCGCGCACGTTGTGGATGGGGAAGATCAGCCGGCCCCTCATCTGGTCGATGAGGCGCCCCCGCCCCACCCTCCTTGCCAGGCCGGCCGCGAGGATGTCCGAATCCTTGTGTCCCTTGCCGCGCAGGTGGGAGACCAGGGCTTCGGCTTGGTCGGGTGCGTAGCCGAGCTCGAACCGGTCCACCACCTCGACGCCGTAGTTGCGACCCCGCACGTAGGACCGGGCATGGCCGGCATCGGGGGCGGACTTGAGGCGGTCCTGGTAGTAGCGACCCGCCTCGGCCACCGCTTCGACCAGCCGGGAACGCCGTTCCCGCTGCTGCGCCGCCCGGGGGTCGCGCCGGATGACGATGCCGGCCCGATCCGCCAACATCTCCAAGGCCTCGACGAACGACAACCCCTGGGTCTCCTGGACGAAGGTGAAGACGTCCCCGCCCACGCCGCAGCCGAAGCAGTGGTAGAGGCCGCGGGCCGGGTCGATCGAGAGTGAAGGGGTCTTCTCCGAATGGAAGGGGCACAGGGCCTTGAAGCTGCCCCGGACCTTCCTGACGGTGGTCACTCCCTCGAACAGCTCGACCAGGTTGACCGCTTGGCGGATGCGCTCCAGGTCGTCGCGATCGGTTGCCATACCTTGCGAGTGTACGTCTCCGGGCCGGTTCCCGGGGCTCAGACCCCTGCCGCGACGGCCACCAGATCTATCACCAGCAGTATCTCGTCCGCCACGTCGCTCACGCTGGGAATGTCCGGGATGGTCAGGCCGAAGTCGGATCGCAGAACCGTGGCGGTTCCGATCACCTCGACCCTTTCGTCGGATACCACCGTCACTGCCGTGTCGAAGGTCACGGGCCGGGCCTCGCCGCTCAGGCTGAAGGTGCCCGTGATGCGGAGCGGCACCTCGTCACCCATCGTCACGCTGGCCGGGAACCCCTCGATGTCGGTCGGCTCGAAGGTGGCGAACTCGTTCTCGTCGCGGGACGATCCGAGGATGGGCCCCCGGATTGCCCTGTCCCGGAAGCCGGAGTCGGTGGCCAGGGTGCGGACGTTGATCACGATCGTCCCCAGCTGCGAGGCGGCCGGCTCGTCGAAGTCGATCAGGACCTCGCCCGCCACCTCGGTGGTGACGCCCACCACCCGGAACGGGTTGCCGTTGAGGATCTCGTCGATCTCGAAGCTGACCGAGGACTCCTCCTTGTCGACCCGGTAGAGGACGGCCGAGGCGACCGCGGGCTCGGCCGGCTCGGTGGTCTCGACAGCTGCGGGGGCCTCCGTGGTGGCCACCGTGACGGTCGTCGCAGTAGTGGTGGTTGGGGCGGTGGTAGCGGGGGCGGTCGTGGAGGCGGAGGTGATGGGGGGAGCGGTCACCTCGGTGCTGGGCTCGCCGCTACCGCCGGAGAACCACACGTAGGCCGCGGCGCCCAGAACCAACACCACGACCACCGCCAGCGCGAGAACGATCCGCCGAGCCATACTTCCCCTCCTAGTGCTCTGTCCCGAGGCGTTCGCCCAGGTAATTGCGGAGTTGCCCGATCCCGACCCGATCCTGGGCCATCGTGTCCCGATCCCGGACCGTGACCGCTCCGTCATCCAGCGTGTCGAAGTCGACCGTGACGCAGTAGGGCGTCCCGATCTCGTCCTGGCGGCGGTAGCGCCTCCCGATCGCCTGGGTGACATCGACCTCGATGTCCCAGTGGGGACGGAGCGCGTCGGCCACCCGTCCCGTCACCTCCACCAGGTCGGGCTTCTTCGAGAGCGGGAGCACGGCCACCTTGACCGGAGCGAGGCGGGAGTCGAGCCTCAGCACCGTGCGGGGGGCGTCGCGCACCGTCTCCGGGTGGTAGGCGTCGATCAGGAAGGCGAAGGCCGCCCGGGTCGCTCCGGCCGCCGGCTCGATCACGTACGGGAAGAAGCGCTCACCGGCTGCCTGGTCGAAGTAGCGCAGGTCCTTTCCCGAGGCCTTCGAATGCTGGCGCAGGTCGAAGTCGGTCCGGTTGGCGATGCCCTCCAGCTCGTCCCAGCCCCACGGGAACCTGTATTCCACGTCGTAGGTGGCGACGGCGTAGTGGGCCAGTTCGTCTTCGGTGTGGCTGCGCAGTTTGATGTTGCCGGGCTCCATGCCCAGGTCCAGGTACCACTGATGCCTCTCCTCCACCCAGTACTGGAACCAGCCGTCGGCGTCATCGGGATGGGTGAAGAACTCCATCTCCATCTGCTCGAACTCCCGGGTGCGGAAGACGAACTGTCCCGGGGTGATCTCGTTGCGGAACGACTTCCCGAGCTGGGCGATCCCGAACGGGAGCTTGAGCCGGGCCACACGGCGCACGTTCTCGAAGTTGGTGAAGATGCCCTGGGCGGTCTCGGGACGCAGGTAGACGAGGTTGGAGTCGGAGGCGACCGGGCCCATGTGGGTCCTGAACATCAGGTTGAAGTCGCGGGCCTCCGTAAAGGAGTCGCGGATGCCGCACGTCGGACACTGGTCCGGGCTCTCCAGGCGGTCGAACCGGTGGCGGGCATGGCAGGAGACGCACTCCACCAGGGGGTCGCTGAACTGGCTCACGTGCCCGGAGGCCTCCCAGACCTGGGGCGACTGGATGATCGCCGAGTCGAGCCCCACCACATCGTCGCGCAGCTGCACCATCGACCGCCACCACGCCGACTTGACGTTGCGGAGCAGGGCCACGCCGAGCGGCCCGTAGTCATAGGCCGACCGGAGACCGCCGTATATCTCCGATGCCCGGAAGACGAAGCCGCGTTTGGTGGCCAGGTTCACGATCGTCTCGAAGCTGGGAGCGGTCATCAGGACTCAACCGGGAGCGGGTACGGGGACCGGGACGATGGTACCCGGCCCCGGCCGGATACCGAGCAGCCTGAGAGGATGCTCTGATACGGGGATGACCTCGCACTCGCTGCAACGGGTCCCCGGGACGGGATCAATAGGACGCTGATCCGTACCTTGTTCCGGCAATCGGACGAACCTCAGGATCAGAGCGTCACCCACGGTGCCCTGAACCTGAGGAACACCGCACCACCCATGACGCCCTACGCCTCAAGAATGCTCCAGCCCCCCAACCTGAGGAACACCGCACCACCCATGACGCCCTACGCCTCAAGAATGCTCCAGCCCCCCAACCTGAGGAACACCGCACCACCCATGACGCTCTGAGCCTGAGGAACAGGGCACCGCCGATGATGTTCTGTGCATCGAGAATGGTGCAGGCGCTGAACTTGAGGCTCAGGGCGTCATATATGGCGTTCTCTGCCTCAAGTTCCTGAACTCGCGAAAAACGGTGCTCCGCACCGGGCCCTCCCCCGCCACCACCTGTCCTTGGCTTGGGGCGTGTTCGGCCATACCCGAGCCGGTGCCGGGTTACGGCGGGCTCGCCCCTTTGGAGCCTCTGAATGTTCCCTGCGGGCCAGACCGGTCCGATCGGTGAGACGCTTGCGGCTGGTGTAGGTGCTTGGCGTTGGGCAACGTATCGAAGGACTGTGACACTTTCAAGACCTTCGTTCCGGGAGTCGTTGTCCGCTCGGGATCTCACGGACCGAGCACAGGCATTGGGGGTCGGCTGGCTAGGGAGACCGGTTCGGGAGGGCGCCTCCGAAGCGCCTGCGGCGGCGCTGGTACTCGACCACGGCATCCACCAGATCCTGGGCGCCGAACTCCGGCCACAGCGTTTCGGTGAAGACCAGCTCGGAATAGGCGCTGCCCCAGAGCAGGAAGTTGGATATCCGCATCTCGCCCGAGGTGCGGACGATCAGGTCCGGATCGGGCATGCCGGGAACGTACAGGCGCTCGGCGATGTCTTCCTCAGTGATCTCACCGGGTTCCCGCCGCCCTTCCCACACTTCGGCCGCCAGTGCTTGGACGGCGCGGGCGATCTCCGCCCGTCCCCCGTAGTTGAAGGCCAGCACCAGGCTCAGGCGGCGGTTGGAGGCGGTGCGCTGCTCCGCATCCTGCATCAGCGTCCGGTTGCGATCGGGAATGCGTGGATCGGCCAGGTCACCGGCGAAGCAGATCCGGACCCCCATGTCCGCCAGGGAGTCCAGCCGGCGCAGCAGTATGTCCTCGTTGAACCACATGAGGAACGAGACCTCATCCGGGTGGCGGGTCCAGTTCTCCGTGGAGAACGTGTAGGCGGAGAGCCAGCTCAGGCCGATCTCCAGCGCCCCTTCCACGCAATCGAACAGCACGGTCTCGCCGGCTGCGTGACCGCCGGTGCGTGGCAGGTTGCGGGCCAACGCCCAACGTCCGTTTCCATCCATGATGAGGCCGACGTGGGCGGGGAGCCGGCTCCGGTCGAGACGGCTCAGGTCGAGGCCGGCCGCGCCCACCGCCGATCCCCCGCTCACCGGGGGCCCCGACCGACGCTGAAGGCAAGGCCGCCCAACCCCGACTCGATGTGGTACTCCACGAACCTCCGCACCAGACCCACCGCGTCGGGAGCGAGGTCGCTGTCGGGGGTGGTGAAGCCGGACAGGTCGGCTGCCGCGAGGCGGGCCAGGTGCTCGGTCAGACCCTCCCGCAACCGGAAGGTTCCCCCGGCGTCGCAGCGTTCGCAGATCAGGCCCCCGCCCGCCATGCTGAACCGGCCGAGGCGGTTCCGGGCGCCGCAGGCCGCGCAGTGCTCGAGGGCCGGGGCCTGGCCGATGGCCTGCGACAGCTTGAGCAGGAAGGATGCCAGCAGGTCCATACCGCCGGCCCCCTCCTCCAAGGCGCGAAGCCCCCGCAGGAGAAGTAGGAATGTCCGGTGCGAGGGCTCCTCCTCCACCACCACCTTGCCCACCGCCTCCGCCATGGTGCCGGCCACCATCACCGCGTCGAGGTCCTGGCGGAGCCTGGGGAAGGCCTCGATCACCGCCACCTGGGTCACCGTGGCCAGGTTGCGGCCCTGGTACAGGACCAGATCGACGTGGGTGAGGGGTTCGAGCCGTCCCCCGAACCGGCTCCTGGTCCTCCGGACACCCTTGGCGACCGCCCTCACCTGGCCATGATTGGGGCTGATGATGACCAGGACGCGGTCGGCCTCACCGAACGGGTAGCCGCGCAGGACGATTCCCTGATCGTGGCGGATCGACATTCCTCTCCCCGGATCGCAGCCAGAGCGCGTGTCCGGCGAGGGTACCCGGCCGTCCGCGGATATCCGGTTATGGTGGTCATGTGGCGCTTCTGGACGCATCCGAGAGACAGGCCTTCCTCGAATCCCATCCGGGCTGGGAGATAGAGGATGAGACGATCTCCAGGACCTTCGTCCTCGCCGACTTCGCCTCGGCCATCGGCTTCGTGGCCTCGGTGGGGGTGGTGGCCGAGCGGGCCTTCCACCACCCCGACATCGACCTCCGCTACCGGCGGGTCACCATCTCCCTGACCACCCACGACCAGGGCGGCCTCACCCGCAAGGACACCGATCTGGCCGCCCGGATCGACCGCCTCGCCTCCTGAAACGAACCTCTGCCAACTAGCCGAGCGCGTATAACCTGAACTCGTGAGCAGTGGAAGGCTTCTCGTAGTCGAGGACGACCAGGAGGTGCGCCGGTCGCTGCGCCGGGCCCTACGGTTGGAGGGGTACGAGGTCGCCACGGCCGTGGACGGCATGGCGGGGATCGAGCAGCTGGCCATCCAACCCGCCGACGCCATCATCCTCGATGTCATGATGCCTCGCCTGGACGGCCTGGGAGTGGCTCGACATCTCCGGGCTCTCGGCGACAGGACACCCATCCTGATGCTCACCGCCCGCCACGACGTCTCGAACCGGGTAGAGGGGTTGGATGCCGGCGCCGACGACTACCTGGTCAAGCCGTTCGCCCTGGACGAGTTGCTGGCCAGGATCAGGGCTCTGCTCCGCCGCAGCGGGGCTTCCGATGGCGACGACGCCCTCCATCTCGCAGACCTCACCCTCAATCCCGCCACCCGGCAGGTCCACAGAGGAGACCGCGAGGTCCAGCTCACCAAGACCGAGTTCGATCTGCTGGAGCTACTCCTGGTCAACGCCAGGATCGTGCTTTCCCGGGACGTGATAATGGACCGCATCTGGGGCTACTCGTTCGAGACCTCCTCGAACCCTCTGGAGGTCTACATCGGCTACGTGCGGCGCAAGCTCGAGGCCGATGGGGAGCCTCGCCTCATCCACACCGTGCGGGGTGTCGGCTACGTAGCAAGGGAGCCATGAGCCTGCGCTGGCGATGGGCGGTGGGGCTGGGCCTGGTGGCAGCCCTCGCCATCGGCCTCCTCACCCTGGCAGCCATCCTGTCGGTGGAGCGCCGGCTGCGCGGAACCATGGACGAGGACCTCAGGGACCGGGCCACCCAGGTTCACGAGCTGACCGGGGGCTTCGAGGAAGGCGAGGAGCGGCGCGAGGAAGTACTGCCCCGGATCGTCAACGACGCCGCCGTCCAGGCCTTCGACGAGACCGGTGCCATCCTGCTCCGGTTGGGGCCGGCCGGCGTCAGTCCGCCGGTGGACGCCGCCGACCTGGAGGTGATCGCCGGTACCAGGCCCGCGCTCCTCCGGGACATCCGCATCGGCGACACCCTGTACCGGATGATCACGGTCCGGGTGCTGCTACGCGAGAACAATCCGGGCACGGTGGTCGCGTTCCAGATACTGACCGACCAGTCCCAGTTGGAGAGCAACCTGGCGGCCCTGACCGGACAACTCCTCTCCATCGGCGCCATCGGGGTCCTGCTGGTGGCTATAACCGGCTGGATCATGGCCTCGAGAGCGGTGCGCCCGATCAGCGACCTGACCCACGCAGCCGAGCACGTCGCCTCCACCGAGGACCTGTACGCCGCGGAGCGACTCGACATCTCGGCTCCTGCCGAGATCGGACGCTTGGCCACCGCCTTCCGGTCGATGCTCAACTCGCTGCGGGTGTCGCGCCAGGAACAGCAACGCCTGGTCTCCGACGCCGGGCACGAGTTCCGGACACCGATCACCGCCCTCAAGACCAACCTGGAGGTCCTCCGGCGCCAGGAGGGCCGGCTCGGGGAGGGGGAACGGGACGAGCTGATCGATGCAGCGCTCCGGGAGTCCAACCAACTGGCCCAACTGGCTGCCGAGATGGTGGACCTGACCTCCGATGTGCGGCATGCCGCGGAACCTATCCAGGAGGTCGACCTGGGAACGCTGGCCCTCGAGCTCCGCTCTCGCTACGCGCGGCTCCCCGGCAAGGAGGTCACCGTCTCGGGCGAGAGCTTGGTGGTGGCCGGGCGCCGGACCCAGCTGGAGCGGGCCATGAGCAACCTGGTCGACAACGGTGTCAAGTGGGCGGAGCGCCGGGTGGAGATCGTCCTCGACCAGGGAACGGTCACCGTGCGGGACGACGGCCCCGGCATTCCCGAGGACGATCTGCCCCATGTGTTCCTGCGGTTCCACCGGTCGGTCGAGGCCCGTTCGATGCCCGGATCCGGCCTGGGGCTGGCGATAGTGGACCACCTGATCGGCGCCCACGGAGGAGAGGTGTTCGCCAGGAACTCCACCGATGGCGGTGCTGAGGTGGGGTTCACCCTGCCCCCTGCGGAGCGGGAGGAGGCGAGTCCGGAGGCAGGGTGAACCCGGGTTGGCCTGGCTTCGGCGGCTTGCAGCTCACTCTCGGAGAGGGGGTTGCGGCGTGCCGGCCGGCACCCCTTCCCCGGTTCTGTCCTTGCCGCCCTCACCGGGCTCTACGGCCGGCGCCGGGTCGGCCCGGGCCAGGGCTACGGCGGCGGCGCCGACCACCAGCGCCGCCGCTCCTATGAGTACCGCTAATCGCATTCCGGATCCTTCCTGTCGTATCTGCTGGTGCAAATATGGAAGCCCGGCCTGTGACTTCGCTGAGAGGAGCCTTAGAGAATCCTGAGAATCGGTGCGCGCCTGCGGGTTTTCGCCTGGACCATCAGATGTCAGCTGCCACTGTTGTCCCACGTAAACCGGCAACTAGAGATCGAAAGGCGTGTCCGTGAAGAAGTCGCTCACCTTGGGCGTCTTGCTGGCGGCCTTGGGAGCGGCGATGCCCAGGCGGGACCGCACCGCTCTATAGCCGCCGTCCTCCAACTCGTCCGCGAGCTCCGGCCCTCCGGAGTCGACGATGGCGCCGTCCATCATGATG
>JAPPGU010000024.1 GCA_028821265.1 bacterium | reverse complement strand
CCGTCCTGGCCGGCGCCCGGACCGAGGTCGATGACCCAGTCGGCGTGGGCTATCACCGCCTGGTGGTGCTCGATCACGATCACCGACTTGCCCGAGTCCACTAGCCCGTCGAGCAGCGCCAGCAGATGGTCGATGTCGGCCAGGTGGAGTCCGCTGGTCGGCTCGTCGAGCACGTAGATCCCGCCCTTCTCGGCCATGTGGATCGCCAGCTTGAGGCGCTGGCGCTCGCCACCGGAGAGGGTGGTCAGCTGCTGGCCGATCGACAGGTAACCGAGACCGACCCGGGCCAGCCGGTCGAGGATGCGATATGCGGCCGGGACCCTGGAGTCGCCCCCGGCGAAGAAGTCCCTGGCCTCGGATACCGGCATGGCCAGAACCTCGCTGATGTCCCTCCCGGCCAACCGGTAGTCGAGGACCGCGCTCTGGAACCGCTTGCCCCCGCACTCCTCGCACATGACGGGGACGGTGGCCATGATCGCCATCTCGAAGTCGATGACGCCCGCCCCCTTGCAGTTCGGGCAGGCGCCCTCGGAGTTGGAGCTGAACAGGGCCGGCTTCACGCCGTTGGCCTTGGCGAACGCCTTGCGGATCGGACCCAGCAGGCCGGTGTAGGTGGCCGGGTTGCTCCGCCGCGACCCCCGGATCCGGCTCTGGTCGACGGTCACCACCCCGTCCCGGCCGGACACCGAGCCGCCGATCAGCGAGGTCTTACCCGCCCCGGCCACGCCGGTCACCGCCACCAGCACCCCGAGCGGGATGTCCACGTCAACGTCCCTGAGGTTGTGGGTAGTGGCCCCGCGCACCTCCAGCACCCCCGAAGACGCCCGCACCGACGGCTTCAGCGAGGCCTGGTGGCCGAAGTACCGCCCGGTGGTTGTGTCACTGGCCCGCAATCCCTCGACAGAGCCCTCGAAGGTGACCTTCCCGCCGGCCTTCCCGGCGCTCGGACCGAGATCAACGACGTGGTCGGCGACCTCGATCACCTCCGGCTTGTGCTCGATGACCAGCACGGTGTTGGACTTGTCACGCAGGCGCAGCAGCAGGTCGCACAACCGCTGGACGTCGTGGGGATGCAGTCCGGCGGTCGGCTCGTCGAACACGTAGGTCACGTCGGTGAGCGACGACCCGAGGTGGCGGATCATCTTGGTGCGCTGCGCCTCGCCGCCCGACAGCGTCCCGGACGCCCGGTCGAGCGACAAATAGCCCAGCCCGATCTCCACGAACGACTCCAGCGTGCGGCCCAACGCCTCCAGCAACGGCGCCTCCGCAGGCTCGTCGAGGCCGCGCACCCACTCGGCCAGGTCGCTGATCTGTATCTCGCAGGCATCGGCGATGCTAAGACCCCCGATCCTCGACGAGCGGGCCGCCTCGGCGAGCCGGGTGCCGCCGCAGTCGGGACAGGCGATGTAGGTGGCGGCCCGGTCCACGAACGCCCGGATGTGGGGCTGCATCGACTCCCGGTCCTTGGAGAAGAACGACTTCTTCACCTTAAGGATCAGCCCCTCGTAGGTGACGTTCATGTCCAGCATCCTGACCTTGGTCGGCTCCCTGTACAGGAAGTCCGCCAGCTCCGTCTCCGAATAGTCACGGATCGGCTTGTCCGGGTCCACGAACCCCGACTCGGTGAACGCCTTCACCGCCCAGCCGCCCTTCTTGTACCCGGGGATGGTGATGGCCCCCTCGGCCAGCGACTTGGAGTCGTCGTAGAGCTGGGTCAGGTCGATGTCCGACACCGTGCCCCGGCCCTCGCAGTGCGGGCACATCCCGCCGGCCCGGCTGTAGGTCTTCCTGACTCTCTTGCCGGAACCCTTCCCGATCGTGATCGAACCGGCTGCCCGCACCGAAGGCACGTTGAACGAGAACGCATTGGGAGGCCCGATGTGCGGCTCCCCCAACCTGGAGAACAGGATCCGCAGCATGGCATTGACGTCGGTGGCGGTACCCACCGTGGAGCGGGTGTCGGACCCCATGCGCTCCTGGTCCACGATGATGGCCGTGGTCAGCCCCTCGAGCACATCGACATCCGGCCTCGACAGAGCCGGCATGAACCCCTGCACGAAGGCGCTGTAGGTCTCGTTGATCAACCTCTGCGACTCGGCAGCGATCGTGTTGACGACCAGGGAACTCTTCCCCGACCCCGACACCCCCGTGAACACCGTCAACCGCCGCTTGGGGACCTCGACACACACCTCCTTGAGGTTGTTCTCCCGAGCCCCCGAAACCCGGATCACATCATGGCCGCCAGCTACATGCATAGCGCAACGCTACCCATTCAACGCGCTTGAGCTGGCCTGGTTTCTTCGGAGACTTTGATGGTGACACTCTCCGGCAACTCGGGCGGCGCACACATGCCCGAGGGACGATCGTTAGGCGGGACTCAGTGACAGCGCTTTGTCAGACGGAGAACCCGATCAGACGGCGTGGCTTGCCGGGAGGGCTTGGCGGCGGCGTCGAAAGTCGTGCGATACTTGGGCCGTGGAATCCATTGAGCAAGTCTTGGAATGGGCCGAAGACCACGCTGAGGCCGTCACCAGAGAGATGAAGTGGGTGGTACGTGACTCAGGACGCATTGGCTACTGGGAAGCCGTAGATCTGCAGGCCAAGGGCAGGATTCAGGCACGGGTGGCCTCGGCGCTGGACTTCTTGGACCGATTTACCGGGACTGGATCTCGCTGGTCCGAGCGAGCTGATTCTGTCTTCACCAGTCGCCACGCTACACACTCGATGGAAAGCGGTGCTCACGCTATAGGGGACGTGATCATGGAGTGGATTCGCATGGTACGCGCCGGTCAGGCAAAACCTAGGCGAGTTGAGACTCTTCAAACTCGCGCCGTCTCATCAACGGATCTGCTCGAGCAGGTCCGTGCCCTGAACCAGGACGAGCAAGTTGTTCCAGCCGCTCCGATCCTGCTGGCCGGAGCAGCTCTCGAGATCGCTCTTCGGGCAGCGATCGAGGAAATCGGTCGGACCGTCGACGGACGCCGGAGCATCGATGCCTATGCCCAGGAACTCCGTCGTGCCGAAGTGCTGAATAAGCAGGACATCAAAGATGTCACACAAATCGCGGGTCTCCGCAACAATGCCGCCCACGGAGAATTCGACCTGCTCAGTCGCGAGCGGGCGGGTCTGATGGAACAACAGGTGAATCTATTCCTCGCCCGGCTGGACGAGGCTGTCCAGCAAGCGATCTGAGCCCTACCACCGCCCAGCCGCCCTCTTGTACCCCGGGATGGTGATGACCCCCTCGGCCAGCGACTTGGAGTCGGCGTAGAGCTGGGTCAGGTCGATGTCCGACACCGTGCCCCGCCCCTCGCAATGCGGGCACTGTGGCGGTACCCACCGTGGAGCGGGTGTCGGACCCCATGCGCTCCTGGTCCACGATGATGGCCGTGGTCAGCCCCTCGAGCACATCGACATCCGGCCTCGACAGAGCCGGCATGAACCCCTGCACGAAGGCGCTGTAGGTCTCGTTGATCAACCTCTGCGACTCGGCAGCGATCGTGTTGACGACCAGGGAACTCTTCCCCGACCCCGACACCCCCGTGAACACCGTCAACCGCCGCTTGGGGATCTCGACGCTCACGTCCTTGAGGTTGTTCTCCCGAGCCCCCGAAACCCGGATCAGATCATGGCCACCCGCTACCCGCATAGGACCACCGCTACCCACTCGCGGCAGTTCCACACCGAAACGGTCTCGCACCCTGACGAAGCAGGGCTTTAGAGGCTCTCACCCCAGATACTCAGGCCGTTCTCGATAGTCGTTTTGAGCCAGTTGCGGAATTGATTGGCAGTAGGTTCGAGCCTCGCGGTTTCCGCTCTATACCTGAAAGGGTGCTCAGGAACGATCACACACTCCCAGTGGTGGTCCGATTCGTCGTCCGACCCGCTCAAGCGATACGTGAGAAAGGCCGTCACGGCGTGCAGATCGGCAGCGTGACCGACGGCGTGCAGCGAGATGATAAAGCTTGTTGTTTCCTTCTCGATTGTTGGCAAGCTAAGGCGCAAGGACACCCAGCGGCGAGGGCGATCCAGATCGGCGTAGTACCGGTGCTTTTGTGCAGCCTTGATGATCTGCCAGGACCACCAGTTCTGCTTGTCTTCTGTATCTGTGAACACATGAGCGGAAACGTCTGTATCCAGGGCTCGCCGCAACTCACCTGCAGCCTCCTCAAGGCGGAAGCTGGCAACCTCGAGGAGGTCACCCATGATTCCGACGGCGCGCTGCTGCGAGGCTTCCTTCCGGCGCCTGACGCGCTCCGCTATCGAGTCCGTAACTTTCACCATGGTCTCGCCGCGAAGTGAGCGAATAGACGTCATCGCTTCCTGGAGGTCGCTGATCTGGATGTCAGCGAAGAGATCGACAAGCGGCTTCAGGTCGCCATTGTCAGCAGCTGCTAGCGCGTCGAGGTAGCTTTCGCGGTGTTCCTCGTCTCGAATGACGAGGACGAGATGGTCCGCCTTGAGGAGGTCAGCGCTGGTAAGGGCGCGGGCGACGCGACCGTTGCCGTCCTGGAATGGATGAATCTGCGCAAAGCGATGGTGAAACCACGCCGCTTCGACTTCGGGGCAAACGTCGACATGCTCGTTGCGCCAGACCAGCAACTGGTCGATCTCATCTTGGACAAACTCAGGCGGGCAATACTGGTGGATCGATCCATCGAGCCGCCTGGGATTGTTCGGCTGCCTCTTCCATCTGCCTTTCAGCAACCGGACCTTCATGGGGTTTCCCCGCTCGTCCTCTGCGTCGCACGTTTCCTGGCTCAGAGTGAGGCGCTGGTGTATCTCCTTAATGGTGAATGACGTTAGTTCGCGGGATCCGCCCACGATATCCATCACCATCTCAAGGGCGGCGTGTTGATCAGCGATTAGGGCCCGAGCGTTGGTAGAGAGGCGACCCTTCGCGTGGAAGCTGCCGAGTGCCCCAAGCCCAGCGTTGAGGATCTGTACGGTCACTCCGCGATCAACGGTATAGAGACGCTCGATGATTCCGGTCTCAATAGCCCAGCGCAGGGCGAGCCGTTCCTGAAACGTCTCGATCTTGGCCGGGTCCTTGATGAGATTGCGTTCGCTAACCCACTGCCCATGAACGGCGTGGAGATCAGGGCGGCAAAGATCGTGCCAGTTCGCTGGCAGGTCTTCAATTCGTTCCCACTTATGTGAGATGACCGGCGCTTCGTGAGGCGTGCTATCGGGCATGGTTCCTTCCACACGTGATCGTCACCACCCACCTGACTAGACGCAAGAGCAGCACTGGGTCCGGCCGATACGCTGACGACCGGGCTCCGCAGTACTGGCCGTCGGCCGGTGAGTAGTGAGGCGGACGAGGGTTAACGAAGACCGCCTGACGATAGCAGGGCATATCAGCCGGATACCCGCGGTCATGTGGGAACACCACTAGAGCAACCGGAGCCATGCCCTGCTCGCCAACTGTCGGTGCAGAGCCCTCCGCTCGTAGGCAGATCAAGAGCCCGCTCGTGTCGGGCGTCGCGGTCGAGTCGCCAAGGTGTGGAGGGACCGCGGCGAATTCACGCAGATGCTGTCAGGCGAGGGGCGCCTCGATAGTCCCCATATACCTGGACAATTCTTCATGTCAAGGCCCTCGAAGGTAGAATTCATGAGGAAATTCTAACGTCACCGACCGCCGCGGGCATGATTTGCAGCAAACAGGCCGATTAATGCACACCACGTGTTGCTGGATGCGTCGGCGGACTCGCGGAGGCGACGATCACAGCTCGCCTACAGCACGCGGATCTGTCGGGTGCTCTCGCCGCTCAGGTTCTCGCCAGGGTGGGCAGCGCTCACGATGATCTCACGGACGCGACCAGTGGGCTCGCCCTACTCGGTGAGCGCCTCTAGCCGCCCGCGTTGAGTTCCGTGGACGCTGGTCGAGGGCGCTCAGCAACTCTCCAGGGTCAACGCTACGACCGGATGCGACAACTGCTTGATGGGGCCCGGTTCCAGACGTTGTTCCGTGAACACCTCCTGTGGGACAACCCGCCTGATTCTCTGCACCAACAACCCTTGGAGGCCATGACCGCTGCGCCGGAAGTTCCGGTCATCGGGGAGTGCGTGGCGGAGAAGCGGGGGGTGATGGTTTGGAGCATCGGCCTTCCTGATATCCCCTCGCGGGCGGAGCAGCACCGGAAGGCCCGTGAGCTGAGGCACTGGTCGTCAGACCAACTGGTCGTGTTCGCGGCTCCCACGGAGCAACTTTGGCTGTGGCCCGAGCAGCGGCCGTCCGGTACGGGATGGCGGCTGGTGGACCACCACTACCGGAGGGGCCAAGGCAACGACGCCTTGCTGCAGCGGTTGGATCGCGTCCGGTTCGAAATCAAGGAGAAGCTGACCGGGCCACAGGTGCTGGAGAGGGTCCGGCAATCCTTCAACGTCGACAAGGTCACCAAGCGCTTTTACACCGAGTTCAAGAAATACCACCAGGCCCTCACCGAGCAGATCAAGGGCATCCCAGCCCATAAGGAGCGCGATCGGCGCTGGTACGCCTCGGTGCTCATGAACAGGCTCATGTTCATCTATTTCATCCAGAAGAAGGGATTCCTTGGTTCGGATCCCAACTATCTACAGAACCGCCTGAAGCAGATCACGGAGATGTCCGGCGGGCGCGATCTCAATGCGTATTTCGGCGATCTCTTGCTTCCGCTGTTCCACCAGGGGTTGGGCAAGCATCCCTCCGAGCAGACCTGGGATCCGGACATCTGCCGGATCGTCGGCCAGGTGCCGTATGTGGATGGTGGAATCTTCGAGCGCCATGATCTGGAACGCGACTACGAGATGGAGATCCCGGACTCCGCCTTCGAGTCGCTGTTCGACTTCTTCGACCAGTGGCGTTGGCACCTGGACGAACGCCCGTCGGGCGAGCACAATGAGATCAATCCCGACATCCTCGGGTTCATCTTCGAACAGTACGTCAACTACACGGAAAAGGGCCGTAAGGAGAAGGGCGCCTACTACACCAAGCCGGACGTGACGGCTATATGAGCGTTTCCACGATCATCCCCGCGGTGGTGGATCGACTGGTGGACCGCGGCCTCGAAGATCCGTGTGTGCTACTACCCGGCTCCAAGGATCGCTACCTCCATTCTGTCCTCGGGTATGGGCGGGAGGTGGACCTGCCTGGCGGAGATCTTGACCCGAGCGAATTCCCAGTTCCGGTACTCGACATCGCCCTGCCGGGCGAGCGGTGGTGTGACGTGACCCACAGGCGTGATCGCTACAACGAGCTTGTGGCGCTGGTGGACGGCGGTGGCGTGGACAACATCAACGACGCGGTTACCGCCAACCTCGACTTAGCGGGCGTGATGGAGGATTACCTCAGCCAGATGACGCCGGATGAATGCGAAGTCGCCTTCGAGGTACTGCGCTCGCTGACGGTGTGCGATCCGACGTGCGGGTCGGGAGCGTTCCTCCTATCCGCCCTGGACGTACTCGAGCCCATGTACACCTTGGTGCTCGATCGCGCCCGCGAGATCGCCGACTCGGTTGCCCGTGGTCCGGCAGGTTGGTCGCATGTCCCGCAGTTCTTGGAGGAGGCAGAAAACCACCCGAGCGATCGGTACTGGCTGTTGAAGACGATCTGTCTCAACAACCTGTACGGCGTCGACCTCATGGGGGAGGCCGCCGAGATAGCCAAGCTCAGACTGTTCCTGAAGTTGGTGGCCCAACTAGAGGACGTGAGCCAGATCGAGCCGTTGCCGGACCTGGACTTCAACATCAAGTCGGGGAACCTCCTCGTCGGGATCGCCGATCTGGCCGATGCCGACCGCCGTTTCTCGGACGACCTTCTGCAGTTGCTGGGAATCAAGGCAGCCGAACAGGCTGCCAAGAAGGCCGCCGATGCCTATGAATTGTTCGTCAAGGAGCAGATCGCCGACTCCGGAACAAGTGCCGTAGCGGGTAAGCAGCGGCTGACGGCACAGATCCACGCTGCGACCACCCAAGCTGACGTGGCTCTGTACGAGATGAGGGACCAGAGGGAGGGCTTGGAGGCCTGGGCACAGTCCCATGCTCCATTCCACTGGTTCGCTGAGTTTCCCTCGGTCTGGCGAGATGGCGGATTCGATGTGGTGATTGGCAACCCGCCCTACATCAACAAGAAAGACGTAACCGAGTACTCCTGGCGGGGATACATAACGGAGAAGTGTCCCGATCTCTATGCGGTTTGTGTGGAGCGAGCTTCCACCCTGGTCAATCCGTCGGGTCGCCTTGCAATGATCGTCATGCACTCGCTGTGTTTCGGCAAGCTATACGCGCCACTCCGCAATCATCTGACCGACACCTTCCCGGCCCTCTGGGTGTCTTCCTATGCCAACATTCCTGGCTGTCTATTCGCCGGGAGTGCAAAAGTACGCAACTCAATTCTCATTGCCTCACGAACAGGCGGCCAAGGCTTGCTAACAACCCAAGTTCGCAGGTGGCTGGCGGACGGTCGCCCCACGCTGTTCTTCCTTACAGAGTATACGAGGCCCCATGATGGCCTCTTGACCTACGGCCTCATCTCGCAATGGCCGTTCATCAATTCAGCTCCGTTGTCAAGGGCGTTCACGTCAATGATCCAGGAGTTTTCATCCCTAAAGGAGAACTCGCTAGTAAAGGAGTCTGACCACAAGCTAGCTGTCACAGACAACGCGAGATACAAGTTCGGAATATACGATCAGCCTCCACCCGATATTCATCCCAATGGGATACGCAAAATCTCGCCAAAGTACAACTGGCTCTGTTTCAGAACTTCAGAGGAACGAGATATAGCGTGGCTGATCATGGGGGGTCGTTGGGGATATCTCTGGTGGTTGGCCTACGACGATGAGTACCATGTTAAGAAGAGCGTCCTTGGATCCTTCCCTGCGGATTTGCCTTCCCTTGTCTCATCCTCACAAGGGAGTCGTCTGCTTCAGCTCGCCGGCCAACTCAGGCGAGACCTACCTAAGTTTCTTTCGTACAAACTAAATGCCGGAATACAGGTTGCACGCTACGACATTCTCAAGTGTTCGTACATAACCGACGAAGCTGACCTGTTGCTGGCCCGCGCCTGGGGCATTGAGTACGCGTACGAACCCGCCGGAGGGTTTCGCGATCGTATGACGTTCGGATCAAGGTAGTACACGATGCCCCGCATCCTTGACAACCTGGCGCCGGACGGGGATTCCCAGATGGAAGAGGCTCTGTCGGATACGTTGGCGACTTCCCGGGCGCTGGACGTTGCAGTGGGCTACTTCAACCTGCGGGGGTGGGGGCTGATCGCGGATCGGGTCGGCGATCTGTCTGGCGAACCGGGTCGCCCCGCCGCTCGGGTGCTAGTTGGCATGACCGAGGATCCTCGGGAGGAGATGCGACGCCTGATGAGCGTCCACCCTTCTCCGGAAACCGATGCCGAGATGGCGACCGAACGCCTCGGCCGTACCGTAGACGAGTTTCGGGCCCAGCTTGAAGTCGGGTTACCGACACCCACCGACGAAGCTGCGCTACGCGAGCTCCGCCGGCAGATAGACGACGGGGTGGTAGATGTCCGTCTCTATCTGCGTCACCGACTTCACGCCAAGCTGTACCTGGCACACCGCGATGACGTGCCGGTTCCGCGGGTGGGCTATGCGGGGTCGTCCAACCTGACACAGGCCGGCCTGAGGGATCAGGGCGAACTCAACGTGGATGTCACCGACATCATGTCCACGGAGAAGCTGGCTGATTGGTTCGACGAGCGCTGGAACGATCCGTTCACGGTGCCGGTCAATCCCGAGTTGGTGAGGCTGATCGACGGTTCATGGGCCGGAGCTACGCCGCTCGAGCCGTACCTCGTATACCTGAAGATGGCCTACCACCTGTCACAAGAGGCACGGGAGGGACTGATCCAGTTCGGCCTGCCCGCCTCGATGGCTCGCCAGCTCCTGAAGTTCCAGGAAGCGGCGGTGAAGATCGCGGCGCGCATCGTGCTCGATCGGGGCGGCGTGATGATCGGGGACGTGGTCGGTCTGGGCAAGACGATGGTGGCCACGGCCATCGCCCGCCTCCTGCAGGAGGACCACGGCTGGGAGACCCTCATCGTATGTCCGAAGAATCTCGTGCCCATGTGGGAGTCGTACCAAAGCAAGTACAGACTTCATGGGAAGGTGCTGTCGCTGTCGATGGCCGCCCGGAAGCTGCCTCAGATGACTCGGCACCGGCTAGTAGTGGTCGACGAATCCCACAACCTCCGCAACCCGGGGCGTATCGACCACCAGGCGTTGCGGCGCTACATCTCGGACAACGACTCGAAGGTCGTGCTGCTATCTGCCACGCCCTACAACAAGAGCCTCGATGACCTGAACGGCCAACTATCCCTGTTCGTAGACGAACACGCCGACCTAGGCATCCGCCCGAACCTCGCCATCGCCGAGAGAGGCGAGGACCTCTTCTCCATTGAATGCGAGGGCCGTACCTCATCGCTGGTCGCGTTCCGCCGTTCAGAGCATCTCGAGGACTGGCAGACCCTCATGTCCCAGTTCATGGTGCGCCGCACCCGGCGCTTCATCGAGGACAACTATGCGGGGACCGATCGCCGGGGGCGGAAGTTCCTGACGTTCGGTGACAAGACGAGGTTCTATTTCCCCGAGCGAATACCGCGGCCTGTCGAGCGGGCCTTGACACCCACGGACCCGGCCATCGAGATGCTGTCCGACACCACGCTCGACGCCGTGAAGAACTTGAAGCGCCCCCGCTACTCCCTGCACAAGTACCTAACCGGCGCCGAGCCCGCCGACGAAGACGAGGAGCAACTCATCAGTGACCTGCGGAGAGCAGCCCGCGGGACCCTCGACGGGTTCAACCGGGTGATGATGTTCAAGCGCTTGTCATCCTCCGGCCCCGCATTCCTGCTCACGTTGCGCCGCCACCTACTCCGCGACCGGGTATTCCTCCACGCGATGGAGCAAGACCGCCCTATTCCCGTCGGACCGCTGGACAGGGCTGTCTGGGACCTGGGTTCGGGCACGGAACACGACGGCATCTTCGGCGACGATGAGTTCGGGCTCACACCTGAGCAGGCCTACCAGCAACTCGTCTTCAGCCCTCCACCGAAGTTGCGATGGCTAGGCCCCGAGCATCTCAATGACGGGTTCCTGGCGGACCTGACCGACGACATCGACAGCATCGAGAAGATGCTGGAACGCTTCGGGCGCTGGGACCAGGCCACGGACGGCAAGATCGACACCCTGGCCAGGATCGTGTTGGAACGACACGGGGACGAAAAGGTGCTGGTCTTCACCGAATACACGGACACCGCCACCTACGTCCTGAGGGCGCTCGAACTGCGGGGCGTGCGAGACGTAGCCATGGTGACCGGCCAAACAGGGAACGCCACCGAATTGGCGCGCCGCTTCTCTCCGGGTACTCACCCGTTCGGCCTGGACGAGAATGAGAAGGGGCTGCGGGTTCTGATCTCGACGGATGTGCTGTCGGAAGGACAGAACCTCCAGGACGCCCGCATCGTCGTGAACTACGACCTGCCGTGGGCCATCGTGAAACTCGTACAGCGGGCGGGCCGGGTAGACCGTATCGGCCAAGCCGCTGAGCAAGTGGTGCTCTACACCTTGCTCCCTGCTGCCTCGGTGGAGGAGGAGATCGACCTACGCAGCCGCATCCGCGATCGCTTGGAGGAAAACGCGCGGTTGCTGGGGTCCGACGAGCGCTTCCTAGGCGATGCTCGGGAGCGCGAAGTTGTAGCCGGCCTCTTCGACGAGCACTCCGAATGGGACCTGGGCGGTGTCGACGAGGTGGACCCCGTGTCGATGGCCTACGAGATCTGGCGTACCGCCGAACGCGATCATCCCGAGTTGGCCAAGCGGGTCGAGGCTATGCCCAGCGTTATCTATGCCACCCTCGAATCCGCCCCGGACGGCACAGGCACCCCCGGCTCGCCAGGTGTACTAGTGCATTCCCAGACAGTGACGGAGTCTGACGCGTTCGCCGTTGTCCACCGTTCTGGTGCGGCCGGCACGATCAGCCCCCAAGAGGCCCTCCGGATGGCCGAGTGCGAGCCCGACACCCCGCCCCGGTCTCCGCTGACAGACCACCACGACCTGGTAGCCGCAGCCTTCGACGGACCCCTAACCACACCTCCCGAGAAGGTAGCAGTGGTACCAACCGGAGTCCGGGGCCGTTGCTATGAGAAACTGAAGACCTACAAATCGAGCCCCCAGCTAGACCTCCTGGCACCCGACGAGGAACTCGGCGCCGCACTGGAGGACCTCCGAAAATTCCCCCTCCAACCCTCCGCTTTACAAACCCTCGCCCTCGCCGTCCGCGAAAGAACCCCAGCAGACCTGGCAGCCCTGATCGTAGGTCTTCACCGGGAAGAGATGCTCTGCGAACACCCAGACACCTCAACAACCCGCACCGAGCCAAGGGTCATCTGCTCAATGGGATTCGTGTGAGTGACTCTGGATGCGTCCCGAAGGATTGCGCGGTCGTGTCCCCCTCAAGGATTCGCTCTGGAGCGCAAGCCGTCTTTACGGCGTATACGCTGGACGCTCCGTGCAATCAGTCGTCGACCATGTTCAAACAAATAACGTGGCGGTTTCTGCAGCGGTCACCGAGCACTCCACCCCTGTGCAGGCCAATCGTAGAGCCTATTAATTCCTTCGCCTTCCCCGATTTTGGTAGCTCCTTGCGTTCCTCGAGCATCAGTGCGAATCTCTCCGGCTCGGCCAAACAGCGCTGCAACCTGCCTATTTTGCTAGTCAGTTGAGCATATCTTCGACCACCAGCCGAGGCCGCCACCTCCGTGTATTTGTCTATGAGCTTCTTCAATGTGTCCAAGAGATCTTTGATACCACTCGGAGCCACGACAAATGAATAATTACCACTGCCCGTGCGAATAACCGTGACCCTTAAGTCCATTGGGCGTCCCAACGGTTTGCAAGTATCATCAAGGCCTTCGAAGACTTCAACCGGAACACTATATTGTATCGGAGGGACTACAGGAATACCGACTCTACTCAACCTCGAGACGAATTCCTGCTGGATCTTCACAGCGTAAGGGAGACGAATCCTCGCTGGCCTAGAATACCCCTCGCTCGCCGACCAATCGAGGAATTCGTATATTGGCACAGTAACAATTTTCTTTCGATCCCACACGATACGACACCGTTCGCCTTTGTGTAAGTACGGCTCAGTGACCATACTGTCCCTCGACCTTGCGTCATCGCCTAGAGTCCGCAACCGACCAGGGATCAACAATACCGATTCTGCCTCATCCGGGACTCTCTCACTACCAACGGCAAACTGAAGGTCACAATCAGGTGTCGCGACCATAAATACGCGATCCGTATCGCTATTCACCAACAGATCGCCTAGTCTCAAACACGGTAACTGTGACACCGGCGTAATCCGTAGGTCTGGCGCGGCGCCCCCACCTACTCCCCCGAGCCCATTGTCCCCTTCCTCCGGCACTACGCTCCCACCAATCCGAGGATAGTGCTGAATCTCCCCCAAACCCTGCTCTGCTATCGCAATACTGTACATTTCAGCCAGTTGGGTCGACGGAAACAAGTGATTTGGAGGCTGCGCCTCAGCCACCAGCTCGTTAATCTTACTCTTGGCAGCTGTGAATTGTTCGTTGTCTTCGAGAAGGTCGTAGACAAGCAGAGAACCAAAAAGCCAGTGTACATAGTCACCTAGAGCATGTCCATCAGGCTGCAGACTCAGTGATTGCAGGAAGGCATAGTCCTCGATTGTAAGCGATCTCACACGCCGCATAAAGGCTTCAGCTCTATCATGAACTGAAGAGCTGAGAACTTCAACGAACCTCTGTACTTCGTGACGGAGCGGCATATTAACAGCCCAACACGCCATCTTGATCACAAACGTTCCCGGATCTAGTAATTCGTCCTTGGATACAAAGTCAAACAAACCACCGAGCAAGTCGGAATCGTGCCGAAACCGATCGGCTTCATCTATGACATCCGAAACCGACGACATGAGAATTATGAAAGGTTCTCCGTACCCTCGTGCCCACCATGGTAAAGGTCCCGAACCTTCTGCACGGCCATAGTCCGAGAGTACCGATCCAGAGGATTACCGAGATAGTAGTCCATGAACACCAAGCCACCACTGGGCGATTGACCAGCAACATCGGTACCACACCTCTGAACCCTGAGTCCGAGCATACCGAGAGCATCTGCTATGTCGTCGACTTCTTTACGCGACGAAATCGTACTACTAAATAACGTCCTGTTAGCATGATCAATAAGATTAGTAGATTGCCCTCGTCTGGACCAGAGGAGCGATACGACTTCGTCCGTTATGTCATCCTCGGAGTTGGAGTTACAACCCAACGACTGCAGCTCCCCCAACAACATCTCATCACGTTCAATCGGATTCCAGAAGTCTACGACCTCATCCTGGACGCTTTCGCGTGTTGGAGTGTTGAAGGCATCATCCATGACCAACGCAACACTGATACCGGCCGTCGCCAGTCGGGTTCGAAGGAAGTCTGCGGTCGTTTCGGAAACGTTCATTTCAACTACTTGACTCCTAGCTCTAGCACAAATTTGTTGAGTTTCTCGCTGCTTGGCATCTCGTCATCAGACAACACTAGCCTTGCACCGTTGTACCGGGCGATTTCTCTCGATATATACAGTCCCAGCCCATGACCTTCGCCAGGAGGCTTCGTCGTAAAGAACGGCTGAAATACCTGATCTCTGCGCTCTTTCGGTATACCTGGACCGTTGTCGGATAAAGTGAGTACCTTCTCACCCTTATCCAAAGTGACGTGTATCTCGGGCGAAAAGGCAGAATCTAGACGCCTTGCTATCTTGAGCCAATACAGAGAGTTGGACAACAAGTTTTCTAGAATCTGAACAAACATGCCTTTAACCATAAAGACGCTCATGCTCGGTGATACACCGTCTGGAAGCACTTGGAACCGCACATGTACACCATGTCGGGCGAACTGATCAGTATGCGCATCGAGTATGTATTTCAGCCAGGATACGAGATCGAATGTCTCCCTGCGCTGCCTTCCAGCCGTGCTGAGTGGATCCAAGATCCGTAGCCGCTTCTGGATGGTCTCCATTTGAGCACCAAGCGTCCTCAGCAGGCTACCAAGTTCCTTACTTACTTGGCGATGGTCGGCGTCCGCAATGATTCTCAATGTATGTGAAGTAGCCCGGTTCAGCTCGTGCGCTATGATTTCGAGCATCAAGCCGATGCCGGCCAGGTTGGTAAGTTGTGAGTGTCCGGCACCGTAGCTTTCCGCCAGACTGGATGCTTCATCCATCAGTTGTCTTATCTTACCTATTGCCGCATTCAATGAGCGGACAAGACCTCGATCCTTTTTGACCTCAGGGTACCGTTCCAAGAGAGTTCTCAGGTTGTGTTGAATCCGTCGTTCTTCGTCCTCCACCCGTTGTTCGAGGTCCTCGAAGCTTGAAGGTATTTTCGGCTTCACCTCCTCGTCCACCGTGCTGAGAAACGTTCGAAACTCTGAAACTATCAAGTGCTGGAGAAGACGGACAAGTAATTCCTTCTCCGGGCAATCCCTCAATCCTTCGCGGTTCGTCTGGTCCAAAAGGGCCGGATTATCTAGGGAAGAGATCGCGACCACACCGATCATCTGACGTCGGTTCACCTTGTAGCCGGCGGACGCAAGCGCCTTCTTATCAATGTCGAGCCAATCGTCATCAGGGCTACCATAAGGATTGACCCGGAATCCATCTCGATACACCTTTAAACCGCCGGACCAAAGGTCCACTAGATTCCGTACTGCCCTCTGATCGCCGATACCCTCAATAGCTGACAGAATGCGGCGGTTGTACCAGTAGAATCTCACCGAGAAAGGGCCTAATGACTCCAGCTCATTCCGCGACGGTGGCTTTGCGATGCTGAATAGTGCTGCTGTGTCCAATAGAAAACTTCGCTGCCTGTCATACGTCCTGTACTTGACCGTACCGACAAAGCGTGGGCCCTCCTCGCCGATGGTATAGTGGGCCTCAGCAGAGGCGTGAGCGAAATCAAATAGTATATCATCGAAGCGTTTGAGCGGCACGGCTCGTCTGTTATATCTGAGATTGATAGGATAACGTGAGTTTGGCGTAAATGGATCGGTCAGTTTGCTGAATTCATCTCGAGCTATCGTTCGAAGCTTGCTCGGTGACCATCGAGAGGCTAAGGCACAAATACGAAGGCGGGTGCCTGCTGCGCGCGGATCTAGCTTGACAGCACCTTTCGCCAGGGACACTGGAATATCCTCGACCATAAGGTTGTCGTCCATAAACTGCCGCCAGTCGACGTGTAGTCGATTCCAGCCAAGCTCACCCTCTGTGGTGCTAGAGACGTCAAGCCGCCAGCCCAGCCTCATAGCAGACAGTCGGCCCAGGCCCTTCTCTCCGAGAATGGGTCGCAAGCTACCGGGTATAGCTGCAACATCTGGCACCGTCAAACGCGACTGTGTACTTCTCTGGAGACGGCGATGCGGAGTCCCAACGGTAAGATAGACGTTCTCCAGGTCCTTGCTTGACATGCCGTGGCCCCGGTCTGTGATCTGAATATAGTTAGCTTCTTCCAGGCGCCGAGAGAGCATCGAGAGAGAGTTGGCTCTCCTTATGCTCTCAATGAACTGATCCACCTCTGGAGCTGCAGAGTCAACGTCGCTCAGAATGCGCGCTCTGTGATAGTCTAGAGTCGTTGTCCCCTCATCTACGGCGCGCCTGATCGCGTCCACGTGCGAAAGATATGTACCGTGATCCATCCGTACATGAACATCTATGAAGACCGTCCTTGAGCCAGCGTCGAAAGCGTTCTTTATTAGCTCATAGAAGGCAATACTATCGGAACTGATCAGTTCCGCTCCTAGCTGGACAATTGTACGCGCAGTAACCTTAAAATACATAGGAACCGCTGAACGGACAGGGACTAGACACGGCTCGACTGCATACACCAGGGTCGGCGGTATCGCTTTCACTACACTTCTGAGAAACGCCCGACAAACCGAGACGAAGGGAATCAAATTCCACAGAGACCCTCGCATTCCTCAGCCATATAGGAGTCATAATCGGTGGCATCGTCGAAGTCGACGTCTGCCAATGGGATCCGAGACTTATGGAGAAAGGCTGACCCTTTGCGTGCGATAGCATTTCTAACAATAGGGACCTCTCGGAGCGCACGATCTATGAATTGTGCCTCCTCGAATGACTTGGGATCCTGTACCTTAAGCCACTTCCATTCGCCGTCGGTTCGGTACGGACACCCTATACAAGAGCTCCGAGGCAAATAACGTCCTGGGTAGTGCTCGGTAAACCACTTAAGCAACTGTGAACGACTGAAGCCAAGTTCAATGAGAGGATAACGGTTAGTGGCCCACTCGTGTCGGCTTTGCTTCTGCCGCAGCACTTCATCGGCGCTTATACCCAGCCATATCTCGACTTGTATATGCTTAGGAGCACGGCGACCGGGAGAAAAACCAAGTCTGGTTCGTAGGTATCGATTAATGGGCCGGACCTTATACTTCGTAGTGCACTGTCGTGCGGCTAACGCAGTGCTGCCATCAGCGTTGATCAGGAAGGCGGGTATCCCAAGGTAGTTGTTGCCATCCGGGCTGGTACCCTTGAGGATGTTATCTTTGATGTTACCGGCGCTGACGCGTACCACCTCGAACGACAACTGCTCCTGAAGCCAGTCTAGGTGCTCGTAGACGCTAGGGGGCTCCCAGCCGGTGTCAGCAAAAATGGCCACATCCGGCTTTGGAAGGCCGTAATCACCTCGTTCTGCCATAAGCGCTAGCACGGTCGACTGCACGCCAGCACCGAGGCTGAGGGATCTGAATGGCGTGCGGTTACGGATTTTCGAGCGATCGCTCACCATGTTGGGGTCGGACATGAGCCGCTCCACATTGTCGACGATCCTGTCACGTAGTAACTCACGCGAAAGCAACGGAAGGATCTGTGTACCACCCATCAGGTTCAGTTCTCTGAGCATGGCGTACATGCCCTTTTCGGCGCTGATACCCTCTGCCTCATAGAGAATCGCACGCACGACCTCGGCCAGGACAGTGGGCTCGCGTGTGAAGTTGAAGTACATGGGAATGTGATAGAAGACCGCGGTGTTGGCGAACAGTGTCAACGCTTCTTCTGCAGTGAACGCGCCGCCGGAACCGCGCGCCGCCTTGATAGCAGTGTGTGCTATCCACCAAGTCCTAGAAGCCGTATTGTGCCGCCAAAGAGCATCAGTAGAACCAGAGTTGAACCAGTGAGAGCGGACGTAGTTCCTTAAGTTGATGTTAGACGGGCGTCGCCAGCGTTTGAGGCTGTAGGCATGAAGACGGAAGTGGGTCGTCCAAGCCCATAACCGCTCGTCAGTGGCCTTACTCGGACTCATTCCTTGGAATGACCTGTAGAACTCAAGCGCCTGTATATCTGCGCGGTTCGGAATCTCGCCCTCGCCAACAGGATTGAGAGCGATCGGCCTATCGGTGGTGACCGACGTCTCTTCGAATGGATCAGAAACGCTCCGCTCGCGTAGGATCTCAGCGAAGTCAATCTCGGGGTCCAAATAGGATTCCGGGTTCTCATCTGCTACCAGACGGAGTTGATCGTACGCTTCCTGGGTTAGCCGATAGACAGCGTATTTGTCGGTCATCTTAAGCTAATCCTCTTCGTCTGAACGCATCGCGGCAGTGAGAAACAGCCCGACCGGCTGCTCCATTAGATCTTGGGCGTACCTAAGCGCATTGTCCCGGAGCAACTCTGTGTCGAGGTCGCCCTGGACAAGACTGTCCAGGGCGTTACGCATTGTGAATGCCCAACGGGTATCGTTGTACTCTGATAAGTTCCTGAGCGCTTCCGCAACTGCGTGAAGGTACAGCCCAGGAAACAGAGCCGCGAACTCCACGCCGCTACCCCGTCTGGCCCGAACGGCCTCGATTTTCTCCTTCTCCGCGGACGGTACGTGGATCTTGATCCGTTCGTCATCAAGTTGAACGTCGAAGGTACCTTCAGGTATCTTGGGATTGCCAATGAGGTCGATCACGGAGTTCACCGCAGAATCTCTTAGAATAATGGGCGTGTTGTTGCCGACAGCCAGGATCCCGGCAATCGGGACATTGAAGCCCTCGGGTCTGTGGTCACGCCACTCCGAGGCATGTTCGGCCGATCTGAATTCTTCTAGGGCTCTCGTGGATGCGACATAGGGTGTGATCAGTATCTCCTCTTCGTAGTCGCTGGCATCTAAGAGAAGCGTGTCGCACTCAGAAGCTACGTGTGTGCTCCGCATAAAAGTCCTTCGACAGGAAACCTCTACCACATACCTGGCCTCGTCCTCTTCAATCAAGCCGCGCAGGGTGTCCGAGTGGAGATGGAAAGCAAGACCGATTGTGACCTGGCTGCCACTCTTGAGAACTGCCTCGGGAACCTCGACACTGAATGCGGAGTGCTCGTAGTCCTCTGTCCACGGCGCCAACAATGGATAGGGCAACAATCTCTGGTTCCAAGTGCTCATCTCAGTCTGAAAGCTTGGCGATCCAAGTTGCCATCAGCAGTGACCCTGACTGTCATCCTATCGTCGGAATCAGGCGTGAAGACAATGGTTCCACCACTGACCGGGAGAGGCTCCTCATGCTCTCCGATCGTTGCCGCCTCGGTGATTGCGACCGGCCGGGCCCTACGGAGGTCGAGATCGGTTCCGGCGGGCATCAGTGATAGTCGAACCTCTCGTGGGGGATCTGAGATCGGATTGAAGGCAACAATAGCCTCACGCGAGGAGAGCGGGATGTATCTCACCCTCCGCAGTAATACCCTGGTGTCTCTGCGCCTTACCGGTCTGCTGCCGTCCGCACCGGCTCCTCGCCCCTCCGCAGTACCGTTACGTCCGCCACCGCTTCCGGCCCCTCGATCGTCTCCCTCTCCTCCGCCCTCGTCGTTGGCATCCCCTGCCACTTCAACAACGTTCGATGAAGTGATCCGAGTCTCTATGACCTGGGTCTTCAGGACTCGATCACCATCGGTGTCATCCTGATCAGGTAGGATCCCGGCGAGTTCGTCAATGTTGGAGGCCTCTCCGTAGCTGCCTATCTCGGCCTTGTGGTCAATGATGTCCCTTAGCACCCGACGCGCCGTTTTCATTCGCCTGTCCGCTTCACGACGGTCTTCTTCACTCCGGAGCTGTCCGGAGGAAAGCGAATCGTGACTCGGGTTTTCCATTCTTCTTAGCCACAGATCGCCAGCGTCTGAGTCTGGCACAATCACACCTACATAGTCTGGCCACAGGCTCCTTCCACGAGGCGCAAGCGGATTGACCTTCTGCTCCCTGCTATCAGTTATCAGCATGCCGTTGCGGTTGATATGAGCGATTCTTCTAGGTGACCCTTCTGCGAAAACGATATATGCTCGGAGGGAACCCAACTTCCTGAATCGCCTGGTAACTTCGACGTCCTCCTCCGGAAGATCCCTGATTGCCCTATAGTAGTGAACCGCGTTTCGGTTTATGGGCTTGAGTCGGCTAAAGAGGTAGTCGATTGTCTGGTGATCTATCTTGACTGGGCGTCCTTCGTCAGGAACGACTCGGACGATCAGGGTCTGGCGGTGGATGGCATAGAAGAAGTTCTCGATGACCGCGGTTGCCACCTGAGCCACCCAATCCGAAGAGTGTGGGTTAAAGCCCATGATAAACACACCGGTTCCCGTAGCCACCAGTTGGAAGAACTCAGGAATGTCTTTGCCCATAATGGGCCCAGCTCCCTGTCGGTTGTAGAAGCCAATGTGTTGAAGGTCGTCGTCTGAACCATTAGGGTCGGAATGACCCGTGAGGGTTGCCTTCCCCTGGAACTTGGTAACAAGACCCCTCCGACCCTCCACCAAGCGAGTGCTGTAGAAGACAGTCTGGAGATCGGACACGTTCAGGATGGCATTCTTGCCGATCCCATACGATCCTCCAGGAGCTCCGCCACCCTTGCTGACCGCTCCCTCCTGCATGACCAACGCCTTCCAGCGAGCGTCGTTCAAACCCATGGTGCCTGTATCCTGTACTCTGAGACAGGGAATGTCTCGCCGCCGGATGACTGATAGCGCGTTCGTATAGGTGTCCACCATGTCCGGCCTGTCGTCGGCAGTGGCCCTCTCCAGGCAGGACTGGAGATGACGCTGTAGGACAACTCCGCCTATCAGCTCACGCTTCACGGTGGTCTCAGAGAACGTGACAGTGACGGGACCATCGAATCCGTCGAGTTTGGCATCCAGGGAGTTCTGGATCAGTTCACGGACAAGCTTCGCGACGGGAGCATCACTGAAATGGGTGCTCGAAGGATCATTGACATAGTCAATTCCGCCGTTTCTCGAGGGGAATCTCCATGTCGGATTAGCCAATGATGTCACCTGTGCGTCGGCTACCTACACGGTAGTCTTCGTGCGAGGCGGTCAAAAGTCCTGGGCAGCCGTGCTTGCGTCGGGACACGATGCTTGTGGTGGGAGGAACTGATCCACTGTGGCTGAGTCATTTGGTACCTCCTTGGTGTCCGGCGATTCTACCGACATCCCCGAGCGGTGCGGGCGACCGTCCGAGATGGCGACGATGCTGTCTGGATGCTAGAGCCCGCGCTTCGCAATCGGCCGTGGCGTCTGTCCAGTGGTGGGAACGATGCAGCCTACGTGCCCCAAGCCTTAAACTCGGTGCGTGTCGGAACAGGAGACCGCGCCATGGTCTCACGGCTGGGATCGGTCCCGGAGTCGCCGGGAGATGGCACGTCCGGCGAGGGCACTCCGTTTCCGATTGAGGGGGCTCATCCGGAGGTCGAGGCTAAGTTCCTGATCGAGGACACCGCCCAGATTGGCGATCTGATCGACTCTCTTGACTCGTATGAAGTGCGGTCGGCCTCGGTCGTGGATGTGGTGGATGATTATTGGGACGCTCCTGGCTGGGATCTCTTCAGGAAGGGGTGGGCTTATCGATGGCGTGACCGCTCGGGGGACAAGAGCATGGTGCTGAAGTCCTTCAGGTTGGGGGACGGGGTCGTGCAGAGGCGCCGGGAGGTCGAGCGCCGGGTCCCGGCGTTTCCGCAGGACGGCAGTCACCCTCTGGTTGCCGAGCATGTCGGTGACCGAGCCGGCGGTCTCCGGTCGGGGGACCTGCGGAGCCTCTTCCGCGTGCGGACGCACCGTCGGCTCTTCGACATCCGGCTGCCCGATGGTGCGTTGGTGGAAGTGGGGATCGATCGGACGACCATCACCTCAGTTGGCCCGGTCAAGAAGCCGGCGCCGGGCCACATGACATTCGTGGAGCTGGAGATGGAGTTGAAGGAGGGTGAGGAAAAGTCGCTCCAGCGGCTGGCCGCGGAGACACAGCAACGGTTCGGTCTTCTGGCGGCCCGGCTCAGAAAGTTCGAACGGGGTTTACAGACGGCGGGCCTGTCGCCCCCGCGTGCTTCTCATCTGGGATTGCCGGCGAGCAGCCCGTTTGTGGAGATGTTGCGGGAACGGGCGCCCGCACCGGGCGATCCGGCCATCCATTTGGCTTATGGCCGCTTGCTCGAGCTGTTCGAGGAGATGATTGCCCAGGAGCCCAGGGCCTGGGAGGGTCTGGACCCCGAAGGGGTGCACAAGATGCGGGTGGCCACGCGCCGCCTCCGCTCCGCGCTTCGAGCTTTCAAGAAGGTGCTGCCCGCCTCGATCCGTTCGTTCAACGGCGAGTTCAAGTGGCTCGCGGCCGTTCTCGGAGGTGTGCGGGACCTCGACGTCGCCAGGGGGAACCTCCCACACTTCCTGTCCGAGATAACTGAGGAGGATGCTGCGCACCTGGACGACTACCAGCAGTATCTAGCCGATCGGTGGCAGGAGGAGCGAAGGTATTTGCTGGACTGCCTGGCCAGCCGGAGGTACGGGCGTCTGAAGGAGGGCTTCGCGGAGCGGCTCGAACGAGGTCCGTCCGCACGCGTTATGGAGACCCTGGGTTCGATCACGGTCGGCAAGGCCGCCCAGCTGCTCATCGGTAAGCGCTACCGAGGGGTGCTGCGCCGTGGGCGTGAGATCACATGCGCGTCCAGCGACGAGTCGCTGCATGCGCTGAGGATCCGATGCAAGCAGCTGCGTTACCTACTCGAGTTCTTCCGTCCGACCTACGGGGAGTTGCTCAAAGCGGAGACCACCCGGCTGAAGGAACTCCAGGATGTGCTGGGCGAGTTCCAGGACGCCTGCGTCGCCGGCGGGCTGCTGCGCCGCTACGCCGAAGGCCTACCCGTGGGCAGCGGCAACCGGGGCCAACTCATCGCACTGGACCAGTTGATCGCCAGCCAGAACCGTAGGGCCGCGACGCGCCGGGCCGTCTTCGCCGACGCGTGGCAACGGTTCGATTCCCCCGGTGGTCGAACGGGACTCCTCACCCGCCTGGCAGAGAGCCGGGGCCCGGAGGCGGCGGCATCGTAGTCAGTTGCTCTGCACCGTAGAGTATGAAATAACGTGCCAGGATTCTGACGGAGCAGTTATGCGCATATCTGAGAGGGGCCAGATCACGATTCCCAAGAAACTGCGGGGGCGATTCGGCCTGAATCACAACGTCGAGGTGGAACTGACTCCCACGGAGGGAGGACTCCTCATCCACAAGCGGGCTGCGGCCCGGCATCCCGTCGAGCGGGTCTATGCCATCCTCGACAGCGGCAAGGACACCGACGACTACATGGACGAGATCCGAGGACGGTGATCACGGACCATCACCGGTTTCTGATCGGAGCCCACGCCCTCCGGACGGCCTACGCCTTCCTCACCCGCGACCGCGGCTTCTATACGACCTACCTTCCCGAGCTCGCCGCGGCCTGATCCTGGGAACCCAGGTGGGGGTCTAGGCGACTAGCAGGGGGATCAGTAGCTCTTGGGGGGTGATGCCGCCGTGGTGGCCTACGTAGGGGCTGGGGAGGTGTTGGGGGAAGATGACTGTTCCCGGTGGGGCTAGGAGGGCTGCGGTCGGGAGTTCGGTGAGGGCGGGATGTGGGGATCCTCCGCCTAGCCAATGGTGTAGTTGTTCGGCGTTGACGAACTGGGCGTTGGTCCGGCGGGCGATGCGGTGGACCGGTTCAAGGGGTCCGCGGAACATGAGGACGCGGCCGTCGCCCCACCATGTCATGCCTTCGGTGAGGTCCTCTTCCAGGTAGATCTTGCCTTCGGGAGGGATGTCGCAGTGGCCGTGGTCGGCTGATCCGATGAGGGTGGTGTCGCTCGGGAAGGAACGTCTGAGGTGTTCCCACACCTGGCCTGTTTGGGAGAGGGCCGCGCTGTAGGCCTGCGAGCGTTGGCCGTAGGCGTGGGCGGCTGTGTCCACGGGGGCCGTGTACACGACGGTCAGGGTGCGGTCGCCGTCACCGGAAACGGCCGGCGGGCGGATGTCGAAGGGGGATTTGTATCCGTGGCGTTCGGCGCCGCGGCAGACCATGTTGCTCACCGGGGTCTCGAGCAGCTCGGTGGGTTTGAAGATCACCGTTCTCACACCGGCGGCGCTGAGGCGTTCGGGCAGGTTGGGAGTGGGCTGGAAGCCGGCCGGGTCTAAGTCGACGGGCTGCCTTGTTGCCACATCCGCCCAGGACAGCATGTTCACGACCGTGCCGAGGGTGGGCATCCACTGGGTGTATCCGATCACCCCGTGCTGCATGGGCGCCATTGCCGTGGCCACCGCGGACAGCCCGACGGAGGTGGTGGTGGGGAACGGAGCACACAGGGCGGCTCGACGGTGGCGGCGGAGGGTGGCTGCGGCGGGGTGGGAGAGTTGCAGGTCGCCGAGGCCGTCGATGATGACGAGCACATAGTTCCGCGTGTGGGGGATCAGCTCTGCCAGTTCGGGGCGGAGACCTCGGGTCGGGGACCGGCCGGTGAGGCGGATCTCCAGCTCGGCGGCGAGGTTCGCCAGGTTGGCGCCGTTGTAGGAAGGTATCGGGTCACCCATCGTCTGGTCCTTCGGGGTACTGCTCATTGTGCTGAGCAGGGTTTCGACGGCAGTGCGTCGAGAGCTGCGACGGTGCCGGCGTGCCGAACCATGTGGGCTCCGGCTCGCACTGCTACCTGTGACGCTTCCACAGCGCTGCGGCCCTGGGCGACGGCTGCCGAGAACGCACCGCAGAACGCGTTGCCGGCGCCGGTCGTATCCATGGGTCGATCGACTGTCCGGGCCGGAATGTGGGTCACGTCGGTAGCGGTGGCCACCACGCACCCTTCGCGGCCGAGCTTCACCGCGGCCATGCGGGCGCCCGCCGCTACGTAGTCCCGGGCCGCCTGCTCGTGGTCCGGCCCGGCCAGGCGCTCGCTCTCCAGCGCGCTGGGCAGGAAGGCGGTGCATTCGGGTATGAGGTTGGTGTAGGCGTCCGGGTCGCCGGCGGCGTCGTCCGTGTGCGGGTCGAGGACGATCATCGACCGGGCCTCGGCTGCGAATGCGACCCACTCGGCCTGGTACGTCACGGGCATGGGCGCGATGTGCACGCACTGGTCCGGCGCGAGATCCGACGTGAAGTCGCTCGGCCTCGGGCACGTGCCTTCATAGTTACCCGAACCGGGCTCCCACTCGTACACCGTCTCCCGGGCGGCCGACACGTAGACGCGCTCGTGGATGCTCGGGGCGGCCACCTGCTTCACCTCGAGCACCAGGCCTCGTTGCTCCAGTTGGGCGAGCGTGTCCGGATCGATGCCGGCGCCGGCGCGGGCGACTAGTCCCGCCCGGGCCCCCGCGTAGGCGGCTCCGACGCATGCGTAGGCGGCCCCGCCAGCCAGCAGTCCCATGGCCCCCGGCTCGCCTTCGACGTAGAGGTCGTCGACCATCATCAGCCCGACGGACCAGACGTCCGGCCGGGGTGTCACGAGGTGGCCTCTGGTTCGAGCCGGATCGTCTTGGCTCCGTCATTGAGGGTCCGTTTGGCGAGCATCTCGAGCCGGTCGAGATCGTCCGGATCTCTTATGTAGGCGAAGGCGTTGCTCGGCAGGTCGCCGACATAGGAGCGGACCACGCACCGTCTCCCGTAGGCGATGATGCAGGCCTTGTCGGGAGTCAGGACGAAGTCACCCTGCGACAGGTAGACGGTGAGGTTCTCGGGTTGGACCAGCCGGGTACCGTGGACGACCACCCCGCCGTCCGTCACCCCGTCGGACCCTGCCCTGCCCGGGATCGTGTCGATCGCCAGCTCTTCGTCGACCGGGAAGAAGACCCCTTCACCGGAGCACGTGACATGCATGAGGGGTGCCTCCAGCGGGAGCACGTCCCTGATGGCGGACGCAGTCCGGCTCGCCACATCGAATCTCAATAGGGCCGTCGCCACGAACTCACCGTCGATGAACACCCGGAATCCGGTGCCGGGTTGCGACATCAACCCATCGATGCCTCTATCCGCGGCGCTCATGGATTACTACTCTACGTCGGAAACCCGACGGATGGAGAGGCAATGGGTTCTCGGGACTGGACTCACCTCGACGAGTCAGACCCTCCGGTCGATCCCGGCTTCGACTTCTCGGAATACGACGATGCCTTCCTGTCCGCCGAACGCTCGTTGAAGCAGCCACTCGCAGCCGGGGAGACCCCGCCTGCCGCATTAACGCCCGACGACTTGCGCGCCATGATCGAGGCGATGCGCGCCGACTCCGGGGAAACCTGACGTAGCGGCATAGGCCCGGATGCCCTGGCAGAGCGACGCGCGGTGCTTGACCGCGTTTTCGACGGGAATTACAGACCTAACTAGAGCGCGCCGCCCGCGTTCCCACTTTTCGTTCGGCCGGGGGGTGCGTGGGCGAGCGAGCACGCTCTCACTTCTTCAGTCGTCGGGTGGCTGTCTTTGCAGTGGCCACACCTGATTCGGGTAATGGAACGCTGGGGCGGATGCGATCTCGGGCGGGTGTTCGCCTGCGTGCGGGCGGGAGGTGTCTTGAGGCCCGTGCAGTCGCAAGTCCCGCATCCGCAGTGTTCGCAGCGTGAATAGGTGGCTATCCGCGTCGAGGGGCTGAGTAGGTCGGCGTAGTCTCGTTCGTGGTTCGCTCCTACGAATGAGCCGCATGCTGTGCATGTGTTGGCGAGATAGGACTCTCCCATCGTTCGGCTGTACTGGCGTTTGATAACGACGCCGTGCGTTCGTGCTAGCGAGAGTTCTGCTGTGTCCGGCCCCTCGCCATCCTCCACTGTTATGCCGTACCGGAGGCCAGATGGTCCGAACACATCCCCCCCTAGATAGTCGTGTAACTCGCCCCCTTCGGTTTCCCAGAGGGCTAACTTCATGTCCCTGCCGCACTTCCAGCAGGGGGCTGTTACCACGTGGAGGGAGTATCGGACTGGCTCGTTGGCTATCGGGTGGGCACAGGTTGAGCAGCTGGGTGTTAGACAGCGGAGTGTGGCTCTTGCTGGCCGCAGAATTCGTGAATGCTCTAATGCCGCGACTTCTTCGCCCGCGCTGATCTGGAACTCAACTAGTCCGATCCCGTTCGCATGGGCGAAGTCGTACACGGGCTTGTCCGGAGAGTGACTGACGATGACTTCGATAAGTGTCAGAGGTTCGTCACATGCGTCGAGCACTGTCACATCGGGCCTGATCGTGCGCTGTGCAGTCCGTATCGTATGCTCGACAGCAGCACTCGCCGCGCCTCGCACCAGGTCGGACTTGTGCTCGCGCTCGCAGCGGGGGCAGCCCCACTCAACGTTCACGGAACGGCCCGTTGTGATTCCGGTTTTTATCCGCTGAGTTAGAAGTCGCTTAGCCAGACGGTGCAGAAGCGTCTCACCGTCGCAATGCCGATCCGAACTGTGATGGGCGAAGTGGGGTCTGGTCCTCGGCCCTCCCTTGGCTACGAGGCGACCCCCGCACTCGACACAAACACAACCGCACGCCAGGCCCTGCCTTACCTGATGCGTGAACCAGTTCACCGTTCCGGTCACCATACGGGACCTTCAACAGCGACAGACGCTTTGACGACCCTGAAGTCACACCATTCTTGCGTGCCACGCGGCGTATCTCCGTCGGGGATGCAACACCATTACCTACTCGACTGAATGTACCGAGGCTCTGTGACAATTCGTCCCTAGTGGGAATGGACCGAGAGAGATGTACCGGACCTCAGGGGTGCTCATTCCCGATTGACATCCGCGATTGAGGGAAACAGAGGCGACCCCAAGCTACATCGCCACCTCCGCGGGAGAGTGACCGACGTAGCTGCCGATATTCATACGCTCGGCCCTTGCCTACTCCACCGCCTAACCCCGCATGCCGTGGCAGGTGGTGCTGCCGGGCATGCGGGGATTCAGGCTATCGATGCTCTCCTAGCAGTATCGCGCCAGGATCGGGTCGAGTTCGGCCACGGCCCGGTCCATGGTCTCCTGCGGGTCGGCACCCAGGGCGATGTCTCCCAGAGCAGTGGTCACGATCTGCTCGTACTGGGTGAACGCCGGGGTCGGGGGCCGCGGTTGCCCGGCCACTGCGAGCGACTCGGCGAAGATGCTCTGCGGGTACACCTCGAAGAACGTCTGCTGATCCAGGATGGACTGGCGGACCGGCAGCGACTGGTAGTTGTCGGAGTACTTCTTGGACTGCTCCGGGTTGGTGGCGAACATCACGAACGCCGCCGCCTCGTCCGGATACTTCGTCTTGGCGCTGACGCCGACCGTGACGCTGCCCGTATGGGTGAAGGGCGTGTTGAAGTAGGGCACCGGTGTGATCCCCCACTCGAAGTCGGCGTTGGCCTCCAGGACTCCCGCCACGAAGGGCGGCTCCAGGCCGAACGCTGCGGTCCCGTCGAGCAGGGCGTTCGGGATCCCGACCTTCGGGGTGATCTCCCACTCGTTGAACATCTTGGCGTAGAACTCCAAGCCTTCGATCGCCTCAGGCGTGTTCAGGTATCCGTCCACCGTGCATCCGTCACCGGACAGGGCCCAGAAGGTCTGGTAGGCGGACGAGCCCATGGCAGCGTTGGGATCCCCCATCGACCTGGTCATGATCAGGTCCCGGTAGGCGAAACCGGGCGTGCCGTCGCCGAAGGCTGACGGGGCCAGGCCCCACTCCGCGATCCCCTCGTCCTGGATCTTCTGGAAGGCCGCCACGGCTTCCTCCCACGTCCAGGCATCCGCAATGTTCTGCGGCGGTTCGATACCCGCGGCGTCGGTCATGTCCTTGTTGTAGAAGAGGGCCATCGCCGACTGCTCCAGCCCGGGCGAGTACAACACGCCCTGGTAGCTGTGCTCGGAGCGGGTTGCCTCGAGGATGTCATTCAGGTGCTCGTCGCTGATGTAGTCATCGAGCGGTAGCAGCATCCCGGCCTCCGCGTAGGACTGGGTGAAGGGCCCGTCGTAGAGGAGGATGTCGGGCGGATCGTCCGATGTCGCCACGATGCTGATCTTCTCGTAGAGCTGGCCGAACGGCACTTCCTCGACCGCGATCTCCACGCAGGGTTCCGCTTCCATGTAGTCCGCGATGGCGATGTCGAGCGTGTCGCCCTGCCACCGGAGCAGCCGGAGCGTGATGATCTCGGCGCACCCGTCCGGCTCCGTGGCGGGCGCAGCAGCCGCGGTGGTGGCCGCGGCGGTGGCCGCAGTCTCCGCAGGTTCCTCGGGAGCGGCCTCCTCCTCCGCGCATGCCGACATGACCAGCATTAGCGCCAAAGCCGCAAACGTAGCGGCTCTCAGTTTCCTCTTGCTCCACATGGCCCTGGGCCTCCCCTCAATCGTGCCCGTCCACCTGACGCGGACCGCACTTACCTGGCTATACCTCCCGCCGAGCGTGATAGCGGATAGAGGAGCCCGACGAGAGCGTTGCGATCGGCTTCCGGAGCGTCCCGCGCGGGAGTACTCGGGGAACGCAGTTTCCTGTCGGATAGGCTGGGATGCCTGCCATCATTTCTCGATCAAAGGATGGGCCAACCATAACCCTGGCCCGAGATCGGCGTCCATCGATTCTTAGAGAGTGCTAAAAAAAACAATCTAACGAGGTTCGACGCCCGGCGAGCCACCGGCGCCAGAGTTGTCGATTAGCGAGCGAGCCCTCTTTTGTCCGGGCTCTTCGGCGCTCTCCCGGCAGCCGGATTGCCCTCGGGACGGCACTCCCGGGGTGCTCCCAAGCCCTTGCCGGCGCCGGAAGTGATAGCCTCACAGGGGAGAGTTTTCGGGGGTGGAGGGCGAGTGTCGGAAGATCTGATCATCGACTGCGACACGGGTTCTGACGATGCTATCGCCCTGCTCGTCGGCGCCCTCCATCGAGATCTGAACCTGATCGCGGTCACCACTGTCGCCGGCAACTGTCCCATCGAGGTCACCACGCTGAACACCCTCAAGGTGCTCGAGAGTGCCGGTATCTCCGGGGTTCCCGTGTACCGGGGGGCCGACGGTCCTCTCGTCGGCCAGATCGACCGCAGCGCCGGATGGCCGCAGGATCTGGACCTGCCGGAGCCTTCGAGGACGGCCGAGCCGATGCACGCTGTCGACTTCCTCGTCGAGACGCTGGCGAGCGCGGAGGCTCCCATCACCATCGCCGCGGTCGGCCCGCTGACCAACCTCGCCCTGGCGTTCCGGATGCGTCCCGGGATCGTCTCGAAGATCGGCCGGCTGGCGATCATGGGGGGCGGCATCGGCGTCACCAACATCTCGGCCAGCGCCGAGGCCAACATCTTCTGGGATCCCGAGGCCGCCGATGTCGTGTTCCGGGCGGGCGTGCCGATCGAATTGTTCCCGTTGGACGCCACCCACATGGCGCCCGTCACCTCCGACGACGTGGCCCGCTGGGCCGTGGCGGGGACTCCGGCGGCGCTGACCGCCGCGGCGTTCCTGCCGGAGCGGATCCACATGTACGAGTCCAGGATGCCCGTCGAGGGGGGCGGCGCTCCCGTCCACGATGCCCTGGCCGTGGGCGCGCTGGTCGACCCGGATCTGGTGAGGTTCGAGCGGGCCAACGTCGAGATCGAGCTGGACGGGACCCTCACCCGGGGCCGGACGGTCGTCGATCAGCGACCGCACCTATTCCTCGCGTCGCAACCGAAGAACGCCCGGGTGGCGGTCTGGGCGGATCGCGAACGTTTCCTCGACTTCCTCACCGAGATATTCCACTCCCAGGAGTCCGGGGACCGCGACGGATGAGGCAGGCGTAGTAAACAGCCACGCCTCCACGCCTACTGGAGCCGACATGTCCAAGGTAAGAACGAAGGCCCGGTACTCCCGCTTCATCACCGTGGCCGGCTTCCTGGGGCCTTTCCTGGTGTTGCTGGTGGTCTTCCGCCTCATACCGATCGCCGAGGTCGTACTTACGAGCCTCCAGCAGTTCAACCTGCTCCGTCCCGACGACCGCACCTTCATCGGCGCGGACAACTTCGTCAGGCTGGCGTCCGACTACCGGTTCCTGAAGTCGATGCGGGTCAGCGCCACCTTCGTTATCGGCATGCTCGTCCTCCAGATCCCACTGGCATTGGCGCTGGCGATGGCTTTGCGCGGCTCGCAGCGCGGGATCCGCCGCATCCGCACCATCGTGTTCTCCCCCGTCACGATGTCGATCGTGGTGGTGACGGCGATCTGGCGGCTGCTGCTGGACCCGGCCAACGGCATTTTCAACGGGGTGCTGGAACGCCTCGGTTTCGAGGGTCTCGACTTCATCACCAGCACGTCGCAGGCGCTCCCGTCGCTGATGCTGATGATCATCTGGTACCAGATCGGGTTCACGATGATCCTGTTCGTGGCCGGCCTCCAAGCCATCCCAACGGTCTATGCCGAGGCCGCCGCGGTGGACGGCGCCGGACCGTGGCAGCGGTTCCGGTTCGTGACCCTCCCGCTCCTGTCGCGAACCACCGTGTTCGTGGTGGTCATCATCACGATCTTCAGCTTCCAGCAGTTCGCCCCGGCCTACGTGATGACGCGTGGCGGGCCGAGCGACAGCACGTTGTTCGTGGTGTACTACCTCTACCAGCAGGCTTTCAGCTTCCTGGACCCGGGCTACGCATCGGCGATAGCCGTGGTCTTCCTCGCCACGGTGCTGGTGGTGGCGCTCCTCCAGCGGCGGCTGCTGTCGAGGACGGACGCCTGAGATGGCCGGGCTGAAGCTGATCAGGCGCCGGCGGCGGGAGGCGGAGCAGGCGCCGATGCGGCTGAGCGCTCCGGTGCCCGGATACCTCCGGGTGGCGCTCGGCATCGCCGTGGCGCTGGTGTTCATCGCCCCGGTGTGGTGGGTGGTGGCGGCGTCGTTCAAGCCGCAGTTCGCCATCTTCCGTGACGCCGCGCCGGTCACCGCCGCCACGTTCCTCCCGTTCGACGCCACCCTCGACAACTACCGGGAGGTGTTCGGCCGCCTCGGCATGGGTCGGGCACTGATCAACTCCACCATCGTGGCCGTATCCCAGGTGATCCTGACGCTGGTCCTCTGCTCGACGGGCGCCTACGCGTTCTCCCGCCTGCGGTTCCCGGGGCGGAGGGTGCTGTTCATCATCATCCTGGGAACGCTCCTGGTGCCCTTCGAGTCGATCCTCATCCCCATGTACCTGATGGCGAGCCGCCTCGGGCTCGGGGACATGCTGCCGGCCGTTTTCCTGCCGGAGATCGCCAGCGCCTTCGGCCTGTTCCTGCTGCGGCAGGCCTTCGACGACGTCCCCCGCGAGCTCGACGATGCCGCCCTGGTCGACGGGGCGTCCCACTTCCGGGTCTACTTCGATGTCCTCCTCCCGAACATCAAGCCGGCCCTGGCGACCCTGGCCGTGATCACCTTCCTCTGGTCCTGGAACGGCTTCCTCTGGCCGCTCGTGATCATCCAGCGCCCCGAGCTGCAGCTGATCCAGGTGGCCCTAGCCCAGACGGTGGTCCCCGGCGAGCTGCCCAACTGGGGGGCGATCCTCGGGGGCGCGACCATCGCCACGGTCCCGGTACTGATCCTGTTCCTCCTCCTCCAGCGATACATCGTCCAGGGATTCGCCGAAAGCGCCATGAAAGGATGACCCATGAGCCGGACAGCCGTTGACCTTCCGCTCTATCCGGGGTTCGAGGGCCCGTACTCGCAGGGCGCCGCCGGCGGCGGCATCCTGTACACCTCCGGCCAGCTTCCGTTCGACCCAGAAGCCGGGAGGATCGTGGACGGCTCGGTGGAGGCCCAGGTGAGGATGTGCATGCGGAACATCGAGCGCATCTTGATGGCCGGGGGTTCGGACATGGACTGCGTGATACGTTGCTGCGTGTTCGCCCGGCGCTACAGCGACTTCCAGGCTGTCAGCCGGGCCTACGCGGAGGCGTTCGACGAGCCCTACCCGGCGCGGACGTTCATCACGGTGGCGGATCTGCCCGAAGGGGTCGACGTGATCATCGAGGCCGTGGCGTTCGTGCCCGAGTCCCTACCCGCCCAGGATGATTGAGAGGACGCACGTGACTACCCCAGACCGGACGGCGACGACCGAGCACACCGAGCTGCACATGTGGCGCGAGATCCACCGCCAACCCGAGGTGGCGGCCCTGAATCTCGGCGACGAGGGCGGGCGCCTGGGAGGGGCGGCAACGTGGATCGCCGAGCGGGGCCCGAAGCAGCTCCACTTCGCGGGATGCGGCGACTCGCGGTTCACCGGGATGGTGGGTCGCTACGCCATGTCCCGGTGGGCGGGGATTCCGGCCGCCGTGCACCAGTCGTTCGACGCGCAGGCCCACCTGCTGGACGAGATCAGCGGGGGGATCCTGCTGGCGTACTCCAACTCCGGGGAGTCGCAGTCGACCGTGGACTGTGCCGAGGCGGCCGCCGCCCGCGGTGTCCCGGTCCTCGCGGTCACCGGCCACGAAGGGTCCCGGCTGGCGCGACTGGCGGATCACGTGCTGGTGACCACGCTGCCCGAGGCACCGGTGGCGGCGTCACACACCACGAGCCACACCGCCATGATCGCATCGACCCTGGCGCTTGCCGCCCGCGTCGCCGCCGTCCGGTCCAGGGACACCACCTCGATCGACCGGGCGATCGCGAGCGCGCCTGCCGCGATGCGAGACACGCTAGAGATGGCGGGACAGGAGGCTCAGAAGGTGGCGGCGCGCCACAGGTCCAAGGATCGCTGGGTGCTGCTGGGCGCCGGTCCCCATCACGCAACCGCTCTCACCGGGGCGGCGAAACTCTACGAGACCGGCTACGTACCGGCGATCTGCGAGCAACTCGATGAGTACGCGCACGAGCAGATGTTCATCCTGGAGGTGGGGGACCCGGTCCTGGTGGTGACCTCGCGAGGGGCGTCGCGCCGGAAGGCGGTGCAGATCGCCGACGGTGTCTCCGACCTGGAGGGCGACCCGGTCATCGTGTCGGAACTCGAGCCCTCCGACCTCGGCGGCCATCGTCTACTCCCGGTCGCACCGCTGGCCGAACCCGTCGAGGAGGTAGCGGCTTTGACCCATCTCATGCCCCTACAGCTCTACGCCCTCCACCTGGCGCTCGCCAGGGGACAGGACCCGGACCGCGTCAGGTACTTCGCGGTCAACATGCGCCTGATCGGCCAAGGCAAGACCACCCAGGACGCCGACCTGTAGTGTGTTCACGGCCCCAGGAGTTGCCAACAACTGTCGGACGTATGGAACACCTGGCAGAACCCTTCCTAGTCCCTGCCACCAGCGAGCACCGGGGGGTGCTGGTGTGGCGGTGGGGAACTCCGGTGTCGGTGCTGTCGTCGGCACCCGTGGGCGGTGGGCCGGGCATGGCGGAGTGGGTACTCAACATCGGCGTCAGATCGGACTACGACCGCACCGACCTCTCCGACCACGCCAGTGAGGTGGCGGCCGAGGTGGATCTGCGGGGAACCGGGGTGGCGATGTTCACGGCGGTGGACCTGAGCCGCCGGCAACGCTGCATCTCCGGAGGGGTGGTGGTGGATGCCACCGTGGGGATCAGCCATCCCACCTGGGCCGCGAAGTCATTCTCGACGGAGACGCCAGCCGTTGGAGGCACGATCAACCTCGTGGTGCAGCTGCCGGTCGGACTGGATCCGGGGGCAGCTGTGAACGCGGTGATCACGGCCACGGAGGCGAAGGCCCAGGCATTGGCAACCCGCGGGGTGCCGGGAACCGGGACCGCCACCGACGCGGTCACGATCGTGTGGCCGGCCGAGGCCGCTGCGGAGCGGTTCGCCGGACCGCGGTCACCGTGGGGCACCAGTATCGCCGAAGCCGTCTACGAAGCAGTACGGGCCGGAGCCGAACCACGCGCCTGATCCCGGCCGGAACGGCAATCAGGCCAGCAGCCAGGGCCGGGTTCCTGGAGCCCAGGCTGGCCAGACACGGGATGCCCACTCTCGGTGGCGTTCGCGGTCGCGCAGGTCCGAGAGCCGGTAGAGGGGGTACCCGACACACCCAATTCCCGGTCACGCACGCGACCGATTCCCGGTTACGCACGTAATCGATTCCCGTTTTTGCACATACGCCAGTTCCTTCCGCCCGCGACTCCGACTCTTCCTCCATCGAAGAGATTCGAGGACGGTGATCACCGCAGCCGGCACCAATGTCCTACTGGACACCTCCGAAGACGTCGCCGCGGTCCACTCGGTGGCGAGTCAGGTGGTGGTGTCCGCTGTCGCGGGGGTAGGGTCCGGGGGCGTGTCGCAATTGTTCAGGGGTGAGGTTTGATGGTTGGTCTGTGGCGGGTTTTTGTGGTGCTGTTGGTGTCCGCTGTCGTGGCGGCGGCTTGTGCGGGTGGGGAGGATTCCGAGCCGGTGACGCTCAGTCTGGGATATCCGTTCGCGGCCGATCACCCGGTACGTGTCGGGGTCCTCGACCAGTGGGCGGAGGACGTATGGGAAGCCACCGGCAACACCGTGCGGGTGGAGTTCCATCCGGAACAGGCTCTCAGCACGGCGGCGGAGACCTACGCGAACGTGGCCGCGGGCGGCCAGGACATCGGATGGGCTCTGCAGGGGTATTCACCGGGGCGGTTCCCGGCTACCGACGTGGTGGAGATGCCCTTCGTTTTCGGCAGCGGTGCGCAAGCCACCGCGACACTGTGGGCTTTGTATGAAGAGTTCGAGGCCGTGCGCGACGAGTACTCCGACGTGAAGGTGCTGGGTCTGTGGACAGGCGGCCCGGGCGACCTATGGCTGGTGGACGGTACCGCATCGTCCGTGACCGACCTAGCGGGCCTCACCCTGCGATCGCCGACCCCCGTACAGGCCGCGGTGATCACAGCCTTGGGTGGCATCCCCGTGAACATGGCCGCGCCTGACGTGCGGGCGGCTATCGACGCCGGGGAGATCGACGGTTTGCTGACGGTTGACACGGCTCTGGCCACCCACAACCTGGTCGAAGTGATCACGAGCGGCACCGAGTGCAGATGCTACGTCCTCGCATCGTTCCTGGTGATGAACCCCGACACATGGAACAGCCTGTCATCCGACCAGCAGGCAGCCATAGACAGCGTGTCCGCCAGGACCGTTTCCGATGCCGCAGCCGGCTTCTATGACCGGGCCAGCATCACCGCAGCCCAGGAAAACGCGGCTGCCGGGATCGTCAAGATCGTGCTGGACGATGACCAACTGGAGGAGTGGAAGCAAGCCACCCGCAGCGTGGTCGACGACTGGGTCGACAGCAACCCCGGCTTCGACGCCCGGGCCATGTACGAACGGATGCTGGAGCTGGCCGCCGGCTAGCGGCGGAGCACATCGGTCATGTCCGGCAGCAGCATCAGCGAGTCTTACCGCAGGGAGGGTTACTACTTCCCGATCCCCGTCCTTTCGGGTGATGAAGCCCTGGAGTGCCGGCGGCGCCTGGAGGCCTTCGAGGCCGAGCACCAGGGGTTGCCCGAGAAGTACCGCTTCAAGACCTATCTGGTGTGGACCTGGCTCGACAGGCTGATCCGGCATCCGCGGATCCTGGACGCTGTCGAGGCGGTCATCGGACCCGACATCCTGTGCTGGTCGACCGACTTCTTCATCAAGGAAGCACGCGACCCGGGTTTCGTGTCATGGCACCAGGACTCGACCTACTGGGGATTGGAACCTCCGGACGTGATAACCGCGTGGCTGGGGCTCACGGACAGCACCGAGGAGAACGGGTGTGTCCGTGTCGTGGCGGGCAGCCACCTGTGGGGCCAGGTCACGCATCACGACACCTTCGGGGAGGACAACCTGCTGTCCCGAGGACAGGAGGTGATGGTGGAAGTCGACGAGAGCGAGGGCGTCGATCTCAGGCTGTCGGCCGGCGAGATCTCGCTCCACCATGTCCTGGCTGTCCACGGGTCCCGGCCGAACGCATCATCCGACCGGCGCATCGGGATCGCCTTCCGCTACCTGCCCACCCATGTGCGCCAGACCGCAGGGGTCCGAGAGTCGGCCATGTTGGTGCGGGGAGTCGACGAGTACGGGCACTTCGACCTCGAGCCTCGACCGCGGGCGGATTTCGATGAGGCCGCGCTTGCCGCCCACGCCGATGCCACAGAGCGGTTCGAGAGGTTCGGAGAAACAGCGCCCTAGGGATCTGTGGGTGGTCGGCCGCCTTGCACCGGGTACGCAGGTACCCGGCGGCCGGTTCCCGGTTTCGCACACCTCCGGTTCCCGGATTCGCACACAATCCGCTCAAGCTGGTGCCGGCACGGGCCGTCGCACGAAGCTGTTATTCTGGCGTGACTACTGTACAGTTCGGTTCCTACTCGACACCACAACATCCGGAGGTTCTAGATGACCCCCTTGACAGAGGTCCGCAATCGTCTGAGCGAGATCGTGGACGACGTCGTAGCTACCGGATCCGACGTTGTGATCACAAGGCACGGCCGCCCGTCTGCCGTCATCGTCGGCTACGACGAATACGAGTCCCTGCTCGAGACGCTCAACATCCTCTCCGATCCTGAGACCATGGCCGGCCTTGCTCGCGCCGAGGCCGACATGGCTGCCGGCAACCTCGTGGACCTTGATTAAGCATCGCAGATGCCAAAACTCACGCCGGGCGCCAAGAAGCAGCTCGGCAAGCTACCTCCACAACTCTCAGCCAAGGCACACGAACTCATCAGACGCCTCGACGAGCCGCACCTCGGCAAGAAGCTGGTAGGACCTCTCAAAGGGAAACGCAGCGCACGCTTGGGACGTTCTCATCGGATCATCTACCAGGAAGCGGACGGCTACATCGTCGTGCTCACCGTTGGCCCGAGAAAAGATGTCTACCGCTGATGGCCTGATCAGCGATTGACAGGATCGTTGGTCTGTAGCCGGTGGTGGCGGCGGGCGTAGTCGGGGGAAATGTGGCGGTCGGCCAGGTCGGCTTCGACGGCTTGGGGGTCGCGGTCCAGGGGGTTGCCGTAGCCTCCTCCTCCGCCGGTGTAGCAGCGGACGACATCTCCCTCGCGGAGAGGCATGCGGTTGGTCTTGAGGCGGCGGGTCTCTCTGGGGGTTCCGGGGTTGATGACCACCTCGGGGGGTGCTCCGTCCTTGCCTCCGAACAGGCCCCAGGCGGGATTGCCGGAGCGTTCGAACCAGAGGCTCATCTCGGTGTCGGTGGTCATCTGGTACTCGCGGATGATGCCGTTGCCTCCTCGCCACTTGCCCGGCCCGGCGGAGTCCTGGCGGTAGCCGTAATCGGTTATCAGGGCGGGGAACTTGGACTCGAACACCTCGATAGGCATGTCGTGGAAGTTGCCCGACAGGGTCCAGATCATCCCGTCCTCGCCGTCGCGGCCGTTGGAGGCGCCCCATCCGCCCACATGGGGTTCGTTGTCGAGGAACAGCTCGTCGGTGCGGGGGTTGATGCCCGTGAACTGGAAGACCATGCCGTCGCCGTAGTGGGCGGCGGGGACGGTCTCGGCCAGGGCGGGCGAGAGAGCCGAGCAGATCAGGTCGATCATCAGGCCCAGGGGGGTGAAGTAGAACTGGCAGGCGGCCGGGGACCGGGCATGGAGGATCGATCCGGGCCGGGTCTTCACCTCCAGGGGCCGGAACGTGCCTCCGTTGACGGGGTGATGGGAGTTGAACAGGTACTTGAACGCCAAGCGGCAGGCGGACAGGGTCTGCACGGCCCCGCAGTTGATGGGGCCCTGGCCGGGTCCGTCGGCCTCGGTGAGGTCGAAGAGCAGGCGCTCGCCCTCCACGTTGATCCTGACCTTGATGCGGACCGGGTCGTCCCCCACCCCGTCGGAGTCCAGGAAGCCCTCGGCGGTGTACTCGCCGTCGGGGATGGCTCGGATGGCTTCGCGGTCGAGCTGCTCGCTCTGGCGGAATATCTCCTCGGCGGCAGCCTCCACGGTGTCCCGCCCGTAGCGGTCGAAGAGGGCTCCCAGGCGGTGCTCGCCGATCGAAGCCACCGCGAACTGGGCGGTCATGTCGCCGATGGCGGAGCGGGGGAAGCGCACGTTGGCCTCGATGATGTCCCAGATGTCCTGCACGGGCTCGCCGTTTCTCACCACCATGGTGGGGGGCAGGCGGACCCCCTCCTGGAAGATCTCGACCGAATCCATCGGCACTCCCGGGTCCTTGGCGCCGATGTCCAGCCAGTGGGCCCGGGAGGCGGCGAAGCCGGCCAGGTCGCCCTGGTAGAAGATGGGGGCGAAGACCGTAACGTCGTGCATGTGGGTGCCGGTCAGGTAGGCGTCGTTCATGATCCAGATGTCGCCCTGGCCCCATACGGACCGCCCGAACATCTCCTCGGTGGCGAGGGTGCAGGCCTCCAGGTTGCCCAGGAACAGCGGCACCCCGGAGGACTGGCCCAGCACCCGGTGCTTGCTGTCGATGAGCGCCACCGCGCAGTCCTTCGACTCGTAGATGACCGGCGTGTAGGCGGAGCGGATCAGCGCCGCGTTCATCTCCTCGGCCGCCATGATGAAGGCATTACGAAGGATCTCGATCGTGATCGGGTCAGGTTTCATCGCAGTGGGGCTCCGATCATCGGCCAACCGTTCGTTGCCCGGCCTAGCCGGTGAGGTCAGCCGATCGATCGATGTAGGCCAGCGTGGACTCTATCTCTTCCTGGATAGCGATCAACTGGGCGCGGAGTTCCATTGTCGCCTTGGAATAGTCGTCAGGGCTGCGGAAATGGGACGTCTTGGTCAGCTCGGCTGCGAGGTCGTTGAACCTCTCGGCAAGAGCTTCGTACTTGCCACGAGCGGCTTGGATTTCGTCCGCGAGGTTCAGCATGCGAGTCACCGTAGCCATAGGGTAGTTGGCTCGGCAGCGGCGCGACGGAGTCGGTGGCGTCGCGTTTCTTGCTCGTCATCGCAGCACCGCGATGACGACACCACCGACGACGGTCACCCAGCCGATGACCCACTGCGTCATTCGTAGCATGTCCTTCCGCAGATCAGCTACAGCTCGGGCGACCTCTGACCGCAACTCTCCCTTGACTGCCTCGCTCTTGGCGTCCACCAGCGACTCGGAAACCGGGTCGGCCATGTTCACCTCGCCTGTCGACCGGCTCCTTCCCCACACTACCTACCACCATCTCGACCAGCAGACAAGAGGCATGCGTGTGGACGGAATGTGCGTTGTCGAAACCTCCCAGCATCAACCACCACGACCGCAACCAGATTCACAACCGCAACACGCTGCAACTCGCCGGGTCGTGCCCTCATCCGTCCAGCCACTCGTCTCGCGAGATCCCGGCCTGGCGTAGGATCTGCCGGAGCAGGGGTACGCTCACTTCCTGACCGGAATGGGGGTTCGGGATTGTCAACGGAAATCCTCGCCCCGGCTGCACCATATGAGAGTGCTTCGATCCCCGTATCGGTCCTTCCCAGCCAAAGCTGCGGAGCTTCCTCAGGAGATCGCGGTGGCTAACGGGGGTTAGCCGTCGGCTCATCAGCCGAGGCTGATGCCGCCCATGGCAGGTAGCGGTGGCTGGTTACCGGTTCGCAAGTGAACCTCGGCCCAATCAGCCAGAACATCTTCGAGCTCACGGATGGCCGCCTCAGGAGTAGACCCGCTAGCCCACGCACCCTTGCAGGCCGGGACGGTAGCGAAATAGCCGGCCGGATCGCTGATGGCCTCCACCTCGGCCTGAGTGACTGCGGCCTTAGCCCATCTAGTGATTGCGGTGGTGTCACTTGCGGTTGTTGCGACGGCGGTGTCAGTCGCAGCCATCGGTGGCTCCTTCTTGTGCTTCGTCACTACAGTATACCAATTAGCAGTGTCAAACGTACCCCAACACTGAGGGGATCGTGCCGCGTCAGTCGTGTCCAAACCTGAGGAGTGGCCACGGCTGTCTCTTCGAGCATGCTACAGCGGTGGGGCTTTGATGATCAGGCAGCCGTACTCGTCGATGGTGGCGGAGCCTTCGGGGGGGATGACGGTGGTGGCGGTGGCCTCCTCGACGATGGCGGGGCCGGCGATGGCGCATCCGGGCATCAGGTACTCGCGGTGGAACCGGGCGGTGGGATAGGAACCGGTGGCGAACAGCACCGGGGTGGTCTTGGACGGCGCGTCGGAGGGGTGGCCGGGGCGGTAGTTGGGCTGGAGGAGGGGACGTCCCACGTCGCCGAGGGCGGTGAGCCTCAGGTTGACGGTCTCGAGCGAGGCATCGGGGTTGGAGTGGCCGTAGCGGGCGCGGTAGATGTCCTCGAAGCGCCGGCGCAGGCCGGCGAGATGGCCGTTTGGGGAAGGGGAGGCGCCGTCGGGCAAGGTGACGGTGAGGGTGTGCTCCTGGCCCTGGTAGCGCATGTCGAGGCGCCGTACGAGGGAGATGGCATCGTGGCCCACGCCCTCTCCGAGCAGGCTGGAGACGGCATGCTCGCCGAGGCTGGCGAAGCGGGCCTCCATGTCGGTGGTGTCGAGGTCGGCGAAGTCCCGGAAGAAGGCCTCGCTGAAGTCCTGGCGGACCGCCGACTGCAGCATGCCCCAGGCCGAGAAGCCGCCCGGGTCGGGGGGGACGATCACCTCGGCTATGCCCAGCTCCTGGGCTAGCGCCACGGCGTGCATGGGCCCGGCGCCTCCGAAGGCCACCAGGCTGAACTCCCGGGGTTCGATGCCCCGTTCCACGGTGAGGGTGCGGATGGCCTGGGACATCTTGGCGTTGATCACCTCGATGATCCCCAGCGCCAGTTTCTCCCCGTCCAGCTCCAGGCTGTGTCCCAGATCCTCCAGCGCCTGCCGGGCCGCGTCGACGTCGAGGGTGAGGTTGCCGCCCAGGAAGTAGGTCGGGTCGATCCGGCCCAGGTACAGGTTGGCGTCGGTGACGGTTGGTTGGGTCCCTCCCCTGCCGTAGCAGGCTGGGCCGGGATGGGCGCCGGCGCTCTCGGGTCCCACCCGCAGGCCTCCGGCCTCCTGGTAGGCGAGGGACCCGCCACCCGCTCCGATGGTGTGGATGTCGACCACCGGCATGAGTACGGGGAGGCCCTCCAGCAGGGCCGAGGGGGAGCTGTCGGCGTGGCCGGCGGTGATCAGGCTCACGTCGAAGCTGGTCCCGCCCAGGTCGATGCAGATCAGGTTGGGCCGGTCCAGGACCTCGGACAGGGCGACCCCGCCCGCCGCCCCGCCCACGGGGCCGGACAGGAGGGTCTGGAGGGGCCGTTCGGACGCGGAGCGGGCCGAGATGACGCCCCCGTTGGACTGCATCACCCGGAGTGGTGCCTCCATCCCCCGGTCGCTGAGGCGGGTGGAGAGGTCGGCCATGTAGCGGGAGACGGAGGGGGCGATGTAGGCGTCCATCACCGTCGAAGCGGTCCGTTCGTACTCCCGCCACTCGGTCGCCACCTGGTGGGAGAGGGAGACGGACACCTCGGGCAGCAGTTCCGCCAGGATCCGGGCGGCGGCCAGCTCGTGGGAGGGGTCGACGTAGGAGAAGAGGAAGGCTACGGCCACCGAGCGGACCTTCTCCGAGCGGATGCGCTCGGCGGCTCCGTGGATGTCGGCGTGGTCGAGAGGAGCCAGCTCGTTGCCGTCGCAGTCGAGCCGCCCCCCGACGGGGATGATGTCGCGACGCGGGATGAGGGGGACGGGTTTGCGGTAACGGATGTTGAACATGTCCAGGCGGTTGCCGCGGGCGACGTGGTAGATGTCGCTGGCGCCCCGGGTGGCCAGGAGGATTACCCGCTCGCCGCGCCGCTGGAGGAAGGCGTTGAGACCCACCGTGGAGCCATGGACGAAGGACTCGACTCCCGACGGGTCGTCGACCACCAGGCCGAGGGCGTCCATCACCCCTCCGGCCAGGTCGTTGCCCCGGCTGGGGGCCTTGGCGGTGGTGTACCTGCCGAGGTCCGGGTCGAACACCACCACGTCGGTGAAGGTGCCGCCGATGTCGGTTGCTACGCGGAACTTCAAGTCCGCTTCCAGCAGGCGACGCGGTGTTGGGCGCCGATGTCCACCAGTTCCTGGGGCGTGTCGGCGCAGACGTCCTCGGAGATCGGGCACCTCCCGTACAGGGGGCAGCCCGGGGCCCGGTCCAGGGCGGAGGGCTGCTCGCCGACCAGGTAGACGTGGTCGGTCTTGTGGGAGGGGTCGGGACGGGGGGCGGCCCGCAGCAGCGCCTCGGTGTAGGGGTGGCGGGGCGAGGCGAATATCTCGGCGGCGGGGCCCGACTCCACCACCTTGCCCAGGTACATGACGGCCAGGTCGTGGGCGATGTAGCGGACCACCGACAGGTCGTGGGAGATGAACAGGTAGGAGATGTCCATCTCCTCCTGGAGCGACTGGAGCAGGAGGAGGATCTGGGACTGGACCGACATGTCCAGCGATGAGGTGGGCTCGTCGAGCACCACCAGGGCGGGCTCGGTGACCATGGCCCGGGCGATGCCCACCCGCTGGGCCTGGCCTCCGGAGAGCTCGTGGGGGTAGCGGCGGGCGTGCTCGGGGCTGAGGCCCACCCGCTCCAGCATCTCTGCCACCCGCCCGGATGCCTGCTTCATGGTGAGGTCCTCGTGCAGCAGCAGCGGCTCGGCCACGGTACGGCCCACCGTCTGCCAGGGCGAGAGGGAGTCGTAGGGGTCCTGGAAGACGATCTGCATCCGGCCCCGCACGTCCTCCAGCTCGGCGCCTTCCATGGCGGTGATGTCGGCGTCCTCGAGGAGCACCGTCCCCTCGGTGGGCTCCAGGAGGCGGAGGATGAGGCGGGCCAGCGTGGTCTTGCCCGATCCGGACTCGCCCACCACGGCCAGGGTGCGCCCGGGCGCGATGGAGAGGGTGACGTCGTCGACCGCCTTGAGGTCGGCGTGGCGGAAGCCTCTCGTCCTGATCCGGAAGACCTTGGTGAGGTCCCTGATCGCCAGGGTGTCGGCGGCCGCGGTCATCGCGGGACCTCGCCGGCGTTGACGGGATGGTGGCAGAAGGCGATCTGGCCGTCCCGGTCGATGCGGGGCGGCTCCACGTCGAAGCAGCCGGGCCCGGCCCGGAAGCAGCGGGGGGCGAAGGCGCAGGCGGCCAGCTCATCGCCAGGGTTTGGGACCCTCCCCGGGATCTCCCGGGGAGTGCCGCCCGAGTCGAGGGAGGTGGCGATGGACACCAGCCGGTTGGCGTAGGGATGCAGGGCCTCGCGGTAGATCTCGGTGGTGGTGCCCAGGTTCACCACCCGCCCCGCGTACATGACCGCCACCCGGTCGCACACGTCGGCCACCACCCCGAGATCGTGCGTGATCAGCATCCCGGCCGCGTGGCGCTCGGTGATCAGGTCGCCCAGCAGCCGGAGTATCTCGGCCTGGATGGTGACGTCGAGGCCGGTGGTGGGCTCGTCGGCGATGATCAGGTCGGGCTCGCCGGCCAGGGCGATGGCTATGCAGACCCGCTGGCACATGCCTCCCGAAAGCTCGTGGGGGAACGACCGGTACACCCGCTCCGGGTCGGTGATCCGCACCGCGCGGAGCAGGTCGAGGGCCTCGTCCTTCGCCTCCCGCCTGCCCATGTCCCGGAGGCGGCGGAGGGTGGCGGACAGCTGGTTGCCGACCCGGAACACCGGGTTGAGGCTGCCGCGGGGCCGCTGGGGCACGAAGCCGATCCGGTGGCCGCGGGCCTCCTGGCGGGCCTTCGGAGGGATGAAGTCCTGCCCGGCGAACGTGCAGGACGCGAAGTCGACCGTGGCGGCGGCGGGGAGCAGGTCGAGGACGGAGCGGGCGGTCATGGACTTGCCGGCCCCGGTCTCGCCCACCACGCCGAGTATCTCCCCCGGCCTGACCTCCATGTCCACGCCGCGGAGGATGGGCAGACCGCCGATCCCCACCTCGAGGCCCCGGACTTCGAGGAGGGCGCTCATCGTGACTTCCTCCGGGTGGGCTCCACGAGGTCGGCCACCGACTCACCGATCAGGCTCAGGGAGAACACGGTTATGGCGATGGCGATTCCGGGGAAGACCGGGATCCACCAGCTGCCTCCCCTCCTCATCTCGGGTATGCCCTCCGCGATCATCGCCCCCCACTCGGGCTCGGGAAGCGGTACGCCCAGGCCGATGAAGCCGAGGGCGGCGGCGAGCAGGATCGCCCAGCCGCAGCTGACCGCCGCCTGGGTGACCACCGTGCCGACCGTCCCGGGGGCGATGTAACGCACCAGGATCTTGGACCGGGAGTTGCCCACCGCCCGGCCCGCCTCCACATAGGCGTGCTCCCGGAGCGAGCGGACCTCGGCCCGCACCAGGCGGACGAAGGTGGGCACGCCCACGATCCCGATCACGAGGATCAGGTTGCGGACTCCCTGACCCAGGGCGGCCAGCACGCCGATCGCCAGCACGAGGGCCGGGAAGGCCTGGATCACGTCCAGAAAGCGCATGGTCACCGAGTCGCCCCAACCGCCCACGTAACCGACCAGCAACCCGATCGGGTGGCCGATGGCGATGGAGAGGGCAACAGCGGAGACCGCGATCAGCAGGTCGTGGCGGGCGGCGTAGACGACCCGGGCGAAGACGTCGAAACCGAGGCTGGCCGTTCCGAACCAGTGATCCGCCGACGGCGGCACGAACTGGTTGGTCAGGTCGATCGCCAGCGGATCGTTACGGGCGATGAGCGGGGCGAAGACGGCCACGGCCACCATGAACCCGAACATGGTCAGCCCGATGACCAGCCGCGCGTCGTACTTGCGGGCGGTCACTTCAGCCTCACCCTCGGGTCGATCAACGACTGCACCAGGTCGACTATCAGGAACGCGACCGTGTAGGTGACGGCGGACAGCAGGACGTACGCCTGGATGGCCGGGTAGTCGGTGTTGACCAGGGAGTTGTAGCCGTACAGACCCACCCCCGGCCAGGAGAACACCCTCTCCACCAGGACCGCCCCGCCGATCATGTAACCGGCGATCAGTCCGGTCATGGTCACCGCGCCCGGCAGCGCGTTGCGGAGCACGTACTTCAGGTAGAGCGGCGCCCCCCGCAGGCCGGCAGCCCGGCCGAAGGCGATGTAGTCGGAGTTGAGCACCGACAGGGTGGCGTTGCGGGTGAGCCTCAGGATGGGGGCGACGGCCGGGAACCCGATCGCCACCATGGGCAGGAGCAGGTGCTTGACCGCCGTCCGGAACGTCTCCCATTCGCCCCTCACCAGCGAGTCGATCACGTACAGGCCGGTGGGGCCGTCCGGGGGCGTGGCGCCGATGGGCAGGCGTCCCACCGGTCCCGGTAGCCATTGGAGGACTATGAAGAAGATCAGCAGCAGGATCATGGCAAGCCAGAAGTCGGGTACCGCCACCCCCAGGGTCGAGATGAAACGGCAGAACTTGTCCAACAGCTTGCCCTTGCGCACCGCCGCCCATACCCCCAGAGGCAGGGCCACGACCAGGGCAAACAGCATCCCGGCGGCCACCATCTCGAGGGTCGCCGGCAGCCTGGCGCCCACGTCCTCGGCGACCGAGAACCCGGTGCGGATCGACTCGCCGAGGTCGCCACGTAACAATCCGCCCTTCCCGGATCCCCCCAGACACGTGTCGCCGATCATGTAGACGCAGTACT
>JAPPGU010000001.1 GCA_028821265.1 bacterium | reverse complement strand
CCACCCTGTGGATAACAAATCGCGAACTGTCCACGAAAGCGGGGCAACTCCAGACCTGGAGGGATCGGACGGATGGACAGAACCCTAGGCGGAAGCGAACGGGGACGGGGACGTATGTCCCCCTGGGTGTGGGGGACATATGTCCCCGCAAGGGGCGTCAACTGTGGTTGAGGGGCGTAGCCAAGTTTTCATTAAAATGAGGACATACGTCCCCCTGGGGGGTGGGACATATGTCCCGGTCGAGGTGCAATGGCCTACTTGCGGACCAGGTTCGAGATGGCCGACTGGGATCGGCCTACCAGTTTGGCTATCTCAGCCTGGCTGAATCGGTCTATACGGTAGAGCGCGACCACTGCTTGACGGAGGCGCTCCCGTGCCCGGGCCCATTCTGTATAGGCAGCCTCGAGCTGTTCGGCGGCGTCGATCGCGGCAAGCATGTGGAGGGTTTCGGCATTCTGCCGTGCCCGGACCTGATCGCTGCTGTTGCTCATCTACCACCCCCCTGATAGCCGGCTTACCAGCCCCCTAATATGGGGTTCGGCATTTTAATGAAAACTTGGCTACGCCCTTAACCACAGTTGACGCCCCTCGCGGGACATATGTCCCCCACCCCCAGGGACATACGTCCCCGTCCCCGTGCCCCCGTTCCCGTTCTCCCGGGGTTCTGTCTATCCACCCGATTCGCTTCAGGTCCTCCCCGCCAGCCGTCCATACGCATACCCTTTTTAGCCCTTTTTCGCTGCCCCTTCTCACGGTCCTGACTCGATATTCTCGGGGGGATCGCCGAAGAAACCCCTGGTAGACGAGCTCCAAGCACCCTCGGGTCCGGGCTATCCCCCCGGGTGACTGGCCTTCCCACCGCCCGGCGGGCCCTTCCCCCTGGGGCGCGTGCTACCCCCCAACGTCGGCGGGGAGGTGTGTCACCCTTGAGCGGGCGGGTGGCCCGGGACAGATGTCCCCCACTACAACAGCGCCGCAGCCGGCCAGCTCACCGCGGACTCCCCAACTGTCGCCGCCCACGGCGTTTGCCCCATTGAGATGCCAGCAAACCCCCTGGTCGGAGGGATGCGCGACCGCTGGGGGGTGGATGCGCGACCGGTCGCGCATGAGCGCGACCCCTGGGGGGTGGATCCGCGACCGGGTTGGGGGTCGTCTTGGGTATGTTCGGTTACGACTACACGCCCGCCATCCAGTCGGATTGGAGGGCTGGGTGGGGATCGAGGCGATGTGGAGGGGAGAGGGGATGCGGATGAGACACGAAACTCACAACAGGAAGCCGGGTGTCAGCTATCGACGCCCGGCGGTGCCGCCTCCGGGGGGTGGGCGGGTGGTGAGACTGCCCGAAGTGTTGGAGATCACCGGGTTGAGCAGAACCACGATCTGGCGTCGGGAACAGGACATTTGCGGCTGGGGCGCCCGGGGCGAGCTGGGGTCGGTGGGGCGGCCGGTGAACGAGAGGGGCGGGGTGGTATAGGGGCGCTGCGGTTATGGTTGGCTCTAGTGGAGGTGTTGGGGTGGACCACGAAAAGTTCCTAACGGTTGAGCCGGTGTTTACCGGCTCGGAACTCGTGGCCTATTTGGCCGATCATGGTGAATCCGACCCTGTGGAGGTGGCCCGCTGCCTCGAGGGGCGGTGGGTGCGGGCTGGGCGGGTGGTGGTGGTGCGGCCTGGTTTGTTCGCGGTGGTGGGTGAGGGCCGCGACCCGGAGCGGTTCCAGCCGATGCCGACTCTGGTTGCGACCAAGATGGCCCCAGACGCCGTGGTGTCGCATCACGGGGCGCTTGATTTTTGGGGTGTGTCGTATTCGTTGTGGTTCGACGTCGTGTACTCAGCGACCCACACTCAACCGCCGTTGGCTTTCCGGGCCGTGTGTTATCGGGGTGTTCGGTTCCCGCAGCGGCTGGTCGACTCGGGGAATCAGCATTTCGGGGTGGTGACCCGATCCTACGCGGATGGGGTGGTGCGGGTAACGGGGATGGAACGCACCTTGGTGGATGTGTTGGCGGATCCCGATTATGGGGGAAGTTGGGATGAGATCTACCTGTCGGTGACCGGGGCGGACCAGATCGACGTGGAGACCGTCGCCGCGTACTGCGAGCTGCGGGACGGTGGGCCGGCTCTGCGGGCGAAGGTGGGGTTCTTCTTGGAACAGCACCGAGGGTTGTGGGGAATCGACATCTGTGACTTGGACCAGTTCCGTCCCGCCGGTCCACGGGCGAACAGGTTCGTGTTCGACACTTTTCACCGCGAGCGGACTCACTACGTAGAGGACTGGAATCTGGTGGTACCGGTAGAGGTTGTGGAACGTCAGTGGGAGCTGGTTTTCTGACTCCGCCGACCCGGCGGGAGCTTGAGGGGCTGGCTGACGCTACCGGCTTCCGTCCCGACATGATCGAAAAGACGGTACGGCTGCTGGCGCTGGCAGATGATATCGCTGCCCACCCTTATTTGGGTGGGCGCCTGGCGCTGACCGGGGGCACGGCTTTGAACATGTTCGTCCTCGCGGCGCCTCGCCTGTCGTTTGATTTGGACTACAACTACATCGGATCAGCCGACCGTGACACGATGAAAGCGGAACGGCCCGCCGTCGCTCAGATGTTGGCGGACGTGTTCGCCGCGCACGGGCTTCGGATCAAGAGGCGTCCCAGCGTGGTTCGGGACCATGCCGGCGGCAAGTGGGTTCTCCGCTACCAGGACGCGTTCGGCGGCAGCGCGGGCCTGTCCGTGGACGTGGGCTATGTGCGGCGGGTGCCTCTGTGGCCGACCACGCCTCATGATTCCCACCGGCTGGGCCGGTGGCAGGCCACCGGTGTGCCGCTGTTCGATATCCACGAGATCGCCGCCGGTAAGCTCTCGGCGCTATTTGACCGCGGGTTGCCCCGTGACCTGTTCGACGCAGGGCTGATCCCTGACCTGCCGGGGTTGGACCCGGCCAAGCTGCGTGTGGCGTTCGTCGTGTACGGCGGCGGAGCCCGCCCCGATTGGCGCGCGGTCTGCGCCAACCCCCCACCGGAGGTTGAGGCCCGTGATCTGGGCCGCCAGCTCCGCTCCGCGCTGACCTACACTGACGCGCAGCGCACCCGGCCCTTCTCCGCAGACGCCTACCTCGCTGAGCTCGAGGCCAAAGCCGCCCCTGCCCGGCGGATGGTTAATCCCCTCACCCCCTCGGAACGCGCGTTCTTGGACATGCTCTTGGACCAGGGCCGGGTCGAACCCCACCTACTCACCGCCGACGAACGTCTACAAGACCGGATCGCCACAGAGCCATGGCTACGCTGGAAGGCCCTCAACGTACGCCGACACCAAACCGACCCGACCCGACCGGCGCCGCCCGCCCCCAGCCGCACAGCCGACACCCACCACCCCGGCCAGCCAGCAGCCCTCGGTGTCCACGTCCGCCGCTACCAGGAAGACAACTGGGGCTGGGAAGTAGCCACCACCAGCCCCCACAGCCCCCCACGTGTGCTGTCCGGCCGACACCCCACCCTCAACCAAGCCGAAGCCGCCCGCGACTTCCTAGTCCAGGTCCTCAACACCCACCCACAACCACACATCCCCGGACCCGACCCCCAACCCACAGACCAGACACCAACAGTCAGGGTCTACTCCCACGCCCCGGACGGGCACTGGTACCTGCTACACCTCAACACCGCCGGCAGCCTCGACACCGTATCCCCACCGTACCCAACCCGCCAAGCAGCCACCACAACCCTCGAACAGCTCCGCCTGCTCAGCGCCGCCACCACCGACCGAGACATCTGCAACCGAGCCGTAGTCGCACCCACATCCAACGCCTGCCGATGCTCCCTGAAGGGATGGCGATGCCAACACATCGAGCTGGACACACCAGAAGTAGAACCCCCCGACCGTGGACACGGACTGAGCCTATGAGACGAACAGAAGAGGCACCCCCGGCCGGTGAAATCACCCGGACGAGCATCCACACCACCATGTCCGGGGGTCCTCACAACACGACACGCCTTCCCCCACCTGACGGGCCTGGCGGGCCGGTCCCTCACCTCCGGGAGGTGCGGCTGAAGTCTCGGTCGCATCTCCTCCGGGGCCTTGTCACACGGGGTATTCGGCCTGGCCGCTCCTGACGGGCCTGGCGGGCCGGTCCCTCACCTCCGGGAGGTGCGGCTGAAGTCTCGGTCGCATCTCCTCCGGGGCCTTGTCACACGGGTATTCGGCCTGGCCGCTCCGGCGTAGCCGCAGTCTGGCGGTGGCTGACAATGCTGGCGGGGTTGCGGCCATCGCCTTCGTCATCCAGGTATTCGCCTGGCCGGACGCCACCGAACTCACCCTCACGTGGCTGATCGGGCTCCACGCCACCATGCTCGGGTGTCGGTGATGGTCGCCTCCCTCGCGGTCAGGCAGATACGGGGCCCAACGTGAGGGCGACCCGGCCGACGACTTCTCGGACGCGCCTGCTGTTGCCGCCGGCCGCCGCCCTTCTACTCCTTGTGCTAGCCGGAGCGTGCTCCGACCCCGACCGGACACCCACGGCAACAATTGCTGCGACTACCAGGCCAAGCCCGACACCCACGCCTGCGCCAACACCCACTCCCACTCCTACTCCCACTCCTACTCCCACTCCTACTCCCACTCCTACTCCCACTCCTACTCCCACTCCTACTCCTGCGCCAGCCGCGACCCCAACACCCGGTCCCGTAGACCGTGCCATCATCACCGTGTCCGCCGCCGCGGGCGGTCTGACGGCGGACAGCGAGGCTTGTCTGAGGACCCTGTACGCCACCACGGACCTGGCCGGGCTTCCCACGGGCCTGGGCGGACCCCCGTCAGGCTCAAGGGATGGGCCTGGCGAGACCCTCCTGGTCTTTCGCTTCCTGCTCTGCCTAACCGATGACGAATGGGCAAGACTCCGCGCCGTCCCCGAGCCGGCGGAACTCAGTACGTCCGCGCTCAGGTGCGTGGATGAACGGATAGGCATCGAACGCTTTGTAGAGGCCATCTGGGGAGATCTCTCCCGGATACCGTCGGGAGAGGCCGTACAAGCCCTCCAGTCCTGCGGCCTGGAGTCCTTCCCGATCCCGCCTCCCGGCGAAGAAGGCCAGGGAGCGTTCAACCAGGTCAGCCTGCTGTGGCTCATGCACGACCCCGCCCTTCAGGGACTCATTGACTGCTTACAGGAAACTGCCAGCCCGCGGGAACTGGACGCCTTCTTCTCCGGTTCCGCCGCCTCGCCCCCGGCGGGCACTCCCCGGTGTTTAGAGAAGTACTCCGAGATGCTGCCCTCGTCCCCCCTGACCCAGCCAAAACCGTAACGGCGGCCAAGACAAGAGCAGCCCCTTCCCGGCGCAGACCCGAACTCATGAGGTTGACCCGCTTTGGTGGACACTCGAGGACTTGGGACGATGGTCCCGGGA
>JAPPGU010000032.1 GCA_028821265.1 bacterium | reverse complement strand
TTCCTAGCCTCATCGCGTTCGGGGAGGACGGAACCGAGCCGCTCCTGGGAACCATTGCCCTGCGAGCCGCAGGGGTCGAGGTCGACCCGCGGACCGAGTCCCTGAGGAAAAGCCGCCGCCGCTTCCGGCTCTGACATGAAGCGAACGACCTTCTATTTGCCTGATGAACTGAAGCAGCGTTTGGAAGAGGTGGCACAACGAGAGTCCCGCAGCGAGGCCTCCATCGTGCGTGAGGCTGTCCAGGTGGCGCTCGACTCTCGCGACCCTCCGATCCCGAAGTTGCCTTTGTTCGATGGATGGGGGGATCCCACCCTCGCCGACCGGGTGGACGAACTGCTGGCGGGTAGCGGCTTCGGTAGATGACGTTGACACCACCAGACCTCTGATGGGGATCTGGCCGGGCTGCCGGATCAGTCGGTGGCGAGGTTCAGGGCGGTCTGGGCCAGGATCTCGGCCGCCACAGCCGTTTCCTCGATGCCCACCCACTCCTCGTCGGAGTGGGCCTGGTCGATGCTGCCGGGTCCGAACACCACGCAGCTGATCCCGGCCGGGGCAAGCGCGGAGGCGTCCGTGCCGAAGGTGACGCCGATCGGATCGGCCTCCCGGCCCGTGGCCGCCTCCCGGGCCCCCTTCAAGGCCTGGACCACCGGGTCGGTCACGGGTGTGTCGAGGGGAGCGGTCATCAGGAGGGGATCCCGGCGCTCCAGCGGGACATCCACACCGGCCAGCAACTCGTCGAACTCCTCGAGAAGTTCCTCGTGGATCTCGCCGGGGATCACCCGCCGGTCGAGGCCGATGACGCACTCGGCCGGGACCACGTTGAAGCCGGAACCGCCCCGGATGATGGTGACGGCCAACGTGGGCGGCCCCGCCAGCGGGTGTCCCACCGGGTCGAGGGAGGTCAGATAGTCGGTCTGGAGGGCGTCCAGAACCCGTCCCATCGCGTAGATGGCGTTGCGTCCCAGGTGGGGTTTGGAGGAGTGTGACGGGATGCCGGTGGTGGCGATCTCGAGGCGGAGCACTCCCTTGTGGGCGGTGGCGATCTCCAGGCTGGTGGGTTCGCCGAGCACCGCCATGTCGACCTCCGGATGGGCGGCCGCCAGCTCCTCCGCCCCCGTTCCGCCGACCTCCTCGTCGATGCCCCCTACCAGCATGACGGTGGCCCGCTCGGCCGGGTCTACCGACCCCAGCAACCGGAGGGCTTCGACCATCGCCACCAGCGACCCCTTGGTGTCGCAGGCGCCCCGCCCGAACACGTTGCCGCCGGTGGACATGGCATCGGCGGTGGCCTTGCCGGAGAGGCCCACGGTGTCGAGGTGGGCGTGGAACATGACGACCGGAGAGCCCTCCCGTCCCGGCAGGGTGGCGACGACGTTGTCGCGCCCTCCCGGGTGGACCGGTTCGCGCACGGGATCGAAGCCCCAGTCCCTGAGGTCGGAGAAGAGCAGGCTCGCCAGGTCGGCCTCGCCGGCGCCCCCGTCGATGGCGGGGTTGACGGAGTGGACGCCTACGTAGCGGACCAGCAATCGCTCGACCCTGGCGCGGTCGGCCTGGCCTTGGAACTCTGACGGCACGGGAGCAACGATACCGAATCGGGCACCTCCACCTACAATCCCGGCAACAGTTTCCGGCCGCGACGGGAGGGCCGCCAAGTGTGCACCACCGGGTTCTTCAGGCTCGGACCTGACGACTACCTGCTGTTCAAGAACAAGGACTTCGGCAGGGAGAGTTTCGACGACCGCCTGGTGCTCGAACCGGACGTGTTCGGCGTGGAGGGTGTCACCACCTGGGCGGGAACCGATCCCGACCTGGACCGGTTCTCGGGCTTCTCGATCGGCGCCAACTCCTCCGGCCTGTTGGTGTGCGACTCCAACGTCCGCACCCTCGATGACCACGCCAACTACGACGACCTGGTCGAGATCGCCCTGCGCGAGGGCACGGATGTCCCGTCGGGCGTGGCCGCGGTGGAGCGGGCGGTGGCGGCCCGCCCCTACCTGTGGGCCAACCTGGTGCTGATCGACCGTCACGGCCAGGCTGCTGTCGAGGTGCGGAGCCGGCGGACAGCCGTGCTCCGGCCGGACAGGCCCACCGCCCGGTCCAACCACCACACCGAACTCGGGGTCCACCCCGAGAACGATGACCGGTTGACCACGCTCGACCGGATCGCCTCCGCGCAGGGCCGCCTCGACCGGGCCGCCTCCCTAAACGAGATCCTGGAACTGCTCCGGAGCCACGACCAGGGCGACACGGGCGTCTGCAACCATCTGGGCTACAGCACCGTCTACAGCTACATCCTCCGCCACCGGGCCGGGACCACCACGCTGATGGTCAGCCGGGGCAGGCCTTGCGAGGCGTCCCCGCCCCTGGAACTGGAGCTTCCATTCGGCCCGGCCTGGTCGCCTGACTCCCTAGATGACTTCCTGGCCGCCTACCCCTCCGATCGGGTCCCGGTCGCCTCACAGGCTCCATAGCGGCAGGTTGGAGACGGCCTCCTTCAGTCCCCTCCGGCGCTCCTCCACGTCGGGCAGGGCGCCGGCCACCCGGTTCCAGAACTCGGGCGGGTGGCCCTTGACCTGGAGATGGGCTAGCTCGTGCACCACCACGTAGTCGATGAGCCTCGGCTCCAGCATGATGATCCGCCAGTTGAACCGGAGGGTGCCGTCACGGGCGCAGCTGGCCCAGCGGCTCTTCTGGTCGCGGATCAGGACCCTCGACCTCGGGCCATGGCCGAGGAGCGGCCACCAAGCGTCGACCGTGGCCGGGATCCGCTCCCAGGCCCGGGCGTTGTACCAGGCCACGAAGGTATGACCGACGCTCAGGAGCCGGGAATCCTCGTCCGGCCCGGGTGGCACGGTCACGGTGAACCGGCTCCCGTCGAAGTCCACCACCGGTCCCGGCAGGTCCACGGTCTCGTAGGAGAGCGGCACGGCTCGGCCCAGGTAGGGCATGATCTGGCCCTCTCGCAGGCCGGGCCGGCAGGTCCGTTCCAGGTCAGCGAGGTGGCCGAGAATCCAGGGCGCCTTGGTCTGGACGAACCGCTCGAGTTCGGACACCGGTGCGGCTCTCGGGGCGTACACCCGCACGCCGGTGGGTGTCACGGCCACCTCGACCGTCCTCGTCCGGCGGTCGCTCCGGCGTACCTCGAACTCGATGGTGTCGTCTCCGTGGGTGATGGAGCAGTATTCGCGCGCCATCCGGATCTCCTTTCGCTTCCCGGTCTCCGTTCCCGGAGGCCGGCCTGAAACTGATCGTCGGGGTCGGATGCTCCGATCCCTCCCTTGCAGTTACCGCGAAGTGGTGCCCTTTTCCAGACCCTTGACCGCTGCTAGCTGTCCATAAGAGCAATCTAACCAATTACTAATAACTAGCAACTAGCGACTAAAGACTGACCCGGCCCTCGGCGAGCAGCCGGCGGAAATCGTCAACCGTTCCGGCGATCCCCTCCGCCAGCGAGCGCTGGGAAGTGTCGATGGCCCGCTCGAGGCCGGCGCCGTCGATAATCGAGGGAAGCGGGAAGGGCGCATCGTCATAGGTGGTCTCGATTCCGGGAGTGGTGGCGTCGATCGCCGCCGCCACCTCCGAGATGTGAGCCACCGGTCCGCCCACGTTGTGGACCAGGGCCCGGTCGGCCTCGAGGCGGGCGGCGGCGATGAAGATGCGGGCCATGTCCTGGGCATGCTGGTAGGTGACCGTGCCACCGTGGGTGATGTGGGCGGACACTCCGGCGGCTGCGGACAGCATCGCCACCGTGGCCGCCGACGTGAGACCCTGGTCTCGTCCCAGTCCGTAGATGACGGAGGGTCGGAGGCCAACGGAGCCGATTCCCCAGTCCGCGCTGTAGATCCGGGCGGTCCACTCGTTGGCCTGCTTGTAGGCCCCGTAGAGCGTGGTCGGGGCGGCGGGGGAGTCATCGTCGACCCTCCCTCCTTCGTACATCTCGGCGGGGCCGAACACGCCGATCGAGCTTGCATACGTGACGCCCCGGACCCGGCCGTCGGACCGGCGGGCCGCCTCCAGGACGTTGAGGGTCCCGGTGACGTTGACCCGTGAGCCGTTCACCGGGTCGGCCGCGCAGAACGGGACCTGGAGGGCGGCGAGGTGGACCACATGGGTAATCCGGTTGTCCGTGATCACCCCCTCGACCGCCTCGCTGTCGCGAATGTCCCCCTGGCGGAAGCGGACGGTGGAAAGCTCGTCCTCGTCCAGCAGGAGGCGCAGGCGATGGGGCGTGTCGCTTATGTCGAAAGTGACTACCGGAGTTCCTTCCCTGACCAGCTCGTGAACAGCCCATGCGCCGAGGCATCCGGCTGATCCCGTCACCAGGAACCGTTCCATATTTCCCGCCTTTTTCAATCCGATGCGAACTTGGTTGTACGCCGTAGCGAGCAACAGGATAAGATATCCGGCTAAGCGTCAGTGGCGCGAGCGAAGGAGGATATTGCTTATGGGTAATTCTTGGATGGGGCCAGAGGTGGCCGAACTTACCGAGCAGTACATGGCCCGCAAGATCGGGCGGCGCCAGTTCATGAAGCGTATGGGTGTTGCCGGCGTGGGCGTAGCGGCCGCGGCATCGATCCTGGCCGCATGTGGTGAGGACGAGCCCGAACCTGTCGCAACCACCGCCGCCCCCACCACCGCCGCCCCGACCACGACAGAAGCGGTGATGACGGGCCCGGTTGCAGGCGGGACGTTGCGGGAGGGTTACAACCGGGACGTCTCCAAGCACGATCCGGCCACCACCAACTGGTACGACCCGGCCTTCTTCGCCATCTACGAGGCGATCCTGTCGAACGATCCGAGCGGCGCCACCGTTCCCCAGTTCGCATCGGGATTCTCCGCCGCGGATGATGGCCTCGAGTACCGGTTCACGATTCCGGAGGGCAAGCTGTCGCACTCCGGCGGGACGATCAACGCCGAGATGGTGGCCGAGTTCTACCGGTCGATCCAGGCCTTCAGCTTCATCGCCGGCCTGGCGGCGCCGGTCGACACCTACGAGGCGGACGGCAACGATGTCGTCATGAAGATGAAGAACCCGTGGGTGGGGGCCCTAGGCCCGCACAAGACCGGGTACTGGCGGATCGTCAACATCAACACCTGGAAGGAGCACTCGCTCACGGCCGATGGCGAGCTCGACGCCGCCTCGACCTATGGCACCGAGTTGGCTGACGGCACCGGTCCCTTCACCCACGAGGAGTGGGTGCCGGGTAGCCATGTGCTGGTACGGCGCTGGGATGACTATCCCGGTTCCCAGACCCCGTTCTTCGAGAACAAGGGTCCGGCCCACCTGGACGCCATCCGGTGGACGGTCATCACCGAAGCCGGCCAGCGGGCCACCCAGCTCGAGAACGGCGACATCGACACGCTGATCAACCCGGCCCACCAGGACATCGGGCGCCTTGAGTCCAACTCGGACCTGACGGTGATCCGGCACCCCGAGTGGTCGGGCTACCACCTGGCGATGAACCGTGACTATCCGGAGTACTTCGGTGACCGGCTGACCCGCCAGGGCCTGTCCCACGCGTTGGACCGGGAGGGCATGGTCCAGGCCATCCTGTTCGGCAACGGCGCCGCAACCTACGGCCCGTTCCCGACCACCGACCGGAACTACGAGTCGGCGGTCGAGCAGTTCAACCAGTTCGATCTCGATCTGGCCAACCAGAAGCTGGATAGGGCCGGATGGACGATGGGCAGCGACGGTGTCCGGGAGCGCGAGGGCGTCCGGTTCGAGTTCCGCTATCTCGTCGAGGACGAGACGGTGCAGAAGTCGGTGGCCGAGGCCGTACAGGCCCAGTTCGCCAACGTCGGCGTCCAGGCCAACCTCGATGTGGTCGACCGAGCGCTCGCGTTCGAGCAGCAGAGCGGCCCGGGTCGGGATTCGGTCGAGATGTCGCTCTTCTTCTGGCTCTGGCCGATCCCGCTGGACGTGCTGATCCTCTTCGGTGGATCGCAGTTCATCCCCGTGCCGAACTTCTCGCACGCCGTGGAGCCGCGGGTCGACGATGCCATCGCCAGCTGGCAGAACTCTGCCACGGAGTCGCAGGCGCAGGCGGCGGCTTCCCAGTTCCAGCTCGCCTGGGCGGAGGAGCTTCCGTACATCCCGCTGATGAACCAGAACGCCACGTTCGTTCACAACAACAAGGTGCACGGATGGCAGCCCTTCGTGTGGAACCTGTACCCGTACTACAACGACACCTGGATCGAGGCCTAAGGTTCTGGACGAACCTTGCCGGTATTCGGATCGAGAGAGGGCCGCGCTCCGGCGCGGCCCTCTCCATTAGGAGGGTCCGGCCTTGAGGCGGCTGTTAGCCCGTTCCGCATACATGGTCGTGATCGTGGCGGTCTCGTCGGTGGCGGTCTTTTACGCCATCCGTCTCTCGGGAGGCGACGCCGTGGCCGCCGTCATCCAGCCCGGCTCGGCCTCGCTGGAGGCGCGCGAGCAGCTCCGGGAGCTGTGGGGACTGAACCTTCCCATCCACGAGCAGTACTTCGACTACATGGGCCGGTTGCTCCGAGGGGATCTGGGCAACTCCCTGACCAACAGCTCGCCCATTTCGGACATGCTGATAATCCACGGTCGGCACAGCCTGATTCTCGGGGCGGCCGCCCTGCTGATCGTCTTCGGCCTCGGCATCCCGCTGGGGATCCTGGCCTCGCTGCGCCGCAACGGCGTGGTGGACGCGTCGATCATGACCTTCTCGGTGGGTGGCATGGCGATCCCCAACTTCTGGCTGGCGCTGCTGGCCGTCTGGCTGTTCGCCTCCACCCTCCACTGGCTCCCCTCCGCCGGCTGCTGCAGTCCCAAACAGCTGGTGATGCCCGCGTTCGTGCTGGCCGCAGAGGGACTGGCGCTGACCGTCCGGATGACCCGCTCGGCCATGCTGGAGAATCTGGACCGCGACTTCGTCCGGACCCTCCGCTCGGGCGGGCTGTCCGAGATACGGGTGATCGGGCGGCACGTGCTGCGAAACGCCCTGGTCCCCCTGGTTTCGCTGGCCGGTCTGCGGATCGGGCAGATCGTGGGCTATGCCCTGGTTGTCGAGACCATATTCGGTTGGCCCGGCCTGGGGCAGGTGCTGGTCAACGCCGTGCTGAGGAGGGACTACCCGGTGGCGCAGTTCTTCTCGCTGGTGCTGGTGACCCTGGTGATCCTGGGCAACTGGGCGGCGGATCTGGGCTACCAGTTCGCCAACCCGCGCCTGCGGACGGCCCGATCTTGAAACGTATGATGGGACACCGAGGAATGGACGATGGCTGACGGGACCCGGACCCATCTGGAAACTTGGAACCTGCAGCTCGCCGAGTTTGAGGAGAATCAGCGGGTAGGACCGGTGCGCGCCGCCCTCGGTCGCATGCGGCGAAACAAGCTCCTCCTGCTGGGATCGGTGCTCGGGCTGGCCGTCCTCGGCACCGGGCTGTTCGGTCCGATCATCTCGGGCGCTGACCCCACCTACCAGAGCTTTTCCGCCACTCTGCTACCCCCGGGCAGCGAGGGCCATCTACTCGGGACTGATCACCTGGGCCGTGACCTGGCGGTGCGGGTGTTCATCGGCATCCGGGTCAGCCTGATGGTGGCGGCGGGGGTGACTGTGCTCTCCCTGGCGCTGGGCTTGGTGCTTGGTATGTTCGGCGGGTTCCTCGGCGGCTGGAAAGATCGAATGATCAGGGGAACGGTCGACTTCGTGTGGGGTTTCCCCCTGATCCTGGTGGCGGTGCTCTTCGCCGGTGGTCTGGGAGAAGGCCTCTTTCCGGTGATCCTGGCGGTTGGCCTGGTCAACACCGCCGCCATTGCCCGGGTGGTCCGCGGCGAGGTGCTGGCTCTCAGCGAGCGAGAGTTCGTGGAGGCGGCCCGGGCGGGCGGGCTTTCGACCTCCCGCATCATGTGGCGTCACCTATTCCCCAACATCCTGGCCCCGGCTCTGGTGCTGGCCTCCTACTACGTAGCGGTGGCGATCATCGCCGAGGCGGCCCTTTCCTTCATCGGGCTGGGGGCCCAGCCTCCCACCCCCAGTCTCGGGGGCATGGTTTCCGACGGCCGCAACTACCTACAGCACAACGTGCCCGAGCTCGGACAGGTCGGTCATTGGGGCGCCACCATTCCCGGGATCACCATCTTGCTGCTGGTGCTGGCCGTGTCGCTGATCGGCGACGGTTTGCGGGACGTGTTCGACCCCCGGCTCAGGCACGAGGCCAAGGGGGTCGACGAGGAATGAAACGGGTCCTGGCCCGCACCGTCTACATGGTAATCGTCCTGGTGCTGTCCTCGATCGCCGTGTTCTACGCCATCCGTCTGTCGGGCGGCGACGCGGTGGCGGCCCGGGTCCCGGCTTCGGCCTCGGCGGAGGAACGGGAGGCGGTCCGCGAGCAGCTCGGCCTCAACGACCCGTTCCACGAGCAGTACTTCGACTACATGGGCAGGCTGTTCACCGGCGATCTGGGCAACTCCCTCACCAACAACGCCGAGATCGGAAAGCTGATCACCGAGCACGGCAAGAACAGCCTCATCCTGGGAGTGGCCGCCTTCGTGCTCGTGTTCGGTGTGGGCATCCCCCTTGGCATGCTGGCCTCGCTGCGCAGGAACTCGTGGTGGGACGGCGGGATCATGACCTTCTCGGTGGCCGGGATGGCCGTGCCCAACTTCTGGCTGGCCCTGCTGGCGGTGTGGTTGTTCGCGTCCGTGCTGGGGTGGCTCCCCTCCGCCGGCTGCTGCGGTCCCAAGCAACTGGTGCTGCCTGCGGTGGTGCTGGCGATGGAAGGCATGGCGCTGACCGTCCGGATGACCCGTTCGGCCATGCTGGAGAACCTCAACCAGGACTTCGTCCGGACCCTCCGGTCGGGCGGCCTCTCGGAGTCGAAGGTCATCGGTCGCCACGTCTTCCGCAACGCGCTGGTGCCGATCGTGTCGCTGGCGGGCCTCCGGATCGGGCAGATCGTGGGCTATGCGCTGGTGGTCGAGACCATTTTCGGCTGGCCCGGCCTGGGGCAGGTGCTGGTCAACGCGGTGCTGAGGCGCGACTATCCGGTGGCGCAGTTTTTCTCGCTGGTGCTGATCACCGTCGTCCTTCTGTCCAACTGGCTGGCCGATGTCGGGTACACGGTCGTCAACCCCCGCCTGCGGAGAGGCTGAGATGGCAACCATGACCGATCAAGGTGGCTGGCCATCCGGTGGCGACCAGCCGGTAAGCGCCCCGTTGCTCTCGATCGAAGGGCTCCGCACCATGGTCAGTTCCCGGAGGGATTCCTTCGACGTGGTGCGCGGCCTGTCGCTCGACATCTACCCCAACGAGGTGCTGTGCCTGGTGGGCGAGAGCGGCTGCGGTAAGAGCATCACCGCCCTGTCCATCATGCGCCTTCTCCCCAACCCGCCGGTGCGGGTCCGGGAAGGGAAGATCCGGTTTCGCGGCGAGGATCTGCTGAGGTTGAGCGGCAAGCGGATGCGCAGCATCCGGGCCGATTCGATCTCGATGATCTTCCAGGATCCGCTCACCTCCCTCGACCCGGTGTTCACGGTGGGAGACGTGATCGTGGAGGTGATCAGGGCCCATCGGGACGTGAGCAAGGACGAAGCCCGCCGGCTGGCCGGTGACGCTCTGGCCAAGGTGGGCCTGCCCGATCCGATCTCCCGGCTCGGCTCGTACCCGCACCAGCTCTCGGGAGGCATGCGGCAGCGGGTGATGATCGCCATGGCCCTCGTGCTGGACCCCGACATCCTGATCGCCGACGAGCCGACCACCGCGCTCGATGTGACCGTCCAGGCCCAGATCCTCGACCAGCTCGTGACGGAGCAGCGGGAGCGCAACATGGCCATGCTCCTAATCACCCACGACCTGGCGGTGGTGGCCGCGGTGGCCGACCGGGTGGCGGTCATGTACGCAGGAGAGATCGTGGAGCAAGCCCCCGTGGACGAGCTGTTCGAGGACCCGCGCCACCCCTACACCCAGGGCCTGCTCCGTGCTCTGCCGAAGGTGAGCGCGACGCGCCGGCGCCTGGACCCGATCCCGGGCCTGGTGCCGTCCCTCCAGATGATGCCGCCCGGGTGCGCCTTCGCCCCGCGCTGTCCCCATGCCCTGGATCGTTGCTGGAACGAACAGCCGGAGTTGGCCACCGACCCGGACGGCCGGGTTTTCCGGTGCTTCAACCCGCAACCGTTCGCCGGTTGATGCCGGCGGCGCCGGTCCCGGTCGCCATCCGGCTTCCTGACGGGCTGGTTCTCCGCGGCCACGAGTGGCCGGTGGACGGACCGGCGGTCGTGTTCCTGCACGACTACGGCGACGACCTCGATGCCTGGGGTCCGATCGCTGCGAGAGTGGCTTCCCACGGATTCCGGGTGATCAGTGTGGAGTTGAGAGGCCACGGCCTGTCGGACGGCGATGCCGATCCCGGCCTGCTGGGACAGGACCTCCCGGCCCTGCTGGGGGAGACGGCCGCTTCGTTCGGCCCCGTGGCGCTGGTCGCCTATGGTCGGGTCACCGAAGCCCTGCTGTTCGTCGACAAGGACCAGGGCGCTCCCGTCCAGGTCATGATCAGCCCGCTGCCCGATGCGCCTCAAGAGATCGACTGGCGAACGACCCGCTCCGCCATGCGCCTGGTCGTCAAGGGCGCCCTCAACGATGAAGTCGAGCACCAGGTCGACTTCATCTACCCGAGGATGAGAGGCCCCAAGCTCCAGGTGAGCGGCGCCAGCGACGCCGCCGGGCCGCCGCTACTGGAGGATCAGCCCCAACTCTTCGAGCACGTGGTGACCTTCCTCCGCCGCTACCTGACCGGCCACCACCTAGCCTGGATCGCCGACCACACCGACCAGATCACAGAAGCCCGCGAAGAGCGCCTGGCCGCGGAGGCCGGCACCGACGCCTAGACGCTCGAGAGTTGCCGAGCGACGGATCCGGCGGGGTTCGCCACGCGGCGAGGACCTTGCGGCCGGATCTGTTCTGATCGTTTGACGATCCAACCGGCCAGGTTTTCGATCTCGCTCGCAACCTCGGAGGGTGATCCCCTCAGGTTGAGGGAGCGGACGTGTAGCCGCTTACCCGCGTGGCGTACTGTGACTTCCCGGGCCGGTCTGCCGCCATCGGCCTGGCAATAGATCAGAACACCCTCGGGGAGGTCGAGGGCGGTGGTGTAGGCAAGGAGTTGGTAGTAGTCGGCGCTCCGGGCGACTGCATCTTCGGTCAGTTTGTACTTGATGTCGCCTACGTAGGTGACCGAACCGGAGCGGGGGTCTCGGAACCTCAGGTCGGGTCTGATCCGCACCTTCTTCTCGATGTCCAGATAGTCACGCGTCTGGTCTTCCACCAACAGGCGACCCTGTAGAGCCCGGCGCAGGCGCTCGGTCACGAACCTCTCGAACAGGTCGTTCATATTCACCATGAAGGAGGCTGCCGTGGTGCCGCCTCTCCGGTCGACCAGGGTCAGGTGGTCGAGTAGCAACCGGGCCAGACCGAGGGCAGGCCGGTAGTGATCGTTCAAACGGGTGTAATGAACGCCTTGGAGGTCGTCTCCTGAGACCGGCGTGTCTGAGACTTCTTCCATCGCCACCAGTTCGCGCATCAGTCGCCGCCGATCCGTTGCCTGGACCCCCGTGACCCGAAGCGAGCGGCGGATCGCTGCTCTCAACCCCCGGTTCTCGATGACATCGGAGGTGAACTCCCCGTACCGGCAGGCGACAGGCATGGGCAACCGGGCTCGTGACAGTTGCCTGCCGAAGTCGATGCGGCCCCGGATCGCCTTCAGGTCCTCGTTCCGGTTCTCGTAAGACCGGTAGAGCCCTCGGGCGAGGGTCGTCTCCAGGGTCCGGGCATAGAAGGACACCAGCGACTGGAGCAGGTCGGGGTTGGTCGCATAGTCGTAGTCTTCCTTGCGCCACGCCCGCTTAGGTAGTCCGACTTCGAGCATCAGGAACAGGTTCTCAAGCCGGATTTTCGGACGGATCAGGATCCGCATGTCGTCCACCACGAGCGTGCCCACGTGCTCGCGGGCTGTCACGGACCAGATCCCCCGATCGGGATGGGGACTTACCGACAAGTAACGGCCGGCCTCCGAGTCGAGCCGCCGCGCCCGACGCTCCGAGAAGGCAACATCAACGGTGTCGTACTCGAAGAGCGGCGGCAGGTCGATCATTGTGCTACTGGGGTCCGTGCTAGCCGCTGCGGCCAACCTCGGGCCCCGTGGGGTCATCGCGGCCCGACTGGGAGCGGTAACGCTGGACTACCTGCCCGAGCCGGAACTTGTTGATCTGAGCCTCGTTGCCGAAGAATTGGTCCTCGATGAAGGGCTCGATATTGAATCGCCATACCCTCCTCAGGGTCGTGTCGTTCTCGCCCGGCTCGTCCCCGTAGCCCTTCTTCATGAAGTGGCTGGCGCCCAGTTGGAGGTCCGCGCGCAAGGATTCGGTCAACTCGTCGTTGACCATGGCCACCAACTCTCCCACCCACGGCGGCTGGTCCTCACGTTCCAACCAGCGGTCGAGCAATCCTCCGATGGCATCGCGGTCGGGGAAGAACGGCACGAAGTGGAAGCGGCGGCGTAGCGCGGCATCGACCAGGGCGATCGACCGGTCAGCGGTGTTCATGGTGCCGATGAACCACAAGGACTCCGGCAGCTCGAACTCCCCTTCGGGCCGGTACAAGGTGGAGATCGACTTGTCCCGGTACTCGAACAGGAACAGCAACTCGCCCAACACCTTGGGCAGGTTGGCCCGGTTGATCTCATCGATCACCATCACCTGGCGACGCTGAGGATGCTGCGCCGCTCGCTCGGCTATGAGCGCCAGTGGCCCAGGGGTCAACTCGTAGACGATTTGCCCATCCGGTCCGACGTCCGGCCTATAGCCCTCGAAGAAGTCCTCGTACGAGCTAGACGGATGGAACTGCACGAGTGCCCGGTCAGCAGGATCGGGAGCCAAAGCAGCGGCCAGTCTTTGCGCAAGATACGTCTTGCCGGTACCGGGCGGTCCGTAGAGGATCACCTGCCCCTTGTCACGGAGCAACTCCTCGATTTCATCGAGGAAGCTACGTTCTACCAGCAGGTCCGTGGCGGCCGCGCCGAGTGGATCGGTTTCACCTTCCGATGTTCCCCCGCGGTCGAGATAGTCGACATACCAGTAGAGGAAACACATCATGCCCCACGGATCTCCCGGGAAATGAGGCACCAGCCGCTCCCATAACCGGTCGTTCGACTCGACGTGCTTCTGGCCTCGGGTGGCCCTAGTCGGTGGTTCCGGAAGGCGGAGGGCGCGCAGCATCCGGAGCTTGCCGTGTTCTCCCGAGTAGGGATAGACACAGAGGTATCGATCCGGGTAGCAGATGGCCAGCAGCTTGAAGATGACCGTCTCACCCAGGCCGGTCACCTTGTACTCAGGATCGGTGAGCACCTTGTCGATGCGGTCAGCGTCGTTTCCCTCACCCCAGCATAAGTACTCCAGGGTTCTCAGGATCCGCTCGTACTCGACCTCATCGGCATCTCTCACAGTTCGGCCGAGATATGGCTGGGGACCGGCGCCGCCGTACGCGCCCGTCCAAACCCTGCGTAGCTCGGCACGGTCGGTGGTAGCCAGCCTGTCGGGTCGGAGTATCTCTCGTAGCCGGGGCTGGCGGGCCTTCTGCCTCTCGTCATGTTCAATCGGGTAATTGCTGTCTTGGCGAAACTGAGCAACTGCGTCGGCGAGCGGATCAGACGCTGGCGGCGGCTCGGGGGGATCGTCGTCTTGGGCCCGACTGACCAGGGCATCGAGAACGGGGCGGGCAGCATTGGCCACCCTTATTGCCTCCGCTCGCAGGTCCAGATCGGCAAGCTCGTCCGTCTCATACGAGCGGCCGTACAAGAAAGTACCGGCTCTCCCGTAGAACCCCATGTCGTCCTCATCGCCTCGCTCCATGATGCGAAACCCATCGACCGGCGTCGACTCGATCGCCTCTTGCGCTTTGGGCTTCCAGTTCTTTCCCCATCCCGACATCACGCCGAGGGCAGCGCCCTTATGGTTGATCCATAGGCGTAATGAGATCTCCCACTCCCGTGTTTCCTCAACCTTCCAATCGACCCACAGGTCAGGTCTGCCCCATCCGTTCGTTGTCCATAGGACAGGCGGCCTCCCCGCTTTGAGCGTGTAGCTGGCCGCCTCAGACAGGTCTTCGACCATTGCCTGACCGAGATACTTGGCGATAGCCACCATCACGTCGGCATTACTCTTCAGGCCCCCGATCGACTCCTCGTTGCGGTTCTTGGCGCCGTAGTCGCAGCGATCTACGAGAACGGGATCGAGAAACACCGGCTGTTGTTCTATCCACCAACTACTCACCCTGGCAAAGCGTTCGCAGTCTTCGTCGAACCCAGCTACGAGGTCAACGAATTCCATGTACTGCTCCGTTGGAGAACCGGAGAACTTAGTGCCTGTGGTAGCCGCCAGGAATCTCCGGTCGTTGGGCCAGAAGATCGGCCACCGTCTCCGCTGCTGCAGTGCCCAGAAGTAAGAAAGCGTGAAGGCCGCGGACAACGGGGCGGGATGCGCACCTACCTTGATGCGGTTGACGTGGTCGACCAGTGCGTCCAGTTTCTGGGCTGCTGAGTCACGATCCGTAGGCGCGGTCAAGCCGCTGATGAGCAGGCGGATCAAGGAGGCGCGATCGTCGGTGTTCTTGACGAGGGAGTTGATGAACATGGCGCCGATTTGACCCTTGAACCCGACATCGTTCACGCGGGCCCAAGCGTCCTGCTCGGCTTTGAACCGGTCTAAGTCACCGGAAGAGGCGAGTCGATCGCGGATCTCAAGGGCCTCGGACCCGGCGGCCCAGAGGTCTGGAAGCCAATCCTTGAAGTGGCCTCCATCGATGTCCGCTTGGGCCCGGCGGGCGTGGGCTTCGTACCAGCGTCTGCGGAACTCGATCTCCCGCGGCTCGGCATCCGGTGCGCTTGCCATCCGTCCTCCTTGCGTTGACCTCTGTTCATCGAACGAAGGAGATTGTATGTAGGAGTTGTGACACGCCCACCGGCGTGGTCACTCGGTCGAAGCCTCTCGTCGTCTGAGTTCGACCCTGCGGATCTTGCCGGAGATCGTCTTCGGCAACTCCTCCACGAACTCGACTTGACGGGGATACTTGTAGGGAGCCGTCGACTTCTTGCAGTGCTGCTGGATCTCGCTCGCCAGGTCCGGCGATGCCACCCGGCCGGGCGCGAGGACGACGAACGCCTTGACGACCTCGCCTCGTTCGGGGTCCGGCACTCCGATCACGGCGGTCTCGGCGACCGAGGGGTGTTCCATCACCACCGACTCGACTTCGAAAGGTCCGATCCGGTATCCGGCGGAGATGATGACATCGTCGGTTCTCGAACCGAACCAGAAGTATCCGTCCCCATCGACGTGGGCCCTGTCGCCGCTGTAGTACCAGTCGCCCTGAAACACCTCAGCGGTGCGCTCCGGGTCCTTCCAGTACTCGGAGAAGAGGCCGACGGGTCGCTGGGGCTTCACCCTGATCGCAATCTGCCCCTCGATTCCCGGCTCCACCGGCACCCCGCCATCGTCGACGACCGCAACCTCGTAGCCGGGACTCGGCTTGCCCATCGACCCGGGCTTCTTGGGCAGGCTGGGATAGTTGGCGACCGTGATGCATGTCTCGGTCTGTCCGTAGCCGTCATGGATCTCGAGACCGGTTGCTTGCTTCCACACCTCGAAGGTCTCGGATTCCAGCGGCTCGCCCGCCGCCATCGCGTGCCTCATCCGTGACAGGTCGAATCGCGATAGGTCCATCTGGACGAACTGTCGATAGATGGTGGGGGGAGCGCAGAACGTCGTCACCCCGTAACTCTCAGCGATGTGCAGGATCTGGTCGAAGTCCGGCTTTCCCCTGCCGTCCCATACGAGAACAGCCGCCCCACGTCTCCACTGACCGAAGAGCTTCCCGTAGGCCGCCTTCGCCCAGCCAAGATCTGAGATCGTCCAATGCAGATCATTGGGCCTGAGGTCCATCCAGAACCGCGCGGTGACCTCATGGCCGATCCCGTAGGAGGCGTGCGTGTGCAGCACCATCTTCGGTTGGCCTGTCGTGCCCGATGTGAAGTAGATCAACAGCGGGTCGGCTGCGGCGGTCGGCGCCGAGTCAGGCTCCGCCGTACTGGCTCGCTCCATTCCGTCCTCGAGCGAGATCCAGTCACCGTATGCCCCGTCGGCGACGATCCGTTGCCTCAGCGCCGGGAAGGTGGACTGCACCTCGTCAACCTTGGCCGCGCCCTCAGGATCGGTCACCGCCACCGTGGCCTCGGAACTCTCGATCCGGTATCGAATGTCCTTGGGCGTGAGCTGCACGGTTCCGGGCATCGGGACGGCCCCGAGCTTGAAGGCGCCGAGCATCACGTCGTACCACTCCGGGATCCGGGGCATCATCAAGAAGATTCTGTCCCCCTTCGTCACCCCTCGGGCGGAAAGGAAGTTCGCGGCCCGGTTCGATCGCTCGGACAGGTCACGGAAACTCAACCGCCGGGGGTTTCCCCCCTGAGGATCCAGCGCCAGCAGGGCCAGGTCTAAGGGACGCACCCGTGCCCGCTCGTCGACCACGTCCCTCGCATAGTTGAACTCGGCCGGCACCCCGAGCCGGAACGTCCGGCGGGCCTCCTCGTAGTCGGCCATGTTCGTCCGGGCATCGCTCACGGTCCTCTCCTTCCCGAAGCAGCCGCGGCTACGCCACCGTGATGCCGGCGGATGCCCTGATGGATCCACCCGAGCGTCGCACGGTCCTGGGAGCGGGCAACCATCGGGAGCGGCGGCGCCTGGCAAGAAGTCAGGATACCGCCGCGTGCCCGGGTCCGGTGTGCTTGCCATTCGCCCCCTTGTCTTGTGTCCGGCATTTGAAGGCGATCGTGTGCGGGCGTGGATACGCACACGGGTCGCCATGTGGGGAGACCCCCAGTCGGCTCAGGGCGGGTTGTAACGTATGGGCCGGTCGGAGGACAGCGGCATACGGAGGTTCGACACTATGGCGGTAGTAGACGCCCATCTGCATCTTTTCAAGCCGGCAAGCGAGCAGTACCCGCGGGACGTCTTCGAGGAGATGACGCCGGTCGAGCGGGAGGAATCGGCGGAGGAGTTCCTGGCGGCCATGGACAGCGCCGGGGTGGACCATGCCGTGATCGTTCCGCTGTCTGTCCACGATCACTACCTGGCGGAGATCCTGGTCGAGTTCCCCGGCAAATTCGCCGGGGTGGGTGTCTACGACCCCGATGCGGAGGACGGCGCCGGACAGGTAACCCGGAGAGCGGAGCAGGTGGGTATCCAGGGGCTTCGCTTCTACGGATTCGGCGGCGAGGCGGGCCAGGCGCCCGAGTCGCTGGCGGTGTTCCCGGCCTTGGAGGCGATGCGCGACCTGGACATGAAGGTGTGGTTCTACGGCGACCCCGACCAGGTGGACCTGCTCGACGGGGTGATGCAGTTGCTCCCCGGCCTCAAGGTGGTCCTCAACCACCTGGGCTTCTGCCCCGACATCTGGATGGAGATAGCCATCGACGAGGACCGCCGTCCCCGCTTCGACATCCCACTCCCCCCGGACTCCCTGGGTCTGATCGAGCAGATGGCCGCCAAGCATCCCGAGGATCTCTACGTGCACCTGTCGGGCCAGTATGCCTTCACCCAGACCCCCTATCCGCACCCGGACCTCCAGGAGGTGGTGGACCGGATCTATGCGGCCTTCGGCGCCGGCCGGATGCTCAACGCATCCGACTGGCCCTGGATCAAGGACAACCCCGGCCACTCCGAGGTGCTGTCGCTGGTGGACCACTACCTGCCCGGCATCTCGCCCGAGGACCGGGCCGCCATCCGGGGCGGAACCGCCCTGTCACTGTTCGACTTCTAGTGGTCTGCCGCAGGGCTTCGTCGATCACGGCCGGCTTACGTACTAACGGTCCCCGTAGATAGGGTCGCGGGGGACCAGTTCCAGGGCCCGTGCTAGCAGGGTGGCCATCTGGCCCTTGGTGGTATTGGCGCCGGGACAGTAGCGGGGCGGGAGGACCCAGCACCCTCGGGTCAAGCCGGCCGCCACAACGGCGTCGATGGCGTCCGCGTGGACGCTGCCGGCTGTATCGGTGAAGCCGCTCGTGAGACTGCTGGGGAGATCGAAGGCCCGGGCGAGGAAGGACGCCATCTCGCCCCGGGTGACAAGGCCGTAGGGGCAGAAGCGGGCCGGACTTGTGGCACACCCCGAGGTGACGCCCAGTTCGGCTAGGCGTTCGACGTAGGGCATCCACCAGCGGTCCGCGCTCGCGTCGGCGAACCGGGATTCCGTGACGGGAGCGGGGTCGGCGCCGTCCAGGGCCCTTACCAGCCACACCGCCATCATCCACCGCTTGATGGGCTGGTGCGGACAGAACAGATCGGGCCCGCACTCGGTGCCTTCGAGGATGCCCTTATCCCGCAGGGCATCGATCCCCGGCCGGTGACTGCCGTCCGGAACGTCTTCGAAGCCCGGCTCGTCTACGCCGAGGTCGCCCAGTTCGGGATCCCTGCAGCCGCCGGGTCCTCCGGCGGAGAGCTTCCGGGAGGTGCTGAACATGGGGTTGAATCCGGAGCCCGGGTCGGTGGTGGTGAGGTAGCGCTCTATCCCCTCCGCGATGGCCACCGCTTCGACCTTCTGCACCTCCGGGTCGGCGAGCAGCCGGGCTTCGGCCGGTGTCGAGAGGTAGGCGGCTTCCGTGATGACCGTCGCGATGCCCGGCGTGTACTGGAGGATGCCGTACAGGTCGTCCTGAACCTCGACGCGGAGCACGGAGGAGGCTCCCTGGAATACGGTCTTGCGCCACGCCACGTCGTACTGCGAGAACGCCCCTTGCAGTTCCTCGAAGAGGATGCCGGCCAGCCGTTTCGAGTTGTCGCCCTCGATCTGGTGGTAGATCTCGGTACCGGGAAGTTCGGAGCGGGCGGTGGCTCCGCCGTTGTGATGGAGGGATATGAAGACGTCGGGCTTCAGGGCTCGGGCGATCTCGGCCCGCACCACGATCGGGATGCGGACGTCGGTGGTCCGGGTCATCATCGCGTTGAAACCCCGGTCGCGCAGCTCCTCGATCAGCAGCTCCGAGACGTCCAGGTTCAGGGCCTTCTCGGTCAGGCCGTTGCTGCCCACCGCCCCGGTTTCCGAACCGCCGTGGCCGGGGTCGATCACCACTTCCACGTGCGAGATGTACGTGCCTCCGGTCACCGTCCCTTCGTTCCAGCAGGTGGTGGTGACCACGTATCCGTCATCCCTGACCTCCCGCACCGGAAGCACCAGTCCGTCGTCGCTGATCACGACGCCATTGCCGGGAGGGCCAGGGGGGTAGTACTGGGCGGCGGCCGGTAACAGGGCTACGGTCGAGAGGAGGAGCGTCGCGGCCAGGATGGCCAGTCCCCGGCGGCGAGAGCCGGTCGTGATCATCCGGGGATGGTCTTGGGAACCGGCAGGCGCCGTTCTACCGGCCTTCGGCCACCAACTCGGGGTTGTAGGGCTCGATCATGATGCACTCGCCCGGGCACTCCTCGGCGGACTCGATCACGTCTTCGATCAGGCTGTCAGGGACCCGCGCCACCCCGCGGGCGCCCTCGGGCCCATGACCGTCTCCGGCCTCGTCATCGAAGACCAGGGTCGAGCCGAAGTGCCTGGCCTCTTCCTTCACCACCCAGAGGCCGTCGTCACGACCCTCGAACACGTCGGGAGCTATTTCCTCGCAGATGCCGTCCCCGGTGCATAAATCCTGGTCGATCCACACCATCATCTTGTAGTCGGCCATCGCCTCTGACTCCTTCGGCTCCCGCGCAGCTTCAATTATGGCCTCTCACAGGCCCGATCCGCAATCGGACGCGCCTGACCACACGACATTGCTCGCTTGTCTCAAGGGTACCAGCGCAGGCGCCGAACGGGAACGGTGTTCGCGATGCCGTCAGGATCGATGGATCCGGTCACGCTCGTCTACGCTGTCCGCGCGCTCGGTGACTCCGCCAGGAGGTGGCATGGTCCAGCCGGACCCGATACGACGCGGGACGATCGGCGGCCTGTTCCGCCTGCCCCGCCCGTAAGTGGCGTTGTTCGCCACCGCCCGTACCCGCGCGGTGCTGGTCCGGATCCCCGGCCTGGTCCTGGGGCTGGCCATGTTCGGGGCCGGCATAGGGCTCAACATCCGAGCCAACCTCGGCTTGTCCCCGTGGGACGCCTTCCATCAGGGCATCGCGTTGCGAACTCCTCTCTCGGTGGGGCTGGTGACCATCGCGGTCAGCGTCGTCGTATTGCTGGCGTGGATTCCCCTGCGGCAGCGTCCCGGCCCCGGCACCCTTCTGAACGCCACCCTGGTGGGGGTCATGATCGACGTCACGCTGTTCGTGGTGCCCGAGACGGAACTGCTCTGGTTGCGCGTGCTGTACCTGGTCGGCGGCATCGGCTTGGTGGCGTTCGGATCGGGTTTCTACATAGGGTCGCGCCTCGGTCCCGGCCCCAGGGACGGGATCATGACCGGCCTGGCTGCCCGGGGCATGTCCATACGGTTGGCCCGCACCCTCATCGAGGGAACCGTGCTCATCGCCGGATGGTTGCTGGGTGGGGCGGTCGGCATCGGAACCCTCATCTACACCCTGACCATCGGGCCGCTCCTCCAGATCACCCTCCGCTGGGCCGATAGGGGACCGCTGTGAGCCGCACCGGGCGTGAGCAGCCGCCTCACGGCCAGGCGCCTGGGGATGCCGTTCCCGGGATCCACAAGGAGCGGGTCACCGAGTGGATGGTGAGGAACATCGAGAGCGCCGTACCACCGTTCCGGTTCGAGCCCATACCGGGCGGCAACTCCAACCTCACCTACCGGGTGAGGGGAGCGGGTGGCGCCGAGTATGCGCTCAGAAGGCCCCCGCTGGGGCATGTCCTGGCGACAGCTCACGATGTGGCCCGCGAGTTCCGGATCATCTCAGCCCTGGGCGGGACGGGCGTACCGGTGCCTCCGGCCCTTGGCCTATGCAGTGATCCGGCGGTCAACGGCGCGCCGTTCTACGTGATGGGCTTCGTCGCCGGCCTGGTGCCCCACGACCGGACGGCGGGGTCGTCCATGACGCCGGACGACCGGAGGTCTCTCGGCGAGGACGCAGTGGCGGTGCTGGCCGTCCTCCACTCCTTGGACCCTGATGACATCGGGTTGGGCGAACTCGGTCGCCGGGAGGCGTACGTGCACCGCCAGCTCCGCCGGTGGTCGCGCCAGTGGGAGGCCTCCAAGCAGCGGGACCTCCCGGTCATGGACCGGGTCCGTACCCTGCTGGAGAACCGGATCCCCACCCAGCGGCGAACCGGTGTCGTGCACGGTGACTTTCGATTCGGCAACCTGATCGTCAAGAACGGGAAGATCGGGGCCGTGGTCGACTGGGAGCTCTGCACCCTGGGCGACCCTATGACCGACCTCGGGTACCTGGCCAACGACTGGATCGATCCCGGCGGTCCGGAGCTCTGGCGGTCATCGGTGGTCCAGGACGGTGGATTCCAGCCCATGGAGGAGATGGTGGCCCGCTACGCGGCCATCACCGGGGCGGACGTATCGGAGCTCTCCTACTACCGGGCGATGCAGGCATGGCGCCTGGCCGCCATCCTGGAAGGGGTCTACGCCCGCTACCGGCATGGCGTGATGGACAACATCTCGGGGGTGGACCTCCCGTCCCTGGCCGGTTCTGTGGAGCGGCTGGCAGGCTTCGCCCTCGAGGCTCTGGAAGGGGGCGCCGGCCCGGCTCCGTGAAGCGGACCGATTCACACCGGCCGCAGCCGGATGGGCACCAATTCCAACTACGCTGGCCGACGTGCGCTTCCGGCTGTTCGGGTTCCCCGTCCACATCCACTTCACCTTCCTGCTCGTCCTGGTGCTCCTGTTCGACACCGGACTCGGCCTGGTCGCCACGACCCTGTGGGCGCTGGCCATCCTGGTTTCCGTAGTCCTGCACGAACTGGGCCACGCGGCGACCGTGCGGCGCCTCGGCGGCCATGTCGAGGGCATCACCATCTACGCGCTGGGCGGGGCGACCTACTGGAGAGAGCGGGAGATCCCCCTCGGGGGCTGGAGGCTGTTCGCCATCGCCGCATCGGGCTCCGCCGTGGGCCTCTTCGCCGGTCTGGGCCTGTACTTGTATGCCCGACTGGGTGGGTTGGGCCGGTTCGGTGAGCTGGCGATCGAGAGCCCGTGGCGCGTCCACCTGGCGGCAGCAGACCGTTACGGGGAGTACCTAGTGTTCTTCGTGGGGGCCTTCATCTGGGTGTCCGTGGTCTGGGGGCTCGTCAACTGGCTACCCATCGGCGGGCTGGACGGGTCGAAGATGCTGCGCGCCGTGCTGATCAGGATGCTGGGCCCGAGCGGAGATCTCCATTCCCGGATCATCGGGATGATCGTGGGTATCGCGGCGGCGGTCTGGGCCTGGCAACGGGGTCTGGTGCTGGCCGCCGTGCTGGCGGTGGTATTCGCCGGGGCGGACCTGGTGGCCTACCGGCGTCCCATCATGCGCCCGCCCTCACCCTGACCGCGCCTTCCTTCGAAGACACGGCTATCCGCCCGAGTGGGCCTCCCGGGAGCGCCCGGCAGTAGGTCCGAACCGAGCCCGCCGAGGTGAAGTCCGTAATGAGGCAGGAAAGGTGTGGTTGAGTGGCGGTCGCGTTCGAATTATCGATGTACAGGATGTCTAGCTGTGCTATGCGATGGCATGATCGATCACAGCCTGAACAGTTGTCTCAGCCCAGAGTGAGAAAAATTTCAGAGAGTCAGAGAATTTCTACCCCTGTTTGGTAGCTCTTTCGCAATCCCGGCTCCGATACGCTGCCTCCGGTAGCGATATCTATCCCGCATCGGAGCGCATCAAGGCATGAATCACCTAGTGGAGAAGATGCTATTCATCGTATTCGTGGCTGGGGTGCTGGCAGCGGTGCTCATGATCACCGGACCGGTCCGGACATCGCAGCGACCAGCCCCCTCGTCTACGGCCGCGCCTCCTCCCGGAGGGGGGCAGGAGACCGGCCTGGCCAAGCCCGAATGGGCGACGCCTCCGGAATCGGTCGCTACGGATGTAGATGTGGAAGGCGGTGATCCAACCGTCGCCACGGCCCATGACCACAGCCACGACACCGATCCGTCAGCCTGGCTGACGGGCACCACCGTCCGCTACCCGCCCGACACGGGGGAGGAGGCCGGGCCGGCGCCCGCCCAGGGCACTACCACTCCGACGGACGCAGTCGCAGCCTCGGATCCGGCCGGGGAGTTCCGGGCGATGGAGCCGGGGCAGTGCCCTCCGATCGGAGAACTGTGGGTAGCGGACGGCCGTCCGGTCGAGGATCCCTGCACGCTGGCCGAGGTCCAACGGGCCACGTACCTGGCATACACCGGCACGGACGAGCAGCGCCGCTCGGCTATCAGGAACGGCCGTTTGCTTGATGAGGTGTTCGCCGCGCTGGACGACTTCGGCCGGACCCACGATGCCGCTCTGCACCACCCGGAGCGGCGCGGCCGGTCCAGCGTGATATTCGAGGAGATCGTGTGGCGGGGCGGCCCGGACGCCGACCGGGGGGTGATAGCGGTCCGCTACCGGCTCGACCATCCCGACTACCCGCCCACCGATCTGGTCCTGGACACCCTCGTCCAGGTGGACGGGGAGTGGAAGGTCTCGTACAGGAGGTCCTACTGCGTGAAGGTGCTGGTGATCATGGAGCACATAGGAAGCGATGTCCGCTGTCCCCGTGACCCGAACCCCGAGGTCAACGAGGACGAGGCGCCCGGTTCCACGGGTAGGTACTGATGGCTCGGATGCGTAGGTACGTGCGGGATCTCCCGATACCTGCCGCACAGGCGCCTGCTGCGGTGGGTTGGCTGGTGCTGGTGGGATTGCTCGTCGCGGCTGCCCTGTGGGCTTCCGAGCCGGGTGGGGCCCATCCCACCGAGACATCGTGGCGGCCGGGCCGGACGGTGGCGACATGGGACTGGGAGCAGCACTGGAACTACTGGAAGAAGCTGGAGTGCATTGAGACCAACCTGGAGACGGGCACGGGCGAGATCACCTGCGCGAAGTGGAAGTCCGTCGGCAACCTGTGGAGGGCCTGCGGCCCCAGGATCAGCCCGCCGCAGCCCGGCAGGATCAACAGCTGTGGCATCGGACGGGGCGGGCACGCGCCGCACGGGGACGGTGTCACGGTCAAGTACCGGTACCTGAACAGGCACGAGGACCGGCTCGGACCCAGGTACTACGTCTGCGCGGGGAACAGGAACCTGCCGGCTAACACCAGCCCCGGCAACTGCGGGACGTGGGTGAACGTGAACCATGCCCACTGTGCGGATGATCCGAGCGCTCATCCGCCCGACTGCCCGACCACGACAGGCAATCGGGAGACCACTCCTTCCGTTACCGATACGACGCGGGGGGCCACCGCGACCACCAGGCCGGCGACGACCACCACCAGGAGGCGAACCACCACAACGCGGGGGACGACCGCGACCACTAGGCCGGCCACGCCCACGACGCCCACGACGCAAGGACCCCCTCCTCCGCCGCCTGCCTGCACGATTGCCGGCGCCGTCAACTCTTTCCATGACACCATCGACGCCATGGCCACCCCGTCGCTTGGCTTCCAGCCGGTCCGGAACGGCTACGTGAGGGTGCCTGTTCACGCCCGGTACCAGGGGGATCCATCCCGGACCTATTCCGAACTGATCGAAGGCGAGCGGGTGTCCATCCGGGTCTGGGTGAGCCGGATGTCCTGGGAGATGACCGGTCTCGGGCGGCCGGACGGGACGGAACTCGGCAAGAGGACCTTCCACCGCCGGGCGCCCGACTACCTGGGCGCCGACTCGCTGAAGAGCGCGGTCCAGGTCCGGCTCGGAGGCGCCGAGGCGGTGTACCTGAGGTCCTCGGTGCGGGCGGGCTACCAAAGCGGGTATCCGGTGGCTCTGACAGTGGTGTGGAGCGCCGAGTGCCAGGAGTCCGGTACGTCTGGCTGGACCAGCCTCGGAACACGGAGCCAGGACGCCGCCTTCTCCTACAAGGTCTTCGCCATCCGGAGCCGCCCCGGCTAGCCCATGTGCGCATGTACTGGTTCACGGGTGAAGAGACTCGGAGGCCAGCCTGGGGTTCCATCCGGGCCCTGCTTCTCGATAGCCCCGCCTTAGCTCTTCGGAAATGAGTGGGGAGTGGGGGTGGGTCGGTTAATCCGGGGCACCGAGCCAGAAACAACGATCCAGAGCCTTGGAAGGCCGGAGCCGCTTGAGCCGTGACAGGCGGTGGAACACCGATATGCGGTGCTCGTTGGCCATTCTCGCCCGGGCCCGGTAGCGGTCGGAACTACCTAGCCCTCGTTTGGCCGCTCAGTTCCTAGCATGGGCTAGCGCGGCTTCCTGTGGTCGTAGCTGGCTAGGGAGCCGAAGAGTCCGAGCGAATACGGCAGTGTCACAGCTCCGCTGCCCCCAACTCACCAAAACAGCGGCTCCTAGGAGGCGGGCCTTGCGGAGCCGGCGGAACTGTCTTCGCAGCCGATGGCCGGTGTCCGCCCCGAAGAGCCTATATCTGGCAGGATGGGTCGGTGACTTTCGATTGTGATGTTGCGCTCCGACTCATCGTCGAGTGTCTCGGTCTCGTCGAGCGCTTGGGCGCAGACCCGATCGATGTCAGGCAGGCGCGCATGAGCGATCGAACGCTGGTCGTTGAAATCACTGCTCGCTCGATCGATCCGATCACAGTCCGAGGAGAGATTTGTGGGGTCATGGGCGCGCTTTCGGGACTTGGAATCCCCGAACTCTTTCCGGTGCTCCACACCGAGTCCTTCGGCGTCCGGGCGTATGACGACGCGGGCGAGGAACTGCTGTGGGTCGTATCGTCGATCGAAACAGCGGGATTCGCTGGCGACGGCCGCGCGGTTGAGTGGCTAGCGAACAGCCTCTTCCAAGACAACACGCCGGCCTATCGACGATCTCAAGCCGACCGCACTATCGGTCAGGTCGAAACCGGTCTCCGGGAACTGCTTGACCATCACGGTCTTCAGCGAATCGGAGATGCCTATCCCAATCAGCTCTGGTCGCTGTCCGAACTTTCAAGAATCAAGAGTAGGGCCGACGACGAAGGACGCTACAGCCACGATGCCCGGACACTCCTTGACTACGTATTTCTGCCACAGTTACGCGATGCGATCGTTGATCACCGCGACTGGTTCGACGATGGTTGTCTCCCGGACCCGGACGCACTCAAGGTATCGCTAGAAGCGCTCAACACGGTGCGTCGTAAGGTGGCCCACCACCGCGAGATCAGCTCCGACGAATTGAGAGACTGCCGCGCCATCGCTCGAATCTGCTTGACACCGATCGGGGGAGCCCATCCGTACCTGATCGAAGACTTCCTCGTCGATCGGTGGGAAGAGCAGGCGGCACAGATCGTTGACGGCATGCGAGCCGGATTCGACTCAGCCGATCCGCCACCGGCGGGCTCGATGCCCGAGACACAGCGTCGCCAGATCGCTATCGACGCCCTAACCGCACAGCAACTCGCAGTCAACGAAGCACTCTCCTCGCTCAGTCGGCTCGTCGTCCCCCCGTCACGCCAGCAACTCCATGACGCAGCGGTGAAGGCGCTGACGCACTGGCAGACTGCTCTCGCTCACCTAATTGCCGCCGGATCAAATCAGCATCTGACGACGACCGAAGTGCAAGCTGCGAGCGCCGTCTACGGAGAAGCCCTCGACCACGTACGCGAAGTGGCCGAAGAGATCAGGCGGCTGCGAGTCAGCGCGCCCACGGAATGATGGGCCGGCCCTCGGTCGGGTTCGCGGTGCCCGACTGATGGACCAGATTCACAAAGCCCACGAACGTGGCAAGCTCGACAACCCCATCAAACGCGTCAAACGAGCAGCGTTCGGGTTCCGCACCTTCTCCAACTACCGAGTCCGAGCACTCCAATACGGCGGCAAACCCAACTGGAACCCCCTCGCCGCGGTCACTCCCCACTGAAACGCGATGAGCCGCCTTAGCCTGTCATATGTCAGGCAGGCGGGCTTAGTGCTTTGGCGTCAGGATCTGATATGCGATGGATCAGCCGGTATACCCTCCCTGCCTCTTCGGTGCTGTCTACGTAGTCTTGGTAGGATTGCAAGGCGTTCTCAATCAGTTGGTCGTACATTACGACCCTTGCATGAGAGGCTCCGAGGACCTTTCGAGACCGCTCCTGACCCGTAGGCGAATCATCCCAGTCACGCAGCCGCCTGCCTACGACGCAGATTATCTCTACTGGTTCGTGATCCCGACCGACTGCGGAGAGTATTTTCTCGGCGGCGGTATAGTACTTTGATACTTGGTCACTCAGGGCATTGGTAGTAACCCGCTTCTGCGCTCGTTTGAGCTCGATAATCACGTGCTTGTTTCCAGTCGTGCTGTATTTGACGTCTACCCGAGCCCGTTTCTCTTCCGGAGTCAGCGTGTCGCAAATCTCTTCGAGAGCCGTCTCCATTCTCCTCTCCATGTACTCGGTGTGGGTTGCTCTCTCCCAGGAAGGATCCATTAGCCAGAGATGCTTGTAGAGATGCTCTTGCATCGCCCGCTCTTTGGCATTCTCATCTTGTAGTCTCATGAGCTTCGTGATGACCTGTAGACGCTCCTTGGCGATCTGGTAGTAGGCGCTAGCTTCAAGATCATCTAGTTGGACAAACACCTGCTGAAGCACGTCCAGATTCTCCGTCGATATCTCATCAAGTCTGTAGAGGATGTCTCTGAGCTTCAGACCCTCGAAGGCGAGAACACCGCTGACCATGAGTCGCCTCTTGTCATCTTCATTCTCGAGCGGTAGTTCGTTGATGCGGCCGAATAGACGCTGCGCTGCCCTTCGCTGGTCGGTGTTCAGTTCCTTGAACCATTCCCGGATCTCCGGATACTCAAGGGCCTGCTTGGTTCCCTGCTCCCTCCTTAGGTCGGTCCATCGACTCTGAATGTGCTTTAACTCACTCTGGAGCTTGGTTCTGAGGGCTTGGTAACGAGGATCTTCCTCAATCAACTTCTGTCGGCTTGTGGTTGCGATATCGTCTTCATCATCCATGTCCAAGAAGTCGGCGTGAATCTCACCGAGTATGTACTTGGTATAAAGGCCGCCCTCGCCGAATTCTTCCAAGATGTCTTCCTGAGCCAGCTTGCCACGAACGATAACTACCAACTTGTTGATACTCTCGGATGTTTCCGTATCCTTGAGTTGGCCTGCCATCGAGGCTGTTCCGATCCAACCATCAATGACCCAGACCGGATGGCCACCCGAGTCACCGGGTCGGTCTTCCCGGTTCTCGAGATTGTTGGCCGTGGTGGCAACATAGGAACCCATATCACCGAACGTCCAGATGTACTGGACCTTGTCCTGATAATCTCGGTCGGTCGCTCTTATAGGTTTGCCATCTAGCGTGATCTCGAAGCGATGCTCTGGCCCGATGATGCTGAAACGACGGGCGAGGCGCCTTCTCAATGGCCTGCCGGTCCATTGAAGCTTGCGTTTCATGTTCGTAAGGATGATACGGGTGCCACGGTCAAGGTCTATCTCTAAATCTGGCACCGGAATTGGTTCGTATTTCCCTTCACCGCCGTCTCCGATCTTTTTCTCGATCTCAGCCGAGTCCATGACGAATCCGTGCTTTTGGCCTTGAGCGACGCTCTGGACCTGGACAGTCTGTGCAATCGAAAAGAGGGATAGCTTTCCGATCCCTTTGCGCCCCATCACCGGCCGGCCGAACTTCGGAGTCCATGGTTCGGTCTTGCGCCGCTCGTATCCAACATACAAGTACTTCCGATTGGCGTCGTCTACTGTCATGCCATGGCCATCGTCTTCGATTACCACTCGGCCCTCGGTCTGGTCAATGCAAATGCTCACATGTTGAGCGTCCGCATCCCATGAATTGGCAACCACCTCGGACAGTACGGCAGCCACGTTCGAGTAGAGACCTAGCCCCAGGTGCCGGAGCACATTCAGGCTCACGGTCATCTCATACTTGGGATTGGTGGTGGTCACGCCATCTCCTCCAGGTGGTCAACGATCGACCTACCGATCGCCTCGCCTAGTTTGACCGGGACGGCGTTGCCGATAAGCCGGGCGACGGGCGCTATGTGCACGGTCCCGTCGTCGGGAACGAACGAGTAGCTCGCCGGGAATGTCTGCAGTAGGGCGCCCTCGCGCAGTGAGATGGCGCGGTCTTGATCGGGATGGCCGAATCGTCCGTTTCCGAAGCCATGGAACTGGGTGGTGATGGTGGGACCTGGACGATCCCACTCCATTCGCCCATAAACTCCCGGATAACTGCGTCCGCTAGGCCTGTTGTGGCAAGGAGCCCGTAGGGACTCTTCCCAGTCGCGCCAGGTTCCCCCGGCCTTCGCCGCGCGGATTCGCTTGAGGTTCTTCTCGGAGAGCCCGCTTGCCTTGTGGAGAGGATCGGACCCACCGGTACCGCCGGCCGGTATCGACTCCAAATGTCCAATCGTGTCCCGAACCGTCGCAACACTGCCATCTGAGTGGGTCGGCGCGACGAGATTGATGTCGCCCAGTCGAGAGGCCAGGAGTACCAGCCGCGACCTCGTCTGGGGCACACCGTAAGACGCGCATCGGACGATGCGGTGTGTGTATCGGTAGCCCGACTCCCGGAGAGCGGATAAGAATGTCTCGAACACCGGGCGAGCCGTAAGGCGCGGTACATTCTCCATGGTGACTATGTCCGGTTGCAGCTCGGCAGTGAGTTCACCGAACTTGTCGAGTAGAGACCATTGCTCTTTCTCGGTGTCTTGACCTTGGGTATAGGTTGAGAATGGTTGACACGGAGCACAACCGGCGAGAACCCGGGATCCGGTCTCCGGGAATAGCGACGCCACGAAACTCGCCGATACTTCAGTTAGGTCTCGTTCGTGGAAGGGGGCCTCTACGTTTATCTCGAAGGGATGACGGCAAGCCGGGTCGACGTCGATACCGGCGACGATGTTCATGCCTGCCCTTTTCATCCCGTAGGAGAGCCCCCCTGCGCCACAGAAGAGATCGACGGTTGCCGGGCGGGAGAGTTCGGTGGCCGCCACCATCTCTCGAACACTAGTCGAGCTCTCGGCTTCCGATCGCGGGTTGCGCCCTATGCTGATGACTCCTACCACAGTGGGATGTTCCTCCGCTCGTTCGTGTTGATCGTGGATGCCGGTCGAATGAAGTGTTCACTGAGGCGCTGGGCCGCGTTGCCGCTTGTGCCGGTCCATGGCATGAGGAGACTGCTCAAGCACCTGGTCAACAACCCGAACCGTTGGCACACCTCGTGAAAGTCTGCGGGCGGCCTCGGGATCGAGAGTATCGCTTGCCTATGACACTTCCGGTACCGTCGGCGCGTGTCGGAACCGGTTCGCCCTTCGCCCGCCGAGTCTGCTCGGATGAGCAGGGTTCGTCGCCGCCACACCGGCCCGGAGTTGGCGGTTCGCCGCGAACTTCACCGCCGGGGACTCCGGTACCGCATAGATCTACCGCTTCCCCAAGTCGGACGAACCAGACCCGACATCGTGTTCACTCGGATTCGAGTTGCCGTGTTTGTCGATGGTTGTTTCTGGCACCGCTGTCCCGACCACGAGACTTTCCCGAAGACCAACTCCGAGTGGTGGCGGGAGAAGCTCGACGCGAATGTCAGGCGAGACCGTGCTGCCGACGATGCTCTCGCACGGGCCGGCTGGGTGGTGATCCGAATCTGGGAACACGAGGATCCGGCCACTGCGGCCGATCGCGTGGAGAAAGTCGTCCGTGCCCGGTACGGCCCACGGTCATCAACCGACCATTCACCGGCGGGCTGACCACGCCCCTCGCCGGCTGCCGACATCGTTGCTGTAGGGGCGGATGAAGCGTCCCTCCGATTGCATCCCCCTTCCTCATGGCTGTAGCTTGGTTCCAATTCGACCGTTGCTCTGGGATGCTCGGTGATCGTACGAACCCAACCGACCGCTAACGAGGTAGAGCAGTTGAGCGCTTTGAACATCAGCAGCTTCATATGGGGTATCGCGGACGACGTGCTGCGCGATATCTACGTGCGCGGGAAGTACCGCGACGTCATCCTGCCTATGACGGTCATCCGCCGACTGGATGCTGTGCTCGAGCCAACGAAAGACGCTGTGCTCCGCATGAAAGCCCAGCTGGACGCCGCGGGTGTAGCGAACCAGGACGCGGCGTTGCGCCAGGCGGCGGCCGAGTCGTTCTACAACACGTCTCCATTCAGGCTCCGCGACCTGACCTCCCGGGCACGGCAGCAGCAACTGCGGGCAGACTTCGAGGCTTACCTCGATGGCTTCTCGCCCAATGTCCAGGAAGTCTTGGAGAAGTTCAAGTTCCGCAACCAGATCCCCACCCTGGTCGAAGCTGACGCGCTGGGGTTCCTGCTGGAGAAGTTCCTGGACGGGTCGGTGAACCTCAGCCCGCGCCCCGTCTTCAACGCCGACGGCTCCGTGCGCCTCGACGGCTTGGACAATCACAGCATGGGCACCGTCTTCGAAGAGCTCATCCGCCGCTTCAATGAGGAGAACAACGAGGAGGCAGGCGAGCACTTCACCCCCAGAGATGTTGTGCAGCTCATGGCGCGGCTAGTCTTCCTGCCGGTCGCAGATGAGGTCGAGTCCGGGACCTACCTTGTTTACGACGGTGCCTGCGGAACGGGCGGGATGCTCACCGTCGCGGAAGAGACGCTGACCCAGCTGGCCAGGGAGAGGGACAAGGAGGTATCCGTCCACCTATACGGCCAAGAAGTGAACCCGGAGACATACGCCATCAGTAAGGCGGATCTAATCCTGAAGGGTGAGGGCGCCGGGGCCGACAACCTGAGGTACGGCTCCACCCTGGCCTCCGACGGCTTTCCAGCCCGCGAGTTCGACTTCATGCTCTCCAATCCGCCCTACGGCAAGAGTTGGAAAACCGACCTGCAACGCATGGGCGGCAAGTCGGGCATCAGGGACCAGCGCTTTGTCGTAGAGCACGGCGACATACCCGACTATTCGCTCATCACCCGCTCCAGCGATGGCCAGATGATGTTCCTGGCCAACATGCTGAGCAAGATGAAACAGGACACGGAGATCGGTAGCCGGATCGCCGAGGTCCACAACGGAAGCTCCCTATTCACCGGCGACGCCGGGCAGGGAGAGAGCAACATCCGCCGCTGGATCATCGAGAACGACTGGCTTGAGGCCATCGTCGCGCTACCGCTCAACATGTTCTACAACACCGGCATTGCCACCTACATTTGGATACTCAGCAACCGCAAGCCAGCCCACCGCCGCGGCTATGTACAACTCATCGACGCCACTCAGTGGTACGGACCGCTGCGCAAGAACTTGGGTAAGAAGAACTGTGAACTATCGAAGAAGGATATAGAGCGTATCTGCGATGCATTCCTGGCCTTCGAAGAGACGGAACAGTCTAAGATATATTGCAACGAGACCTTCGGTTACCACAAGGTTACCGTTGAACGCCCCCTGAGACTTGAGGGTGTGGATCCCGAACGACGCTACACTATCAGAGAGATAAGGGACCTGAAGGGAACACACGAACGCACCGACACCGCGCCGCCGGTCATCAGAAGGATACACAAGCGGAGCGTGGGAGCAGACCCCCTGCGCGGCCTGTTCGCGGTGACAATCAACAGCGAACCGGTCATCGTCGAGTACGAGCCGGACCCCGACCTAAGGGACACCGAACGGGTGCCTCTGTTGGAAGAGGGCCGGATCGAGGGCTTTCTGCGCCGGGAGGTGCTCCCGCACGCACCCGACGCCTGGTACGCGACGAAGAACATCAGGGTCGGATACGAGATTAGCTTCATCCGCCACTTCTTCAAGCCCGAGCCCTTGCGGCCTCTTGAGGAGATACGGGCGGACATCCTCGCGTTGGACCGGGGGACGAAGGGGTTGCTGGCAGAGATTGTAGGATGGGACTAGCACTTTCGGTTGAGACCCGCAGCGGTTGTCCTGACCCCTTGGGCTGGGCATTGTGATCACACAAATATACGTGCGAGGACTTATTGGTTATGCAGTAAAGATTAGGGATTCCTTTAAACCTGCGCCTAGTCAAACTGGAAGGTCGCTATGACCACGCCTTCCACTTATACTGACTATAAGCCGTCCGGCTTAGAATGGCTCGACAAAGTGCCAAAGCATTGGGCACTACGGCGAGTAAAGACGATCCTAAAGAAACGAAGCGAGAAAGGACACCCTGATGAACCCTTGCTTGCTGTGACACAAACAAAGGGCGTTGTTCATAAAGAACAGTACGAGCAACGAACAGTACTCGCTCTAAAGAATCTGCATCTTCTGAAACTAGTGCGAACTGGTGATTTTGTTATCAGTCTCCGCTCTTTCCAGGGTGGGATTGAGTATGCGCGAGAACAAGGTATAATAAGCCCCACCTATACAGTCCTCTATCCTTTGGATGCGTCTGTACATGCGTATCTCGCGTTATTATTCAAGTCAAAACCGTATATCGAGAACCTGACTCTACATGTAACAGGGATTCGGCAAGGAAAGAACATTGACTATACAGCGTTGAGTCGCTCCTACCTTCCTCTTCCACCCCCCTCCGAGCAGCGGACCATCGTGCGTTACCTCAGCCACGTTGACTGGCAGGCACAACGGTACGTCAGCGCGAAGCGAAAACTCATCGCCCTGTTGGAGGAGGAGAAGCGGGCTGTCGTCAATTAGGCCGTCATACTCGGCCTCAATCCCAACGTCCGCCTCAAGTCCTCCGGCGTCAAGTGGATAGGCGACATCCCGGAGCACTGGGAGATCATTCGCGTAGGACACTTCGCTAGAGTAACCAATGGTTCCACACCGTCACGAAGCAACTTATCTTACTGGACTGAAGGGACACACGCCTGGTTGAATAGTTCCAGTGTCAACCAAGGTACTATTACGTATGCGGAGCAATTCGTTACTGACTTGGCCTTACGTGAGTGCCACTTGCCACGCTTACGTCCGGGCAGCGTATTGGTCGGGATTACAGGGCAGGGCAAGACTCGGGGAATGTCAGCTGTGCTCTCTATAGAAGCGACGATCAATCAGCATATGGCTTCGATCACACCGAAGCCGCAACGCGTGTCGTCGCGGTACCTCCATATGTACCTGACCGCTGCCTATAGCGAACTTCGTGCCATCAGCAGTGCTTCGGGCAGCACAAAGGCCGCGCTCACTTGCGAGGATATCAAGCGCTTCAAAGTCGTGCTGCCACCCATAGATGAACAACAACAACTACTCTCATATGTTAGCAGGGAATTTGCAAGAGTCGCGGACGCCATCAATCGCGCTCACCGTCAGATCGAACTAGTCCAAGAGTACTGCACCCGTTTGGTAGCCGACGTGGTAACGGGCAAACTGGACGTGCGCGAGGCGGCGGCCCAGTTGCCGTGAGGTTGGAGGAGCGTACGTAGAACCGCGGCCTGTGAACGTGGAGGACCCTATGGAAGCGCCAGCAGAGATTTTATTCGAGGTCGCCGAGGCCCCGGAGGGTGGCTTCGATGCTCGGGCGTTGGGCTACAGCATCTTCACGCAGGGTGAAGACTGGGCCGATCTCAGGGCTATGGTCGAGGATGCCGTTCTTTGCCACTTCGGTGATGGGGACGCATGACCACCGACATCAGCGAGACCGGGCTTGAGCGCCTCATCTACAAGACGCTGACAAGCAGTCCGTGTTATGCGTCCCATCTAGACGAGCATGAACACCCGTCCAGCGATGGAACGGGATGGATTTGCGGAAGGTCGCAGGACTATGACCGGGAGTACTGCGTCGACTTGGCCCATCTTTCCGCCTTCCTCCAAGCCACCCAGCCCGAAGCTGCTGATGCGCTGAATCTCGGCCACGACAACCCGACCCGTCGCAAGTTCCTGGCGAGGTTGCGGGGACAGGTCACGAGGCGCGGCACGATCGACGTGCTGCGAACGGGTGTAAATCACGGGCCGCACCGCATCGACCTGATGTACGGAACGCCGTCGCCCGGGAACGTGAATGCCAAGGCGCTTTACGTGGAGAACCGCTTCAGCGTGACGAGGCAACTCCGGTACAGCAACGACAACGCCCAACTTGCCTTGGACCTGTGCCTGTTCGTCAACGGCCTGCCCATCGCAACCTTCGAGTTGAAGAACAGCCTGACCAAGCAAACGGTGGATGACGCGGTCGAGCAGTACAGGCGGGATCGCAACCCCAGGGAGAGGCTCTTCGAGTTTGGTCGCTGTCTCGCCCACTTCGCTGTTGACGACCATCAGGTGCATTACTGCACCCACCTCCGGGGTAAGGCATCGTGGTTCCTGCCCTTCAACCAAGGGTGGAACGACGGCGCGGGCAATCCGCCGAATCCGTATGGTCTCAAGACCGACTACCTGTGGAAGAAGGTCCTGACCCCGGACGGCCTGACCGACATCATCGAGAACTTCGCCCAGACTGTGGAGACGAGGGATGACAAAACCGGGCGAAAGAAGCGGGAGCAGATATGGCCCCGCCATCACCAGTTGGATGTGGTGCGAAAACTGTTGGCCGATGCATCCGCTAGAGGAGTCGGTCACCGTTATCTGATCCAGCACTCGGCGGGAAGCGGCAAGTCCAACTCCATCGCTTGGCTGGCTCACCAGATGATCGGGCTTGAGCGCGGCGGCGGAACGCTGTTCGACTCCGTGATCGTCGTCACGGACCGGCTGGTACTGGACCGCCAGATCCGGGACACCATCAGGCAGTTTGCCCAGGTCGGTTCGGTCGTGGGTCATGCCGAGGACTCCAAACACCTCCGTAAGCTGCTGCGGGAGGGCAAGCGGATCGTGATCACCACGGTCCAGAAGTTCCCGTACATCCTCGACGCCATCGGGAACGAGCACCGGGGACGCACGTTTGCCATCATCATCGACGAAGCCCATTCGAGCCAGGGAGGGAAGGCATCGGCGGCCGTGTCGATGGCGCTGGGCGAGGCCGGGGCGGAGGAAGAGGAGGAGACCACCGAGGACAAGATCAACCGGATCATGGAGTCCAAGAAGATGCTGGAGAACGCCAGCTACTTCGCTTTTACCGCCACTCCCAAGAACAAGACGCTGGAAATCTTCGGAACGCCCGTTCCCGAAGGTGACAAGACCAGATACACGCCCTTCCATTCCTACACCATGAAGCAGGCCATCCAGGAAGGGTTCATCATCGACGTGCTGAAGAGCTACACGCCGGTGAACAGCTACTACCGGCTGGTCAAGACGGTGGAGGGAGATCCCGAGTTCGACTCCAAGCGGGCCCGCGCGAAGCTGCGCCGTTATGTCGAGGATCACGATCACGCGATCGGGATGAAGGCGGAGATCATGGTGGATCACTTTCGCGAGCAGGTAGCTGGCTTGCAGAAGCTCGGTGGCCAGGCACGCGCCATGGTGGTGACGAGCAGCGTTAGGCGAGCCGTCAACTACTTCTACTCCATCCAGAAGTGTCTGACGGAGACCAAGAGCCCTTACAAAGCCATCGTCGCCTTCTCTGGCAAGCACGAGTACGGTGGCGAGACGGTCACAGAGGCGTCCCTCAACGGCTTCTCGTCAAACCTGATCCGCGACAATATCCAGCAAGACCCGTATCGCTTCCTCGTGTGCGCCGACAAGTTCCAGACCGGCTATGACGAGCCTCTGCTGCACACCATGTACGTGGACAAGCCGCTGTCGGGCGTTAGGGCTGTTCAGACGCTGTCGCGTCTCAACCGGGCGCACCCCAAGAAGCACGACGCCTTCGTGCTCGACTTCACGAACGCCGCCGACACGATCAGGTTCGCCTTCGCTCCCTACTACCGGACAACGATTCTGTCGGAGGAAACCGATCCCGACAGGCTCCATGACCTCAAGGCGACCCTTGATGGGTATCAGGTCTACAGCTGGCTGGATATGGAGGAGTTGGTCGAGCGGTACCTCTCCGGCGAAGACCGCGACCGGCTCGATCCGATTCTGGACGGATGCGTCTCGATCTACGTGGAGGAACTGGACGAGGACGGCCAGGTGGACTTCAAGAGCACGGCGAAGGCCTTCCTCCGGTCCTACGGGTTCCTAGCGGCCATCCTGCCCTACACCAACGGCGCGTGGGAAAAGCTGTCGATCTTCCTGACTTTCCTCGTTCCCAAGTTGCCCGCCCCCGTAGAGGACGACCTGTCGAAGGGGATCCTCGAAGCTATCGACATGGACAGCTACCGCGTGGAGAAGCAGGCGGTGCAGGAGATACAGCTCCCCGACGAGGACGCGGAGATCGGGCCGGTGCCGACCGAAGGGGGTGGCCAGAAGCCCGAACCGGAGATGGACCTGCTCTCCAACATCCTCGATGAGTTCAACGACCTCTTCGGAGGCATCGACTGGCAGGATCGAGACAGGGTCGAGAAGGTGATCACCGAGGAACTACCGGAGAAAGTTGGCGGGAACAGGGCGTATCGGAACGCGATGGCCAACTCCGACAAGCAGAACGCCCGGATCGAGCACGACAATGCCTTGGCACAGGCCATGACGGAACTGGTGGCAGTCCACACCGAGTTGTTCAAGCAGTTCAGCGACAACGAGTCCTTCCGCGACTGGCTCTCGAGGACAATCTTCGACGTCACCTACCTACCGCAGTTCAGTCCCCTACCGGCTAGCACCCCCAGAAGTAGGGGTCAATGACGCTTAAGCGGCCCACCGGATTTCAGTCAGGATGACGGTGGCGAGTAGGTCTCAGTTGGATTCCCCGGCATATGGGAGAGGGCGGATTCGGCTGGTGGGAAAGGGACGCAGCGGGTTCTATCCCGCTGGGGCCGGTTACTGGTGTCGGCTTCTATGAGCGACGTGGTGGAGCGGGCCAGGGCCTGGATCCTGGGCGATCCCGATCCCCGCACCAGAGCCGAGTTGAGCGCCCTGCTCGACTCCGGAAACCTGACCGAGCTGGCGGATCGCATGGACGGGACGCTCGCCTTCGGCACCGCCGGACTGCGCGGGATCGTGGAAGCCGGTTCCAACCGGATGAACCGCGCCACAGTCACACGGGCCACCCGCGGGCTGGCCGACTTCCTGCTGGCCCGCCACGGGGGAGCGCCGGACGCTCCGGTGGTGGTGGGCCGTGATGCCCGGCCGTCCAGCTCGGACTTCATGCGCGACACGGTCGGGGTACTGAGCGCCGCCGGTCTCCGGGTCAGGTTCTGGGAGGAGGAGGTTCCGACTCCTCTGGTGGCATACGCGGTCCGGGTCCTGGGTGCCTGTGCAGGCGTGATGATCACCGCCAGCCACAACCCGCCCCGGGACAACGGCTACAAGGTCTATGACGCCAACGGCGCCCAGATAATTCCCCCCGTGGACGCCGGCATCTCTGCAGCCATCGACCGGGTGGGTGCGGCGGTCGATGTACCCGTGGTGGATGCGCCACTCCAGGGAGGCGGGGAGACAGGTCCCCTCTCTCCCGATGTCTGGGACGGGTACCGGGACGAGCTCGCCCGGCTGCGGTCGACCGCGACAGTCGATCCCCGCCTGCGGATCGTCTACACCCCGATGCATGGGGTGGGCGGGCGGTACATGCGCGAGCTGCTGGCCGGAGCCGGTTACCGGGATGTTCATCCGGTTGACGAGCAGGCCGAACCGGACGGGCGCTTTCCGACCCTGCCGTTTCCCAATCCCGAGGAGCCGGGCGCCATGGACCTGGCGCTGGCCCTGGCGGGAAAGGTCGGTGCCGACATGGTGCTGGCCAACGATCCTGACGCCGATCGGTTGGGGGTGGCGGTGCCCGGCCGCAACGGATGGGTCAGCCTCACCGGCAACCAGGTGGGGGTACTGCTGACCGACTATGTCCTCTCGCAACGGCCGGCCGGCGAGGACCCTCGCGGCCGGCAACCTCTCGTTGTCAGCACCATCGTCAGCTCGCCCATGGCCGGACTGGTGGCGGCTGCCCGGGGAGCCCGCTTCGAGACCACCCTCACCGGTTTCAAATGGATCATGAACGCGGCGCTCGACATCGAGGCCGAGGGACGGGGCGCGCTGGCCTTCGGTTTCGAGGAGGCCCTGGGCCATGCGGTGGGGGGCTTGGTGTATGACAAGGATGGCCTGTCGGCCGCCCTGTTCATGGCCGATCTGGCATCCGAGTGCCGGAGACGGGGCGAGACGGTGCTCGACCGGCTGGAAGCGCTGTATCGCCGCTTCGGGCTGTGGGTCTCGATCCAGCACAGCATCAGGAGGTCAGGAGCGGCCGGAGCGGGCGAGATCAGCAGCGCCATGGGACGGCTGGCGGAAGACCCCCCGGATGCCTTGGGAGGAGTGGCGGTGGTGGGAATGACCGACTACCGCGAGGGCGCCGAACGGAGGCCCCGGTGGCTGGGAGCAGCGTCCCTGGTAGAGCTACGGCTCCAGGATCGTACCCGGGTGCTGGTCCGGCCGAGCGGCACCGAGCCCAAGCTTAAAATGTACGTGGATTCCACCCGGCCGGTTACCGGATCCGATGACCCGTCCGGAGTCGAACGCGACCTGGAGGGGCATGCCGGAGCGGTGGTATCCGACCTGGCCGGCCATATCGGCCTGTAGAAGATAGGCCGAACACCTTTTGGGAGGAACGTGATGACGGTGGTAACCGAGCTCTTCGAGGGTCCGAGGACCCAGCTCCGGATCGGGGGCGACTGGACGGCAGGGGATGGAGAGCTCGACGTCATCGATCCCGCCACCGAACAGGTGCTGGCGGCCGTCTCGACCGCGGGAGTCGAACAGGCCCGCCTGGCGGTGGACGCAGCCGCCGAGGCAGCGCCCGGATGGGCGGCCACCGCGCCACGGCGGCGGTCGGACATCCTTCGCCGAGCCTACGACCTCATGCTCGAGCGGGAGGAACAGCTGGCCGAACTGATCATCCTCGAAAACGGTAAGTCCTATGCCGACGCCATCGGGGAGGTTCGGTACGGGGCCGAGTTCTTCCGGTGGTTCTCGGAGGAGGCGGTCCGGATCATGGGCGAGATACGCACCGCTCCGCGGGGCGACAAGCGGATCGTCGTGCTACCCGAGCCGGTCGGCGTCTCCCTCATGGTCACCCCGTGGAACTTCCCTTCGGCGATGGCGACCCGCAAGATCGCGCCCGCTCTGGCAGCCGGATGCACCACCATCCTCAAGCCTGCCTCCGACACCCCGCTCTCGGCCCTGGCCGTGGCGGACATACTGGCGGAAGCAGGCGCCCCTCCTGGGACCGTCAACGTGGTGATGGCGAAGGGTTCCTCCGGAGTGGTTGACGTCATGCTCGAAGACCCGAGGGTGAGGAAGCTGTCCTTCACGGGTTCCACCGAGGTCGGTCGGATCCTGATGGAGAAGGCCGGGCGCCGCATCCTCCGGACCAGCATGGAGTTGGGTGGCAATGCCCCCTTCGTGGTCTTCGACGACGCCGACATAGAGGCCGCCGTCCAAGGCGCCGTGGTGGCCAAGATGCGCGTCGCCGGTGAGACCTGCGTGGCCGCCAACCGCTTCTACGTCCAGTCCGGCGTGGCGCGACAGTTCACCGACCGCTTGACCGAGGCGATGGCGGGTCTCCGGGTGGGTCCGGGCATCGACAGGTCCAACGATGTCGGTCCGATGATCAACACTGCCGCGGTCGAGAAGATCGAACGCCTGGTGTCGGGCGCGGTCGACGATCAGGCCACGGTCTGCACCGGCGGAGCGGCGCCGGATGGTCCCGGCTACTTCTACCAGCCCACCGTTCTGTCGGAGGTCGCTCCCGACGCCGCGATCCTCGGTCATGAGATCTTCGGGCCGGTGGCTCCGGTGGTGTCCTTCGACTCCGAGGAGGAGGCAATCGAGGCCGCCAACAACACCATCCACGGTCTGATCTCGTACGTGTACACGGGAGACATGAACCGGGCGTTCCGGGTGGGTGAGGCGATCGAGTCGGGAATGGTGGCGCTCAACCGGGGCATCATCTCGGACGAGGCGGCCCCATTCGGCGGCGTGAAGGAGTCAGGCGTGGGTCGCGAGGGCAGCCACCACGGCATGGAGGAGTTCCTGGAGCTGAAGTACCTGGCTTGGTAGGGGCCACTGGCTAATGGCCCCAACCCGTTGGGGCAGATCGCCTAGGGGTCGTCCGTCGCCGTCCGGGTGAAGGTCCGGCGTTCGAGTCGATCAGTCCCCGTATGGGGCTCGGTAACTATTCTCAGGGGCGAATCTTTTCTGATAGCCGGGATCGACCGACCGGGGTCGTGTTCCCGGGGTGGGAGGTGCGGTGTCTGTCGAGAGGGCGGCCGACCGGGTTTCGCTGACTGAGTCGGACGGATCGCGCTCGTACCCGGCCGGGTCCGGAGTGTCCGGGCTGCATGTGGAACTCGATGCGGTGATGGCCAAGGCGGGCGGGGAGAACTTCCCGGTTGCGCTTCGCCTGCTCCCCAGAGAACCGCGCCGCCACCTGGAGGCCATCTACGGTTACGCCCGGCTCGTGGACGATCTGGGGGACGAGTTCCCGGGAGACCGCTCGGCCGCCCTTGACTGGGTCGATTCGGAACTGGACGCTCTCTTCTCGGGTTCTCCCTGCCACCCGGTGTTTCGCCGGCTGACGCCCATGGTCGAAGGTTTCAGCGTGCCGCGCCGGCCCTTCGATCAGCTGCTGGCGGCCAATCGTCTGGACCAGCACAAGACCCGCTACGAGACGCGCCAAGAACTGCTCGACTACTGCGCCCTGTCGGCCAACCCGGTCGGCCACCTGGTGCTGGCGGTCTTCGAGTCGTCCACCCCGGAACGGCTCGCGGCATCGGACGCGGTGTGCAGCGGTCTCCAGATTCTGGAGCACCTCCAGGACGTGGCCGAGGATGCGGACGTAGGGCGCGTCTACCTGCCCGTCGAGGACATGGCGAGGTTCGGGTGCTCGGTCGAGGACCTCTCGGCGCCCGAAGCCGGGACTGCCCTCCGGGAGCTGGTCGCCTACGAGTCGGGATTCGCTCGTGAGTTGGTCGAGGAGGGCATTCCGCTGGTCCGGTCCCTGACCGGTTACGCCCGCCTGGCCATATCCGGCTTCGTGGCGGGAGGGCTGGCGGGATTGGACGCCATCGAGAAGGCCGGATTCGAGGTGTTAGGCGGCACCCGGCAGGCCGGGCGATCAGGCCTACTCCGCCGCTTCATCCCGGTCTACCTGGGCCGGCACGGCCGGGAGAACCGCGCGAGAGCAAGTTCGTGACCCCCGAGCGCGCATACGAGAGCTGCGAGCGGATCACCTGGGAGGCGGCCCGCAACTTCGCCTACGGCATCCGGTTGCTCCCTCCACCCAAGCGCCGGGCGATGGCCGCTCTCTATGCCATGGCGAGGCGTATCGACGACGTCGGAGACGGGACCTGGCCCAGTGACCGCAAGTTCGAGGAACTGGAGAAACTCCACGGGGCGATAGAGAGCCTTCGCGCCGGTGACGTGGAGGACCGCGACGATCCCGTACTGGTGGCCCTGGCCGACGCCGCGGAGCGTTACCCGATCCCGGTGGGGGCACTGCACGAGATCGTCGAGGGTTGCGAGATGGACGTGCGGGGCGCGGAGTACGCCACGATGGAGGACACGGTCCGTTACTGCCGGCTGGTGGCGGGGTCGGTGGGACGCCTCTCGCTCGGCGTGTTCGGCACCCGAGCCGGCCGGAGGCGGGAGCCGGTAGGGGAGAGCGAGGCCCACCGGATGGCCGATGACCTGGGAGTGGCCTTCCAGCTGACCAACATGCTCCGGGACATCGTGGAGGACCTTCGCATGGGGCGTATTTACCTTCCCGAGCAGGAACGGGATCGCTTCGGCATCGCGCCGGGACGGTGGACCCCGCCGGAGCGGGTCGGTGACATGGTCGAGTACGTGGCGGGTCAGGCCTCGGTCTGGTTCGACAGCGGCCTCGCGCTGCTGGCGCACCTCGATCACCGCAGCCGATCCTGCACGGCCGCGATGGCGGGAATATACCGGCGGCTCCTGCGGCGGATGCGCGCCCAGCCCACCCTTCCCCTGACCGAGCGCGTCAGCCTACCGGCCTGGGAGAAGGGCCTGGTGGCGGTTCGTAGCATCTCCGGTCTGCAGCCGTGAACAGCCGCCCCCGAGTAGTGGTCGTGGGTGGTGGCCTGGCCGGCCTCGCCGCGGGTGTGGAAGCTGCTGACCGGGGAGCGTCGGTCACCCTGCTGGAACGACGTCCCCGCCTGGGCGGCGCGACCTGGTCCTTCGAGCGGAAGGGGATCTCGTACGACAACGGCCAGCACGTATTCCTCCGTTGCTGTACCGCCTACCTGGCCTTTCTGGAGAAGATCGGCTCCATCGGCGATGTGACCATCCAGAAGAGGCTGAGCATTCCCGTGCTGAGGCCCGGGGGGAAGGCGGGAACGATCCGGCGCACCTTCGGGCCGGCCCCTCTCCATCTGGCGCCGTCGCTCCTGGCTTACCCTCACATCAGCCTCAGGGCCAGGTTGAAGGTACTGGCGGCCGGAAGAGCCCTGCGAAGGCTCGACCCCGAGGATCCGACACTCGACAGGGTGTCCTTCGGCGACTGGTTGGCCGCCCGCGGCCAACCAGTGGAGGCCGTGGAGAGATTCTGGGACCTGGTGGTGCTCCCGACGGTGAACGTCCATGCCAGGGAAGCCTCCCTCAAGCTGGCCGCCAAGGTGTTCGTCACCGGGCTCCTGACCGACGCCGCGTCCGCGGACATCGGCTGGGCTTCGGTACCGCTCTCGGTGCTCCACGGTGACGCCGGCCGGCGCGCCCTGGAGGCTCGGGGTGCCGAGGTGGTGACCCGGGCGGCCGTGTCGTCGATTCGATCCGGTTCCGGAGAACGCCTGGAGGTCACGGTCAGCGATGGGAGCATCGAAGCCGACTCGGTGGTGGTGGCGGTTCCGCACGACATGGTCGGGTCGATGCTCCCATCGGGTGCCGTACCATTCCAGGACCGTCTGGACCGCCTGGGGGTCTCGCCGATCGTGAACGTGCATCTGGTCTATGACCGTCCCATCACCGACCTTCCGATGTTCGCTGCGGTCGGGAGCGACATCCAGTACGTGTTCGACCGGACCGGAGCTGCGGGTCTGGACGACGGCCGCCAATGCCTGGCGATTTCCCTGTCGGCGGCGGACTCCCACATCGGTGCGAGGGTGCCGGAGTTGGTCGAGCACTTCGTGGCGGAGATGGAGCGCCTGCTGCCCGCCGCGGCCCGGGCGGTGGTGACCGAGTCGATGGTCACGAGGGAACCGAGGGCGACCTTCCGCGGCGAGCCGGGCACCGATCCCCTCCGCGCCGGCGCCGAGTGCGAGATTCCCGGGGTATTCCTGGCCGGCGCCTGGTCCGCTACGGGATGGCCGGCGACGATGGAAGGGGCGGTGCGCAGCGGGGTCGAAGCCGGGTGCCGGGCGGCGGGGTTTGCCGTTCGGAACGGGGACCCGGTACCGGCGACGGTGCCACCGGCCGGCGAGGGGGCCAGGACGTGAGGCGCACCACACCGGACTTGCTGGAGCGGACCCAAGTCATGGTCGAACCCGCCATGATCGAGGCGGTGGGACGGCTGTCCTCGAGCCTGGCTGTCCTGGTCCGCTACCACTTCGGGTGGGTCGACTCGGCGGGGGCTCCGGTGCCGAACCCGCGCCACGGCAAGGGCATCCGGCCCACGCTTGCGCTCCTGTCGGCGGAAGCCGTGGGCGCGGCGGCCGAGGTCGCCCTACCGGGGGCGCTCGCGGTGGAGATCGTTCACAATTTCTCGCTCGTCCACGACGACATCATCGACAACGATGCCGAACGCCGGCACCGGGCCACGGTATGGAAGACCTTCGGCGCCGGCGATGCCATCATCGCGGGTGATGCCATGATGCTGCTCGGTCTCGAGTTGCTACTGGACCGGCCCACGCCCCCACGGGTCGCCGCGGCCGCCGACCTGGCGGAAGCCACCGCGTCGATGATCGCCGGGCAGCACATGGACATGTCGTTCTACCGCTCGGAGGCGGTGGATGTCGACCTGTGCTGGGAGATGGTCTCTCTCAAGACGGGCGCCCTACTGGCTCATGCCTCGGCGGTGGGGGCCATCCTGGCCGGCGCGCCCGAGCAGACGGTCCGCCGGCTCCGGAGCTTCGGACTCGAGCTGGGTCGGGGGTTCCAGGCCATCGACGACCTGCTCGGCATCTGGGGAGATCCCTCGGTGACCGGCAAGCCGGCCGGTAACGACCTCCGCGAGCGCAAGAAGTCGATCCCGGTGGCGGTGGCGCTGGCCTCGGGCTCCCCGGCCGGCACGAGGCTGGCCGATCTTTACGCCCGGGAGCGGCTGGATGACGACGGGATCGAGACGGCCGCCGCCCTCGTCGAGGAGGCGGGCGGGCGGGAGGCGACCGTCTCCGCGGCCCGCGACTGCATGCAGCGGGCGGCTGATGCCCTCAGGGGGGCGGACATAGACCAGCAGGTAGCCCGAGAGTTGGAGGACCTGGCCGCTTTCGTGGTCGATCGTGACTTCTGATCGGGTTTTTCCCGTTCCGATTGGAGCGATCGCGCCGGGCCGCTGTATGATTAATCAGGCTGCCCTAACATCACGGATAAGGTAGCCGTTAGCCGGATGCTCAACCCCCCGTAGCACCGCCCCTTCAGGAGCCCGTATGTCATATCTGCAGGCAAACGATGTCGCCAAGCGTTTCAATGGCACGTCCGCGCTGGCCGGTGTCGACCTGGCGGTCGAACAGGGTGAGTCGCTGGCCCTGCTCGGTCCCAGCGGATGCGGGAAGACCACGCTGCTGCGCATCCTGGCCGGTCTGGAGGTTCCCGACCGGGGCGACGTAACCCTCGAGGGAAGGACCCTCACGGGTCCGGCTCGGTTCGTGGCTCCGGAGCAGAGGCGTATCGGGATGGTCTTCCAGGACTGGGCGCTGTTTCCCCACATGACGGTGGCCAGGAACGTAGCGTTCGGCCTGGGCAAGGGAGGAGACCGCAGCCGGGTCTCCGAGACGCTGGATCTGGTCGGCCTGTCGCATCTGGCGGACCGGTACCCCGACGAGTTGTCGGGAGGGCAGGCGCAGCGGGTGGCCGTGGCCAGGGCTCTGGCGCCCCGTCCCCGGGTGCTGCTCTTCGACGAGCCGTTCTCGAACCTCGATGCCGGCCTGCGCACCAGGATCCGGGCCGATGTGGCCGCGCTGATGCGGGAGATGGGGATGACCTCCATCTTCGTCACCCACGACCAGGAGGAGTCGTTCGTGGTGGGGGACCGGGTGGCCGTGATGCGCGAGGGTCGGATCGAACAGGTCGGCCGGCCGGCCGCCGTCTACCAGAACCCCGTCTCCGCCTGGGTGGCCACCTTCGTCGGCGAAGCCAACGTGCTGGGCGGGGTGGCGACCAACGGGCACGTCTCCACCGCGGTCGGGGAGGTTCCCCTGGCCGGCACTGTGAGGGGACCGTGCGAAGTCGTCATACGTCCCGAGTACCTGGTGGTGGACCCGGGGGACCAGGGTGTGGTCTCCGCGGTCGAGTTCTACGGACACGACACCACCTATCAACTGGCTCTCAACGGTACGAAACTGGTGGCCCGGGTGATCGCCGCACCCGACTTCGCGCCCGGCGACCGGGTGTCCGTGTCCTACGCCGGCCCCGGAGCAGCCGCCTTCGCCTCCGCTAGTCATTAGTTGTTAGTTGGATGTCAGTTAGGCCGCCGCGGTTCCCTCTAACCTGCTGTCTCACCAGGCTCTTCGCTTCAGCACGACGAAACCTAGACGCCTACCAACATTGGAACAAGCTAAAGCCCTTGCTAAGAGCTACGACACTAACTATTGGCTAGTAACTATCGACATAGATACTTAATCAACTAGTAACTAGCAACTATCGACTAGAAACTAGCCGGGGTACAATTCCAGCATGCCGGAGACCGCCCTACCGACCACCAGCCGTCCCAGACGCGTGTATCTCGCCGAGCCGAACGGATACTGCGCCGGGGTGTACATGGCCGTCAAGGCGCTCGTCTGGATGGTCCAGATATTTGACGCCCCGGTCTACTGCTACCACGAGATCGTCCATAACCGGTTCGTCGTGGAGTGTTTCGAACGCGCCGGAGTGGTGTTCGTCGACTCGATCGACCAGGTGCCGGAAGGCGCTCCCGTGATGCTGTCGGCCCATGGCTCCGCCCCCGACGTGGTGCATCACGGGGAGGAGCGGGCGGGGATCGTCATCGACGCCGTCTGCCCGCTCGTGGCGAAGGTCCATCATGAGGTCAAGCGGCGGGCGGCGAAGGGGTTCGACATCATCTTCGTGGGCCACGAAGGGCACGATGAGGCGGTGGGCACCATGGCCCGGGCGCCTTCGAACATCACCCTGGTCGAACCGGAGACGGGGCTGGCGGGCTTCAGGCCAAGGGATCCCGGCAAGGTGGCGCTGTTCGCCCAGACCACCCTCGGGATGCACGAGTGGGAGGCGATCAGGTCCGAGGCCTCGGGGCGCTACGAGAACCTGGAGACCTCTCGCAAGAGCGATCTCTGCTACGCCACCACCAACCGCCAGGATGCGGTGCTCGAGATGAGTTCCGAATGTGATCTGATCCTGGTGGTTGGTTCCGACAACTCTTCGAACACCAATGCCCTGGTCCGGACCGCCCGAATGCGCGGCGCCGCCGCCTACCGGATCGATTCCGCGGATGCGATCCGAACCGAATGGTTGGATGCTGCGGAAGTGGTCGGGCTGACGGCGGGCGCATCGGCTCCCGACCACCTGGTCCGGGAGGTGCTCGAGCGCCTCGATCCTGCCGAAGGGTGGA
>JAPPGU010000041.1 GCA_028821265.1 bacterium | reverse complement strand
TGAAGAACTGGTGGCTGACTCCGGGAGGCGTGAAGACGACGGTGCCGGGACCGGTCTCGATCTCCAGGTCGCCCACCGTGGCCCGGCCCAGGCCCTCGGAAAACATCCAGATCTCGGCGGCGTCCGCATGCGTGTGCAGGCTCCCCTTCTGGCCCGGCGGTACCTCGCAGGTGCCTATAGCGAAGTCCCCGATGCCCGGCTGGAGCAAGGGGGACAGCAACGCCTTCACATGGCGCACGAACGGTTCGGGAGTGGTCAGGCCCACCCCTTCCGCCTCGGTGATCACGATCGGGGTTCCGGGCTCGTAACCCATCCGCCTACCTCCTCGCTCGCGTCCTGCCGCCGGCGGCGGCGATCGGTCAGCCGACTCCCACCGGCACCCGGGCGTCCAGATACGCGGCCAGGTGTTCGACCAGGTCGCTGGCGTCGTCCTCGGCGCCGTGGATGAAGCTGGACTTGCGACGGCGCAGGAAGTTCAACCCGATCACGTACAGGCCCGGGGATTCGGTCACCACGCCGCCGTCGTGGCGGATCCGGCCCTTGTAGTCCAGCACCGGAACGTGGAGCCACGAGTAGTCGGGGCGGTACCCGGTCGCCCACAGCACGGTGCGGATGTTCTCCCCGTCCAGATCGATCAGCAGCGGCGGGGAATCCTCCAGCCGGGTGCGCTCGAATCGATGCGGCGGATCGTACCGGCCGTCCAACCCGTTCTCGGTGACCCACTCGTCGATGGTGGTCAGCAGGCGGTTCATCTTGAGGTCGGAGCGGGTGACCTTGTTGTGGAGGGATCCCGACAGCTGGGCCTTACCGCCCCTGATCCCGGCCAGGCGGCCCACCATCCGAACCCCCTGGTCGGTCAGGGCATTGAGATCGAGCGACTTGCGCTCCGGGGATCCGACCAGCTGGGGCGAGGGAACCTGGCGGGCGCGGTGGACATCGTCCGCCTCGTCGTAGCGCTCGTCCGAGACGCCGGTCACGTCCATCCAGTACCGGATGTCGCGACCTCGGTAGATCCTGGGCATGCGGACGTGCTCGCCCACGGACACGGTGACCGGACGCCCGGATCGATGGATCTCCTCGGCGAGCTGGATGCCGGTGGCGGACACCCCCACCACCAGCACCCCTCCATCTTCGATATCGGAGGGGCGGCGGTACTCGTGCGGGGTGACGGAACGAACCGAGTCGGGGAGGGCGGCCGCGATGGGGGGCACCTTGGGCAGGTTGAAGCCCCCGCTGGCCAGGATCACCGACCGGCACCGCCACACGCCGCGGTCGGTCACCACCTCGTAACCGTCACCGTCCGGGCGGACCGAGGTGACGGTGGTGCGCGTCTGGAGAGGTGGGTTCACCAACCGGGCGTACCGGGCGATGACGCCCACCAACTCCGTCACGGTCATGAAGCCGTCCGGATCGTCACCGTCGTAAGCGAAGCCGGGCAGGCTGACCTGCCAGTTGGGGGTCAGCAGCCGCAGCGAGTCCCAGCGTTCGGTCCGCCAGGTGTTGGCCACCTCACCCCGCTCCAGGACCACATGGTCGATGCCTCGAGCAGACAGGAAGTAGCTCGCCGCCAAGCCGCTGTGCCCGGCTCCGATGACGACGGTGGTGGTACGCATCCGATGACTCCGGATCGGACGTCTCAGCCGACGCTTACGGTCACGTTGGTGGGATTGGTCATGATGTCGAAGACCGCCGAGATCTTCTGGGACTGCGCCACCAGCGCCTCGAGATCGGCCTCGCTCGTGTCGTCGGCGTCGATCTCGTAGTTGACCCGGACGTCGTTGAATCCGTTCCTGACATCGGGGTCGGATCCGAGGATGCCCCCGATGTTCATGTCGGCCTCGAGCGTGGCCTTCACCGAGCGGAGCTTGATCTCGCGGTTCTCGGCCACCGCGGCCACACCCGCCGTCAGGCAGCTCGCCAGGCCCGCCAGCACGATCTCCACCGGAGTGGCGGCATTGTCCGCCGCGTTGAACTCCAGCGGATGGTCGGCCTCGAACTCGTAGTTCCCCTTGTGGCTGCGCTCCTCGCCCAGGCCGAAGTAGCCATCGATCTTCGTCTTGCTGTGGGTTCCGTGGACCCACTCGTTCGAGGCCCTCCAGGTGTAGTCGCCGGCGGCCGGGGTGTCGCCGACCACTCCCCGCGCGAACAACAGGTGAGCCGTATCGACTCCGTTGATGTCACCAGTGCTCATTTTTGTTCTTCTCCTTCGTGTTTCCCGTGGATACGGGTTGGTTGCTTGCGTTCTGTACCCAAGCTCGGGTCTGGTCCGTCCCTGTTGATCCTGGATCGTCGATCACAGGTCCGGAGTCGAGGACGCGTGGCCGGTCGTGCCTGTTGGCTCCCGGGTGGTGGCGTCGGTTACGGGCGGTTGCCAGGACCGCCCGGGTGGATCACCCGGGAGCCTGGACAACACATGCACCTGCTCGATGCTGGAGGCTTGAAGTGCAGGCAATCCATGTGTGACAGTCTCCTCTCGCTTGTACGCGCTCGTCTGAGCGCCGCGAGCGGAATCCCGCCTCGGCAGTCTCATCGATCAGGCATTGGCACCGCTCATGTCGGTTGCCGCGGCTTCAAAGGGCCTGTCCCTCCACCGCTCTGGATGAGCGCGTTGTAACGGCAGAATTAGACCATACGAAGTGACGGATGTCAAAGACCTCGGGACCCGGTGGTCGGTGGAGGGGCGCGGTGGTCGGTGGCTAGCTCCGCCAGCGGCCGGGCCGGGTGCGGATGGCGCCGAAACCGAGCCGGTCGCACAGCTCGAAGAAACGTGATCGGTTGGCGCCGCGCCATTCAAGATCGTCCAGGTCCTCGGCCAGCGGCACGTCACGGCGGAGGGTGGTGAGCGTCCGGTAGAGGGCAGCCTCGGGCCGGGCGGCTTCCAGGTTGGCGGACAGCCGGGCGGCGCCCCGGACCTTCACGTCCCAGCCGCCGGGCGATCCCGGGATGTCCTCGATGTGGCCGTACCTGGCCAGGAGGGTGGAACTGGACTTCGCGCCCCAGCCGGGAATCCCGGGAACCCGGTCGGCGGCGTCACCCACCAGCGCCAGGTAATCGGGTATGGAGCCGGGACGGACGCCGAACTTCTCCACCACCCCGCGCTCGTCATAACGCTTGCGTTCCCGGCGGTTGAACGTCACCACCCGATCCCCGATCACGCACTGCATGAGGTCCTTGTCGGGGCTGAGGATGACCACCCGCTCCACATCGTCCATCCAGCGGTGGGCGGCCGTGGCGATGGCGTCGTCGGCCTCGAAGTCCCGCATGGCCCAGACGGTCACGCCCAGTACCTCCAGCGCCTCCTCCGCCAGCCGGAACTGGGCCAGCAACTCCGGCTCGATTCCCTCGCCCGTCTTGTAGCCCGGGAAGATGTCGTTGCGGAAGGACTCGATGACCGCGTCGGTGGCGGCGGCCAGATGGGTGACCCCGTCCTCGCGGAGCAGGCGGATCGTGGAGTCGAGCACCCCGTAGACGGCGCCCACCTCCATCCCGTCAGGAGCGGCCCGCCTCGGATACCCGAAGTAGGCCCGGAACAGCTCGTAGGTGGCATCCAGCAGGTGAAGGTTCACAACGTAGACAGGCTAGGCGGGTTGTCCAGGATCGCCCAGCAGGACCGCCGACTTCCTGCCGCTACCCGAACTCCACCCTCATGGCCACTAGTCTGGTGGCGGTCAACCCGTCGCTGTCACGGTGGCGGGTGTTCTTGTTTATGGATGGGCTCCGGTTTGCAACCTCGTTCGACGCTCCGCTCTGTCACCGGCCTGCGACGCGTCCTGCCCGGGAGGCGAGGAACACCCCGTGACCGAGGCTCGACCTCAAGCCTGAGGGCCTTCCGGCATCGCAGTTTCACCGTCCTGTGGACCGGGTTGTTCTTCTACCGGGTGGGGTTCTGGATCGGCCTGCTCACCTTCCAGCTGATGGTGGCCCGCCTGACCCGCAACAGCCCGTGGATGCTGGGCCTGCTGTCGTTCTTCAACTCCATCCCGATGCTGGTGGTCACACCTTTCGTCGGTGTGGTGGCCGACCGCCTCGACCGGAAACTCCTCATCGTGGCCAACCAGGTGGTCATGGGCATTGCGGCTGCGGTCATGAGCTACCTGGTCATAGTCGGCCGCGCCGACTCGGTGGTGGTGATGTTCGGCTTCGCCCTCGTGTTCGGGGTCGGGCTGGCGTTCGCCATCCCGATCAACCAGGCGGCGGTGGCCAATTCCGTCCCACCCGAGGACCTGCGGAGCGCGGTGTCGACCAACTCGATCGGGCTCAACCTGGCCCGCATCGGAGGGCCGGCGCTGGCGGGGCCGATCCTGGCTCTCTGGGGGCCCGGAGGCACCTTCGCGATTTGGGCGGTGGCAGCCCTGTCTGGAGCGGTGGCAATCTCGATGACGGTCATCGCCTACGACACCCTGGGCGGGAGCGACCAGACGTTCACGATGCTGATCATGCTGATCGGTCTCGGCGCCATGCTCGGCGCGTTCACGGCCGGGAGCGGCCGGTTACCGCTGAACATGACCACCATCACGTGGGGCGCGGTCGCCTTCGGGGTGTTTGAAGCGTTGTTCACGGTTACCCGGTCCGTCTGGGCGGCAGGGATCCTCGTGACGGTGCTGGGCGGCCTCAACTTCTTCCTGCTCACCTGCCTGACCACCCTGGTCCAGACCCTGGCCACCGAGTCCAAGCGGGGACGGGTGATGAGCCTGTTCGTGCTGGCGTGGGGAGGCGTCTTCCCGCTGGGTGCGCTGGTGCTCGGCGCTCTCGGGGAGGCGATCACCACTCCCTACGCCCTGGCTGCGTTCGGCTCGGTGCTGGTCGTCTACAGCCTCTGGGCCCGTCCCGGACGCCGGGCGGTCACATCCACCTCACGGCTGGCAAGCTCGTGAACTCTGGCCACTTCTGCAAGTGGCCGCCCGACCTGGCAGACCCCTCCGGTGGGATGTCAAGCAGCTTCCGGCGGCACTGGGGCTCGAAGGAGTTACATACGTGGTTGAGGTGCCCGTTCTCCGGCACGGCGTGTCAAGCCGGACTCAGAACATCACCGCCGAGGCGATGGATATCTCGATCTCATGGATGGCCTGGGCCACGGCCTGGCCTATCAGGTCGAGCTTCCGCACCTGCTCGATCCGGGCTGTGGCCTGCTCCAGTTCCTGCTTGGACAGCAACAGCTTGAAGATGCCGCACACGTCGGCCAGGCAGATGAGCACCACATCGTGCGGGTCGGGGATCTCGTCGCTGAACAGGACACCCATGATCCGCAGCTTGACCTCGCGCTCCGCCTCGCCGTCAACAGCCGGGTAGCGCCGCGAGCGGAACACCCAGAGGAAGGAATCCTCCTGTCGTTCCAGGATCCCCCGCTCCACCAGCCGTGTCAACGCATCTTCCCGGATCTCGTCGGAGCTCCGAGCGACCTGCTCCACCCAGTAGAGGGCGTTGCGCTTCTCCCCGGCGGCGATCATGGCCAGGGTCGGGTCCAGCAGGCTGTCGCCCGTGGGGTCGGCATCGATCAGGAGCAGGTCCTCGAGGTCGGTGTCGATGCGGTTCTCCATGGCCAGGTCCATGAGTACGGCTCCGGCGATGGCGCGGTCCATCGCGAAGCGGGAAACGTGATAGAACTTGCCGTCCTCGTCACGGAGTAGGAGAAGGAGGATCTCCTCCACGAATCTCAACATGCGGTCACCCCCTAGCGGGTTGGCAAGAAGTCGGGTCTTGCTCGGCTGTCCGCCTGAACATCCGACCCCGTACCTGCCAAGTGTAGCGGGTCCGGGTTCGCGGTCAGGGGACGCGGCGACCCGCTCTCGGCGTCCCCTCGAGGCGGACCGCAGGGTGGCTAACGTTCTCGGTCATCGCCCGAGGAGATGCGCAACCGGTGGACTTCGAATTCTCGTCGCGAGTGGAGCGGCTGCAGTCCGCCTTGCTGGACTTCATGGACGGGACGGTCTACCCCGCCGAGTCCGTCTATGCAGAGCAGATGGCGGCTGCGGGAGACCCCCACCACCATCCGCCGATCATGGAGGAGTTGAAGGCGGAAGCCCGCTCCAGGGGACTGTGGAACCTGTTCCTGCCCGATCCGGACCGGGGGGCGGGATTGTCGGTCCTCGAGTACGCACCGCTGGCCGAGATCACCGGCCGTAGCCCGCTGCTGGCGCCGGAGGCGGTGAACTGCTCGGCGCCCGACACCGGCAACATGGAGATCCTCCACATGTTCGGGACGGATGAGCAGAAACGGCGCTGGCTCGATCCGCTTCTGGACGGCGCCATCCGGTCATGCATCTCGATGAGCGAGCCTGACGTCGCCTCTTCGGACCCCCGCAACATCCGCACCCGTATCACGGAGGAGGGCGATCACCTCGTCATCCGCGGGCGCAAATGGTTCTCCACCGGGGCGGCCAGCCCGCGCTGCCGGGTGGCGATCGTCATGGGGGTGACCGATCCGGACGCCCCTCCCTACCGCCGCCAGAGCATGGTGCTGGTGCCGCTCGATCGTCCGGGGGTGACCATCGAGCACGACTCCTCCGTTTTCGGCTATCACGACCGGGGCGGCCATGCCACCATCCACTTCGACGACGTCCGCGTGCCGGCCTCGAACCTCCTGGGCGAGCGGGGCGGGGGCTTCGCCATGGCCCAGGCCCGGCTCGGTCCGGGACGGATCCATCACTGCATGAGGGCGATCGGCATGGCCGAGCGGGCTTTCGATCTGATGTGCGCCCGGGCGCAGGCCAGGCAGGCCTTCGGGTCGCTGCTATCGGACCAGGGTGTGGTGCGGGACTGGATCGGCGATTCGCGGATCCGGATCGAGCAGGCTCGGCTGATGGTGTTGAAGACGGCCTGGATGATCGACACGGTGGGCACCCGCGAGGCCCGGGTCGAGATCTCGGCAATCAAGGTGGCCGTACCGCGGATGGCCAGGCTGGTGATCGACCGCGCCATCCAGCTGTTCGGCGCTGCCGGGGTGTCGGAGCAGTTCCCGCTGGCCCATCTCTATGCGCAGGTCCGCTCCCTGCAGATCCTCGACGGGCCCGACGAGGTGCATGTCCGAGCGGTGGCCCGCCGCGAGCTGGCCCGCTACGAACCGGGTGAGGTCCCTCCTCCCTATCCCTTCTGACCGGGTGTTGCCGACCGCGTGTCAGAAACAGGGAACACGCCAGGCCCGACGGTTGTTGTACGGGGTATGAGACGCAGCGCTACACCGATCATCTTCACAGCGATCCAATCCCCGGCGGGTGGGTCGTCGTGGCGCGACCTCGCGGCGTGCCGGACGGCCGACCCGGGCATCTTCTTCCCCGATCCGGGGGACGTGGTGGGAGTGGAGCGAGCGAAGCAGGTATGCGACGGATGCCCGGTGGCGTCCGAGTGCTTGTCCTACGCGGTGGGCACCAACCAGACCGAGGGGGTCTGGGGTGGCACCACCCAGGGCGAGCGGCGCCGGCTCCGGCAGCGGTGGCTCAAGGACCTGAGAGAAGCCGGCTGACCCGTCCCTTTCCCTACCGGGAGTCGCTCCGATGACCGGGTTCGGTTGACCCATCGCCACGGGCGAACCTCAGGATCACAGCGTCACGGATGACGCCCTCCGCCTCAAGAACCGTGACGCCGCCGAACCTCAGGATCACAGCGTCACGGATGACGCCCTCCGCCTCAAGAACCGCCGGGCGCCAAAAGTCGCGAAAAACCGGTGCTCCGCACCGGGCCCCGCCCCCGCCACCACCCATCCTGTTGGAGCGTGGTCGGCCATGCCGGGCTGGATGCCGGGCCTCGGCTGTTCGCTCCATGAAGCCTTGTGTTCCCTCGGGCCGGCCGTTCCGATCGGTCTCATCTCTATCGGCCGGTGTTGGTGCTTGGCGATAGGCAACGTATATCGGAGCTGTGACGGTTTCAACCCCTTGTTGCGAGAACGCGAAAAAATTTTCCCCCAGAAGCGGGGCGGCCACATGAGGGCAGCGGGAGCCTCGGGTGGTGCTGCCGACCGGGTGGCGGATCGATGGGCGGGAGCGAGGGCCTGATCGTGATCGGGGTATCGTTGGTGCTATGACGGAGCAGATCTACTCTGTTGACTCCTATGCCCGCGAGATGGCGGCCGAGGTGGTGGCTACCGACGTTGACGATGGGCGGGTGCTGCTCGACCGGACGGTGTTCTATCCGGGCGGGGGTGGTCAGCCGGTGGACGTCGGAGAACTGGCGATCGGAGATGACCGGCTCCAGGTGGTACGGGTCAAGCAGGACTCGGACGGTGTGTGGCACTGGCTCGAGGGCGGGCTTCCGAAGGTGGGAACGAAGGTGATCGGCAGGATCGACTGGGACCGCCGGTACCGGCTGATGCGTACCCACACATCGATGCACGCCCTCTGCGGGGTGATCTGGGAGCGGTTCCGGAGCCCGGTGACTGGCGGCAACATGGAACCCGGCCACGGTCGCCTGGATTTCGAGATCCCCAACTGGGACGCCAGCCTGCGGGATCCCGTCGAGCAGGCGTTGAACGATGCCATCGCCCGCCACCTGCCTGTCGAGGTGTCCTTCATGGACCGCGAGGAGGCCGATCTCGAGCCCAGCCTCATCCGTACGAAGGTCAACCTGATACCGCCCTCGGTGCGCCGGATTCGGGTGATCGACATCGTGGGCCTGGACCGCCAGGCGGACGGCGGCACCCATGTCAACACGACCAGGGAGGTGGGCCGGGTGCGGATCACCAAGGTCCAGTCGAAGGGTCGGGGGTTCCGCCGCATCCGGGTGGCCCTCGAAGACGACCCCGCGTAGCAGCCGAACCGGGGCGACCGATGAGCATCGGGGCGGAACTGGAGGCCCGGGTCGGCCAGGTCATCGGGGTGGGTGATTGGCACACCATCACCCAGGCCGACATCGACCGCTTCGCCGACGCCACCCGTGACCCTCAATGGATCCACGTGGACGCCGCCCGGGCTGCCGAAGGTCCGTTCGGCGCCACCATCGCCCACGGGTTCATGACCCTGGCGCTGACACCGGGGATCGGCCCCGAGCTCGACCTCCCCGGAGTGAACATGATCATCAACTACGGTCTCAACCGGGTCCGGTTCCTCAGCCCGGTCCCGGTCGGTTCGAGGGTGCGGGTGGTCCGGGAGGTAGCGGGCGTGTCGGAGAAGCCCAACGGCATCCTTCTCGAGGAGAAGGTGACGATCGAGCTGGAAGGGTCCGCCAGGCCCGCCTGTGTGGCCGAGACGCTGATCCTGCTGGTCGAATAGCCCGGCGTCAGCCGAGCGCCAGGTCCCGGTGGGTGTAGGACCGCTTGCCCGGCCCGTAGTCGCCCACCACGTGCCCTTCGCCCCGCAGCAGCCACTTGGTGGTGAACAGTCCTTCGGCCCCCATCGGACCCCGGGCGTGGACGCGGCCGGTGGCGATGCCCACCTCGGCGCCCAACCCGTAGCGGAACCCGTCCGCGAACCGGGTGCTGGCGTTCCAGAACACCGAGGCGGAGTCGACTGTCTCGAGGAAGCGCCGCGCCACCTGGGTGTCCTCGGTGACCACGGTGTCGGTGTGCGCCGACCCGTAACCATGGATGTGGTCGATGGCGTCTTCGAGCCCGTCCACCACCCGGGCCGCGATGACGAGATCCCCGAACTCCTGGCCGAAGTCGGACGGGTCAGCGGGCGTGACACCCGGCGCCATGGCCGCCACCGCCTCGTCCCCGCGCACCTCCACCCCGGCATCGAGCAGGGCCTGGACCACCACCCGGCCCGCCGGGAAGTCGCGGTGGAGCAGCAGGGTCTCGGCGGCGTTGCAGACGGCGACGTAGTTCGTCTTGGAGTCCACCGCCACCCGGACCGCCATACGGGGGTCGGCAGTCTCATCCACGTAGACATGGCAGATGCCGTCCGCATGACCCAGCACGGGGATGCGCGACGCCGCCTTGATGGCGCGCACCAGGTCGGCGGAGCCCCGGGGGACGACCAGGTCGATGTGCTCGTCCATGGACAGCAGGTCGGCCACCGCCTCCCGGCCCTCCACGTTCTGGACCACATCGGCGGGTCCTCCCGCCTTGACGACCGCCTCCCGCAACAGGTCGGTGAGCGCCCGGTTGGAGTGCAGGGCCTCGGATCCGCCCTTCATGAGCACCGCGTTGCCGGTGCGCAGCGCCAGCGAGCCGATCTGGATCACCGCGTCGGGGCGGCTCTCGAAGACGATCAGCAACACGCCGATCGGGACCCGTACCTGCTCGAGGACCAGCCCTTCGTCCAGTTCCCGGCGGATCAGGGGGAGCCCCACCGGGTCGGCCGAGTCGATCAGGACGTTCACGCCCTCCCGCAACGTCTCCAGCTTGGACGGCGACAGCGCCAGGCGCTTGCGGATCGGTCCCGGGAGGTCGTCCGCCCCCGGAGCCTCCAGGTCCCGCTGGTTGGCGGCCAGCAGGTCGTCCTCGCGCTCGCCAAGCAGGCGCTCCAGGTTCCGCAGCACCTCGGTCCGCATGTCGGCGCCCTCCACCACGAAGGCGCGCTGGGCCTCCCGAGCCGACCTCGCCTGATCCTCCGTTGAAGCACCCGTAGACATAGGGGCAGGATTGTAGTGAACCTGCTGGGCCTGGGGACCGCGGACCCGTACCGAGCGTCCCACCGGACTCCGACAACCGGAGCCAACCGTAGGCTCGGACATAGACCATCTTACGTACAAATGACCGTTTGGTCGGGTGTAGCGCTCTCGCAACAGGTAATCTTGTGACCGGGCACGCTACAGGCCTGCCTGAGAAGTTATCCCGACCAGGAATGGGGTGTACACAGTGCGAACCCGCCACACCAAGAGGGGAAGCCGCCGTCTCGTTTTCGCGCTCGTCGCCGTGCTGGCACTTATTGCCACGGGCTGCGCCGAGGACGACTCCCGCGGTTCCCAGACAACTATCAAGCTCGCCGTCAATCCCTGGAACGGCTCTGCGGCCAACGTCGCGGTGGCGGCCCAGTTGCTGGAGGAGGAGCTCGGTTACACCGTCGAACGAGTGGACATCGACGAGAACGCCCAGTGGGCCGCGATCAACACCGGAGATCTCGACGCCTCGCTGGAGGTATGGCCCTCGGGTCACGCCCAGAACGTGGCCGACTTCATCGATAGCGCGGACGGGAACGTGGACAACGCCGGCCTGATCGGTCCGATCGGCGAGATCGGTTGGTTCATGCCGTCATACATGGTGGATCAGCATCCGGCGCTGGCAACCTGGGAGGGCTTCGCCGATCCCGAGCTGGCGGGTCTGTTCGCCACCGCCGAGACCGGTGACAAGGGCCAGTTCCTGAGCGGTGACCCCAGCTGGACGATCTACGACGAGCAGATCATCGCCAACCTGAACCTGCCGCTCGAGATCGTGTACGTCGGCTCCGAGGCCGGCATCCTGGCCGCCCTGGACTCTGCGTACAGCCGCCAGGAGCCCGCTCTCTTCTACTTCTGGACCCCGCACTCGGCGTTCAACACCTACGACCTCACCCGGGTGGCGCTCCCCGCCTACAGCGATGAGTGCTACGCCACGGGTGATGCCGGCGGGATCGATTGCGACTACCCGGAGGACGTGCTGTTCAAGATCGTCAACCGCGATCTGGCTGAAAACGCCCCCGACGCCGATGCCTTCCTGCGGGCCATGAACTACTCGACCGCCGACCAGATCCAGATGCTGTCGGCCATCGAGAACGACGGCCTGACGGTGGACGAGGCCGCCGCCCAGTGGATCGAGGCGAATTCCGACGTCTGGAGTGCCTGGATCCCCTCCTCCTGAAGGCAGGTAAGAACCGGCGCCGGCGGCTAGCCAGACCTGCCGGCGCCGGTAGCCTTCCCCCGAGGAGTAGTTCTTGTACGACTTCATCATCGTGGGAGGTGGCTCGGCCGGGTGCGCCCTGGCCAACCGGCTGAGCGCGGATGCCGGCAACCGGGTTCTGGTGCTGGAAGCCGGGCGCCGGGACTACCGCTGGGACGTGTTCATCCACATGCCGGCGGCCCTGGCCTTCCCCATCGGCAGCCGCTTCTACGACTGGCGATACCAGAGCGATCCCGAGCCCCACATGGGTGGCCGGAGGATCTACCACGCCCGTGGAAAGGTTCTCGGCGGATCGAGCTCGATCAACGGCATGATCTTCCAGCGGGGCAACCCGGCCGACTACGACAAGTGGGCCGCCGAACCCGGCATGGAGGGCTGGGACTACCGCCACTGCCTCCCCTACTTCAAGCGTTCGGAGACCTGCCTGGCCGGTGCGGATGGATGGCGGGGCGGGGAGGGCCCGCTGGTGCTGGAACGGGGACCGGCCGACAGTCCCCTCTTTGTGGCCTTCTTCGAAGCGGTGCAGGAGGCCGGGTACGCGCTGACCGACGACGTGAACGGGTACCGCCAGGAGGGGTTCGCGCCCTTCGACCGCAACATCCACCGGGGACGGCGGGTCTCGGCTTCGGTGGCCTACCTGCATCCGGTGATGCATCGCAAGAACCTCGACGTGAAGACCGGCGCCCTCATCAACCGGGTCCTGTTCAAGGCCAGGCGGGCGGTGGGGGTGGAGTACCGCCGGCGGGGCCGTGACCGCACCGTCCGGGGCCGGCACGTCCTGCTGTGCGCCGGGGCGTTCGGATCCGCCCAGCTGCTCCAGCTCTCCGGGGTGGGGCCCGCCGGTCTCCTGGAGTCGCTGGACATCCCGGTGGTCACCGACCTTCCGGGGGTCGGCGAGAACCTCCAGGACCACCTCGAGGTGTACGTCCAGTACGCCTCCCGCCGGCCGGTGTCGATGCAGCCGGCCCTTCGCCTGTGGCGCCGACCCTGGATCGGGATGCAATGGCTGGCCCGGAGGGGACCCGGCGCCACCAACCACTTCGAGGGCGGCGGTTTCGTCCGCTCCAACCCGGACGTGTCCTACCCCAACCTCATGTTCCACTTCCTGCCGCTGGCCATCCGCTACGACGGCTCTTCGCCGAGCCACGGCCACGGATACCAGGTCCATGTCGGCCCCATGTACTCGGACGCCCGGGGCTACGTCCGGATCAAGTCGCGCGACCCGAGGGTGAAGCCGTCCCTCCGGTTCAACTACCTCTCCACCGACCAGGATCGCCGGGAGTGGGTCGAGGCCGTCCGGGTGACCCGCCACATCATGAACCAGCCGGCGTTCGCCCCCTTCAACGCCGGGGAGCTGTCGCCCGGCCCGGAGGTCTCAACCGGCGAGGAGATCCTGGACTGGGTCGCCCGGGACGCCGAAACGGCCCTGCATCCCTCCGGAACGGCTCGCATGGGCATCGACGACCGGTCGGTCGTGGAGCCCGGATCGATGCGGGTTCACGGCACCGAGGGGCTGAGCGTGGTGGACGCTTCGGTTATGCCGACGGTCACGAACGGCAACATCTACGCTCCGGTGATGATGATCGCGGAGAAGGCGGCCGACCTCATCCTGGGCAACCAGCCCCTGGAGCCCCTGGATGTCCCGGTCTACCCGGCGGAACCGGCCGGGTGACGAACGCTCGACAATCGACGGTGGAAGTTGGATCAAGATGATGGACACAGCGATGGACGCGAGTAGCGAGGCCTCCCGGGTCAGGGTCGAGGGCGTGTGGAAGGTCTTCGGCAGGCGGGCCGCCGAGGCGCGGGAGATGGCGGAGGCCGGGGCCGGCCGGGAGGAGATAAGGGAGGCCGTCGGCAGCGTGGTGGCGGTGCGCGACGTCAGCTTCCAGGTGTCCCCTGGGGAGACGTTCGTGGTCATGGGCCTCTCCGGATCGGGAAAGTCCACCCTCGTCCGGTGCGTCTCCCACCTGATCGAGCCCACCGAGGGAACCGTGGAGGTGTGCGGCACGGAGCTCACTCAGGCCGACAGCGCCACGCTGCGCGATCTGCGGCGCCGGAAGATGGCCATGGTGTTCCAGCACTTCGGGCTGTTCCCCCATCGCACTGTGGTGGACAACGTGGCCTACGGGCTGGAGGTGCAGGGGGTGGACCGCCGCGAGCGGCAGGAGCGCGCCCGGGAACTCCTGGAGACTGTCGGCCTGGAGGGCTGGGGCGATCATCACCCCCAGCAACTCAGCGGCGGCATGCAGCAGCGGGTGGGCCTGGCCCGGGCGCTGGCCGTCGATCCCGAGGTGCTGTTCTTCGACGAGCCGTTCTCCGCACTCGACCCGCTCATCCGCCGGGACATGCAGGACGAGCTGATCGAGCTCCAGATGAGGCTGCGCCGGACGCTGGTGTTCATTACCCACGACTTCGTAGAGGCCCTGAAGCTGGCGGACCGGATCGCCATCATGAACGACGGGGCGTTCGTGCAGGTCGGCACCCCGGTGGAGATACTCACCGACCCGGCGGACGACTACGTGCGGGCGTTCACCCAGGACGCCCCGGTGGTGAAGGTCCTGCAGGCCTGCTCGGTGATGCGGCCGCTGGAGGGAACCGAGGTCGACCACGGGTGGCCGAAGGTGTCCGAGACCACGCCGCTGGAGGCGGTCCTTCCCCACCTGCTGGGCTCCACCGAACCCGTGCTGGTGTGCGATGAGCAGGAGGCACCCGTGGGGCTGCTCCACGCGGACGAGGTCGCCGGCGTGATCTCCCCCGACCGGCGATGACGGCGCTGGACGGGGTCCGCCCCGGCGCCGACGGGCTCCAGGGCGCGTGGAGAAGCGGGCCGGCGCGCCTCGCCCTGGTACTCGGCGGGATGATCCTGCTGGTGGCGGCCTTCCGCATCCTCACCGACTTCGGCGTCTTCCCGGAGTCCTGGAACATCGGCCTGGCCGACCCTATCGACCGGGCACGGCGCTGGCTGATCACGAACCAGAACTCCCACTGGCTGTACACCGTCTTCCTGAACCCGCTCACCGACACCATGGACTGGGCCATCCGCAGGCTGGAATCTCTCCTCAGGTGGTTCCCCTGGTATTGCTACCCGCTGTTCACCGGTCTGGGGCTGTGGTGGACCAGGGGCCGGCTGGCCGGCGCGCTGGGTCTGGCCGGCGTAGCGCTGATCGGGGTGATCGGCCTCTGGAACGAGGCGTTCGCCACCCTGGCGCTGATGGGAGTGGCGGTGCTCGTCTCCATGGCCATCGGGATCCCGCTGGGGATCGCGGCGTGGCGCAGCGATGCGGTCGCCCGCATCACCCGGCCCACCCTGGACACCATGCAGACCATGCCGGGGTTCGTCTACCTCATCCCCTTCGTCCTGCTGTTCGGGTTCGGGCGGGTCCCGGCCATGATCTCCACGGTGATCTTCGCCCTGGCCCCGGTGGTGAGGCTCACCGAGGTGGGGCTGCGTACCGTCCCGCAGTCCACCGTGGAGGCGTCGGAGATGTTCGGCGCCACCGAGCGGCAGACCCTGCGGCTGGTGCGTCTCCCCCAGGCGCGGCCGGCCATCTTCGCCGGAATGAACCAGACCACCATGCTGGCCATGAGCATGGTGGTGATAGCCGCCTTCATCGGCGCCGGGGGCCTCGGCCAGGTGGTGCTGCAGGCCATGCGGAGCATCAACGTGGGCAAGGCCTCCGAAGCGGGCATCGCCATCGTGATCATGGCCATCATCCTGGACCGCTTCTCCACCGGCGTCGCCACCGCCGACCCGGGCGACGACCTCCCGGCCATCCGATGGCTGGCCGCGGTGACGGCGGTCGGCGCCGTGGCCGGGGGCGTGCTCGGCCTCAACGAATTCCCCAAGGCGCTCGGCTGGCGGTTCGCCCCCTACGTCAACAGCCTCACCGATTGGGCCCGGGACAACCTGTACGACATCGGTGGATCGGGCATCGGGACGGGTCCGTTCAGCGACTTCGTCACCACCCAGCTCGTGATACCGCTGCGCGAGCTCCTCTCCTCCGGCATCCCGTGGCCGGCCATGATCGGGATCGGGGTCGTTCTCGGGCTCTGGGCTCGGGGGCCCCGCCTGGCGGTCGGGATCGGTGCGGCGCTGGCAGCCATCGGCCTCCTGGGCATGTGGGAGCTGTCCATGGACACCCTGGCCCAGGTCCTCCTGGCAGTGGCCGCCACCCTGGCCGTGGGCGTGCCGGTGGGGATCATGTCCTCGCACAACGACCTGCTCCGCACCGCCCTCCGCCCGGTGCTGGACTTCTTCCAGACGATCCCGAGCTTCGTGCTGCTGGTGCCGGTGATCACCCTCTTCCACGTGGGCCGCATCCCCGGCATCATCGCCTCGGTCGTCTACGCACTACCGGCCGCGGTCCACTACACCGACCTCGGGCTGCGCCGGGTGCCCGTCGAGACCCACGAGGCGGCGGAGAGCTTCGGGGCGACCCGGGCCCAGCGCCTCCGCCAGGTGGAGATGCCGCTGGCCGCACCCGAGCTGATGGTGGCGGTGAACCAGGTGATCATGCTCATCCTGGCCATGGTCGTCATCGCCGGGCTGGTCGGCGGGGGCGGGCTGGGCCTGGAGGCCGTCCGGGGCCTGCGCCGCAGCGACGCGGTGGGCCGCGGCTTCGAGGCCGGCATCGCCATCGTCCTTCTGGCCGCCATCCTCGACCGCCTCACCCGCGCCGTGGCCGACCGCCTCCGCCCCCCGGCCGCGGTCTGATAGCGCAACGGGGTGCTGCGAACTAATCGAGCCTCTGGAGCGTCTGGACCGGCATTGATGGATTCCCGGAGATAGGGCGGCTGACCTCCCGGGTGGGCACACAACTCTCAGGGCATGAGGAATCCGAGCCGATTAAGCCTCAGGCCGTGAGGGTTATCGCAGGATTAATGTCCATCCGGTGATCCGGATGAGGGTTATCCGACGTATGGAGCCCGACCGGCCAACCCGTCTTCGCATTGCCGCATGAGTGTCAGGGGCGACACCTAGGGTTGGAGGTGGCAGGGAGGAGGACGGCGCCATCGGGCTGGATCAGATCTACACCAAGCCGGCCGTGGCGGATCGCTGCCTCCGGTTCCTGCTCGATACGCTTGACGGGCTCCGCGATGTCCGGCGCGACCGTGTCCTCTACGTGGAGCCGAGCGCCGGGGAGGGTTGCTTCCTCGACCTGTTGCCCGCCGGCCGGCGCATCGGCATCGACATCGAGCCGCAGCGGCCCGGCATCATCCGGCACGACTTCCTCACCTGGCCCTTCGAGGACACGATCGAGGACCCCCGGCACACGGTGGTGGTGGGCAATCCGCCCTTCGGCCACCGGTCGAGGCTGGCCATCCGGTTCTTCAACCGGGCGGCCGCCATGGCGAACACCATCGCCTTCGTGGTCCCCGTCCAGTTCCGGAAGTACTCGGTGCACAAGAACCTGCGTCCCGGGTTCCGGTGGATCGCGACTCTGGGACTGGAGGGCCCGGCCTTCTACACGCGGGCCGAGGCGGACTACCGGCTCAACGCCGAGTTCCAGGTCTGGACCAGGGAGGCGAACCACGACTTCGAGGACATGCGCCTGCTGAGCCCGCCCGCCATCCGGCACGCCGACTTCGAGATGTGGCAGTACAACAACACGCCCGGGGCGCTCAAGGTCTTCGACCACGACTTCGACTTCGCCGTGCCCCGGCAGGGCTACCAGGACTACTCGAGGCGGGAGACCTCCGCCGACCGCTGCGAGCGCACCAAGCAGTGGATCCTGTTCAAGGCCGGGACCCCGGCCGTCCTCGACCGGCTGCTGAGCATGGACTTCGCCGCCCTGTCGCAGAACAACACCATCACCCCCGGCTTCGGGAAGGCCGACGTGGTGAAGGAGTACCTGAGGATCACCCGGCAGGAGAACGGCGCTGGTTCTCCGGCTGCGGGGCAGAGGGACCGGCGTGCCGGCGGCTAGGCGCAGGATGCATACCTGCTTCGGCTCTTGCCCGGCGCCGGTCCGTATGCGTCTGGACCTCCACCCGGGCCGTTGCCTGCCGGCAAGGGGGTTGAACTTGTCACACCCTCGCTATAGGTTATTGGATAACCGCAATTACCAGCGGTCCGGCTCCGACGTCGGCCGGGCCACACGAGGGATCAAATCGTTCGAGACCGCCCCGCCGAGGGCTTGGCGGGACGCGTCTCGGACCAAGGTGGTGGCGGAGGGGGAGGGCCCAGCGGGCGGAGCCCGCTTGCCGCGATTTTCGCGGTCTTTTCCCCGGATGCGGCGGACTGGGCCTTCGGTACGCGGTCTTGGAAGGCAGGCGTGACGACTAGCCGCGAGGTCGTAGAGGAGGACCATGACTACCAGGCACATCGCCAGGCGGCGGGCACGGAGCGGGGCGGAATGAGCATCGGGCGCAACCGTCTGTACGTGGCGGACTGCGTGGAGTTCATGGCCCGGATGGACGCCGGGACTGTCGATCTGACCGTCACTTCCCCTCCCTATGACAACCTGCGGAACTACAACGGGTACTCGTTCGACTTCGAGGCCATCGCGCGCGGCCTGTTCCGGGTCACCAGGCGAGGCGGCGTGGTGGTATGGGTGGTCGGGGACAAGATCGACGGCGGACGGCGCACCCTCTCGAGCTTCCGGCAGGGGCTCTTCTTCCAGGAGATCGGATTTCGGATGCATGACGTGATGATCTACAGGAAGAAGAACACACCCTTCATGCGCTCCAACGCCTACACCAACGCGTACGAGTTCATGTTCGTGCTGAGCAAGGGGAGCCCGAGGACCTTCAACCCGCTCACCGAGCCGACTGTCCGGAGCGGCTACGAGATGCTTCCCCACAACAAGGGGCCGGACGCGGTCAACAACAAGGTGCTGAAGGAGCTCAAGAAGGAGAAGACCAGGACCAACATCTGGGCGTACGCGGTGGGCTTGGGGGGCACGACCAGGGACAGGGTGGCCTTCCGCCATCCGGCCGTATTCCCCGAGAAGCTGGCCGCCGACCACATCAGGTCCTGGACCGAGCCCGGCGACCTGGTGTTCGATCCGATGTGCGGGTCCGGCACCACCCCCAAGATGGCGCTGCTGGCCGGGCGGGACTACATCGGCGTGGATGTCTCAGCTGACTACGTGGCCATCGCCGAGCAGAGGATGGAAGCCGTGGCTCCGGTCGGTGGCGCCCCGGCTCGTCCGGGCTAGTTAGCGGCCGAAGCGGCGGTCGGCGGCGGCGTAGTCTCGCAGGGCGCGGAGGAAGTCGACCCGCCTGAAGTCCGGCCAGAACACGTCCACGAAGGCATACTCGGCATAGGCGGCCTGCCACAGCAGGAACCCCGACAGCCGGGACTCGCCCGAGGTGCGGATTATCAGGTCGGCATCCGGCTGGTCGGGCTCGTACAGGTGGGCGGCGATGCCGGCGGCATCCACGTGCTCGGCCAGTTCCTCGGGAGGCGTGCCCCGGCCGAGCAGCTCATCTACCAGGTCGCGGCAGGCATCGACGATCTCCTGGCGCCCGCCGTACCCCATGGCGACCGTGACCTTCGGGGAATCCTGCGAAGTGGGCCGGCTTGCCTCCACGGCATGCTTGGCGGCCTTCACCAGGTCGGCGGGTAGGAGGTCGAGGCTCCCCATCACCTTCAGCCGGAACCCCAGGCGGTCGGTGCGCTCCGGAAGCCGTTGGAACATCTCGGTCAGCGTGTTGAAGTAGGGCTCGATCTGCTCCGCCGGCCGGGCCAGGTTCTCGGTGGACAGAACCCAGGCGGTGATGGAGGGGATGGGCAGTTCGGCCACCCAGCCGAGGAACTCCTCGAACCGCCTCATCCCGCTGCGGTAGCTGTGGGAGTAGGTCTCCAGGCCCTCGGCCCGGGCGTAGCGCCGGTGGCCGTCCAGGATGATCCCGATGTGGCGGGGGAGACGGTCCGGGTCCAGTTGACGCAGGAGGCGCCGCTCGTACAGGCGGTACAGGGGAGCGGTCAGGGAAGTGGGGCGCGCCTTGTCGGTCATTGGCCTTCCTGGGAGCCGGTCTGCGACCACGCATCATGCTGGTCCGCTAGAGGATGGTAGCCCTTCCCGGACCGAGGCTGAAGGCGTCGTACACGCGCTCGGCGCGAGCGATGGCCGACCGGCTACGAGACTACGGGCTGGAACTCCGGACCGGTCAGCGGCTCGTAGTGATCCGGCCACGGGGCGGTCAACTGGCAGATGAGCCGCATACTCGGGGCCACGTCAGGTGGATTGATATGTTCAGCGGTGACGGAGATGGCGTTCTGGCCGACGAGGTCGCGAAGCTCGTGAAGCGTGTTCACTAGGTAGTTCGGTACCCAACCCACAGGCCGGAGCTGCAGGGTGTTGATGAAGATGGCTCTCCTGTTGTGTTGATTCTCGGAATCGTCCTCGAGAATTAGGCGATCCCCAACTTGCAAGGCAGTAATAGCCTGTGAATCACCGGGCCGGTGGCGGATTCCGCGAGCGAAGAACAGGGTCGTGAGCTTGGCATCAGCGGTGCGGGCTGGCGGGGCGAACACTTCAATACGGTCGGTCAGCTTTCGGCCCTCGTTGCGCGCCATTACCTCGAAGGGGTGGCAATCGATCGCGAGGTTCAGCTTCTCGACATACTGGGGATAATCCGGGCGGCGGCGTGACATCTGGCGGTTCCGAAAGACCGGAAACAGATCCTTGCTCTCGTAAACCCGATGAAGATCGGGCAGGCCCGGAAGGTGGTGAAAGCCCTCAATGGACTCCGAACTCTTGAGATAGACGAACCGGTAAGAATCTGATCCGTTCAAGACGCGTCGAGTAAGCCTGCCCACAGGATGGATGGTGCCCGCGGGATGCCGCCACGTGACGTACAGGCTGTGTTCGGGTACGGAGGGCTCGGTCATGCTTCCACCATGTGCACTGAGATTGCCTTTCAGCCTAGCGACGGTCAGGACCTGTTAGCCGTGCCCAGTTCCGACGCATGATGCGTTCGGCGAACTCCCGAGCCGGCTCCGACATCCGATCTTCGGGAATCGCCCAGATCGGCGCCACCAGGTCCTCTATGCCTTTGGGCTGGTTGAGCCAGTGCGTCACGGCGGTCTCGCCGTCGAGCGCTCGTGCGTTGTCTAGGGCGGCAATCGGATGTGGTTTGCCAGCAAACCGCGTGCGGGCCCGGTCAGCATACGCCTCAGGTGTGCGATTGTGATCCTTGGACGACAGTCGTTCTTGTCTTTCTGCATCGCTTAGCAGGAACCCAAGGCTGGAGGCATGATCGAAGCTAGGGGCCAGGCAGCGGCCGGACCCCGACTCGATGACCGCCCAGTTCCGGTTATGTCGGTCGGTGTTGCCGATGAGTGCGTCGAGCGCCAGATACCCTACGAACACGTCCCACGCGGATAGATCGTCCGAGGCGTCTGTCGGGGGTTGACAGTCCCCCAAAACCCGATGAATTGCCGTAACCGTGTACGACTCTCGATCATCGCCGGTTACATGAATACCTTCGGCATGCAGAGCTTCGGCGAGCAACGCATTGCCATGGACTAGGTGCTCCCCTCTGTCCTTAAGAACGGAACGGCATATCGTCCCGTACGCGCGCCCCTCACCCCGGAAAGCGACCGAGAGTTCAACCCGGGCGGCCGGAAGGCACAACGCCTCTGCCACGCCGTAGGCAACCCGCTCAGCCCAGTCATCGCCCTTGCGGTACTTCGGTCCGCCAGATGGGGTATTGAACGTGGCGTCCTTCATCAGCCAGCGATGCCCTGTGTCCGGATGGATCAACCACTGTTTCGGCTTGGTCCCCAGCGGCTCCTCCGCGGCCAATACCCACTCGCTGACGTCGAGCTCGTCATAGCGATGCCGGTGATCGCTGATATCCTCGGTCGTCACAACCAAAGTGTAACTAAAGGAAGAACAACACCGAAGCTGGTTAGGCCTAACCAGGCACTCGATTACCGAAGACCGCCTACAGCGCTGTTTGCGTTCTCCCGGCCCGGGGGTTAGGGGGTGCGGGTGAAGGTGTTGACGTAGGCTGATCTGTGGGAGGTGACCTCTGCCCTCAGGGTGTCGCCTTCCATCACTCTCTCCAGGAGGGTGTCGTAGGTGATCGGGCTGGCGCCGTAGTAGTAGTCGCTGCCCGGCGGGCGGAGCCCGCCAGCGTGATTTTCGCGTTCTCGTCGGATCTTCGCGATCTGCCAGGCCAGCAACACCGACCCTGCCGACACCACACCCACCACCCCACCCAGCCATATCCGCGACCTACCAGGCCGACTACGCGGATCGCGTCGGACGGCACTCGCGAATCGCCCGGCGCAATTTTCGCGTTCTCTGCCGGCTTTTCGCGTTCTGTGCCAGTTTCTTCGCGTTCTGGGCTTGGGCGGTCTAGGGACGGGGTGCCATGGGGGCGGTGAAGAACCGTAACCACATGAAGAGGAGGGGGTCCTCGGGGCTGAGGCGGGTGCCCACGAGCTGTCGATCGCCGGTACCGTCGGCTTCGATTACCCGGATCCATGTACTGTTGCCCGGTTGCCAGAGGCTGTACGCAATCTTGGCGCCGTCGGGAGACCAGTCGAGGTCGAGGATGTAGCCGCGGGCGGCGGCGAGCAGGCGACCATCGGTACCGTCGGCGTCGATCACCCACAGCCCGCCCTCCTCGGCGGTCCGGTCATAACCCGAATAGACGATCCTGGATCCGTCCGGCGACCAATCGGCGTATCCGACGTTGCGGAGGGTGGCGAGTAGGCGCTCGTCGGAACCGTCTGCTTCGATCACCCGCAGCCCGGCCTCCATACTGTTCCGGTCATAACTCGAGTAGACGATCCTGGTTCCGTCGGGCGACCATGCGAACCACGGCGCGCCGTGGCCGGTGGTGGTGAGCTCTCGGTTGCCGGTTCCGTCAGAGTTGATCACCCACAACGCCGCTCCGTCCTCGCGGCCGTAGTAGACGCGGTAGGCGATCCTGGTCCCGTCGGGCGACCATGCGAAGGACGGCCCGAAGTGGCGGGCGGTGGTCAGTTGCCGGTTGTCGGTGCCGTCGGAGTTGATCACCCACAATCCCGTCCCGTCCTCGTAGCCGTAGTAGACGATCATGGAGCTGTCGGGTGACCATGCGAACGATGATGAGGCGTAGCCGGTGGTGGTGAGACGCCGGTGATCGGTACCGTCGGCTTCGACCAGCCAAATCTCGCCGCCGGCGTTGTAGGCGATCGTGGCGCCGTCGGGAGACCAGGCCGGATACGTGTCTATCGACTGTGGCAGCCACCCGGTGGTGGGGACCTGCCGGTGGTCGGTACCGTCGACTCCGATCAACCCGATGTCCGAACATTCGAAACGTTCGCCGAGGTGGCAGCTGCTGTAGGCGATGTGCAGCCGCGGGACGGTTGGTGGTGGGGGTGGCAGTCCCCTTCCGGAAAGGATGTGCCATAGCCCGATCAGGTAGACCCCCGCCCGTGCCCGGGTGATCGACCCCGACCCGCCGCCTTCGCCCGGAGGTAGCACCCTCAGGCCGGTGAGGCAGGTGACCGCCTCTTCCAGCTCGCTGCGGCCGGTGCCGGCGGTATCGGGGCAGTCCCCTGCATTCCGATAGACCCGCAGCAGGAACCGTGTCACCTGGGAAGCCCTCAGCGGCAGTTGCGGCCCGTAGGTGGTGGGCGTCACACCCGCGGTGACGCCCAGGTTGTACAGGCATTCGATGTCCTCCGAGTGGGTGCCACCGGCGGAGACGTCCGTGAACGGCGATCCCCCTTCGGGACACTGTCGACCGAGCACGTCATGCCATAGCCGCACCAGGAAGGTGGCCATCTGGCCGCGGTTCAACACCTGGTCGGGCCCGTATCGTCCGCCGCCGGTGCCGACCGACAGTCCCAGGGCGCGCATGCAGAGGATGTACGCCGCCCCATAGTCGCCCGGCTCCACATCGGTGAACTGCTCCACCGATCCCGGATCGCACAACTCCACCTGCGACTGCGCCTGGGCCGACTGGGCCTGGGCGGGCGACATCTCCCCCGGCGTCAGCAGCGACATCAGCACCAAGGCAGCCGTCAATGCCCGAGCCAGCCCGGCGCGCACTGTCCTAGGCGTCCTCACCTCACCACCGGCGGATTCTCAACAGCCACGACCAGCACTCGAGAACACCCGTGCCGACCGCCCGAAACATCTTGCCGAAGACTACGCGAGGACCGCCCGAAGGATCGGCAACTTCCGGGACCTTTCGCCCGCTGACGTGCGAGGTGACGGGTGCCCGTAACGGTCCGGGCGGCAGATTTCAACGTCCCCTTACAAAAGGGGTTGAATCTGTCACACCCCCACCATAAGTTGCCTATCGCCAAGCACCTACACCGGCCGATGCAGTGAGACCGATCGGAACGGCCGGACCGAGGGAACACAACAAGCTCAATGGAGCGAAGCGCCGATTCCCGGCCGCAGGCCGGGCATGGCCGACCACGCTCCAACCAGGATGGGTGGTGGCGGGGGAGGGGCCCGGTGCGGAGCACCGGGTTTTCGCGAGTTTGCCTGGCGTCTCGGTTCTTGAGGCAGAGGGCGTCAAATATGACGTCCTGAACCTCAGGAACACCGCACCACACACGACGCCCTACGCATCAAGAACGACGCGGCCCCCGAACCTCAGGAACACCGCACCACACATGACGCCCTGAGCCTCAGGAACGCCCACCACGGAACTGCCCGTGGGGCCGGACAGCCTACCGGGACACCCCTTGAAATCTCCTCGGAGGTAACGTAGGTTCGGGAGGAGCGAGAAGGAGCGAATGCCACCGATGGCCGTCACCGAATCCCTGGTTGACGCGAAGGACGAAGCCCGCCAGGCAGAATCCCGTGAGGCCCTAGCCAACGCTCTGTTGTTGATCGAGAAGCGGCTCGCCTCCCAGACCAAGTGGATCGTCGGGGTCGGAATCGGCACGGTTGCGCTCGTCGTGGCGGCGCTGCGATGACAGGACACTTGACTACCTAGACCGCGGCTCCGCTTGCTTGGTGAGGGCGTCCACCTGTCCGATGCCCGATCCGGACCGGTCGCCTTAGACATCTGTCCGGGTTCCGCCACCGTTCCAGCCGGACAGCCGCGGCCCGTGGCGTCGGGACTCGCGCCCCTCCCCGAGACAGCCGATCAGTTCAGGGCGATCAGGGATACGGCTCCAAGGGACAGCAAGAGACCCACTATGCGCCGGCGACCGGGCCTCTCCCGGTAGACCAGGAAAGCCATGACCACCACCACAGCCGGATAGAGGGCCGACACCACCGCTACGAGTCCCAGGGGCCCGATTCGCACTGCCAGCACGTAGGTGAGGTTGGCCAGGATGGCGCCCCCGGCGGCGAAACTCAACAGCAGGTCCATCCTTGCCATCCTGAGCGGGATCCCCCGCGCCTTGACCAGAACAGCCGATGTGGCAACGGCAGCGCACCTGAAGGCAATCAACGGCCACATGCCGGCCTCGCCCGAGACCTGCGCCAGCCCGATGAACATCAATGAGAAGCCCAGGCCGGCTCCGAGACCGTATATCGCCTTCCCCGGGCGGTCCTCACGGGTCCCGGTCGCGACGGTGAGCCACATCGCAGGGGCAGCGATGGCCACCCCTATCCACGGCAACAAGGCATAGCGCTCTCCGGTCAGCAGCCCGAACGTGAACGGGATCAGTGACAGGGTGATGGCGGATACCGGAGCAACCACCGCCATCTTGCCCTTTGCGAGACCTTCGTAGTAAGCGACCACCCCTGCGACTCCGGCGACACCGCTCGCCGCTCCCCAAGCCAGGTCGGGGAGGCTGGCGGCGGACCCGAACGCCACGTGGTACACCAACGCAACCAAGCCCGAGAGCGCCAGGGCCATGATGTTGGACCAGAAGGCAACCGCGAAGACCGGGGCCCGGCGGGTGGCCATCCCACCTGCGAAGTCGAAGACCCCGTAGAAGATGGACGTCAGTCCGGCTAGGAGGATGGCCATAGGCCTCCTGGAAGAAGCGAGAGTGCATTCACGCTAACAACCCCGCCGGGGCAGTGATCATGCTTGTTCTCGACCCTCGTCAGAGGGGCGGCGGGACGCCCATGCGGTTTTCGCATTCTTGACCGGACGGCAGCCGGGTTGGCGAATGACCCTGTGGGTGTGGGGGTCCTTCCTACGGCGAGGGGTCTCCGGCTAGGGGTGTCGCCCGGAGACGGATACCAAGCGCGCGGGTTACCTTGAGCACGGTGTCGAACGCGGGATTGCCTTCGACCGACAGAGACTTGTAGAGGCTCTCCCTTCCCAGTCCCGCATCCGCCGCCACGTTCGTCATGCCCTTGGCTCGGGCGATATCGCCCAGGGCGGCTGCGATCAGCCCCAAGTCGAATTCCTCGAGCGCCGCGTCCAGGTACGCGACCATGTCTTCTTCGGTCTTGAGGTGGTCTGCCGCGTCCCACGGCTGCGTGGTTGTTCGTCGCGCCATTCCATCATCTCCCTCTTGTCACGTTCCGGCTATAGATTCCGTGCCAGCTTCAGGGCCCTCCTGATATCCCGATCCTGAGTGTTCTTGTTGCCACCTGCGAGCAGGACCACCGTTGTGTCGCCTCGCCTTGCGTAGTAGACGCGGTAGCCGGGTCCGTAGTCGATGCGCATTTCGGAGACCCCTCCTCCTACCGGTCTCACATCCCCGGGGTTACCGAGGGACAGCCGCCGGATCCGGGTCAGTATCCGCGCCCGGGCCTGAGGATCCCGGATCTTGCAGAACCAGCGGGTGTAGGCCCTGGTCTGCCTGATCTCGACCATTGTATCCTATCGGATACACTCGGGGGGCCGTGGCCCTGGCGAGATCGGTACGGGACTCAGCTTGGCGAGCCTGGTCCTTGGCATCGACCAGACCCTCGGTAACAGCGGTCACGGTTTACCCCCTTCCCTGCTCCATGCTCTCACACGGAACTGTAAGGACGCTCCCCGGGCTTGAACAGACCCTTCCCCCGGCCCGCGTCACTCGGTGCGGGCGCTCCTGGGGTCTAGTGGTGGTGAGTTTGAATGATCGAGACCGGGGAATTCCGACGATTGTTAACAGCTGCCCCGAAACCTGAGGCACACGGCGTCATGGATGACGCCCTGAACCTGAGGAACACCCCGCACCATGGGTGACGTCTGTGCATCGAGAATGGTGGTGGTTCCACGAACTTGAGGCACACGGCGTCATGGGTGACGCCCTGATCCTGAGGAACACCCCGCACCATGGGTGACGTCTGTGCATCGAGAATGGTGGTGGTTCCGAACTTGAGCAGAGGGCGTCATGGGTGACGCCCTGATCCTGAGGAACGACGGGGGTGGGCTCCAGGGGGTTAGGGGGTGAGGAGGGTGTAGGTGGCTGAGCCGGAGGATGGGATTTGGAAGGTGAGGGTATTGCCTACGGTTAGGGCTTCTCTGAAGGTGGTTAATCCGTTGCTTTGCAAGAAGGCTCGCGTCTTCGTCAAGTCTGCGAGACTGGCTCGGTCCTCGACTCAGGCAGGGAGGTCTCGGTCAACCAACCCTCTGTTCGGAGATGTTTCCATGCCATTCCGATGTGGTTCTCGGCGAACGCGTGTCTCTTCCTAGAGTTCCAGGAGCGAATCTGCTCTACCACACGGTCACGAGAGCTACATTTTTCGTCGTTAGCAGCGGCCCAGTGAACGCTTGCTAGCAGTTCGAGACCATAAGACGACTCGTATCCTCGAATGAGATCCAGAACACGCTCCATCCGGCCCAACAGTTCGCCCTGCTGTGACAGCACACACCGCGCTTGCTCAGGCGCATTGGGAAGCACACGAATTGGCTCGGCCTGCGAGACGCTCTTGGACCCATCGCCAAATCCCTGCAGGTAATGCCCTTCTAGCAGTTTCAATACGTGCCGAAGATTATCAGCATAGGGTCCATAGTGATATGGCTTGTATCGCAGCCGTAGTGGCTCACCGGCGGCTTGTAGGAAATACATCAGTTTCTGTACCTCAATCAGCGAAGCCCCGAACGCCAGGGTCGAGTACCTGTTGACCAAAAGAACTAGGGCTGCCCTCGCAGGGGTTAAGTCGGGACGCGGGGTCGAGATAACCATGTCCGCGGCAGGTGGTGTGCCGCTCGGCGGATACAGATGAACATCACTGGATAGGCCCTCGAACTTCTCTTCGATCAACGTACGTACATCAGCCCAGTTCAGCCCGCCATTGCCACAGCCAAGTGGTGGAACAGCGATCGAACCGACTTGCAGTTCCTCAACCACCCGCCGTAGGTCATCGAGACCTGCGGAAACATTTGACAGGCGCGAGCGTTCGCGCCAATGGCCCTTCGTCGGAAAATTGAAAATCCATCGCGGTCGAACCAGTTGACCATTGTCGAAGATGAATATTCGTCCGAGCCCGACCTCCCCGGCCTTACATGCCTTCGAATAAGCCTGAAAGTTGGCTGGGAAGGCGTTCTTGAACTGAAGGGCGAGGCCCTTGCCCATGACACCGACCGTGTTGACCGTATTCACAAGCGCGTCGACATCGGCTCGGAGAAGGTTCCCGGATACGTCCTTGAACCGTGTCATCAGTAGTACCACCCAGGCTCGACATGGACGGGGACCGTCACCGGCACACTATCAAGTACGTTCCGAGCGTGCTGTGCTAACCCTTCGTCCTTGGTCACCACACGGTGGATCATCTGCCACGGTACGTGGCGATGGACCAACAACTCTGCCATCCGCCTCTCCATGCGATCAGGCTCGTCCAGCGTGTTGGCCCACTTTCGGGCTTCCATCAATTCCCAGTCAATGTGCTGGTCCAGCAGTTGAGGATCGTCGGCATACCGAGCATAGTGGAGGGCGGCGTTGCGGTCGCTGAAGACGAACCGAAGCCCATGTGTCCTGACTGCTTCGACGCTCGTCACGAGATACACCACCTGGTTCTGTCCGTCGTTGTAGCTAGGGACGGATCCCTGGGCGATCACATAGAGCATGGGCGAACGCGCCGCGAAGTAGAAGGGTACGTAGTCTGCAACTACCCCACCCGGCGGCAACGGAACCAGGCGGTCGCGTCGCCCGGCCTTGATGTCCGGATGGCCGATCTCCATCACTGATCGCTGACTATCCATCATTTCGCTGTCACAGTAGAGCCCATCTGTGACAATCGACCCGAGGTTGGAGATGTGAGTGATGTGGAACAGGAGCCCACGCAGGGGAGTCGTCAAGGTGTTCTGATCCTCGTGACAGCAATTGCTGGAATCGTTCGGGTTGAAAGGTGAGGTCCCCCATCCTGGGGACGATACGACTCTAGCTGCGGTCTCCGATCGGTCGGGTGTTGTCAGGCTCGGGCCCTTGCAGGCGCGTAGCCGGTAGCTGATCGCCTAGCTGCTCAACACCTGACGCATCCGGTCCGGAGGTTCCATGAACCTAGGGTTCGCAAGAGGATTGCGCGCGTGCTGAACCCTAAGCTTCGCAGTGAGCTGACTCCACTGGAGTTCCCCCCAGTAGCCGGACATTCCCACAGTGAGCGCGTCTTGTCTCCGACCATGGGACTGCGCGCTGGGAAGGAGTCCTGTTGGGAGGGAAACGACCGAGAAGGAAGTTCTCGGATGAGTTCAAACGAGACGCGGTGGGGATCGCCCGCAGCTCGGGCAAGCCGCTACGCCAGGTCGCCAACGAGTTGGGATCTATGACTCGACGTTGGAGAACTGGGTACGCCACGACGAGATCAACCGCGGCGAGCGGGAAGGTCTTACCAGCGATGAGCGGGAACGGCTCCGCGAGCTCGAGCGGGAGAACGCTCGGCTGCGGATGGAGCGTGAGTTCCTAAAACGAGCTGTGGCCTTCTGGGTGAAGGAGTCGAACGAGTGACGCTGTATCGCTTCGTCGCAAGAACAAAGGCCGGGGCCCCGGGCCGGGTTGGGCTCTTGGGCTGAAACTTGACATCATGTGTGGTAATCGCTTACAGCCTCCCACCCCGTCGGGAACCCCAACGAATCTACGTTGATGGGCTAGGGAGGTACAGGCAGGCGGAGAGCGCTACATAGCCAATCGCCGTCAGCCCAGCCGCAGATGACCCACCAGAGAAAGACCACCAGGGCGATCGCAGCGATGGCAGCGAACAGACACCTCATAGCTGAATGTAGACGGCGGTGTCGTACCGTTCCTTCGTAGGCATGGGGACCCGGTAGGGATTGCGAGGATCGTAACCATTGGTCTGAAGGAACCGATCCGACCGATGCTCACTCTGGGACAAGGCGAATACCGTCGAGGGCATAACGCAGCTTGCCATCGCAGACCAGCCGACCGATAGCGACCGCTACATCGACGTCGTCGAGATCGGAGCCTTGGTCCTGCAAGAACTTGAGAACGCCCCCGAACGGCTCCTCTTCGTTGTCCCGGCGCTCCTCGAAGTGCCTCAAGACCTCTGCCTTCTTCGACCGGACCGCAGCGGTCTGAGTATCCACTGGCTACCTCCCCTTCTCTTGTGCCGCAACCCTATCTACGGGCAGTGACACGGACTCACGGATTCAAAGGGGAAGTCCGAGACCGGTCGGTCGCGTTCGGATTCGCGGGGTCTGGCATGAAGCACTGTAACGGCTAGGGCGCCGAGGGCAACCCCCTATCCATGGCAACGGACGTCAGTCCGGCGAGGAGGATGGCCATAGGCCTCCTGGAAGGGGCGAGGGTGCGCTCACGCTAACAAGCCACCGGGGCAGGAGTCATGCTGCTCTTCAACCCTCGTAGAGGGGACGGCGGGACGCCTCCACGGTTTTCGCGTTCTTGACCGGCCTGGCCGCAGAACGGCGACACACCCCTTGAAGTCTCCTCGGGGTAAGGTACGTTCAGGGTTAGCGAGAAGGAGCAAAGCCCGTTGACCGTCACCGAATCCGTCGTAGACGCGAAGGACGAAGCGCGCCAGGCGGAATCCCGTGAGGCCCTCGCCAACGCGCTGCTGTTGATCGAGAAGCGGTTCGACTCTCAGACCAAGTGGATCGTCGGCGTCATTGTCGGCATGACAGGCATCATGATCGCGGTAATGGTCGCGATGTTGAGTTTGACAACGTGAGGACCCGGTAGATCTTTCGCAGCGTGCAGCAAGCTGCGGGCAAGATCACGCCCCACCACCGCCGCAACATCGTCCGGCCATGGTCAATATGCTGACCCGGCCAACCAGGGAACTTGATCAGGCCGTGCCCTCCTAGAGTCGCAGCCCGAGCGGCTGCCTAGGTGCGTGGGCAGTTGGTGTCGAACAGCTCGATTTCTGCCGTGTCCCGGGCCCGGTCGAAGTTCGCCAGTCGCGGACGGACAGCGAGAAGGTGACGCGGCCGTTGGAGTCCGACCTCAACGTCCTCGAACGAGTCAGTTCCACGCGCCTCTTCGTTCCCCTCCCTAATGCCGTTGACGGTTTCTGTCTCCTCCAGTTCCTCCTCGAAGAACTCCCACTCGGCGGGCCGCTCGCCGTCCACGCCGACACTGACGTCGCGGCCCTGGGCGTCCTGGAGCTGCACGGTGACGCTGACGGTGGTGCCGAACTTCGCCTTCGACCCCTTGAAACGGGTGGAGATCTCGGTCTGGACGGCGCCCCGGGCCCGGGCCGACGCCTCGACATCCAACCGGAAGAGTTCAGTGCGCCGGTCTACCTCGTCACCTTCCCGGCCGGTCCAGACCCAAACCGTGGTATCGATGCCGTCCAGGATGGTCTCGGGAACGGTGAGCGAGACCGAGTACGAACTGAGCTGAGCGCGCTTACCCCTGCCGGGCCGGTAGTTGCTCAAGGCGAGGCTCAGGCCCGAACTGTCGCGATTGAGCGCCTCGGCGAGCACGGCCTCGAAGACGGCCATCGAGGTGGGCGAGCCCCGCAGGTTGAACCGGTCGTTGTCGTCGTAGACCAGCCGCACCGGAGTCTCGCCGCTTGCGCTGTCGTCGGCCACGATGTGCCTGCGGCGGACGTCGCCGGCCAGCACCGGCTTCGCTCGCTTGGGAACCAGCGGCGGGCCTCGACAACCGCGCCGGGAGTCACCTACGGTGTGCGGTCCTGAGATTGAGGGACAAGACGGGGACACACTCGGCCGATAGCGCGGACTGTGGAGCAAGAGGAATTTCACATCACGGCCACAAAATGAGGAAAAGGACACGTTAAGATGTTGCCTGCGCGCACGCGACGCAGGGAGTCGCACGATGGGGAAACTGACCGTTTCATCCGTCCGGTCGCTCAGCAAGCCGGGCAAGTACTACGACCTGCACGGGCTGATCCTCCGGGTTACGCCCGGAGGGTCCAAGCAGTGGATCTGGCGGGGTACCGTCCGGGGCCGGCGCCGCGACATCGGGCTGGGAGCGGTGGCGTACACCACGCTGGCGGAGGCCCGCGACATCGCCTACCAGTACCGCAAGCTGGCCCGGGCCGGGATCGACCCCAAGGCGAAGCAGTCCGTCAACCCCATCCCCACGTTCGCGAAGGCGGTGGAGCAGGTCATCGAGGCGTACCGTCCCGGCTGGAAGGACACCGGCCGCTCCGAGGAGAGCTGGCGGTCGTCGCTGAGGCGCTACGTCTACCCCGCTCTCGGGTCCATTCCGGTCGATCAGATCACCACCGCCGACCTGGTGCGGGTGCTGCTGCCCGTCTGGCACACCAAGCCGGAGACGGCCCGCAAGCTCAAGACCCGTCTCGGAGTGGTGATGCGCTGGAGCATCGCCGCCGGCCACCGCACCGACGATCCCGCCGGCCCGGCCCTGGCGGCGGCGCTGCCCCGCCACACCGCCCCGGTCAAGCATCTCGCCAGCCTGCCCCATCCTGAGGTCGCTGCGGCCCTCGACAAGCTCAACGCGCTGCCAGGGGCGTGGCCGCCCACGGTGGCGTGCCTTCGGTTCCTGGCGGCCACTGCGGCCCGCTCCGGCGAGGCCCGGTTCGCCACCTGGGACGAGATCGACCTCGAGGCCCGGACCTGGACCGTGCCGACTGAGCGCAGCAAGACCAGCCGGGAGCACGTTGTGCCGCTGTCGTCGGCGGCCCTCGAGGCGCTCGAAGTGGCCCGCCTCTACTCCGGCGGCTCCGGGCCGGTGTTCGCCTCGCCCGCCGGCAAGACGCTGAGCAACGGTGCCATGTCGAAGCTCACCCGGCCCTACGGGTACACCCCTCACGGGTTGCGGGCCTCGTTCCGATCGTGGGCGGCCGAGAACGGAGTTCCCCGGGAGGTGGCCGAGGCCGCGCTGGCGCACTCGGCCGGATCTCTGGCGCGCGCCTACCAGCGCTCCGATCTGCTAGCCGCCCGCCGGGAGGTCATGGAGGCCTGGGGCCGCTACATCACGTAGCTGGGGCGTCGCCGTGGTGGCCTCGCGATCGTGCGAAGAAAGTGTCTCGGAGCACCCGTCGCGCCGCGGCGGCGCGGCGACAACCAACTTTGGACCTCCATATGACCCGTCGCGACAAAGATTTTTCTCAGAACTCGGGGGTCGCTCAACGAGCCGGGCCAGCAGCTATCGAGGGACAAGCCGAGGACAAGTGGCCCTCCGGGGGGTACTGCACCCCCTCTGACCTGCATTTATTACCGCAATTTGCGGCGCCCGGGTTGGGTGCTGCTCGTCGTGAGCGCCTTGGTCGCCTCACTCCTCGCGGTCCCCGCGGGCGCGGTGATGGACAAGGCGGACCACACGACCTCCGCGAACGCGTGCGTCGGGCCTGCCACCGGTGACTGGATGTTCACCGACGTGTCCGACATGCACAGCTTCAAGGACGCCATCAACTGCATCGCCTACTACGGGATCACCAAGGGCAGCGGCGACGGCAGCACCTTCAGCCCGAACGACACCGTCTCTCGCTGGGAGATGGCCCTGTTCATGGCACGTGCCGCTGGTCCGGCTGGGATGACGCTGTCCATGGCTGCGGACCAGGGCTTTGCCGACATCGGTGACGCTCCCGCCGAGGCCCATGACGCCATTAACCAGCTCGCTGCCGCAGGCATCATGGCTGGCAAGTCCGCCACCATGTTTGACCCCAACGGCACGGTGAGCCGGGCCGACATGGCCGTCATCCTCGTCAACATGCTGGCCCAGGCTTCGTCGGCGGTGACGATCGACAAGACTGGCGCTATCAAGCTCGGCGCCGCGGGAACGGGTGAGGCTGACGACTACTTCCCCGATGCCAGGGCCTCGCAGCCAAGAGCCACAGACGCCAGGATCGCAGCCGCCTATGAGCTCGGTATCACCACGGGCACCACCATGGCACCTGAGCGGGCCGCCGGTCAGACCTACGCCGGGCTCCTCACCAGCTTTGGTCCCAACAGCCCAGTGAACCGCGGCGAGATGGCAGCGTTCATCACCAGGGCGCTGAATCACACCAACGCCCGTCCGGAAGGCGTCAGCGCCTATCGGGACAGCAACGGCGCCATCAAGGCATCTGTGCGCGACGCCGAGCTCAATCCCGTCAGCGGCGCCAGGCTCGACCTCTTCTACGCGGCCACTGCCAAGGCCGACGAAGCCTTCGGCCAAGCCGGCACCTGCGACCCCACCGTCGTGAGCAATAAGACCGGCACGTTGTGCAGGATCGACAGTGCCGATCCGGTCACTAACAGTTCCGGCAACGTCACCCTGGCTGGTCCAGACGCCACCGAGCACACCGTCAAGACGCCCCAGACCATCTGGGTGTGGACCGGCGATGTCGGCATGATTGTGGTCACCGCCACCGAGCGGTTCCGTCATGACCTGCCCGAGCCCAAGACGCCGGACCTCATGGCCACCAGGACCCTGGTTGGCGACGACTCCGGTGGAGCGACTCTGTTCAGGTACGGCTCTGACCGCACCATCACCCTGCAGCTGCAGAACGTGGATGCGGGTCCGCCGGAGGTCATCACCGACACCTCGTCGGGCACCACGGTGGGCGAGTCCGCCAAGTGGACTTACGTCGTGCGGCTCTGCTCGGATGATCCAACAGACGCGGACGGCACCTGTACCGGTCTGTTGAGTCAGAGTGCTTCTATGGCGCTCACGTCCGACAGCAACGGCCAGGCGACGATTTCGGTGTCTGCTCCCTCGGATCCGACACCGGGTGCCACCGACACCGACCCCAATACCGACGGTCAGCAGCCTGAGGAGCGTTGGGTGAGTGTGGCCCTGACTATTGGCGACGGCGCCCCCGATGCGACCAACACGGTGAACGCAGCGGGAACCAGTACGACGGCCTTCGAGTACAAGTTCAGTGACCAATCGAACGCTGCTACAGCAGGCGCAGGCAAGGTCACGCATACGAGTCCGTATGTCGTCTTGGCTACCACCAGCACTGCGCGGGGTTCGCAGCTTGTCACCGTCACCGTCAACGACCAGTACGGCTCGCCCATGGCCGGACAGGTAGTCACCTTGACAGCAGCCACGGCGACCGATATCTCCGTGGTGGGCGGTCCCTACTCGACCGACGGCAACGGCGAAGCGGTCATCGTCTACACGATCACGAGCACCGCAACGCAAGGTTGGGGCGAGTTCGCAGTGACCGCCCAGGTCGGCGACCCGGCAGTGGATGTTGCCTCAGGAACCGTCTACTTCGTGGAGGCGAACTCGGCTTCAGAAACGTCGACCGAGATCGACTACATCGATGTTGCCAGCAAGACGATCGTCGCCAACAACAAGGTGGTCGTGTATGACAGCGGTGACCAGTTCACGATCGGCACTACGCCCTCGACTATGGCCGAGTTCGAGGCGAAGCTCGCCGCCGAGAGCATGAGGTCCGCCATCAACGACTCGATCGCTTGGACCAACTACCCGACCGATCCGACCAAGCGGTCAACGACAACGAGTACGTTCACGTTGACAGAGGCCTGATCAACCCACCAACCCTAAGGGAGGCCCCGGCCACACGGCCGGGGCCTCCCCGCGTCTCCTCGCAAGTGACTCCAAGTGATGCCCCCCTTGTGGATTCAAAGGCAAGCGACGAGCTTGACCGCAGGTGTTCCAGCCACATGCGAAGGAGGGACCCAATGCCTCAGCCAGTGACCATGCGGCGTTCGGGCACGTCGATCCTTGCCGCCGGCGCGCTGGTCGCCTCGCTCGTCGCGGTTGGGGCGCGGCCGGCAGGAGCAGTCGAGACCGTCGCCGACCATGCGACCCCGGTCACCGCCTGCGTCGGTGACGCCACCACGGACTGGATGTTCGATGATGTGTCGGCGGGGCACTACTTCCGGGGTGCGATCAACTGCCTGGCCTACTACGGCGTGACCGAAGGCTACGGCGACGGCACCTTCCGCCCGAGCCGGAATGTGTCCCGGTTCGAGATGGTGCTGTTCATGGAACGGTCGGCCCGCGCCGCCGGAGGAGACCGCGACGACGTCGTGGCCGACTTCGCCGCGACGGGCTCCGACCCCGTGAATCGGGCCGACAAGGCGTTGCTGATCGCCCGGCTGCTCGCCTCGGCTACCGACAACGACTCCCGCGTGAACGTGGTACTGAGACCCGGCGGCACCTTCACCGTCGGCGGGACCGAGGCCGACGACGCGTTCATCGACTCGCGCCGGAGTCAACCCAGAACGTCGAGACGAACGACGACGGCACGTTCACGATCAAGACCGTGGCGGCCAAAAACTGGGATTACTTCGCTGACTCCCGCCGGCTGCAGAACCGCGTCCATGACAGCGCGGCCAGCGCGCTGTATGAGCTGGGCGTGGCCTCGGGGACCGGTATGGGCTACTTCTCGCCGGGCGACCCGGTGAACCGCGGCGAGATGGCTGCGTTCATCACCAGGGCGCTGGCTCACACCACCGCGCGTCCCGAGGGCTTGACGATCCAGTCCGACGGTCCTGGTGAGGTGATCATCTCGGTCCGTGACGCCAACTTCCATCCGATGGCCAACGCGGCGGTCGATGTCTTCTCGGCCAGCGCGGACAAGGTCGGGGAGGCCTTCAAGGAGGACGGCACCTGCGACACGCCACGCGTCTCCGACGTGGGCGGCAACGCCAAGGAGTGTGAGATCGATGCGCTCGACGCGGTGACCGGCCTCAGCGGCGACTACGACCCCAGCACGATCACGGTGAACGTGAAAGCAGGCGGCACCACCGTGTGGGCCTGGACCGGAGACCTGGGCGACAAGGGTTGATGGCGATCAGCAAAGCGCATCGAGATGAGATCGACCGAGGGCGTGCGCCGCCCCGCGGGAACGGGGTCCTGCCGTGCCCCGGCGCGGTCCGTCGAGAGGACATCGATGTCGTGGGTGGCGCGGTCCTCGTACATCAGCGCCAACGCGGCGCCACCGACGATCATCAGATGGTGGCCGGCCGAGGGGGCCCGGTGCGGAGCACCGGGTTTTCGCGAGTTTTGCCTGGAGTCTCGGTTCTTGAGGCAGAGGGCGTCAAATATGACGTCCTGATCCTCAAGAACGTCGCGGCCCCCGAACCTGAGGAACACCGCACCATATATGACGTCCTGATCCTCAGGAACACCGCACCACACACAGCGTACCGGGGCACCGCTTGGCCGGCAGGGGCTCCCTGGACTCCGGGTGGTTGTTCCAGTCCTTGATCAGTTGGATCACCGGCCATAGGCTGCACCGTAAGGAGAGGACAGGAGAGGACAATGAACCATGACCACGACTCCCCCTCCGGGGAACACGAGGCGCACGGCTCGAATGGCCGCCAGGGCGGTCGCCGCGGGCGAGATGGGCGCCTACGGCGTGTGTGGCAACGGCGCGCGTCTCGGCTGACCGTTGTCATGGTCGCCGCGGCTGTTGCGTTGACGGCGGCAGCCGTGGCATTCGCACAGGGGAGCGGCCAGTTCCGTGACGTGCCTGGCAACCATTACGCCCGCGACTCGGTGCAGTGGGCCGTTCAGAACAACATCACGTATGGATGTGGAGACGGCACGTACTTCTGCCCCGAGACGTACGTGAACAGAGCCCAGTCGGTGACGTTCCTGCACCGCTACCACAACAACGTGATCAGACAGCTCGAGAACCGGATCCGAGCGCTGGAGAGCGGGTCCGTCCAAGGACCAAACCCAAACGCCGGGTTCGGGAACGACACGACACCCACGACGGTGCCGCTGCAGCAGTTCACCACCAGAGGCACCCAACACCAGGCCCGCTCGTTCAACCTCCCGGCAGGCGTTTACAAAGCCGTGTTCACGCTGGAGGCCACCAAGGCGGCGGCAGGCCACAATCAGGACACCGACGACGCCCCCGAGCCGGTGACACTGATCCAGGTCGAGTACCGGGAGTCGGGCGGCACGTGGAAGACCTTCGCGGTCAGCACGCTGAACTTGGGAGGGACTGACGGTGGCAACCTGCCGACCGCAACCGCGCTGTTCCGGCAAGCACCCGCGACAGGGACCGTCGACGTCGAGATCGCGAACGTGCCCGGACGCCTGCCCACGAGCGGCCAGATCAGGGTCAGCGCCTACATGGCCGACAACACCATCACCACCCCATCCCAGCCCTCGGGCGACCCCGACGGCGACCCCGACCGGACCACTAAGTATAACTTCTCTTGGGGCATCATCCTCACAGAGAAGCGGTCCTGAGCGCGCCTTCCCGGTTGGAGCGGCCGGCCGGCCGTGACGGGAGCCGCCTAGCGCAGGACGCGGCCATCAGCGCCGCCTACGAACTCGGCATCACCACCGGCGCCGGCCGGCCCGGACGATGGCCGGGCGGCGTTTCGGGGTCTAGCTGACTAGGTACCAGTCGGTGCGATCGGCCTGGTTGTCGGGATCGCGTGACGCCCAGCCGAGCAGCAGGATGCTGGCCTCATCGTCCACCTCGTTGGCGAGCACGCTCTCGAAGAGGCTCAGCGACACAACCCTGCCTTCGAGACGGAACCGGTCGTTGCCGTCGTAAACGACCACGGTCGGGGTCCCGAAACCGACGCCCAGATCGACGACGACCTCGTTGCGCTGAGGGTCGGCCGCCAGCACCTCGTACGTCCCGCCGCTGGTTGTCACTTCGAAACCGATCGGAGGATCGTCGGCCCACAGGAAGTCGACGGTGCCGGTGACGCCGGTGACGCCCTCGAGGGATGCGGTCAGGGTCTCCGTACTGCCTCCGGTGCCGGAGTGTTGGTAGCCAATCCGGGCTGCCCCCGACGAGCCTGTGGTCACAGGGCCGGAGAACAAGAAGTCCGTGCTGGTGCTCGCAAGCTGCACCCTCGCACCCCTGAACGGCTGGCCGTACTGATCGGTCACAGTAGCGATCACCACATTGTTGACCAGGCGCGAGCTCGACCTCGCAGCCCTCAGGTACCTGACCTGAGTGGCCAGGTCGATTGTGGTCGCCTCCGGATCGGCGTCGGTGAAGACGACCCGCACGTTCTCGACCGGCGCGTCGAACCGGGGGCTGTCCCCGACTGGGGTGACGGTGTAGCGCCACAGGATCTCGTCCGCGGCGGTGTCTCCGGTGTCGTGGGAGTCCGGATCGACCCCGTCGAGGATGAACTCGATCTTGCCGGTGTCGTCGACCTCGACAGTCTCGGTGCTTCTCTGCGTGAGGGGGCTGCTTGGAGTGGCCGTACCGTCGATCTGGTTGAAGGCCTCCTACAGGATCGTGTAGGAGGCGCCGTCCTCGGGTGGAACCGCTCGCAGCCCGTTCACGCCGATCAGCTGGACGGTTACGGTGACGGTGCTGCCGAAGCGGGCATGGGTCGCGTTCTCAGGCAGGCTGTTGGTGACCTTCGCGCCGGTCGCCTCCACGCCCTGAGTGCTCACCTCGACGCTGACGAGCCCATCGCCGCCTCTGCGGATCACGTCCCCGAGTGCTCCTGTCCAGGCCCATACGGTCACGTCCTGCTCGTCGGTGGGACCAAGGCCGATGGTGAAGTCACCGACGGAATGTACCCCGCGCGGTTGCTGGCGATCACTGAGACTCCCCAGTTCTGATCACTGACATTCCCCACCGTGGGGCATCCACCTAGATGGGGTGGGGCTCCTCTGTGCTGGACGTTCGCCAGAGCGTCAGCGACGGAGGAGCCCCGGCCCAGATGATCACACATGGAGAGGACGTGGAGTTTCACGCGTTGAGGACACGGGGCTGGGCGGTGAAGCAGAGACCCTGACCGCCAGTTACGGAGAGTTGTACTGGACCACGGACGCAGGACGCAGCGGCACCGCGAACATCGTGGCCGGCGCTGTCGCCAGGAGGCAGATCGTGCTTAATGCCACCGCTCCGGTGATGGTGGTGTACGACGACAACGACCGGTTCAACGTTAGAGGCGAGCCCACGACCATCACCGTCTTCGAGACCGAGCTAGCCAACACACTCAGGCGACGACTGCTCCAAAGACGCGGGTTGGCCCCGGAAAGATGCGGGGGCCTCCTCTGAGTTGGTGTCTGTGGTCTCTTACTAGGGGTTCCTAGCGAGCGACCTTATGGATGCCGTCAGCTATCCGAGCGGCTCACGCTCCCCCGTGATGTCGGTGTAGGTCACCTCCCACTCAGTGATCTCATCCGAATCCCTGTAGTCGTAACCGGACCAATCGAGCTGCACCTCCGTGATGCGGCTGTCGCCGGTGGCGTACTCCAACGCCTCCTCGAACTTCGCCATGCTCTTGGACACACCGTTGACCTTGAACTCGTCGTTGTCGTCGTACCGGACGATCACCAACGTGGCGCCCGCTCCTGCGACGATCTCATCGGCCTGGGTATTGACGACCGCGATGGCCTGATCGGTCTGGCTGGGACCGGCGGTGCTGTCAGCCCGGACCCAGTGGAGCGTGTGCCGTGCGGAGTTCGCTGAAACCAGGTCGGCTTCCGCGAACACCCTCGCTTCCGCCTGGGCCTGAGTCTCACCCGTTTCGGGTGAGGCATTAGTCACAACGGTGGCTCGTGCTATCAGGCCTCCATCGGCCGATGCGGCACAGGTGGCTGTGTACGCCGCGTCCGTGGAAGACCCTGGGTAGACGGCCACCATCTGCTGGGTGTTGGAGGCATTGCCCGTCGGGCCCGTGTGAGGAATCCGAGCGGTGCCGAACCGGTTCGTCTGGTACTCCCTAGCGAAGAGAACCGTATCGTCGTTGGGATCGGCGTTGAGCGCCGGAGCACAGGTGTCGGGGCTGGTGGCGTCGGTGCCGGCAACCTTCACTCGGACTCCACCCACCGGCTCGCCGTACTCGTTGATGGCGGAGACAGTGACATAGGCGGTCTCCCCACCGGAATCCTGGTACTCGTAGCTCGGACTGCGGGAGGCGTTCCCGCCCAGCACGGAGATCCTCTGGAGCATGCCAGCGTCGTCGTCGAACTGGACGTAACCGCTGGTCGTGCCCAGATCCTCACGTGTGCCGACGTTGCTGTCGTCCACCCCAATGACCGTCACGAAGTCGTTATCCACACCCTGGCCGACCTTGACGGGAGTGGTTGTTCCAGCTGCTACCGGAACCAGAGACCACTCGACCTCCCTCGGAGTGTCATTGTCGCGTCGGTGCGGTCGCGGGTCACCCGCAGAAACGACGAACTCTGCCGTTCCGTCCGTGCCGATGTTGATGACCTCCACAGTCTGGCCGATCAGACTCCCGTTGTCCGTGCGTGTGCCGGTCGTCGCGTCTCGCGTCGGCTCGGTGCGCAGTGTCTGCGTCAGCCGGAACGCGAAGTCCTGGCGCAGTGGCACCGAGTCGAGCACAGCACCGGTGGTCGCGTTGTAGTGCTGGAGCTGGATCGTGAAAGTGATCTTGGCGCCGTAGCGAACCTCGGTGGCGCCTGACCTCATGTCGCTGGTCACGAGCGCCCTGGTGGCGGGCATCGAACCCTGCACGACCTCAATCTTTACGACATCGGTCTCACCGTCTTCGTACTCGTCACCGAGGTCGCCGGTCCATGTCCACAGGGTGCGAGCGTCGCCCACGAACGTCAACGGCAGGGCGAACTGCACGTTTCCATCCGCCTGGGTGAGATTGTCGCCCTTGTCGATCGTGCACCTGGTGGTGTCATCAGGCGCGGTGTTGGGCAGGCGGGTACAGGAGCCGTTGCTCCTCAACGCGTCGTCCGCCCGGTCCGGGTGGACATAGAACGCGTCAATCCACTCGTTGACGATGGGCTGGTAGTCGCTGTCCCGCAGCGAAACCTGAACGGTCGCGCTCGAAGACTGAGCCGTCAGCCCAGCCGGGCGCACATCGGTGTGGGCCATGGTCCGCATGATGAACGAGGCCATCTGGGCCCGGGTCACCAAGCTCGCGGGCTCGAAGGTCGTGCCGTCGCCAGTCCCGCTGGTTATCCCCAACTCGTAGGCCGCGCTGATGAGGTTGTCCACACGACGAGGCGTCTGCTGCCGCGCGTCAGCGAAGTAGTCGAGGGGGCCGGTCCGCGGGTCGCCGTCGCCGTCGTCGAGATCCCGAGCACCATTCGGGCCGTAGGTCACGGCGTACTCGTCGTCCGGATCGACCTGCACGACGTGCGGAGCGGCCGAGGCCAACAGCTTGACCAGCAGTTTCGCCATGTCAGCCCGGGTCACCGGGTCGGAGCCGTTCTCTTCAAAGTCGCCGAGAACTTCGTCGGCGTCAGCGCCCGTCAAGCTGGCGGCCCGCTCCATGAACCGCGCCATCTGCCAGCGGCTCACGTTGTCGCCGGGGGAGTAGGTGTCAGCCGTCGTGCCCATGGTGATCCCGTAGTACGACAGGCAGTTGATGTCGTCGTAGTGGACGCTGCCCATCGACACGTCGGTGAACCCCCGACCGGCAAGGGCGTCGCCCACGCACGCCGACCAAGGGGTGGACTCGCTCGGGCGAGGGAGGTTGCTGTTGTCGATCTCGACCGCTGCCGCCGGACCGGTCCCGACCGCGAACAGCGAGGCGACCAAGGCGGTCACGACGAGCACTGCCCAACCCGGGCGCCGCTTCTTCACTAGCTGGGCCATCGGCCCCTCCTTTGCTTGTAACGGGCGCGCATGCCCTCTCAATCGGGGCATCGGCCCCTCCTTTCTTTTCCACCTATGGCAAGCCTGCCGGTCCGGGGCCGCACAATTCGCAGCTGCGAAACCCTCGCGGATGCACCCGAACTAGCGCTACCTGCGCCAATCACCGGCTACTCCCCTCTGGGTGGTTGACCCGGAACATACCGAGAACCTTACCACGGTGGCAGGGCTCATGCCGAGCACGGAGTGTAGCACAGCACGTCCAACAGCACGGTCATTCATGGCCAATCCCATTCCAGATGCGTAACACTGTGTTGACCAACAGGGGCGGAACTCTCCGATACCTGGCGTTCACGTCATGTCACCGTAACAGCACCAGCGGCGTAGGGCAACCGTTAGCCATGGCCGACAACGTAGCGCTCGGGAGCCGCGCATGGAATCGCTCCGGTCTGTCCGAGTACGCCAGCAGGCGCTCGCGCGAGGCGCGAACCATGCTCCAGCAGGGGCTCCGGGCAGGCCCAGGCGGTCGAGCCAGGCGGCGTCCACCAGTACATGGCGCACCATGGGCGCGCGATCACCCGGGTGCTGGACTGCCGGCCGCCGTAATCAACGTATACCTGGAGGTGAACATCGCTCTTTGGCCAGCTTCATCGCCCTTTGGCCAGCTTCATGTCGTTGAACCGGCAGTGGGCCACATGGGTGTTGCGCTCGGCCAGCTGTCGATCTCGGCGTCGTCGAGGATCACGCATGGGTTGGCACGGTGCGGTCGGCGAGGAACCCGGCCCGGTCGAGCGCCACGATGGGCCGGGCGCCAGCTCCTGGCGCCAGGTCGTCCCCGAACGGCCTGGATCGGTGAACTCACAGCTACCGGAAGGGCGTAATCCGGCCAAGCCGGACAGCTTCCGGCCCTGTCGGGTCAGACGGCGTTTTTTCGCGTTTTCGAAAGAATCCCGGCCGGATCGGAGGGTCTCCGGGTGGCCGGAACCCGTTCGATAGTTTGGTAGTTGCTGGTTGGGGGTTGGTGGTCGATAGCTCGCTAGCCGGACACGGGGTCGGCGGGCGTAGCGGTTCCTGCGTATATATATAGATGTGCAGCGGGCGAGAGCCCTGGGGGCTACGAGGAGGGATGAGCCGGGACCCGGAGACCGGCGCGGCGCCTACGAACCGCCTGCCGCCTTGCTGGACAGTACAGCTAGTCGTGCTGACGTGGGAACTACGAGAAAGGGATCGAGCTGGGAACCCGGAGACCGGTGCGGGCCCTACGAACCGCCGTCCGCGACCTTCTCCCTGGGCGCGATCCTCTGCAACCGGCTACAGGCCTCTGGGGTGCCAGACGGTCTTGATCTCGGTGAAGGCGTAGGGGCTCTGCGCCCCGGCCCAGTCGATCTCGCCGCCGGGCGGGCGCACCACACGCTTCACGCCGGCGGCCGCCTCCTGCTCGATGTCCTGCATCATGCCGGCTCGGCGCCGAACGCGTCGACGGCGTTGACGTCCAGGTGCGAGGCCAGGTACGGGACCACGGCCTCCTTGGGGCCGGTGAGGATGTTGACCACCCCTTTGGGGACGTCACTCTTTGCCAAGACATGCGAGACAGAGATCCACACGCGGGCTACCGAGAGGTCATCGCTCTATCCGAAGACTCCGAAGTGTGTCTCTAGGTCGCGCGCGGTTCGCCGTACGCAGCACGGACACACCGGTCATGTCAGCGCAACCGGGTCGGGGTCGACGGGGAGGATGTCGCCGATGCTGATCTCGGTCTCCTGGTCGTCGAAGACAGCGGTGATCCGAAGTCTCCCGCCGGTAGCCCTGATGAAGCGGGCCAAGGTAGCGAGGTGGAGGTTGTTCCGCCGTTCCATCCGGGAGACTTCCGCCTGACTGATGTCCAGTTGCGCCGACATCTGCTGCTGGGTCAGCCCCCGAGCTCGCCGGATGGCTCGTAGCGTTTGGACGCGATTGGTGATCTCTGCGTACTTCCGGGCTTCGGCATCCGCCGCAACCGGGTTGGTCCTCGCCTGCTCGCGGATAACCTGGACCCGCTCTGAGGCCGTTTCCCACTCTTCGTCCGTGTATGGCCCGGATCCCTTGTCTTCGGTGATGCGCGAGTGCTCTCCTCCATACATCACTGTTTATGGCAGTCAACCCCTGGTGGCGGCCTCGATCTTGTGGCCATAGTCCTCGAGCCAGCGCAAGGCCATCACTTGGCCGAACAACTCCATCGGGGCTCCGAAGAGCGGGACGAAGCCGGAACCGGTGCGGTGCGCGGTGCGGCTCCTACGAACCGGCTGCCGTAGCCTTCTCCCTCGGAGCGATCCTCTTCAGCTCGCCCCTGACCTCACCGAGGCCGCGCACGACCTGGAGAACGTTGCGATCGATCCGCTCCTGACCCTTCTCCAAACCCGCCACCTTCGCATCCAACCCGGCCTGACCCTTCTCCAGCCCGGCAACCCTCGCATCCAACCCGGCGTAGCCAGCGTTCATGTCCGCCTTCAACTCGGTCCGGCCCGCCTTCATATCCGCCTTCAACTCGGCTTGGCCCTCCTCCTTTGGGGACGTCGGCGGTGGCCATCGCCTCGGCCAGCGTGATGGAGGGGGTCGGCCAACGCTCTATCGAAGACTTGTTCTACGCGCGCGGTTGTACCGGGTGGGGGTCGACGGGGAGGATGTCGCCGATGCTGATCTCGGTCTCCTGGTCGTCGAAGACAGCGGTAATCCGAAGTCTCCCGCCGGTAGCCCTGATGAAGCAGGCCAAGGTAGCGAGGTGGAGGTTGTTCCGCCGTTCCATCCGGGAGACCTCCGCCCGACTGATGTCCAGTTGTGCCGACATCTGCTGCTGGGTCAGCCCCCGAGCTTGCCGGATGGCTCGTAGCGTTTGGACACGGTTTGCGATCTCTGCGTATCTCCGAGCTTCGGCAGCCGCCGCAACCGGGTTGGCCCTCGCCTGCTCGCTCGCGGATAACCTGGACCCGCTCTGAGGCCGTTTCCCACTCTTAGTCGGTGTGCGGCCCGGGTCCGTTCTGCTCAGCCATGTGCGAGTGTCTCCTCCATACATCACTGTTGATGGCAGTCAACCACCGGTGGCGGCCTCGATCTCGTGGCCATAAGTCTGGAAGGCAGCGCAAGGCCATCACTTCACTTCTCCGAACAACTCCACCGGGGCTCCGAAGAGCGGGACGAAGCCGGAACCGGTGCGCGGTGCGGCTCCTACGAACCGGCTGCCGTAGCCTTCTCCCTGGGGGCGATCCTCTTCAACTCGCCCTTGACCTCACCGAGACCGCCCGCCAACTGGATGATGTGGTCCTCCAACCGCACCTGGCCCCCCTTCAACTCGGCCTGACCCGCCTTCATGTCCGCCTTCAACTCGGCCTGACCCGCCTTCATGTCCGCCCTCAACTCGGCCTGACCCTCCGCCAACCCGGTCACATCCCGCTTCAACCCGGCCACATCCGTCTTCAGTTCAGCTAGATCCTTGTCCTGCCGGTCAAGGCGCCGGGTCAGCCGTCTCATCGACCAGGCCATCAACTGCCAGAAGATGCCCAGCAGGACGGCAGAGCCACCCCAATCAACCAGCTGCGGGTCCATTAACCACTCCCTTCGCCGGTGGCCAGTGGCCAGCGGCCACTCGGCTTACGAACCACCGGCTGCGGCCTTTTCCCTGGGGGCGATCCTCTTCAACTCACCCTTGACCTCACCGAGACCGCCCGCCAACTGGATGATGTGGTCCTCCAACCGCACCTGGCCCCCCTTCAACTCGGCCTGACCCGCCTTCATGTCCGCCTTCAACTCGGCCTGACCCGCCTTCATGTCCGCCTTCAACTCGGCCAGATACTCATCCTGCCGGTCAAGGCGCCGGGTCAGCCGTCTCATCGACCAGGCCATCAACTGCCAGAAGATGCCCAGCAGGACGGCAGAGCCACCCCAATCAACCAGCTGCGGGTCCATCAACCACTCCCTTCCCTATCAATGCTAGGAGACACCGCCAAGACGAGCAACAGCTCATAGCAGGTGTCTACCCATCAACAGAGGGTTAATCTAGAGAATCGTGTGGCTGCTATATGATCAGAACGATAAGTATCTTTATCACTCTCGTACCAACTAGCAACTAGCAACTAATCAGAGGCCCTTGGGGTGCCAGACGGTCTTGATCTCGGTGAAGGCGGCAATGGCGTAGGGGCTCTGCGCCCCGGCCCAGTCGATCTCGCCGCCGGGCGGGCGGACCACCCGCTTCACGCCGGCCGCCGCCTCCTGCTCGATGTCGTGCATCATGGCGGGCTCGGCGCCGAACGCGTCGATGGCGTTGACGTCCAGGTGGGAGGCCAGGTAGGGGACCATGGCCTTTTTGGGGCCGGTGAGGATGTTGACCACTCCTTTGGGGACGTCGGCGGTGGCCATCGCCTCGGCCAGCGTGATGGAGGGGGTGGGCCATCGCTCGGAGGCCAGCACCACGGCGGTGTTGCCGGACACGATCACCGGCGCGATGCGTGAGACCAGGCCCAGCAGCGGGGACGGCTCGGCGGCGATGATCCCCACCACGCCGGTGGGCTCGGGTGTGGAGATATTGAAGAACGGTCCGGACACCGGGTTGAGATTCCCCATCACCTGGGCGAACTTGTCGGCCCATCCGGCGTACCACACCAGCCGGTCGACAGACTGGGCGACCTCCTTGCGGGCCTTGGAGGCGCTGACGCCGGAAAGTTTGATGGCCGCGCCGAAGGCCTCGGCCCGGTCCTCGACCATCTCGGCGATGCGGTAGAGGATCTGGCCCCGGTTGTAGCCGGTGCGGGCGGCCCAGCCGGGTTGGGCGCGGCGGGCGGCCCGGACCGCCATCCGCAGGTCCTTGCGGGTGCCGGCGGCCACCCGGGCGACCACCTCGCCCTTGTGGTCGAGCGCGGGGAACGACCGGCCCGACTCGGAGCGGGGGAAGTCCCCGTCGATGTACAGCTTGTAGGTCTTGCGGACCGCCAGCCGGCTCACGACCCACCTCCTGGAGGGGTGCCGGGTCGTTCTGGGAGGGTGCTGGGTCGTTCTGGGACGGTGCCGACTCGATCCCGGACGGTGCCGACTCGATCTCGGACGGTGCCAACTCGATCTTGGCGGGAGGTGCTGATTCGTCGGAAGAACGCGAAAAACGCCGCCGCCAGGCCGGGCGTCCCCCCACAGGGCCCTCCCCCGCCGCCACCACCATGGTCCGGGGCGTGAGCGGCCACGCCCGGCCTGATGCCGGGTGAGACGGCGGGTCGCTCAACGAAACCCCTTCTGAATGTTCCCTCCGTCCCGGCCGGGCCGATCGGAGCTTGCGCAGCTGTCGGCCGGTGGTGGTGCTTGGCATGAGCCAACCTATAGGAAGGGTGTGACAGATTCGGGTCCGAGTGACAGGAATGGACAAGGGAAGCGTCAATCGGCCGTGAAACTCCGGCACAGGACACCGGGAGGGTGCCGGCGGCGACGGGCCGAATGGACATCTCTCAGTGCCCTCTCAGGTACGGGAGCAGGCCGTGGCGCCCGCCCTCCCGGCCGAACCCGGACTCCTG
>JAPPGU010000034.1 GCA_028821265.1 bacterium | reverse complement strand
ATCCCGACCTGGCGATGGTGCTCGAGGCGAAGGTCCTGGCGGCGGTCGGGATCACAGACCCCGAGGAAGCCGGGTCGGAAGCTGTCGAGGTCGGGTCTGATTAGTCATCTGTCGCTGGCTGACGGGAAGGGCCGGGAAGGCTCTCGGACCTAGTTAGCCTTCCTGATCAACACGGGCTCACCTTGGAACCCATGGTGAGCCCGTGCCGCGTGACTCCGAACGCCCGGGAAGGGGCCAGTCGTGACCAACCGCCATCGAGACCGACCGGGATCCCGCCCTCCGCGCCGTTCTTCACGTCCTGGCGGGCCCAGTCGTAAAGGGAGTAAGGGGAAGCGCCGCGGTCCGGGAGCAGGCGGACGCTCCGGGCGCCCGGGCAGTTCATCTTCCCGCGGTCGGGGCCGGCCGGGTCCCAAGCGGGCATCGACGCAGGCGCCGGGTCGAGGTTCCAAGCGGGGGCGTGGCCCCAAACCCCGTTCGAAGGGTCCGCAGTCCGCTCGCTCCGGACCAGGCTCCCGGTCGCGGAGCGAGCGCAATCCGGCGGGCCGCCCCCGCCGGCCGGAGCAGGAGGAACGTCGCCGGCGGCCGGATCGTAAGCCACCCCATGCCGGAGTGGGGGTTCGGAACCTGCCGCGTTGGATGCGGGATGAGATCCACCGCGCCACCCGGAAGGATCGCCGGGATGCCGCTCTGCTGCTGCTCTCGGGAGCGGTCGACTCCTACGGCGACGAGGCTTTCCCGGCCGCGCGCCGCAAGCTGATGGAGGCCAAGCAACTCAGCCCGCGGTCATCCACGATCCGCGAGCTGCTCGGGCTCAGCTCCTACCGGTGCGGGAAATGGGATGAAGCCCTCGCCGAGTTGCGCGCCTACCGGAGACTGACCGGGGACACCACCCACATGCCCGTCGAGATGGACTCTCTCCGCGCCTTGAAGCGCGACCGCGATGTGGAAGTGACGTGGGGCCGGTTCGTGGAACTCGGCGGCAACCGTCCCACCGAGGCCGAGGCGAGGGTCGTCTATGCCTCGTACCTGCTCGACAGGGGGAGGGCTGCGGAGGCGTGGACGATCGCCGGACCTGATCGCCTTTCCAGAGATGCCCAGCCGTACGAGAGGCGGTGCTGGTTCGTGGCCGCCCGGGCCGCCCTGGCGATGGGGGAGACGGACCCGGCCGCCCAGCTGACCGAGGCGATCCGGCGGGCGGATCCGGAGATGCCCGGGCTTGAGGAGTTGATCCGGCAGGTGGAGGAAGCCAGGTCAGGCCGGAGCTAGCCCGACCACCCATCTGTATCGCTGAGTCGCGGTCTCATACGTATTTCTGTCATACCCACCCCATACATTGGTCTACCTATCGCACTTCTCCCTGAGGCGAAGGAGCCAATCCCATGGTCAAGAGCAACAATCCAGCCAAGCCCGAGGACACGAAGCGGCACGACCGCAACGAGGTTGTCCTGAGAGGCGTGCTGACCACCGCACCGGAGCATCGGGTCTTCGGATCGGGGGCGTCACTGGCCCGCCTGCTGGTGACGATCCGCCTGTCCGCTCCGAGGACCCGGACCGACGTCATTCCGGTAACGGTCTGGGAACCGGAGGCGGCCGTCATCGAGGCCGAACGCGGGACTCCCATCGACGTTGTAGGTCAGGTGCACCGCCGCTTCTGGACCGACGCCGAGGGCCGGCATAGCCGGGTCGAGGTGGTAGCGACCGAGGTCGTGCTCGGCGAGATCGAGGCGACCGCCTGAGAACAGGCGCCTGGAACGCAGGCGTAGCGACCGCACACGAACGGCCACCGGGGACACCGGCGGGTGTCGATTGCGGGCTATGCACTCCGCAACGGGATAATGGAAACGTGCGGATTGCAGTTCGTCCCCGATGGATCGTCTTCTCGGTCCTGGTGGTCGTGGTGGCGGTCGCCTGCGTCTTCCTGGGGTTCTGGCAGTTGAGCCGTCTGGAGGAACGGCGGGCGTCCAATGCCGTCCTGGTCGCCAGGTTGGCCCGTGAGCCGATCCCGCTTGAGGACCTGACATCCGCGCTCCGGCCGGAGCAGGGGATAGAGGTCGACCCGGCCCACTACGAGCACACGAGAGTGGTTGCCACGGGAAGGCTGACCGAGCGGGGCCGGGTGCTGGTCCGTTCCCAGGTCGTCAGCGGGCAGGCCGGGGTGCACGGTGTGTATGCGATGGAGTTGGACGACGGAACCGCCGTCCTGGTGAACGTAGGCTGGTTCCCCATCGACTCCGAGATCGGCTCGATCGCGGATGCTCTCGGCGGGTCGGGGCAAATCGAGTTGACCGGCTTGGTCCGGGCCGACCAGAAGAGACCGGCGCTGGGCCGGGCAGAGCCCCCCGGACGGCTTGATACCGTGGCTCGGATCGACATCGACCGGATCCAGCAGCAGGTGGAGGCGCCGCTGCTGCCGTTCTGGATACAGATGGTCGAGCCGGACGATCCGGGCCGCCTTCCCATCCCCGTCCCTCTACCCGAGGCCGGCGAAGGATCCCACCTGTCCTACGCCGTGCAGTGGTTCTCGTTCGCCGCCGTCGCCGTCATCGGCTACGCGGCCTTGATGCGTCGGGAGCTCAGGCCGGGCCGTCGGCGGAAGGCTCGGGCAGGGGATTAGCCAGGTCCTCGATGACGCTGACGGACGGCATCCGGACGAACACCTCCGGGTTGACGGAGATCTTGGTGGAGCGGTTTCCCCCGCCCACGATTATCTCGTCCAGCGACATGATCCGGGCGTCCACATAGACCGGAAGGTCATCCGGAAGCCCGAAGGGGGTCACCCCGCCGATCTCCATGCCGGTCAGGTCCATCGTCAACTCGGCCGGGGCGAAGGACAGCTTCCGGACCCCGAGGAGGCCACGTACGCGCCGGTTCACGTCGAGTCGGGTGGTGGCGGTAGCCAGGCAGACCGCGTTGTGCCCCAACGGCCGCTTCGAAGCCACCACGATGGCGTTGGCCGATTGCTCCGGGGAGTAGCCGTACCGCGCGCAGAAGTCCGCCGTGTGGGTGAACGCCGGGTCGATGTCGATGACCGTGAAGTCGGCTCGGAGGGCTGCCAGAGCGTCCTGGACCCTCTGAGCGATGTCGTTACTCATCATCCGGCTGCATGGTGGCACGTGTGATGGCCCGAGCCAACCGTAAGCCGCCCGAGACGTGCGATACTCAGACCCATGGTGATCGATCCGGTGCTGTTGGACATCCTGGTGTGCCCTCTCAGCAAGGCATCTCTCAAGGAGATCGACGGCGCCCTGGTCTCCACCGATCCGGAGACCAGGATGCGCTACCGGATCGAGGGCACCATTCCGGTCATGTTGGTGGAGGAGGGCGAACGGATGCCCTTAGACGAATGGAAGGAAGCGATGGCGCGTGGCTGAGCAGCGTAACGACACGGTGTTCGGGATGATCCTGAGGGGCGAGATTCCCGCCGACATCGTCTACGAGGACGAGCTTGCCGTCGCCTTCCGGGACATAGCTCCCCAGGCCCCGGTCCATGTCCTGGTGATTCCACGGCGGCGCGTCCGGAGCCTCGCCCACGCCGCAGCGGACGACCAGGCCCTCGTCGGCCATCTCCTGAGCGTGTGCGCGGCGGTTGCGGAGCAGGAGGGCGTGGCCGAGTCGGGCTACCGGGTGGTGACCAACATCGGCGAAAACGGGGGACAGTCGGTCGATCATCTCCACTTCCACGTCCTGGGTGGCCGACGGCTGAGTTGGCCCCCCGGCTGACCCGGTGCCCGGCCGGTGGCCTCTTGGTGGCACTGGCGGTCCTCCTCCTGCCGGCGGGGGCGGGCTGCTCGGCAGGGAACGAGGATCGCGTCGTCGAGGTTGGCTTCTACGCCTTCTTCGAGCCGGTGAGCTCTTCGGCGGACACCGATCCCGCGTCGCCCGACTTCAACGTTCACGTCGGCTACGAGGCCGACCTTCTGACCGCTATCGAGGCGATCGAGGGTTACGGCCTCCGGTTCCACCGCACCGCTATTCCCCAATGGAGCGACATCTGGCTGAGGCCGGCCGGTGCCGAGTTCGATCTTGCCGGTGGGGGCATCACCATTCTCGAGGCCCGCACCCGTGATGAGTCCGGCGCAGCGGTCGTGGCGTTCACCGACGGCCACATCGACTTCACCCAGTCACTCCTGGTTCGCTCCGAAGACGCCCGCCGGTTGCCCGATCACGATGCGCTCCTGCCTACGGATGTCGTGGGAGTCCTCCCCAATACGACCGGAGAGGCCAGGCTGCTCCAGCTCCTGGGGGTGGCGGACGAGGACGGGGGTCTCGCGGCCGGCACCCGCATCGAGACACCATCCGGTTGGATAACGGTCGAGACGGACGGTGCCCTCACCATCAGCGCCGCCCGCGCGTCGCAGGAGTTGGCAGCTCGCAAGCGCCTCATCGCGGCCGATCCCGACCGACCGGAGATCCTCTACCTGGGGGAGGAGCCCGGCGCGGAGGTCGGGGAGCCGGAGCTCCTGGCTGCACTGGCCGACGGCACGATCGACGCCATAGCCCGAGGCACCGCAGGCAACACGCTCGCGGCGGCCTCCTCGGGTGACGCCTTCGTGGTCACCGCCCTCGACCCCCGCCCCGAGCGAGGCGGATTCGTGGTAGACATCGACGACACCGGGCTCTTGAAAAAGATCAACGAGGCCATCGCCTGGCTGACCGACGAGGGCCGGATCGGCCTGGCCGAGTGGCTGGCCGATCCTCTGGTCTTCCTCGAGCGGGCCGCCCTCTCGGATGATCGGTCCTGAGGGCAGATTGTGAGAAAGACCGCATGGGGGTTGAAACTGTCACACCCTCGCCATACATTACCCATCGCCAAGCACCTGCGCCGTTCGAGAGCTCTGCCAATTGGCTCGACCGACCCGAGGGAACAATCAGCTTCTAGGAGCGAAGGGCCTTCATCCCGGCATCCAGCCGGGCATGGCCGACCACGCTCCAAACAGGAAAGGTGGTGGTGGGGGAGGGCCCGGCGCGGAGCGCCGGTTTTGCGGCGCGATTTTCGCGTTCTCGGGCCGGTCCGGCGGTGGCGCCGGGCGGTTGTGGTGCTGCTTATCTCGTCGCTGGTGGCTTGCGGTTTCGGATCCGACCAGACCGAGGAGGTGCCTTCCCCGGTCTGCGCGTCCGGGCAGATCGACGGCGAGGTGGTGCTGCTTAGCCGCGACGGGCAGATGGCGCCGGAGGTCATCGACCGGTTCGAGCGGCGCTACGCGGTGGACGTCAAGGAGCTGTTCTACGAGACCGACGGTGAGATGCTGTCCCGTGTAACCGCAGGCGCCGACCCGTTCGACGTGGTGATTCTTCGCCAGGACTTGGCGGCGATTCTCTGGCGTGGAGGCCAGCTCCACGCTCTCGACCCGATCGCCTTGCCGGGTCGAGTCAACCTCGACACGCAGCTCACCCGACCGGACTCGGATACCGAGGGCTTCTACACGGTGCCGCTCGTCTGGGGCACGGTCGGGATCGGTTTGAATGTCAACGTGGTGCCGGACACGGCCGAAACGAGCTGGGGGCTCATCTTCGATCTCTCCCAAGCTTGGATCTACGCGGGCCGGGTCTCGCTCCTTGATGATCCTCGCCAGGTCATGGCCGCCGCCATGTTCTACCTCGGCTACTCGCCGAACTCGGCGAATCGGGACGAGGTGCGGGAAGCCGGCCGGGTGGTGGCGGAGGCGAAGGCCCACTTGAGAGGGTTCGATTCCGAGGACTACGCGGCCAGGTTGGCCGATGGGGGGCTCGACCTTGCTCAAGGCCGGTCGGATGACTTCCTGGCGGCCCTTGCGCCCGACTCGGACGACTTCCTCTACGTCATACCCCAGGAAGGGGCCGCGATCTGGTTGGAGTCGATGGCCGTACCCGTCACCTCCCAGCATCCGTGCAGTGCCCACTCCTTCATCGACTACCTGCTCGAGCCTCGGACAGGAGCGCTAGTGGCCGACCATATCGGAGAGGCCACCGCGAATACGGCCTCGCTTTCGTACCTGATGCCCGAGACCGCCGCCAACCGGACGCTCTATCCGACGCTCCTGGCCAGGGAGCGGCTGGTGCTCCTCGAATACACGGAGGAACTGGACCTCCTGTACGCGGAGGAGTTCGCTCTGGTGGTGGAATAGGACGATGTCACTAGGTGTGGTGGAGGGCCGGTCCGGCGGCGGGAGCCTTGTAGTCTGATCTGGTGGCCGACACCGTTCCCAAGCTCCGACCTGTCCTCAAGAAGCGGGCCCCCCACCTTCGGGTCGAGAGGCGGCTCTGGGAGGTGGGGCACGAGGTGGTGGTGGGTGTGGACGAGGTCGGGAGGGGTGCCTGGGCGGGTCCGTTGACTGTCGGAGCAGCCGTCATCCCCAAGGACCGGCGCATCTACAAGCTGCGCGACTCCAAGATGCTCACCGAAGCCGAGCGCGAGGCGTTGTTCGATCGCGTGGCCGGCTGGTGTGTTCGGTGGTCGACCGGCCACGCCGACCACCAGGAGTGTGATCGGCTGGGCATGTCGGAAGCCCAGCGCCTGGCCGCCCGCCGCGCGCTCGACGGCTTGGGTCTGATCCCCGACCGCATCCTGGTCGACGGTCGCTGGGACTTCGTGGGTGGGGCGAGAACCATCAGGCTGGTCCGGGGGGATGCGACTTCCCTTTCCATTTCGGCCGCGTCGATCCTCGCCAAGGTGACCCGTGACCGGATGATGCGCCGGGCAGCGGCCCACTATCCGAACTACGGATTCGAGAGCAACAAGGGCTATCCATGCCCGACCCACAAGGCCGCCCTACAGGCATGGGGTCCGTCTGCCATCCACCGCCGGAGCTGGGTGTTCATGGACCACATGCCCTGGACCGGGATCCCACGTTACGTCAGACCGGACCCCCAAGGAGTGCTCTTCGACGCCGGCTGACACGTTGTCCCTCAAGTAGAAGGTTGTAGCAGACGGCGGAAGCCGGACCTTTAACGAGAACCTCAGCCTGGTAGGAAACCGGCGATGGCGTCTATCACCCGGTCGGGTTGCTCGACCATCATGATATGGCCCGCGCCGTCGATGGTGACTTCCCGCAGGCCGGCCAAGCGTTCCCGGAGAGGCGCCGCCGCCCGGGACGGCGTCATGATGTCCACCGAGCCGCGGATGAGCAGTGCCGGGCACCGGACCCGGCCCGCCGCCTCAGGGCCGCCGGTGTAGTCATTGCAGGCGTGGAGGTCCGAAGCCAGGACCCCGGCGGGCGCCCGCTCCCACAACCGGATGGTGCCGCCCATCATCCACAGGCCGGGCGTCTGGTGGCCGCCCAGGTGGAAGGGCTTGCCGTGACCCCAGGAGGACAACAACTCGTAGGCCAGGTGCTCTCCCTGCTCGGAGGCGGCCAGCAGGCCGGGATGGACCCGGATGGCGGCTGCCCCGCCGCACATGGTGAGGGTGGAGACGCGATGGGGATGGCGAGCGGCCGCTTCGAGGGCGATCAGGGCGCCCATCGAGTGACCCACCAGGTGGGCCTCGCCGAAGCCCGCCGCATCCACCAACTCCGCCACCCAGTCGGCGTAGTCCTCGACGGCTCCGAGCACCGGGCCGTCGGATGACCCGTGACCGGGAAGGTCCACGGCCAGCACCGAGAAGCCGTGGTGCGCGAAATAGCGAGTCTGGAGTTGCCACGTGGTCTTGTCGAGCGCTGCTCCGTGGATGAACACGAGGAGGGGTAACCGCTGGTCGAGGTCCCGGCCGCCGGTGGTGGCGGAGACCCCGGAGCCCCTGACCGTCAGCTCCATGCCGGCCTACCGCTGGGAGGCCCGCAGGGCGGCCGCCAGGTCGTCCAGCAGGTCGTCCGGGTCCTCCAGTCCCACCGAGAGCCGGATCAGGTCCTCGCCGACCCCGGCCCTGGCCAACTGGTCGGCGCTCATGGTCGAATGGGTGGTCGATGCCGGGTGGATCACCAGTGACTTGGCGTCTCCTACGTTGGCCAGATGCGAGAAGATGCGGAGGCGCTCGATGAACCGCCGGCCGGCTTCCCTCCCACCCTTGATACCGAACGCCAGGATGGCGCCGCACCCGTCGGGCATCAGCCGGGCCGCCCGATCGTGGTCAGGATGCTCGGGCAGGTCGGGATGGCTGATCCAGGCCACCTCGTCCCGACTTGCCAGGAAGTCCAGCACGACGCGCGTGTTGGCGACGTGCCTCTGCATCCGGATAGCCAGCGTCTCCATGCCCTGGAGGATGTAGAAGGCGTTCTGGGGGGCTAGGGGCGCACCGAAGTCCCGCAGGCCTTCCACGCGCCCCCGGATGATGAAGGCCTGGGTCCCGAACTCCTCGGTGAACCGGAGGCCGTGGTAGCTGGGATAGGGCTCCGTCAGGGTGGGGAACTTGCCTGATGCCTCCCAGTCGAACCGTCCGCTGTCGACCAGCGCCCCGCCCACGGCCAGCCCGTGCCCGCCGATGAACTTGGTTATGGAGTGATAGGAGAGGTCGACGCCCCACTCGAAGGGCCGGAACAGGTAGGGCGTGGCGAAGGTGTTGTCCAGCATGAACGGCACCCCGGCCTCGTGCGCTATGGCCGCCACCGCCTCCACGTCCATGATCTCGAGGCCGGGGTTGCCGAGCGTCTCGCCGTACACCAGCCGGGTCTCGGGACGGATGGCATCCCGGAAACCGTCCGTGTCCCGCGGATCCACGAACGTGGTCCGGATCCCGAAGCGGGGGAGGGTGGTGGCCAGCAGGTTGTTGGATCCTCCGTACAGGGACGAGGAGGAGACGATGTGGCCGCCGGCGCCCATGAGGGTGGCTATGGCCAGGAACAGGGCGGACATGCCCGAGGCGGTGGCTATCGCCCCGACGCCGCCCTCGAGCGCGGCCAGCCTCTCCTCCAGGGCGGCCACGGTCGGATTCGAGATCCGGCTGTAGATGTGGCCCTGCCGTTCCAGGTTGAACAGGCCGGCCGCATGCTCTACATCGCGGAACACGTAGGAGGTGGTTTGATAGATTGGGATGGCGCGGGCGCCATGATCGGAATCGGGGTGGTACCCGGCGTGCACGCTCAGCGTGTCGAAGTTCAACAGCTTGGGATCGACCAACGGCTCTCCTGTCCGGAACAGAGCCTAACGCTGCCGGCGCGGCGGTCCGGAGGGCGGCGAGGTGGTCCCGGACGGAGGTGACAGGAGCCGCATGGACGAAGTATCGATCAGCTACGGCGGTGACTTCCAGGCCACCATCACCATCGAGCGACCTGACACGCTGAACTCCCTGGCAGCGTCCACGCTGACCGCGCTGGCCCGGGCGGCGGCCGAGGTGTCGGCCCGTGGGGACTCGCTCAAGGTGGTGTTGCTGCGGGGCAGGGGCCGGGCGTTCTCTTCGGGGCTCGACCTGCGCATGCTGGAGCCGGACTGCGGAGTCCCGGTCCGGGAGATCGTCCGGGGCGGTCAGACAGTCATGGAGGCATTCGACGCCATCCCGGCGGTCACCGTGGCGGTCCTGAGGGGGGCGGTTGTCGGAGGCGGCGTGGTGCTGGCGTCGGCGTGCGACCTGCGGATCGCCGCCGAGGACACCTATTTCTCCCTTCCGGAGGTCGAGCTGGGGGTTCCGGTTCGCTGGGGCGGGGTTCCCAGGCTGGTACGCGAACTGGGACCATCCCTGGCCCGGGAGTTGATGTTGACCTGCCGTTCCTTCACCGCCGAGGAGGCCAAGGCGGCGGGGTTCCTGACCAGGGTGGTTCCTCCCGCAGAACTCGATGATGCGGTCCGGGAACTGGCTGATACCTTGTGCGAGAAGCCGGCCCATGCTCTCCTAGCCGTGAAGCGGAGCATCGCCGAAGCGGTCGAGTTGATGACGCCTGCCCGGGACGGGTTCTGAGTCGGGGTGTGAACACCGGACCGGCGGAGCAGGTCCGGCTACAGGTCGGCCGCCCCGATGTCGAACAGGACCTCCTCCCCGCCGGTGACGGCACCGTGGAGGGCCGTGCTGAGCGGCAGGAGTTGTTCGATGTAGAAACGGCAGGTGGCCTGCTTGCGGCGGTCTCCTGCTGCGACCGCCGCCGAGGCTGCGTCCGCCATCATCGCGCCGGCGGCCACACCTCCGAACATGAGGCAGTAGGGACTGGCGCCTGCCAGCACCCGGTTGGGCCGGTCGCTCGCGGCGAGCAGCCGGCCGGTGGCGTCCTCGAGGCGAGAGAGAGCCGCCTCGAGGCTGTCCGCCGCTCCGTACCACTCCACCTCGCGCAGGGCGGCCACGGACGGCCGCAGCGACCGGATGTACGACTCGACGAACCGGCCTCCGTCCATGGGGAGCTTGCGCATCACCAGGTCGATGGCCTGGATGCCGTTGGTTCCCTCGTAGATCGGGGTGATGCGGGCGTCGCGCCAATGCTGGGCGGCGCCGGTCTCCTCGATGTAGCCCATGCCCCCGTGCACCTGGATCCCGATCGAGGCCACCTCCACGCCGATCTCGGTGCACCACGACTTGACGACGGGGGTGAGGAGGGCCAGGCACTTGGAGTGCCGGCGGCGCTGATCCGCGTCCGGCGCGGCATGTGACAGGTCCTGGTGCATGGCCGTCCGGTAGATCAACGAACGCATGGCCTCCGTGTAGGACCGCATGGTCATCAGCATGCGGCGCACGTCGGGGTGATCGATGATCAGCGACATCGGCTCGGTGGCGCCCACCGCACGTCCCTGCCGCCGCTCTCGGGCGAAGGCGGCCGCCTGCTGGTAGGCCCGCTCCGCCACGGCCATACCCTGGATGCCCACCGATATCCGGGCGGTGTTCATCATCGTGAACATGTTCCGCATGCCATGATCGGCGCCTCCCAGGAGGTATCCGACCGCACCGCCCCGGTCCTCGCCGTAGACCATGACACAGGTAGGGGTGGCCTTGATGCCGAGCTTGTGCTCCAGCGACACCACTTTCACATCGTTCCGCTCGCCCGGCTCGCCGTCCACGTCCGGCAGGAACTTGGGGACGATAAACATCGAGATTCCCTTGGTGCCGGGCGGGGAACCGGTAATGCGGGCAAGCACCAGATGGATCACGTTGCCCGCCATGTCATGGTCGCCGTAGGTGATGAAGATCTTGGTGCCCGTCAGGCGGTAGGTTCCGTCCCCGGCGGGATGAGCCCTGGTGTCGAGGGCGCCCACGTCAGATCCGGCGTGGGGCTCGGTGAGGTTCATCGTGGCTGACCACTCGCCGGTGATCAGCCTGGGGAGGTACAGGTCCTTCTGCTCATCGGTCCCGTGGGCGGCCAGGGCCGTGATGGCGCTGGCGGTCAGCAGCGGACCGGTGCTGAAGGACAGGCATGCCGAGGTGAAGAGCTCCTCGACGGCCACCCCCAGGATGCGGGGCATATCGGCGCCACCCCACGGGGCCGGGGCGCCGATCGTTCCCCAACCGGCGTTGACGTAGGACTTGTAGGCCTCCGGGAAACCGGGCGGGGTGACCACCCGGCCGTCCTCCAGGGTCGATCCCTCCACGTCCCCGACCCGGTTGAGGGGCGCCACCAGATCGTGGACGAAGCGGGCGCACTCTTCGAGCAGCGACCCCACCACCTCCGGCTCGGCGTGTCGGAACGATTCGAGGCCGAGGACGTGATCGAGGTCGGCGATGTGCTCGAGGGCGAAGCGGACGTCTCGGAGCGGGGCCACGTAGCCGGACATGGATCGCGATTCTAGGCCCGCAGGAGCCGCATTCGACCGGCGTCCCCCGGCCAAGGCAGAGCGGGATCTGGTTCGAAGGTCCGAGCATTTCTCGCGTTCCGCCGAGAGGGGGTTGAATCTGTCCCACCCCCGGTGTACGTTGCCCACTGCCAAGCACTGACAACCGGTACATGAACTATGCCATTGGCTTTACCGGTCCGAGGGATCATCCGAGCTTCATGGAGCGAGGGCCGATGCCCGGCAACCATCCGGGCGTGGCCGACCACGCTCCGAACAGTAACGGCGGTGGAGGCGGGGGAGGGAGCCCGGTGCGAAGCACCGGTTTTTCGCGTTTTCGGTCTTCGGGGCGTGTCGTGCCAGGTTGCCGGGGGAGGGAGCCGGCTAGAGACGGTCCAGTCCTTGGGCCAGGTCCCCGATCAGGTCCTCTGTGTCCTCCAGGCCTACGGAGATGCGCACCATCCCGTCGGTTATGCCGACCCGGAGGCGTTCCGGCTTCTCCACATCCGCGTGGGTCATGGTGACGGGATGGGTGATGATTGACTCCACCGACCCGAGGTTCTCGGCCAGGGTCCAGAGCCGGACCGATCCCATCAGTGACTTGGCGGCCTCCACGCCGCCCTCGACCTCGAAACATCCCATGGCGCCGTATCCGGAAGCCTGCTTGGTGGCCAGTTCGTGCTGCGGGAAAGAAGCCAGCCCCGGGTAGGAGACAGCCGTCACCTTGGGGTGACCTTCCAGGAACTCGGCCACGGCCATGGCGCTGGCCGATTGCCGGTCCATGCGTTCGCTGAGGGTCTTGCTCCCCTGGAGTGTGAGCCAGGCCACCATGGGCGACATGATCAGGCCTGCGGCGTTCTGCACGAAGGCCACCGCCTCCGAGAGCTCCTCCGTCCGGCTAACCACCACTCCGCCCACGGTGGCGTTGTGACCGTCGAAGTACTTGGTTGTGGAGTGCACCACCAGGTCGGCCCCGAGCTCGAGCGGGCGCTGGAAGTAGGGCGTGAGAAAGGTGTTGTCCACCGCATGGGGGATACCGAGCGAGGTGGCGATCTCGGAGACTCCCGCGATGTCCGTGTACTTGAGGTTCGGGTTGGCCGGTGTCTCGGTGAAGACGAGCCTGGTCCGTTCGTTGACCGCGGCCCTCACTGCATCGAGGTCGGACGTGTCGGCGAAGGTGAAGTGCACCCCGAATCGGGTGAACACCTTGGTGGCGAGGCGGTAGGTGCCCCCGTAGGCGACATCGCTGACCACCGCGTGATCCCCGGTATTGAGGAGGGCCATGAAAACGGCGTTGGTGGCGGCCATGCCGGACGAGAACGCCGCCGAGCCGATCCCGCCCTCCAGCTTGGCGACTCGGGCCTCGAACGCCGTGACGGTGGGGTTGCCGGAACGGGAGTACGAGTAACCGGTAGCCATGTAGTCGTCCACCGACGGCTGTACGAAGGTGGTCGACTGATGTATGGGCGTGAGGATGGCGCCACTGGAAGGGTCAGGCGTCACCCCGGCATGTATCTGGTCTGTTCTGAACCCCATCGGCCTCCTAGGACGGTTGCCAGGTTACCCCGACGTGCGGGATAGCCCGGCCGCGGGCGGGTACCATCGCCAGCTGGGATGATCAACAAGGCGCACACGATCACGACCACCGAGATGCACACCGGCGGGGAGCCGGTCCGGATCGTGGAGTCCGGGTACCCGCCCATCCCGGGGGCCACCATCCTGGACAAGCGCCGCTACGTCCGTGCGGAGCTCGACCACCTACGTACGGCGCTCATGCACGAACCGCGCGGCCACTTCGACATGTACGGCGTGATTCCCGTGGAGCCCGACCTTCCCGAAGCCGACCTCGCGGTGCTGTTCATGCACAACTCGGGTTACTCCACCATGTGCGGCCACGCCGTCATCGCGTTGGGCAGGTATGCGGTGGACAGGGGACTGGTTCCGAAGGTGGCGCCCGAGACCAGGATGGTGATCCAGTGCCCGTGCGGGCCGGTGGCGGTCCGCATCGAGGTGAACGGAGGCGCCGGAGCGGTCGGCTTCGAGAGCGTGCCCGCCTTCGCCCACACCCTCGACCTTGAAGTGGAAGTAGAGGGTTATGGTGCGGTCTCGTGTGACATAGCGTACGGGGGCGCCTTCTACGCCGTAGCCGACGCCGGCCGGTTCGGGTTGGAGGTGCCGGGTTCTCCGGTCGCGGAACTGGTCACCGCCGCCAACGCTCTCTCCGGAGCAGTGCGGGAGCGTGTCGAACTCGCCCATCCCGATGCCGATGACCTGGGGTATCTGTACGGGTCTGTCCTGACCGACGGCCGGGACGGCGAACCTGTCTCGGCCAACGTTTGCGTGTTCGCCGATTCCCAGGTTGATCGGAGCCCGACCGGGTCGGGAGTGACCGCTCGGATGGCCCTTGGCCACGCTCGCGGGCAGGTTGGTCCAGGCGAGTTGCGTACCTTCGAGAGCGTCACCGGATCGACCATGACCGGCCGGGTCGTGGCAGAGTGCGTGGTCGGTGACCGGCGGGCGGTGACGGTGGAGGTAAGCGGAAGGGCCTTCTACACCGGCGCGGCGTCGTTCGTCATGGAGCCGGACGACCCCTTCCGTCACGGCTTCCTGGTGTCCTAGCCGTTCTGGACCCGCGTGAGCTCAGCCTCGAGATGAACCTGAAAGGGCTGGCCGACCGCCGCCATCCACAGGCGGTAGCGCATGCTGTCTCCCACCACCCTGATACAACGCTCCACCCGGGAAACCTCGACCGCGGTCGGGCTCATCCTGACATCGCTGGACCGGAAGCACACCCGGTTGCTGTCGACCCTCCCCGTGTGGACCTCCACGATCCCGGTCACTTGGGCGATCACCAGTTCCGGGCCATCCGGACCGCCGGGCCGGATATAGCCCGACTCGGAGTGGAGCGGTTCGCCTGCTGCTCCGGCTCGCCTGGTCCGTTGCCGGTAGGCGATGAACGGCTTGCCCGGGCCCGGGGTGAAGACGGCTTCCTCGACATACTCGAAGGGTTTGATGGTCGGGTACCGGCCGTTGCCGTGACCTTTCCAGGTCCCGACCAGGAAGGCCAGCGAGTCCAGGTCGGGGTGCGCTCGGCTCACCGAGGCGCCGGTACCCGGCAGGACACTCCGGTTCCCTTGAGGCCGCAGTAGCCGTTGGGGATCTTGGCCAGGTACTGCTGGTGGTAGTCCTCGGCGTAGTAGAAGGGGGGTGCCTCACGGATCTCGGTGGTGACCGGCCCGAAGCCCCGGGCAGCCAGATCCCGCTCGTAGGCCTCCTTGGTCTGGGAGGCCAGCTCGCGCTGGGAGTCGGATGTCCAGTAGATCGCCGACCGGTACTGGGTGCCCCGGTCGTTCCCTTGGCGCATCCCCTGAGTCGGGTCGTGCTCCTCCCAGAACCTCTTCAACAGGTCTCCGTAGGAGACGACCTCAGGATCGAACACCACCAGTACCGCCTCGGTGTGCCCCGTGTATCCGCTACAGACCTCCCGGTAGGTCGGATTGGGGGTGAACCCACCCTGGTAGCCGGCCGCCGTCGTGTACACCCCGGGGATCTGCCAGTAGATGCGCTCGACCCCCCAGAAGCAACCCATGCCGAAGTAGGCGACTTCCATGCCGTCCGGAAACGGCGGCACGATGGTCCGACCGTGCACGAAATGGGGGCGCGGCTCCAGGACCGGGGCATCCCGGCCCGGCAGAGCCGACTCCGCCGAGGTCATCAGGTTCTTGGCAGTCCGGAACATCAAAACCAACCCTCGTCGACTACCCGGAATCCTACTCCCGAGCCGTTGCTACCCTGCCTCCCTAGCCTCGTGGTCCGGGGTCGGAATCGACTTGGAGGAGTGTACGGATGCGCGTCGGGGTGAACATATTCCTTACCGACTACTCGATCCAGCCGGTTCAACTGGGGGAGGAACTGGAGGCTCGGGGGTACGAGTCGCTCTGGGTGGCGGAGCACAGCCATATCCCGACCAGCCGGATCACTCCCTGGGGAGGGCGGAAGAATGCTCCGCCGCTGCCGAAGGAGTACCGGTACACCTACGACTCGTTCGTGGCGCTGGCCGCCGTCGCGGCCACCACCGATCGGTTGAAGGTCGGCACCGGCATCGCCCTGGTGGCGCAACGGGATCCGATCTGGCTGGCGAAGGAGGTGGCTTCGCTGGACATCATCTCCGAAGGACGGTTCGAGTTCGGGATCGGGTTCGGCTGGAACCGGGAGGAGATGGCCAGCCACGGCATCGATGCTCGGACGAGACACAGGTTGGTCCGGGAGAAGATCGCCCTGATGAAAGCCCTGTGGACCGAGGACCGGGCTTCCTACCGGGGAGAGATGATCAGCCTGGAGGAGAGTTGGGCATGGCCCAAGCCCTACCAGAAGCCGCATCCGCCCATCGTGATGGGTAGCGCAGGAGGCCCATTGGCGCTGGCGGCCGTGGCCGAGTACTGCGACGGCTGGATGCCCGTGTACCCGCAGAACCTGGCCGGGGACATCGCCACACTGCACGGGCTTCTGGAGAAGGCCGGGCGGGATCCGTCGGAAGTGGAGATCGGCGTCTACGGCTCGCAGCCGGACGCTGAGCTATGGAAGGGGTACGAAGCCTTGGGGGTGTCCCGGGTGACTATCTTCCTGCCCCCCGCGCCTGCTGACGTAATCGTGCCGCTCCTCGATCAGCATCGTCACCTGGTCGACGACTAGCACCCGCCCCGCCCGGCTGGAATCGCGGCCATGGGGAAAGAGCCCTGTTCCGGGTGCCTGCTCGGGGACGCGCCTCCCGGATGGCTCCGGTCGACTCGCTCCGCGCCGGGGCAACCGGATGAAGCGGCTACGATGTCGCGATTGCGAGCGAGCCGGCGAGGATGCGTAGGTGAGTTACCAGGGTTACGTACGTGTCATCGGCGAGGGCGGGAACATCCTGGACGTGGCCGAGGTGTCTTTGGGTGAGATCGACCATCCGGGCCACCGCTGGGGTGGCACCATGACCGTGTGGAGTGGGGGCGCGCTCGACGGCAAGACCATGATGGTCGATCTGGAGGTCCCCGGTTCCTTCCGGGCGCCCGCCCTGATCCTTCCGGGCCCGGTATCGGGTAAGCAGCGCCAGATGTCGGTGCTGGGTAGCGGGGACTCGCCCTTCGCCGGCTGAACCTTTACAGCTTCAGGGCAGGATCCAGGCCTCCGAGCCGTCGCCCGAAGCCGCCGCGGCCAGGTTGCGGACGCTGTTGATCACCGCTCCGAGGAGGGCAAGGACCAGGGCGGCATAGATAACCAGGACGGAAAGGATCGGAAGCGAACTCACCAGGGAAGGAACCGTGGTGGCGGCCGTGTAGAGGATGACCAGCGTGGACCAGGTCATGATCACCGCAACGATGAAGAAGACCGGCTTCGAAGCCCCCTCCGACCGACCGATCCCCTTGTATATCAGGGGCGCCAGCACCGCCAGAATCCCGAAGGCGAGCATGGTGGCCTGCGCCCCCGCCCCCAGCAGCACCAGGACCAGGGCCAGCACCACCGCGATGCTCGAAGACCAGCTTGCGGAGAAGGACCACTGCAGCGGGCCGACCGTGCCCGACCATCCGTCCTGGGAATCGCGCACGGCCGCGTATGCGATCAGGAGTGCCACCAGGCCGATGGCAATGATCATCGTTTGCGGGTTCATGTGCTCCTCCCGTTCGTTCTGCCAGGCCCGCCAGGAGGGGATGCTCATCTCTCGCTGGCCGCGGGCTTGTGTTCCGTCCCTTGGTAGTTAGGACTCTACGGTACGCGTGGGCGTTTCACGAGTAGATTCCGCCGCGGACGACCCGGCCGTTGAGCGATCGGAGGTGCCGGTTGAGATTTGCCGAGGTGGTTGCTACGTCGCGGAAGATCGCGGGCACGAGGGCGCGCCGCGCCAAGGTTGCCGGTCTGGCCGATCTCCTCGCTCGGGCGGAGCCCGAAGAGATACGGATCCTGGTCGGCTTCCTCTCCGGCCGGCCGCGGCAGGGACGTGTTGGCGTGGGCCCGGCCGCGCTGTGGGCTTCGAAGGTCGATCCCGTGCCGGAACCGATCCTCGACATCACGGAGGTAGATCGGGTGATCGGCACGATCCCGGGTATCACGGGTTCCGGTTCCCAGGCTCGCCGGACCGACCTGCTCGAGTGCCTGCTCGGTAGGGCCACCTCTGACGAGCAGGACTACCTGCGGCGGCTGCTGACCGGAGAACTGCGGCACGGCGCGCTCGAGGGCCTGATGATGGACGCGGTGGCGGTGGCATCGGGAATCGATGCGGCAGTGGTGAGGCGGGCCGCCATGCTCGGGGGTGACCTCGGATCGATCGCCGTTCCGGCCCTCACGGAGGGAGCGGAGGCTCTGCAGGCGATGCGCATCGTTCCGTTGCGGCCGGTCCGGCCGATGCTGGCCTCGACCTCCGCGTCGGCCGCGGATGCGATGGAGTCGTCCGGCCGGGCATCGGTGGAGTGGAAGCTCGACGGCGTCCGCATCCAGGCGCACCGGTCCGGTTCGCAGGTGGCGGTGTTCAGCCGGCGGCTCAACGACGTCACCGACCGGCTGCCGCTGGTGGCCGAGGTGGTGTCCGGCCTTCCCGTCTCGAGCGTGGTGCTCGACGGGGAGGTGCTGGCTCATGATCTCGAGGGCCGGCCGGAGCGCTTCGAGCAGATCATGAGCCACTTCGGCACCCATGAGGAGGGCGGCAGGAAGCCGCTGTACCCGTACTTCTTCGACATCCTGCATCTCGACGGCGAGGACCTGATCGACCTCCCCCTCGGCCGGCGCATCTCCGTGCTCGACAATCTGGTCCCTGCCGGATGCCGGGTACCCAGGCTGGTGACCGACCGGGTCCTGGAAGCCGAGGGCGCTCTGTCGGAGGCCCGCCGGAGCCGCCACGAAGGGATCATGGTCAAGGCGATCGGCTCCACCTACCAAGCGGGCCGGAGGGGATCGGCCTGGCTCAAGGTCAAGCCGGCTTATCACCTCGACCTGGTGGTGCTGGCCGCCGAATGGGGCCACGGGCGCCGGACCGGGCGGCTCTCCAACCTGCACCTGGGTGCCCGGGACGCCGAGAGCGACCGGTTCGTGATGGTGGGCAAGACCTTCAAGGGCCTGACCGATGCGATGCTGGCCTGGCAGACCGAGCGGTTCCTGGAGATCGCGGTCCGAAGGGAACGCCATGTCGTGTTCCTGCAGCCCGAGGTGGTGGTGGAGGTGGCCTTCGACGGGGTTCAGTCGAGCCCGGTGTATCCGGGCGGGGTAGCGCTCCGTTTCGCCCGCGTCAAGCAGTACCGGCCCGACAAGCCGCCCGTTCAGGCCGACACCATCCAGCGGATCCAGCGGATATTCGAGGAACGCGGAGGGTGACGGCTATCGATGGATGCCGTAGGGGTCCGTGTCGGCGGGTTCGGCCATCGAGATCAGCAGGGCGCTCACCAGGACCACCTGGGCCAGCAGCGCCGCGCATCCGGCCAGGATCAGCCCGAGCGTGGCGGGGATGCGCACCAGTACGGGAATGACCGCGCCCACCACCCAGGCGAGTTGGAAGAGGGTCTCCGAATAGGTGAAGGTCCGGCCCCGTTCCTCGGGCCTGACGCTGGCGTGGAGGAGGCCGTCGTATCCGAACTTGGCCGTTCCCCAGGCGAGCCCGGCGAAGAACGCCACGGCCGCGGCCGACCACACCCCGAACACGTGGGCGCTGATGAACGCCGCGGCCGCCTCCAGGGCTAGGGCCGCCACCACCATCGGTTCCTCGCGAAGGCGCCTAGCCAGGAACTGCGCCAGCAGCGATGCCACGCCGAATCCGGCGCCGGCGGCGAGCAGCAGGCTGCCGAATCCCACTATTCCCGCTTCGTTGTCCCGGAACACAAAGGCCACCAGGAGGAGGAGGTAGCCGTTCAGTAGGCGGACGATGGCGGTAGCTATGCGGGCGTGGCGGACCGCCCGCCGGGACGCGGGGGACCGGGCGGCATGCACCGCCTCCGCGCCCGGATCCCGGGCGGCCGGCCGCAGGTCTACTCGCAGACCCAGAGCGGAGACGCCCGACCAGGCGAAGACAACGGCTGCCAGCACGAGGGCGGCTGTGCTTCCCACCAGATTGATGGCTCCCAGCCCGATCGGGAGGACTGCTCCGCCGGCGAGGATTCCGAGCCGGGCGAGGCGGGCGTTGGCCTCCACCAGATCGGCCGGATTCGGTAGCGCGGTGGGCAGGATGGAGCTACGGCTGATCCCGTAGATCCGGGACAGCACCAGGATCCCGAACACCATCGACAGCATCACTACGTCGGTCTCCGCCCGCATCATGGCGATCACCAGCACCACCCGCCCCAACGATCCGACGGCCAGGCCGGCCCGGTGGCTGCGAGGCAGCCGGTGGACCAGCGACCCGAGCACGGGTCCGATCACGGCGAAGGGTGCCAGGGTGAGGAGAAGGAAGGCAACCACATTGCCCCGAGCCTCCGTGGTGGGCACCGAGAAGAACAGCGTGTCGGCCAGGGCCAGGGCCACCAGGGCGTCTCCGGCCACGTTCGTGGCATGGGAGATAGCCAGTCGCCGGAAGGCCCAGCCGTGTCGTGAGAACTGCCCCTCGATCTTGCGGCCCACGGCCCGGGTGGCGCGGGAGATCTTCGAGGGAGACCGGGGCTGCGGATAGTCGGTGCTCACACCATTAACGTAGCGGCGAGCGCGGGCGGACCGTCCCGCCGGTGCGGGCCCACGAAGTAGGACTAGCCGGAACGAGAACATGAACTTAAACCAGTTGCAGAAGGTTAAGGAAGGGAAGGGGTTCATCGCCGCCCTGGACCAGAGCGGGGGTAGCTCACCCAAGGCGCTGGCGGGATACGGGGTACCGGAGGACGCCTACTCGACCAGCGACGAGATGTTCGATCTGATCCACGACATGCGAACCCGGATAATCACCAGCCCCGGTTTCGGCGGGGACAGGATCTTGGGAGCCATCCTGTTCGCCGACACGATGCGCCGCCGGATCGAGGGTGTTGCCACGGCCCGTTACCTGTGGCAGGAGAAGGGCGTGGTGCCCTTCCTGAAGGTGGACGAGGGTCTGGACGAGGAGCGCGACGGCGTCCAACTCATGAAGCCGATGGCCGGCCTGGAGGATCTGCTGGAAGAAGGCCGGGGGCGCGCCGTCTTCGGCACCAAGATGCGCTCGGTCATCAAGCTGGCCGACAGGGATGGCATCGAGGCCAACGTGGAGCAGCAGTTCGAGGTGGGGGAGCGGATTCTGGAGGCCGGATTGATTCCCATCCTCGAGCCGGAGGTGGACATCAACAGCCCGGAAAAGGCCGGAGCCGAGGACCTGCTGCTGCGGGCCATCCTGGCCCGGCTGGGCCGGCTCGGGGACTCGGGCGTGATGCTCAAGCTGACGCTTCCCAGCCGGGACGATCTGTACATGGGTCTGGTCGAGCATCCCAACGTGGTCCGGGTAGCGGCCCTCTCCGGGGGCTACGACCACGTGGAGGCGTGCGAGCGCCTGGCCCGGCAACGCGGCATGGTTGCGAGCTTCAGCCGGGCCCTCCTGGAGGGCTTGGCGGTGGACCAGTCCCAGGCGGAGTTCGATGGGGTACTGGACCGGCTGGTGGGCAACGTGTTCGGAGCTTCGGATACGTAACGTGTGGCGCCTGCTCGGATGACCGAGACATGAAGCCCCTGGATGACGTACGTGTCATCGAGCTGGCCAACTGGATCGCTGCGCCCGCGGCGGGCGCGGTCCTGGCCGATCTGGGCGCCGATGTCATCAAGGTGGAGCCCCCCACCGGTGATCCAGTCCGCGGCTTCCTCCGTTCTCCCGAGGTCAGCGGTTCCGCCGCCGAGGTGGACTATCCGTTCACGGTCAGCAACCGGGGCAAGCGGTCCGTAACGCTGGCGGTCAACACCGGGGCGGGCCGGGAGGCGTTGCTGGCGCTGGCGGGCTCCGCCGACGTGTTCCTCACCAACATGCTCAACTACCGGCTGGTGAAGTACGGCCTGGAACCGTCCGACCTGCTGGAGGTAAATCCGCGGCTGGTGGTGGCCCGGGTGAGCGGGTACGGGAGCCGGGGCCCCGAGGCCCACCGGCCCGGCTTCGACATGACCGCCTTCTTCGCCCGCGGTGGCATGATCGACACCATGACCCCGCCCGATGGCGACGCTCCTAAGCCACCGACGGGACCCGGCGATCACGCCACTGCCATGGCGATGGTGGCTGCGATCCTGCTCGGCCTCCGCACCGCCGAGCGGACCGGCCGCGGCCAGGTGGTCGACACCAGCCTCCTCTCCATGGGGATCTGGACCATGGCCAGCATGCTGGCCGCCGCCCTGGTGGACGGACGGGACCGTGAACACCGGTCGAGATCGTCCGAGGTCACCGCTCTGAACAACCGCTACCGCACCTCGGACGGCCGGTGGCTGTTCCTGACCATGCCCGGGGGTGCGATGTGGCGGCCGCTCTGCCTGGCGCTGGGTGTCGAGGACATGATCGATGACGTGCGTTTCGCCGACGCCGATGCCCGCCTAGAGAACATGGCGCTGGTAGTCGAGCGCCTCGATCGGGCCTTCGCGACCAGGACACTGGGGGAGTGGGGCAGGATCCTCGACGAGGCGGGCCTGGTCTGGGGTCCGGCCTCCAGCCTGAGCGAGGTGGCCTCTGATCGCCAGGCCGAGATGCTGGGCCTCTTTCCCGAGATCGAGCATTCTGGCGCGGGTACGTTCCGCACGGTGGCGACTCCGTTCGAGATGGATGGCGCCGACCTCCGCCCGACCGGCCCGGCCCCCGACCCTGGCGAGCACACCGAGTCAGTACTACGGGAGATGGGTTGGGATGATGCCCGCATCGAAGCAGCCCGCCTAGGAGGCGCATTCGGTCGGCCTGAATAATGCCGGGGGTCTTCATCATGAAGCCAAGGCCGTGAAAAAACCGTCGCTAAACTGAGGGTGTGACAGAAGACGGCGGTTCGGGCGCCGGACGCAGGCTCAGACAGCTAACCCTGCGGGACCGGCACGAAGCCCTCGGCGCCCGCTTCGCACCCTTCGCCGGCTGGGAGATGCCGCTCCAGTACCAGGGGATAGTCGGCGAGCACCATGCCGTACGCGAAGGGGTGGGGGTCTTCGATGTCTCTCACCTCGGCCGGGCCCTGGTGCAGGGATCGCAGGCGGGGCCGCTGCTCAGATCGGTGACCACCTTCGATGTGACCGGGCTCGTGCCCGGCAAGGCGCACTACTCGCTCTACTGCAACGAGGCCGGGGGCATCGATGATGACGTGTTCGTCTACCGGCTGGCCGGAGAGCGGTGGGCGGTCGTCCACAACGCTTCCAACGCCGAGCAGGACTTCGACCGGCTCCGGTCCGTGTTCGGCGACGAGGCCTCCGAGATCACCGCTGAGACCGCGATGCTGGCCGTGCAGGGTCCGGACGCGTTGTCGCTTCTGAGCACGGTCCTCGGGCCCGCCGTAGAGGGGCTCGAGATGCGCTCCTGCGTGGAACTCGACTGGGACGGTGGGCAGGTCATGTTCGCCCGCACCGGCTATACGGGCGAGGACGGCGGCGAGTGCGTAGTCGGGCTCGCGCAGGCCGCGGCGTTGTGGGATGCGCTGATCGAGGGAGGGGCATCGCCGGCGGGTCTCGGGGCGCGGGACACGCTGCGCCTGGAGGCTGCGCTGCCCCTGTACGGCAACGATCTGGACGCGGAGACGAGCCCCTACGACGCCGGCCTGGGTTTTGCGGTGACCCTCGATGACGGTGCGCCATTTACAGGGCGCGATGCGCTGGTCGAGGCGCGGGGGCGACCCCGGACACGGCGGCTCGCCCACCTCGAGGCGCGCGGGCGCGGCGTACTGCGGTCGGGCTACGCCGTGCACGCTCCGGAAGGCGGCGACCCCGTGGCTCGGCTCACCAGCGGAAGCTTCAGCCCGAGCTTGCGTCTCGGCATCGGCATGGCCTACCTTCCCGTGGAGCTTGCGAAGACCGGCGCCCGTTTCGATGTCGACGTACGCGGCCGTATGCTCCCGGTCGAAGTCGTGCGCCGCCCGTTCTACCGAAAGTCGAGGGAGTGATGAAGGCCGACTACGAGATTCCCGACAACCTTCTCTACACGGAGGAGCACGAGTGGCTGCGCCGCGACGAGGAGAATCCGGACCAGGCCACGATCGGCATCACGGACTTCGCTCAGGACAATGTGGGAGACGTGGTGTACCTGGACCTTCCCCCCGAGGGAGACAGCGTGTCCGCCGGTGAGACCTGCGGCGAGATCGAATCGGCCAAGACCGTTTCCGACCTCTACGCCCCGGTGGATGGCGTGGTGGTCGCTACCAACGGGGACCTCGAAGACCAACCGGAGCTGGTTAACGACTCACCCTACGGTGACGGCTGGATGATCCGCGTCCGCATGGCCGATGCGGCACAGCTCGACGACCTGCTCGACGCTTCCGCCTACCGGACGTTGATCGAGGAGCATTGAGACCCTGATGTCCGCACGGTCCTCCGGTTCACCGCATCCCTACATCCCCGCCACGGAGGCAGATCGCGCCCGGATGCTGGAGCGGATCGGCGCCCCCGATGTGGGCGCGCTATTCGCCGACCTGCCCGCAGCGATGCGGGATCCGGCGATCCACCTCCCGCCCGCGCTACCGGAGCCGGAGTTGATCGCGTTGATGGAGGAACTCGCCGGCGCCAATGCTGACCCGTGGCGACCTGATTTTCTGGGCGCAGGAGCGTACCGGCGTTCCATCCCGGTTATCACCGCATTCCTGACCGGGCGTTCCGAGTTCGCCACCTCCTACACGCCGTACCAGCCGGAGATCAGCCAGGGAACCCTGCAGGCTGCGTTCGAATACCAGTCGGTCGTCTGCGAGCTGACAGGGATGGACGTTTCCAACGCCGGACTCTACGACGTGGCCAGCGCCACCGCCGAAGCCTGCCTGATGGCGGCCCGAGTCACGAAGCGGAGGACGGTAGCACTGCTCGAGCCGATCCATCCCGGAACCGCTGAAGTGGTCCGCACGTACGCACGGGGCGCCGGGCTGGGCGTGGATGCTGTCCCGTCGCCCGATGCGATCGGTGAGGAGCACGCCTGCCTGGTGGCCCAGCAGCCGGATTTCCTCGGGACCATCGTGGATCTCGAACCGCTTGCCGACGCCGCCCATGGCGTGGGTGCGTTGTTCGTGGCCGTCGCCGATCCGTTCGCTCTGGGCCTGCTGCGCGCGCCGGGCGATGCCGGCGCCGACATCGTGACCGGCGAGGGCCGTGATCTGGCGGGCCCTCCCAACTACGGCGGGCCCTCCCTCGGGTTGTTCGCGGCGCGCACCAAGTATCTGAGGCAGATGCCCGGCCGCATCGTCGGGCGTACCCGGGAGCTCGCTGACGGAAACGGCAGGGGAGAACAGCGCACCGGATACGTGCTCACGCTGCAGGCCCGCGAGCAGTTCATCCGGAGGGAGCGGGCCACGTCGAATGTCTCCACCGCTCAGGCCCTGATAGCGGTTGCCTTCACCATCACCGTCCAGGCGCTCGGCCCGATGGGAATGCGCGAATCCGCAGTGCTCTGCTACCAGCGCGCCCACGACGCCGCCTCACGCATCGCGGCGCTGCCCGGCTACCAGACACCCGACCGCGGGCCCTGGTTCCAGGAGTTCCTCGTTCGAGGGCCCGTCCCCGCCGGCGAACTCGCAGCCCAACTGGCGGCGCGCGGTATCGGAGCGGGTCTTGATGTGTCGGCCCGGCCGGAACCCGAGGCACGCGATGCCTTGCTGTTCGCCGTGACGGAGGCGACGCCCGATGCGCACGTGGACGCATTGATCAGGGCGCTGGCGGAGATCGGGGGAGAGGAGTGAGCGGCTCCGGACCCGGCGTAGCGGACTTCGGAGCGCGCCTGAGCTTCGATCGCGGAGAACCGGGCCGCCGTGCGGTCGATGTGCCTTCGTGGGCGGGGGAGGAGGCTCCTCTTCCGGACGATCGTCTGCTGCGCGACTCCGTGCGGTTGCCCGAGCTAAGCCAGGGAGGGCTGGTCCGCTACTACACGGCCCTGTCAGTTCGGAACTTCGGGATCGACTCCGGTACGTACCCGCTGGGCTCCTGCACCATGAAGTACAACCCGAAGGTCAACGACACGATGGCGTCCCTTTTCGGGTTCGCACGAGCACATCCGCAGGCCCTGGCGGAGGACGTCCAGGGCACGCTGCGTATCCAGTTGGAGTTGGGTCGTGGTCTGGGCGAGCTCACCGGCCTACCAAATGTCAGTTTCTCTCCCGCGGCGGGTGCGCACGGAGAGCTGGCAGGTGTTCTCATGGTGGCCAGCGCTCTCGATGATCGGGGAGAGCTCGAGACCCGCCGCCGTATCCTCGTTCCGGACTCGGCTCACGGCACCAACCCGGCGACGGCCACCATGGCCGGATTCAAGGTCGCCCAGATCCCGACCGGCGCCGACGGCTCGCTCGACCGGGCCACGATCGAGCGAGAACTCGACGAGACGGTGGCGGCCGTCATGGTCACCGCGCCCAATACCCTCGGGTTGTGGGAGCGCGGCATCGAGGAGGTCGCCGGACTCATCCACGACGCCGGCGGGTACCTGTACGGCGACGGAGCGAACTTCAACGCGATCATGGGCCGCGTGCGCTTCGGAGACCTGGGCTTCGATGTCGTCCACCTCAACCTCCACAAGAGCTTCAGCACCCCTCACGGTGGCGGAGGTCCGGGCGCCGGACCCGTGTTGTGCTCCGAGGAACTGGCCCCATACCTGCCCACGCCGGTGGTGGAGGAAAGCGATGACGGTCTGGTACGCCTGGTCGCGCCCGAGCGCAGCATCGGCCGGCTCCAGCAGTTCCAGGGCAACGCCGCCGTCCTGGTTCGGGCCTACGCATACATGCGGGCGTTGGGGCTCGACGGCCTGCGGGCCGCCTCAGGGCAGGCCGTGCTCAACGCCAACTACGTGCGCGCCCTGCTCCATGGCCATTACGACCTGCCATACGACCGCCCGGTACTGCACGAGGTGGTCTTCTCCGGCTCCCGCCAGCGCCGGGAACTCGGGGTGCGGACGTACGACATCGCCAAGCGCCTGATCGACCACGGTTTCCACCCGCCCACGGTCTACTTCCCGTTGATCGTCGAAGAGGCCCTGATGATCGAACCCACCGAATCCGAGCCTCCCGAGGCGATCGAAGCGCTGGTCGATGCCCTGATCGCGGTGGCCGAGGAGGCCGAGGGCGATCCCGCCACGCTGCACCACGCTCCCTGGACCGCACCCATAGGCCGCCTCGACGAGGCCACCGCCGCCCGCCGCCCCGTCCTCCGCTGGCAAGAAGACAGCGCGTCGCCATAGTTCCAAGATTCAGGCTACCCATGGCTGCGCGACGAACTGGCGCCGCCTGAGTCCGCGACTCCCGACTGTGTAGCCTGGGAGCGTGTTCGAACATCCGATCCGATGGGAGTCCCGACGCTCGCCGATCCTGTCGACGAGGGGTGTGGTGGCCTCGAGCCAGCCGCTGGCCACCCTGGCCGGTGTCTCGGTGCTGCAGTCGGGCGGCAATGCAGCCGACGCCGCCGTTGCGACCGCCGCGGCGCTGGCGGTGGTCGAACCGGGTTCCACGGGCATCGGCGGTGACTGCTTTGCCCTCTTCTATGACTCCGGCCGAGGTGTGGTCGACGCCGTCAACGGCAGCGGACGGAGTCCCAAGGCTCTGACACCGGAAATGGCCGGGGGACCGGCTGGCTTCGATCCACAGGGACCCCACGCGGTGACGGTGCCCGGCGCGGTCGCAGGCTGGGTGGACACCGTGGAGCGCTTCGGGCGGATGTCGATGGCTGAGGTGCTGGCACCGGCCATCGCGCTGGCCGAGGACGGGTTTCCGGTGACGCCCATCATCAGCGGCGGCTGGAAGGGGCAAGAAGACCTCTTGAGGGCTAGGGGACCTGCCGGCCACGATCTGCTGGTCGACGGCCGTGCTCCAGGGCCAGGCGAGGTGTGGAGAAACGCGTCCATCGCCCGGGTGATGCGCGCCGTGGCGGAGGGCGGCGCCGACGCGTTCTATAGCGGGTGGCCGGCGCGGGCCATCGTCGAGGCTGTGCAGATGAACGGTGGCTGCATGACGGCCGACGACATGCGAGATCACCGTTCATCCTTCGACAGCCCGATCTCAACCACCTACCGTGGCTACACCGTCTACGAGTGTCCTCCCAACGGCCAGGGCATCACCGCGCTGATGGCTCTGAACATCCTGGAGGGATTCGACATCCCCTCGACCCGACCGAGGTCGCCGGAAGCGTTGCACACGACCATCGAGGCGGTCCGCCTGGCCTTCGCCGACGCCCGGGCCTACATCGCGGATCCCACCCGCGCCCGCGTCCCCGTCGCCGCCATGCTCAGCAAAGGGTACGCGGCGGAGCGTCGCCGGCTCATCTCCTCCGAGGCCGCCATCGAGTTCGCAACCGCCGGCCACCTGCCGGGCGGATCCGACACCGTCTACCTGTGCACGGTCGACGGAGAGGGGAACGCCTGCTCCTTCATCAACAGCAACTATCACGGCTTCGGAAGCGGCATCGTGCCCCGTGGCTGCGGGTTCAGCCTGCAGAACCGCGGCGCCGGGTTCGTCCTCGAACCGGACCACCCCAATGCCATGGAGGGCGGGAAGCGCCCCTACCACACCATCATCCCTGCCATGCTCACCCGGCCGGACGGGTCGCTCGTGGGACCTTTCGGGGTGATGGGCGCGTGGAATCAGCCCCAGGGACACGTCCAGGCGGTTATCAATCTGGTGGACCGCGGCATGGATCCCCAGAGTGCCATAGACGAGCCTCGCTTCTCGATCTACGACGACCCGCCCAATGGTCAGATCTGGGTCGAGGACACCATACCGGAGGGCACGATCAGCGCCCTGGCCCGACTCGGGCACCCCGTCCGTCCCGCTTCGGGCGCCCTGCGAACAACGGTGGTAGGCCGAGGGCAGATCATCGTGCGCGATCCGGAGACCGGTGTCCTCTGGGGTGGCTCCGATCCCAGGGGCGACGGCTGTGCCATCGGTCTCTGATCTCTCTTTTCTATGTCACCTGCGATGAGGCTGGCGGCGTTCGTCTAGCGTCAGATCGGTCAGCGCGCGCAGGGGTGCCGGGACACTCGAGCCGGACTCCAGGTCTGCCGACGGGGTCGCCCGGCCAAAGCGGGTCGTGATCGGTACCGTCCCCGCCCACCAGGGGCCTTCGATGTCCTCAGGATCGTCGATCGGATCCCCTGTTCTCACTTTCGCTGACGCTTCCACCAGAGGGAGTTCCAGGACCAGGGTCTTGCGAAGCTCGGACTGTAACGGTGGGCGGACATCGTCCCAGTGCGCTACTACGTGGTCGGTGATGAGCCTGAGTGCTTCGAGCTTCCGCCGATCGTCGCGGATCCGGCGACCGCGGCCCCGCACCACCACCGAGCGGTAGTTCATCGAGTTGTGGAAGGGGGAGCGGGCCATCACGAGCCCGTCGAGGTGCGTCACGGTGGCGCAGATCTCCTGTCCCTCACCCGAACCGAGGATGTGATTGGCGATGGCCCCGTGCAGGTAGAGCATCTTGTCGTCGCGGCCGTAAGCCATCGGGAGCACGAGGGGTCCGTCGGGTGTGGCCACGCCGACGTGGGCTATGACCCCGGCGTCCAGAATCTCCAACACCTCCGCCCGGTTGTAGCGGGCCCGTTCCCGACCGCGGCGCACCCTCGTACGCGCAGATGGTGGCATATGCGTGTTCTGAGTCGGAAGGTCGTCCATGGCCGGGGGAGGGTAGCGCCCACGCCCGACTAGTCGCAGCCGACGGGCGTCTGGTCAGTGGCCCAGGAGCGTTCGGATGATCCTCCTGACCTGATGGCTGGTGTCGGGGGCTACCAAACCGAGACGACGAATGAGTCTGCTGCGGTTGATCGAGCGAATGAGCTCGCACTGGATGAAGCTCGTGCGGTCGAGACCCGAGTGAGGTGCCGGCTCGACTTCGACGTGGAGGGAAAGACGCCGGTACGTTGTCGTAAGCGGAACGACGATGACGAACGGGAATCCGGTCCCGAACGTCGGCGGCGGACCGACAATCAGGGCCGGCCTATGCGATGCCGGCTCTCCGGGATAGGGGTTGCCGAATTCGACGAGCCAGAGTTCGTCAATCGAGGCCATCGACAACCGAAGTCGCCTCCGCTTGCTCCATGTAGGACGACCACGCTGCCTGGTCCTTCCGGAGTTCTGCGACTTCGGCCGCCACACGATGGGCGAACAGTTGGCGACTGAGCGCCTCGGCGGCGTCCCGGATGATCGCCCCGAGAGACACCCCAGCCCGTTCACTCATCCGCACGAGGCGCGCGTGAGTCTCACGGTCTATCCGGACGGTTGTAGTGCTCATGGGTCAAAGTATACATTATGTATACACCGTAGTATCGGTACCGCTCCCGGCCGTCGCTTGCAGGGAAGCGGCTCGTAGTGGCCTAAGGTCAACCGGTCCGGATTGGCCCAGGTTCAGAGGGTCTGCCGTACCTTGTCGGCTCCATGGAACAGGATGTCGCGCACCGCGTCGGAGGCCTTGCTGTGGAACTTCACCGTTTCCGGGTCGAAGTCCCTGGTGGGCCGAGGGGTGTGGGTGAAGTGCCGGTAGGTGTCCTGTCCGCGGACCAGGGCAGCGCTGTCCCAGTCCCCGATGATCTGGCGGGTCCTGGTCGGCATGTAGTGGAACGAGACCCCGATCCGGCGGTCGCCGGACGTGTTGGGGGAGGAGGCGTGAGCCAGCCGGCCGTTGTGCATCGAGATCTCACCGGGCCGTAACGGCATCGAGACGGTGTCGGCCTCGTCGACCTCCACCGTTATCTCCTGGCCACGGGTCAGCATGTTGTCCTCTTGGAACGTGTCGCTATGGGGCATGAACTCGCCCCGGTGGCTACCCGGCAGGACGCTCATGCAGCCGCTCTCGGGCGTAGCGGGTGACAACGCCAGCCACACCGTTATCAGGTCGTCCGTGTCCAGCCCCCAGTAGTTGAGGTCCTGGTGCCACGACACGTAGGACTTGGTCTCGGGCTCCTTGATCCAGAACAGAGTGTTCCAGCACAGGATGTTCTCGCCGATCAGGTCCTCGACCGTATCGAGCACCGTCGCGTCACGCATCAACTCGTCGACCCATAGGAACAGCAGGTGGCACTTGTTGCGAAGGGCCCCTGACACCGGCCCACCCTGCTCGGATTCGAAATCCTCGAGCAGCCGCCGGTAGCCGGCCGCACGGGCCCCATCCATCACCCGAACCGGGCATATGTACCCGTCTTGCCGGTACTGAGCCACCTGGTCGGCGGTAAGGCGCTTGGACATCACGTTTTCCTCTCGGCAACCACGCCCGATCCTAGTGGTCTGTCTGCGAAACAACCGGGTGCTCTGGCGGCCATCGGCGCCCCGTCGCTGCGTTCCGCTTCCTCAACGTACCCTGCGGGTACGCCTTCGTCAGCGGGCCTTGCGAGGAACACCGCTGCCTCGCCATACCACACCGCCACTCCACAGACAGACCACTAGCGATGGGGTCTCCCACGATGTCCGGTCCGGTTGTACCGGGCGGGATAGACTTGAGAAGAATGGGGTAGGCCCCGCCGAGTCCATAGTCCGGTCTGTCCGCGACGGCAGGAGGACCGCCCGCGAGGTGGTCGAGAGCTACCTCGAGATCGCCGAGGCGAAGAACCCAGGCCTCAATGCGTTCACGGAACTCGACCGCGTCGGCGCGCTGCGGCAGGCCGATCTGGTCGACGCCGGGTCCCGCGCCGGCTCGCTGGCGGGCGTCCCGATAGCCCTCAAGGACCTGATCGATCATGCCGGGCATGTGACGACCGCCGGATCGGCTTTCTACCGCAACGAGGCCGCGGTGTCGGCTCCCGTCGTCGAACGCCTGGAGGCCGCGGGGGCGATCATCATGGGCCGTACCGGGCTGGACGAGTTCGCGTACGGAGGCACCTCCGAGAATCCCTGGTTCGGGGTGGTTCGCAACCCTTGGGACCGCACGCTGTCGCCGGGCGGGTCGTCCGGGGGGTCGGCCGCCGCTGTCTCGGCCGGGATGGCCCCGGCCGCCATCGGCACGGACACCGGAGGGTCGGTGCGGGTACCGGCCGCCATGTGCGGCGTAGTCGGCCTCAAGGTGACCCACGGCCGCGTCCCGCTCACCGGGGTGTTCCCGTACGCCGGATCGATGGACACCGTGGGACCGCTGGCCACCACCTGCGCCGACGCTCGCCTCGTGTACAGGGCAATGAAGGGGTTCGACCGGAGCGACCCCTGGTCCGACCCCAGGGATCTGCCCGGCCGCAGGCTCCGCTCGCTCGACCGGGTCCGGGTCGCCTTGCCCGTAGGCTGGCTCGAGTGGGTGCCGACATCGGATGAGATCAGGACCGCGTTCGAAACGTTCTGCGACCGGCTCAGGGAGACCGGCACCGGGGTCGAACTGCTCCGGGACCCGGCTCTGGTTCCGGATCCGGTCCGCATGGCGCTGTCCTCCGCCGAGGCGGCCGCCGTCCACCGGCAGTGGATCGACGACCCCGACAAGCCATACGGAGCCGAAGTGCGGGGGCGCGTCGAGACGGCGATCCAGACCACGACCGACGAACACGTGAGAGCGCTGCGATGGAAGGCCGGAATCATCCAGGCGGCCCGGAGGATATTCTCCGAATACGACCTGATCCTGACGCCCACGGTCGGCCACAACCGCAAGACGATCGGGGTCGACGGGATAGTGGTCGGGGACAAACGCCACTGGACCGGCGACGTCATGGGCGGCTTCACGTCCCCGGTCAACGTGTTGGGATGCCCGGCGATCTCCCTGCCCCTTGCCGACGAATGGACGCCGCCCCCAGCGGTGCAGTTGATCGCTCCCTGGTGGCAGGAGGAGCTCCTGCTCGACGTCGGGGAGTTCCTCGAACGGACCGGACTAGTGGCGTCGAGACCCCCGCCCGGCTGAAGCCATCCCACGAGCGAAGGCCCGGGTGGTTTTTCTGCCCTTGGGAACATTTGGCTAGCTTTGCCCACTTCGAGGTGGTCAGCTTGCCAATCGAACCAGTCCAGGAGTCGGTTGATGACCCTCCGCTGGCGCACATTGAGCGGCGCGCCTTCGATCTGCTGCCAGAAGCGAGCTTTGGCTAGCACAGATGCCAGGGTCGTCTCGGCTCCGTCGATGGCTCAGCCGAGGCACCCTAGGAACCATTCCGTCCACTCCGAGATGTCCGTTGTTCCCTTCCGTGCGGTCCTCACGCCAGCCGCCTACGGTGATCGGTCGCATCCGGCCGCGCCCGGTCGGGGAGAGAGCTGCCTGCCAACCGCACAGGCGGCCCCGCTATGTCAAGGTCAAGGGTTGACAAGTAGACGGAGAGCGCTACGGCCACGGTCAGCCTGAGAGCTTGGTAGGGGTGACCAAGCGCCGTGTGCGGAGTTGAGCATTCCGGAGCGGTTCCTGAGACGCTTTCTGTCCTTTGGGGTCAATTGCTCACGCATTGCCATGGGTTGTTCGACAAGGCTCAGAAGTAGCGCCAGATCGCCTCGCTGAGCGTGTGGTAGGTCGTCGGCGTCGACCGCGGCCGCTTTGATGATGATTGCGCCCAGCAGGGATGGTCGAGGGACCAGACCCTCGGATTCACCAGCGACAATGGGCAATAGCTCGGTCCGAGCTATTGCCTGGGTGCCTCCCGGAACCTCCAGAGTACGTCCCGGCAGGGTAGTGGTGATGTCTGTTCTCGGTCCAAGACCCTCGGGTGCCAACACATCGAGGCTGACTCGGCCACGGTGATAACGGTGGGCCAGCCCTTCGGGCGACGCGCCAGCGAGCACGAATCCCCGACCCTGGATGGCTCGGACGAATTCGCGGACGCCACCCGTGACTACCCGTGCGTTCACTAGCACATCCAGATCGGAGGACACTCGCACTGGTTCGACGTCGCTCTCGATGGCGTGGACGAACACCATTTGGCCCCCGATGAGGGTCCACTCCTGAGGCCGGAGGTCAGCGAGTTCAAGCAGGGTTTCCCAAAGGCTGTGCTCGTAACCAGCCAGGATCGGCAACTGGACCGGCTCCCGGTCTAGTACCGGCCAGCGGCTCACAGCTGCTGCAGGAGTTGGGTGGCGGCGCGTTGGGACCGGTCATCATAGGCTTCGAGCAAGTCGACAGCCACGATTGCCGGTGGTGCAACCTCGTCACCGGGCTCGAAGAGCCAGAGCCGGTCCGCCACGACCCGCAGAGCAACGTTAGGTCGCTCGGGGTCTTCGTCTAGAGCAAACCGACTGACGAGGGCAGGCAACGCGGCGGTTGTGACATAACCCTCGAACTGGTCCGTTGCGACTATGTCGAGCCGGTAGTGGGCCGCCGCACTGATACCAGAGGGGACGACATCCGATTGCGCCCCAAGCAGTGGAAGGATGGAAGGGTGAGCGTAGAAGGAGCGCAACGTGGCACGTACTGCCAACTGTACGAGAAGATGTTCTAGTCCCGCGTCAAGACGGCGGCGAGCTCGGGAACGCTGGGAGGGAGACAAGGCGGTATCCCGGCCGCAAGCAACAGCCAACAACGCCCAAGCCGACTCCGGCTGCCATGGCCTACCCGCGGTGGCGCGATACTGTCTCAGGGTCTCGAGGGCGCTGGGATCAATGACCCATGTCCTCCCGACTCGCTGACCTCTGATGGTTCCGCGAGCGAGCATCTGCCGAACCCGGCGACGGCTGACGCCGAGCTCGGTCGCTGCATCGGCTACCCCTAACAAGTCCATGACCATATAGTACCACTGTCGGAAGTATTATGTCACCCATCGCCCCTTTGTGCACATGTAGGCGCTGAGGGGGTTCTGAAGAGAGCGTTGAGACCGCAACTTTACATAACGTGCATTATGGGACACCTGGTCAGGTCGCTTGGTCTGCGCTCTCCAACAGGTTTGTATTCCTGCTCATGTCGGGTCGGCGTGACAGCAAGGGCTGCATGAGGACAGCGGCGCTGTTCAGGATCGACCCATCTGCCGATCGAGTGTCTCAAGTACAAACTCAGTGACGCTACAGGCCTCTCGGACGACCAGCAGGGCTACTTCAGGACTGATCGCCGTCGGCAGAGTCCTTCCGTGGCCCGTGCCTTCACGGTTGCGGAGTTGGTTCGTCATCTCGGCAATGCTCCACGATGACTGCAGGATGGCGCGAAGTTCCTTGCTGCCTGCCTTGCTCATATCGACCTGCTGCGGTAGCAGACCTAGCCGATCTCTCGCGAGATGCCACAGTTCGCTGAAAGACGCAGTCTCCCGATACGGGACGGTGAAGGCCTCACAGACATACTTAGCAGTAGACTCAAGCAGTTCCTTGGCCGTTCCCAGCATCAGGGCCGGATCGTCCGTTGCTCGGCGTAGACGCCCGAGTTGATCCTCGATGGCGGGACGTTCCGCGACGATGCCTACGTTTGAAACGCTGGTGGGCCGGATCTCGCCGGCTCGTGTTAGTTCCCAGTTGACGCGAGCAAAGGCAGCCTTCGCCAATCGGCGTTTCCTCTTGGCATCGCCACTGTCTTCATCAAAGAGGCCGTGGGCCCGGTACTCGGAGAGGATCCCCTCCACCAGATCACGTGACCGCACCGGTGATCGTACAGCCGCCATGACTGTTTCGCGGACACGATGTTCCTTACTGGGCTGCATAGCGGGATTGCCAGGATCGTATCGAGCGGCGGAACCATAGCCAGCCCGCTCGAATACTCCAGTGAGGACCCTGTGATACGGTCCAACGCCCCCCTGGACAAACGCTCCGAGGGTGGCGGCAACCTCCGCGCTCACTGGGTGTTGTACCAATGGGATCTCCTCTTCGTGTTCCAAATCGTCGGCAGGCTTGCATGGCGCGGGGCCCCGACCCCGCAAATAACATGAACGTAATCCGTGCCGGATTTATTCCCGTTGTGTCAGTGCGGCATCGTCACTCCACTTGTGGCCCTGTTCATCACGCCCGAGTAGATGCAGACTCTGGCGCGGATCACGCCGCACGGCTGGGCGAACTCGGCGTTCAACAAGCTGATGCTGTTCGGCGCCGAAGGAGGCGACGTGGTCCTGGAGATGGCGGCCAGGGCCACCTTCGGCGTGTGTTTCCTGGCCATCGCCTTCGTGCGCTTCCGCCTGTCACCCAGGGTGTCCTGACCACCGAATCCTCGACCACAAGCGGATCACCACCCAGCTTCTCCGGTCCATGCGACGACCCATCGAGAATCGGAGACAGCAAGTGGGCACTTCAAGTGGGCACTTCCATGTGAAGCCGAAGGTCTTCACGTAGGTTTGCGGTGCGCCGCACGATCTCCATAAGTTCTTCCACGTACTGCTACCGTTTCTCGTGCATGGCTGCACACCAGCGCCCGGACCTCAACAACACAATCAACCAGTTCGCCACAACCAAATGACCCAGCATGGTCGTTTGGTCGGGCGTTATGGCCGGCCTTTCTTCTCTCGTCTTGTGGCCCTGGTAGATCTCGGCGCACGGACGGCGCGATGCGCGGATTGACCGATCAGTTTCTGATCAAGCGCGATCCTGTTCTATGGACCGCGCCGGAGGGGTTTCCGGAAACTCTGCATCAGGCCGGGTTGTTTGCTCAGGATGCTCGGCACGGGCTGGAAATTGTACTGGTGGAGACGCGGCGGAGGCCCAACGCTGCGGTGATGCGGCGGGCGTGGTCCACAAGACGGGCTGGCCGGGCTAGCCCGGTCTTGTTGCTCGCCTTCTATCCCACTACCGATGGCGCCCGCATTTCCTTGTGTGGGCCGTCGGGTGAGCAGCCGGTGGTTCGTCATGATCTTGAGGTGTCCCAGGTGGAGCGCCTGGCGGCCGTTGCGTTGGGTGAGCCGAACCGTCATGCGGCAAACCGCTTCCTGCTGGCAGCGTTAGCCGAGTTGGACTCCCCCGTTCCGGGCTTGCGCAATGTCGGGTTGTTAGCCACTCATGAGTTGGTCACCGGGGTGCGGGAGATGGCGGAGTGGCCTGATGCGGTGAGGCGGTCTTCACCGTTGCTCATGGATCGCGGCCGTCGTCTGGTGGAGAGGCTGGGTTTCTCGGTTAAGCCTGCCACTGGGATCAACACGTCGATTCTGACAATCGGGGAACGCAATCGGGCCATCGCGGTGTTCTGCGATGAGGACGAACCGTTCGACGCGCCGGCTCAACGTTTCGGAGGCGCATCACCGGTGTCACGTGGATTGGCGGTTGCCGATCAGCAGAACGTCGATTGGGTGATCCTCACTCGGGCGTCGGAGATCCGCATCTACGCAGCGAGAGCTGACACGGGAGTGGGACGCAAGGGCCGTCCCGAGACCTTTGTCGAGTTGAACCTGTCGTTGTTGCCCGGGAACCAGGCGGGCTACCTGCATTTGCTTTTCTCAGCTGATGCGCTGGTTGACGGTGGCACGCTCGACAAGATTCTGGGTAACTCGGAGCGGTTCGCCGCCGAGTTGGCTACCCGGCTACGTGAACGTATCTACTTCGACACGGTTCCGGCTCTGGCGAAGGCTGTAGCCCAATCGCTCGGACGCCATCCGAGCGACGAGGAATTGGATGACGCGTACGAGCAGGTGATGCTGATCCTGTTCCGGTTGCTGTTCGTTGCCTACGCGGAGGACAAGGACCTGCTGCCGTACAGCACGAACAACCATTATCACCATCACTCGCTGAAGCAGATCGCCCGTCGTCTCCTGGAGGATCGTCAGCAGGGTCGCGACCGCTATGACGACCGGGCGACCGCTCTTTGGGATGACATCTGCAACCTGTGGGATGCGGTCGACAAGGGGAACGTCAGCTGGGGGGTACCTCCCTACAACGGCGGTCTCTTCTCCGATGACCCGGAAGCGAGCCGGGCAGGCTCCGCGTTATCGACTCTGAGGCTTACTGATGCGGAGTTCGCTCCGGTGCTGGCCAGGCTCTTGATCGACGAGACCCTCGAAGGTGAGGGACCGGTTGACTTCCGGGCGCTCTCGGTCCGGGAGTTCGGGACCATCTACGAGGGATTGCTGGAGTCGCGGCTCGCCATCGCTCAGGATGATCTGACCGTCCGAAAGCTCAGAGGCAAGGACCAGCACGTCTACGTTCCAGCCGGACATGACGATCCGGTGGAGGTCGAGGCCGGAGGCGTCTATCTACACAACCGGCTAGGCGTACGCAAGGCCACCGGCAGCTATTTCACCAAACGATTCGCGGTTAAGCATCTCTTGGACCATGCACTCAAAGCATCACTTGACGACCACATTCATCGGCTGGACCAGCTCTGGGAGGACGGCGACTCAGCGGGATTAGCGGACGCGTTCTTCGACTTCCGCTGTGCGGATATCGCGATGGGATCGGGTCACTTCCTGGTAGCTGCCCTGGATAGGATCGAAACCCGGCTGTCGACATGGCTGGCGTTGCATCCCGTCGGGGCCGTGAACGATGAACTCAACCGGTTGCGCAACACGGCGCTTCGATCGCTGGGCGAGCTTGGAGTTGGCGTTGACATCGAGTCGAGTTCGCTCATCAGGCGCCAGGTAGCTCGGCACTGCGTCTACGGCGTGGACCGCAACCGGGTGGCCGTGGAACTCGCCCGCCTGGCAATTTGGGTGCACACCTTCGTCCCCGGGCTGCCTCTCTCGTTCCTAGACCACAACCTTGTGTGTGGGGACAGCCTGACCGGCATTGGAACCCTCGACGAAGTGGTAGCGGAGTTCGAACCCGACGCCGACCCGGCGTCCCCGAGCCTGTTCCGCACCCTGCTCGAGGATCTGCTCGCTCGTTCCAAGTCGGCGCTGCTCCGCCTGGCCCGGACCTCTGACGCGACCAAGCGAGAAATCGATGAGGCCCGCGCTGCCCATCATGACGCTCTCGACGCCGTGGCTGGCGCCCGCGCCTTGTTCGACGTGGTGGCAGCCCATCGGGCGGGTGCCTGCGGCCTGCCTGAGAACTACGACGAGGACACCTTCATACGGCTGAGTGAAGAACACAAGGTCGTGGCCCAGATCAAGAGGCTGGATCCGATCCACTTCCCTACCGCCTTCCCCGAGGTGTTCCTCCGGGAACGTCCAGGGTTCGATTGTGTTCTAGGCAACCCGCCATGGGAGAAGCTGAAGGTCGAGAAGCAGCAATGGTGGGGCCGGCACAAACCAGGCATACGGGCACTATCGGTGGGAAAGATGAACGCGGTTATCAACGCACTGCAACGCGAGCGACCTGACCTGGATGATGCATACCAGCGGGACATGGCCGAGGCCAAGCGGATGGCGGCGCTGATCCGTAGAACGTTCAAGTTGGGCGCGGGCGACACGGACCTCTATCAAGCGTTTGGATGGCGGTTCTGGCACCTCGTCGCGGCCGGGGGGACGATCGGCGTGGTACTCCCCCGCCAGGCCCTCGCTGCGCCCGGTTTTCAGAAGTGGCGCACGACTGTTCTCGCTGGCGGTGCGTTCACCGACACGACACAGCTTGTCAACAACGGCAAGTGGGTGTTTGAAGACGTCCATCAGCAGTACACGATTGCGTTGTGCTCGATCCGCAAGGGACCCGCCTTCGCCGGCCGGGTGGCGATGAGAGGTCCCTATTCAAGTGGACTGGCGTACGGCCACGGCTCGGCAGCAACCGAGATCGAGGTGGAGGAGTTTCTGACCTGGACGGAGGCTGCTGCCTTCCCCTTGCTGCCATCCGAGGCGGCTCTCAACACCTTCCGCAAACTGCGCCAACATCCTCGCCTCGACCGGGCCGACTTAGATAGGTTCCCGGGATGGTCCGTCCGTCCGTCCGTCCGTCCGTCCGACCGACCGACCGACCGCTGACATGGCGGGTCCGGCCATATGCGGAGCTGCACTCGACGGCGGATCGCCATCGGTTCATTCTCGACAGTGGCGAGTCCGCCCGTACCGCGAGCTCGACTCCGCCAACGACAAGCACAGATTCGTCCTCGACGCCGGGCGCAGCTCCATGAACCCGGACATGTGGCCGGTGTACTCCGGTAGAGCCTTCGACATATGGAATCCCGACACCGGCCAGTACTACGCATCTGTCGACTCGGAAGCTATCACGGCCCACCTGCAAGCCAAGAGACTCCGATCCCACAATCACAAGAGGTCGGTCTTCTCCGAGTTCGACCGCGAATACCTGGAGGATCCCTCGACGCTGGCGTGTCGGCGACCCCGGATCATGTTTCGCGACGTCACCAACCGCACAAACACCCGTACCGTGATCACCTCGCTTGTCCCCGGCGAGGTCGTTTCGGTTGACATGGCGCCGTCTCTTCTCTGGCCAAGCGGAACAGCCCGTGACGAGGCCTACCTACTGGGGGTGCTGTCCTCGATGATTCTCGACTGGTATGCCCGCCGAGTGGTCGAGTTGCATGTCAAATTCTACATCTTGAACAACTTCCCGATTCCCGACGTCGATCACGATCAAGACCCGATCGCCGCCAGGGTGGTGGAGATTGCGGGAAGGCTGGCCGCTGTCGATGACCGTTTTGCCGATTGGGCAGTAGCGGTGGGAGTTCCAATCGGATCGGTGACGGACGAGGCCACGAAGCGCGACCTGATCTACGAGTTGGACGCCTGCGTCGCCCATCTCTATGGGCTTGACGAGAGCGACCTTGCCGTGATCTACGAGACCTTCCACGAGAACACCGCCTACTCCGACCGACATGCCGCCGTACTCGAACACTTCAGGAGGATCACATGACAGAACACCGCCATCAGATCGGATGTATCGACGGCAGGGTCCTCACTGTGAGGCATGAGCCCGGCGTAGTTGTTCTTGATATCAATGGGACAGAAGCCAGACTTTCCGTAGAGGGAGCGATCCTCCTCGCCGACTCACTTTCTGTCGATGAATCCCAGCCTGTCGGATCCCCACCGGCAACACAGCCCAGTGGCACCCGTGAATCGATTGCTGACCTACTGGAAGCTGGTCTTGTCGCGGTCGGCAGTCGCTTCGTCATGACTCACGGTGGGAAGGAGCACTACGCGACCGTGGTCGAGGGAGGCGTGCTAGACGTGGACGGGCACCCCGAAGATACACCATCTGGAGCCGCGAGGCGCGTGACGGGAGGAGGGTCCTACAACGGATGGACGGCCTGGAGCGTCGTAGGCGGTGATCCATTGGCGGCCCTTCGGTGGAGGCTGCGCGCCTCTCGTTTCCCGGGCGATGACCACGGATACGCAGCATCGACGGAGGCAGAGAAACGAAGGATCGCCCAGCAGTGGGTTGAATACGCACTCGTTAGGGGGCTGGACCCTGGCCACGCAGACGAGCAGGCCGTTGAGGACTTCCTAGGTGGGAGCGATTACGCAGCGACCACCCTTGCCAGTTATCGAAATCACCTCCGTCAATGGTTCGGTCAGTACACCGCCGAGCAATAAACCGCTCGTGAACCTGAGCGCCGAGCCGAAGCCTCAACTGGCGGTCAATCGATCCGGACGGACGGTGGCGCAAGCCGTGAACGGATTCGTGACGCATGCGGCCACCGAGTTCGTGGGTGGTGCCGACCTTGATGTAGCCACTGCCTATTTCAACGTGGGTGGTTACTCGTTGATTGCTGACGCCTTGGACGATGTTCAGGGAACTCGGTTGTTGTTGGGTGCGGAACCGAAGCCTGTGGAGAAGCGTCGGCGTGTGTTGGGCGTCGAGTCGGCACATAGGGCCCGAGCGGCTCGGGCCCGTCTACAGGGCGCGTTGGTGGAACACGAGGGTGATCTGGCCATCGAGCGGGATCTGTTGGGCTTCTCTCTGGAGGTCGACGCGACAACGAAACGCCTGGTCGAGTGGCTTCGCTCAGGCACGGTTCAGGTCCGGAGACTGGAAAGCCGTTTCTTGCATGGCAAGGCATTCCTGGTGGGCGACCGTTCCCATGGAGTCGTAGCGGGGTCGTCGAACTTCACCTATGCGGGTTTGGCATCCAACGTGGAGTTGAACCTCGGTAACTACTCACCGCACGTTGTCGGGCAGGTGCAGGAGTGGTTCGACGAACTGTGGGACGAGGCTGTCGACTACGACTTAGCGGCGTTGTACGAGGCACGTTTCGAGCCGCATCTCCCCTATCTGATCTACCTGCGGATGCTGTGGGAGCGGTACGGCGCAGAACTGCTAGAAGAGGCCGAGGCCGAGGGTGCACCGCAGATCCACCTGACCTCGTTCCAGGCTGACGGGCTTTGGCGGGCTCGCCGCATTCTGGCGGAGCGTCACGGGGTGCTTATCGCCGATGAAGTGGGCTTGGGCAAGACCTTTCTCGCCGGCGAGTTGATCCGCGAGGCGGCGCTGGACCGTCGACAGCGGGTGCTGGTGGTGACGCCTGCGACCCTGAGGGATGGTCCGTGGCGGGCGTTCCGATCCCTGTTCATGCTGCCGATGGAGTTGATCTCGTACGAGGACCTTATGTCTGACAAGCGGCTCAACCCCGACCATGCGACCAGTGACAAGCTCGAAGCTGGAATCAACGACTATGCGATGGTGGTGGTCGACGAGGCCCACAACCTGCGCAACCCTGGAACGCAGCGGGCCGAAGCACTCCGACGCCTGCTTGGTGGGACTCCCCCGAAGAAGCTGGTGTTGCTGACGGCCACGCCGGTGAACAACAGCCTGTGGGATTTGTACCACCAGCTCGGCTACTTCATGCGCAACGACGCCGCGTTCGCGGATGTGGGTATCCCTTCGATGCGGGACCACTTCGCTAAGGCCATGGCCCTGAATCCCGACGATCTGACCCCCGAGCATCTGTTCGACGTGTTGGACGCGGTGGCCGTGCGCCGTACCCGGTCGTTCGTCAAGCGCTACTACCCGAACGACACCGTGAAGATTGGTGGGCACGAACAGACCATCACGTTCCCGACCCCGCGGGTCCGGAAGGTGAGCTACGACCTCGACGCGGTACTCCGCCAGTTCTTCGACCGATTCAAGAAGGCCCTCGATCCCGACACTCCCCCGGATGATCCCGAATCCCTGACCCTGGCCCGCTACGCCCCATCTCAGTACCGCCTCGATCAAGACCTCGAAACGCATGAGATCCAGCTGGCCGGTCTGCTGCGATCAGGCATGTTGAAACGGTTCGAGTCGTCCCCTTACGCGTTCGCTCAGACATGCCAACGTATGGCAGCCAGTCACGACGCGTTCCTCGAGTTGTTGGACAGCGGGAAGGTAGCCACTGGTGAAGCGCTGGCCGACTGGATGGCTACCGACTCCGATGACGTGGACAGCTACGTCGATGAGTATGCCGGCCTGGTCGACCACGCCGACGAGTACAACATCGACCGGCTGCGCCGCCATGTGTCACGAGATCGGGATCTGCTCCGATCCTTCGCCCGAACCGCCCGAACAGTCACCCGTTCGACCGATCCCACCCTGGCTGAACTGGTCGACCAACTGGCTGCCATCGCCGGGGAAGCCAGAGAGACTGGCATCGGTCCAGAGGACACCCGGAACCGCCGCAAGGTGCTGGTCTTCAGCTACTACGCGGACACGGTCGACTGGATCGTCGAGTACCTCCTCGACAAGACCGAAACAGACCCCCGACTAGAGGACTACCGGGGGCGCATCGCGTCCCTGTCGGGCTCGACCGGAGCTCAAGACAAGAGGATGGTGGTGTGGGGGTTCGCTCCCAAGACGGCTGACGCTCCCGAGGGTTTCGATGAGGATCTGTACGACCTCGTGGTCACCACCGACGTGCTGGCCGAAGGCGTCAACCTGCAACAAGCCGGCCACATCATCAACTACGACCTGCCCTGGAATCCGATGCGGCTGGTGCAGCGCCACGGCCGCATCGACCGCATCGGCTCATTCCACAACCAGATCGTGATCCGCTGTGTGTTCCCCGACGCCCGCCTCGACGACCTGCTGAACCTAGAGGAACGCCTCCATCGCAAGATCAAGCAAGCATCCGCAGCGGTCGGCGTAGGCGAGATCCTGCCCGAACAATCACGACGGGACATCGACTTCGCCGAAACCCGCGAAGAGATCGAACGGATCCGCCGTGAAGACCCGACCTTGTTCGAACGGGGCGGAACCAGCCGAGGTGCCCTATCCGGAGAGGAATACCGCCAAGAACTCCGCCAAGCAGTGGAACAAGGTCTACGGGAGCGAATCGAACAACTCCCCTGGGGCTCCGGATCCGGCATGGCCATCCCCACCCCAGGCCTCTCCGAGCCCGGCTACGTCTTCTGCGTCCGCGTCGCGGACTGGAAACAGCCACTCTTCCGCTACGTAGGACCCGACGACCGAGGCACCCCGATTGCAGACACCCTCGCCTGCCTCGACCGCTCCCGCCCACGCAACGGATTCGACACCCCCAGAGTCCTCGACGACGAGACCTACAGCCGCGCCTTCGATGCTTGGGAGACGGCCCGCAACGATGTAGTCGAGAAGTGGAACTACCTGGCCGACAAGGCCAACTTGGAACCCCGTATCCCTCCAACCCTCACCCGAGCCGCCGAAATTGTCCGCACCCACGCTCCACCGGCCATGACCCAGGACGAGATCGACCGAGCCATCGACACCCTCCACGCCCCCTACCCCCAACGCACCATCCGAACCTTCCGATCCGCGATGAAGTCCACCCAAGACCCCACCGAACAGGCTGAGAAGATTCTCCAAATCATCCGTGACCTGGGCCTCGAACCCTACGAACCCCCCAAACCCCTACCCGAGATCACCCAAGACGACGTCCACCTCGTCTGTTGGCTAGCCCTAGTCCCAGAACGGTCCGCGGCCTAGGACTTGGCACTCACTACACAGGACTGCTAGAATTACAGCCTTCGGATTCCATGGGGCGCTGGCGGCCACCAGTTGTGGGGTGTATGCGCGGCCGGCGAGTCGGCACCAGGACCTGCCGCCTTTAGCCCAGCTACTACATCAGGAGGAACAATGACCTCGTCCGTGCTCGAGCGATCATCTTGGACGACTCCAGGCTCCGACAGTACAGCCCAGAAGACCTACACATCAATCAAGGCAGCACTTGAGCCGGTCCGGGTTGACCTAAGCCTCGATATCTACCTCCAGGGCTCATACGCCAACGCAACGAACATCCATGGAGACTCCGATGTAGATGTGGTGGCGCAGTCGGATCGGGGGTTTCGGAGCAACAAGGCCCGACTGTCTGTGCAGGCTCGTCAACTGTACGACAGTATCTACCCCGCACCCACCTATCACGCGTCGGAGTTGCGACGTGATATCAAGAGGGCGCTTGTCGAGTATTACGGCGCCTGGTGGGTGGCTGAGAAGGACAAGTGCATTAAGGTCGAGAAGCGTTCTGGGTACGTTGATGCAGACGTGGTGCCTGCGTTCCAATACCGGTACTTCAAATCACCCAACCCCTCCAACATCCGTTGGGACTGGGTTGAGGGCATCATTATCTACCCGCTGTCAGGTGGAACCATCATCAACTACCCCAAGGAACACATCCGGAACGGGCAGGCCAAGAACAAGGCATGCGGAGGCCGCTACAAGTCCACGGTGAGACAGATCAAGCGACTTCGGAACCGGGCAGTAGCCGAGGGCAGGATCAAGAAGTCCGAGTCGCCGGGTTACTTACTGGAGTGTATGACCTACAACGTTCCGAACACCATGTTCGTCTCCAACGACTCGGACCGACTGCTAAAGGTTGTCTCTCATCTGAAGTTCACAAACAAGTCGGGCTTCATCTCGTGCGATGGGATACACACGCTATTCGGTACCGATCCGGGCAAATTCAGTACCTCCCAGGCGCAGCGTGTGGCTGATGCCCTATGGGACGCGTACTGAGATGCATCCGTACTCGACCCACGAGTCGCGGGTCAGAGTCCATTCTCTCCTAGCGACCGTTTCGGTTGCAGTCGCCTGGTCGGTTTCGCTGGCCATGTCGAACTTCGACTGGCCGCAATGGCTGGTGGGTGCTCCATCGGTCGTTGGAGCATACGCCCTGCTTTACCAGGTCTTTGATCGATGGTTCTGGCGAACACCGCTGGCGCAGCGCTCGTGGTTCCTGGAGGTTCCGGATCTCTCGGGTATATACGACGGCAAGCTCACATCAACCTACAGGGACAGCGCAGGCAACAACGTGATCATCGACATCTCGCTCGTGATCCAACAGACGTGGACGAACATGAGCGTTGAGATGGCCGTGACCTCCGGGACGAGTACTTCGCGGTCGATCTCGGCCGTCGGCTCGATCTCACAGGACGGGACCGCGACACGCCTGATCTACCTATACCAGAACAAGGTCAACCCGGGCCTAGCCGACGACGACATGCGGGACCATGAGGGCGTTGCTGACCTGAGGGTCAAGACGGATGGCGCACTTGAAGGAACGTACTTCAACTCGCGGAAACGCGCCGGCACGATACAGGCCACCCGTAAAGCGGACCTCGACTGATGATGGAGAAGTGGCTCAATGGATACCGAAGACCAACAACAGATGGCAGATCAGGTTCCTGACGCTGAGAGCGCTGAGACACTACTGGGCCTAACCAAGGCCGCCGTAAGCACGGTGCCAATCCTGGGTGGCTTCGCCGCCGAGTTGATTGGAGTGGTGATAGGGCCTCAGATCGAGCAGCGGCGAACTGACTGGTTGAACTCACTAGCGAGGCGCCTAGCAAGGCTGGAGGACCGAGTCGAAGGATTTCAGGTCGAAGACCTCGTTGATCATCCGGCTTTCACCTCGGCCATGCTGAAGGCTGGTGTCATGGCGCTCTGGAATCACAACGAAGAGAAACTCGAGGCGCTTCGCAACGCGGTGCTGAACGTGGCCGTCGCGTCAGCACCCGAGGAGGACGAGCACGAGATGTTCATTTCGCTGATCGACAGCTTTACTGGTTGGCACCTGAGAATCCTCGCTTTTTTGGCTGATAAGAAGGCGATTGCCCAAAAGAGAGAGAGACTCCCGCTTCCGGGATGGTCGATGGGGGGAGTGGCAACGGTGCTTGAGCATGTCTACCCCGAGCTTGTCGGCAGACGTGATCTCTACGATCTCATTGTCTCTGACCTCAATCGGGCAGGCCTCGTCGACATTGACTCACTTCACGTGACCGGCACTCGTGACGGCTATATGCTGGCCAAACAGTCAACCTATATGGGCGACCGGTTCCTCCGACTCATCACTGAGCCCTAATCGGCTTAACGGTCACCAGTCATCATCAGAAGACGCTTCACAAGGTCGTGGCGGGCACTCCCCTCCCTTGATAGTGAGTTTGATCGTCTCTTCATGCTCCCTCTCATCCTCCGCGGTCCGGACTTTTCTGTTTGCGTGGACCGTGATACCTCCCGTGAGGCCGACGTACTCAGCTTCGTCTAGGATCACGCGGGCCGCCTTTGCCAAGAGTCGTGTTGGTTGGGGGCCAGTCATCGCCTTGAACGCATCGGTCCCTACATCGGCCTCGAAGTACCGCCATGTTCCAAAGCTGAGGCGGTGATCCGTCAGCACTTCCCGTATCGTTGAGAAGTCCGCTTGGAGCCGATCTCGGCTGTCTCCCGGGAGGTCGTCAAATAGCTCGAGCAGGTCGTGGGTCTTTCTCGCTTCGGCGGCGCTGGTCAGTGAGACGGCCTTCAGAGCCAACTCACACGCGAATGCGGCGATCATCCCGTTCCCCAGCAGCAAGCCAACTCTCGCAAGAAGTTCCTGTTCCCGGTGACGGGGATTCTGGCTCAGCCTCTGCGTATCGAACTGAACAGATACCGACCCATCAGCGTTGATCCGACAATTGGGAAAGTCCATGATCGAGTTCCGTTCATGATCGATGGTACGAGATAGTCCGTCGATGAGAGCCCTTGCTTGAAGAAAGAACCAACCTGGGCCGCCAACAGGGAACTCATGGCGCGTGAGCGTTCCCCTGGGGCTTTTCCTGTGTTGGCTCTTGCTGAGGGCAACCCGGTCCCGCAGTTCCTGCTCCGACAACCTGTCTATCGTCGGAAAAACCTTCTGAGCGAAAGGACCGTCACCGTACTTGGGCTGATGTTCCAACATCATGTTCAAAGCGTTGAATATGGACTCCTTCGATATCCTCTCTCCCTCAGCCGCAGCAGCGGTGCCCTCCAGTAGCTTGTCACAGACGATGCATCGTATGCCGGTGACCGTACCTGCCGCATCGGTTCTTCCCCTGAGGGCACCCCAGCACCGTTTGCAGCGTCCCTTAGTAGCGAACTCTGAGAAGGGGGGCTGGCCTCCTCTAACTCCGAGCGAGATGGTCGTGGTGTCCATGTCCCAGTTCCACTCGATGGGAATCACTTGTTTGGTTGTCGCGGTCGACCCGCGCGTGTCGGTCAAGTCTCGACTCCTCCAAGTCTGTGACGATGTTTCATCGTCGGCCGCCCGTGGAGCACCACCACGACGGGAAGCCCGCTTTGCCAGGCGGGAACGAGGCTCGTCTCTGGTCAATCACTGTTGACGTCAGGACCGTTCAGGAGAACTCGTTCGTAGATTGCTCGCCGATCTTCGAGCCACCGCGCCATCATGTCCCAGTTGTTACGGTCGGTGGAGTCGATATGCAGGCCAGTCCAAGATCCCGAGACCTTCGACCCTTCCCCCAGTTCTTTGGCGAGGGCATCCGTGTATAGGGCGATACGCTTCTTGACCTCGTCAGTCCTCCTGCCGTTCTTTCCGGTCAAATACACGCCCACCTGGCCTTGGGCTAGGTACTGGCAGATGTACAGATCGGCTGGCTCCACCGCGTAGTACACGTTGCTAGCGGCATAACCGGAGGGCGGGCCCGGCACGTCAGGTAGCACGTTCACGAAGTGCGCCCAGAAATCGCGCCTGAACTGGCCTAGCCTGCTTAGCGATCCCCGGCGGGTCACCGCCTCGCTGGGATCGAGCAGCCACGTCCGGGCGAGGTAGTCACGATCCTCGTCTCTGAAATGGCGGAAGAAGACCGCGTTGATGGGTACGCCGTAGGACTCAGCGAGGAACTCGACAATGCGATCGGACGTCGGGTCAAGTTGAGGTTGACCCGCTTTGGTGGACACTCGAGGACTTGGGACGATGGTCCCGGG
>JAPPGU010000080.1 GCA_028821265.1 bacterium | reverse complement strand
CGACTGTTATGTCCTCCACCTCGATGCGGTGGAGGGGCGAGGTGCTGTAGAGGGCGACCGCCTCCTCCACGTCGCCCAGCATCCACAGCATCAGGTCCAGGGTGTGGCTGGTCTGGGTCACCAGCGACCCGCCCCCCTCGGACGCCCACTTGCCCCGCCATTCACCGGAGTCGTAGTAGGGCTGGTCGCGGTAGAACAGCCCGGTGCACTCCGCCATGAGCGGCCGTCCGATCAGGCCGCCGGCGATCGCTTCCTTCATCCGGAGGGCGGTCTCCAGGAAGCGGTACATGTAGATGCAACCCAGGGTCACGCCTGCCTCGTCGCAGGCCTCGATCATCAAGTCGGCGTCGGCCACGGAGGCGGCGATGGGCTTCTCGGTGAGGACGTGGAGGCCCTCGGTGGCGGCCGCGATGGTCATCCGGGCGTGGTCGCCGGTCGGCGACGCCACGCACACGGCGTCAATGTCCGACCGGATCAGGTCGCGCCAGTCGGTGTGGACCTCGGTCACTCCGTATCCGGCGCCGAAGTCGGTGGCCCTCCGCCGGTTGCGGGAGCAGACCGACACCAGGCGGGCACCGCCGGGGCGTCCGGCCAGGGCGCCGGCGAAGAGATGGCCGCCTCCCCCGGTACCGATCAGGCCGAAGCGGAGGCTCATGCCGGGGGAAAGGAGGTGCGGCGAAGGAGGGAGACCCTCAACATCGGCCGTAGTATACGCCCGCAGTAGCCCCCGGAAGGTGGTCCCATGCGCCGAGTCCCCACCACTGCCGCGGCCGGCGCGGAGCTGGTCCCGCTCTTCCGGGACCATCTGGAGCTGTGCAACGTGCAGCCTGGAGAGACGGTGCTCGGGTTCACCGACACCATGAGCAACCAGGTGTACAACAATGCGCTGGCGGCGGCGGCGCGGGTGCTGGGCGCCGACTACTTCCAGATCACGGTGGCCGCCGACGAGAGCTGGATGAAGTCCCAGGCCATCGTCGATGCCTGGAAGGGATCCGACCTGGTGGTGGCAACGCCCACCACGGAGTGGATCTACAGCGACGCCCACAACGCGGCCCTCGACGCCGGGGCGCGCACCTTGATGCTCCTGGAACCCGAGGACATGCTCCGCCGCATGTTCCCCATCCCCGAGATACGGCGCCGGGCGGAGGTCAGCGAAGCCCTGCTGGCGGCCGGCACCACCCTGCACATCGAGTCCGAGGCGGGGACCGATCTCACCCTCAGCTACGAGGGGCGACCGGTCATGACCCAGTACGGGTACACGGATACGCCGGGTCGCTGGGACCACTGGCCGTCAGGCCAGGTCGTAGTGGCGCCGCTGGAGCATTCGGCGGAGGGCACCCTGGTGCTGGACGAGGGTGACTGCCTGCTCAACCTGGGTCGTTACGTGATGTCTCCCGTCCGGATGGAGCTCCGGGAGGGGAGCATCGTCTCCATCGAGGGCGGAACCGACGCCCAGCTCGCACGGGATCACTTCGAGGCGCCCCGGGACAGGCGCTCCTACGGCGTGTCACACATCGGGTGGGGATACGAGCACCGGGCCAACTGGAACGCCCTGGGCCTTCGCTTCTGGGAGAGTGGCGGCGTGATGGACACCGAGAGCTACTACGGCAACATGCTGATCGCCTTCGGCGCCAATTTCGTGCGTCTTCTCAAGGGAGAGAACCGGGCTCCGTTCCACTTCGACATTCCCACCCGCAACCACTCCATCTGGGTGGACGACCGCCAGATCATCGACAGGGGGAACTTCGTCATCACCGAGTTGCAGCTCGACTACCAGGAGGGAAACGAATGACCGGCCTCGTGATCCGCAACGCCGAATTGCTGGACTGCACCGGCGCCGACCCGCGGTCGGGCATGGACGTGGCCGTGTCGGGGTCGGTGATCAGCGGGGTCGGACCGGGCGTGGGAAGCTCCGCGGATCAGGTCATCGACGCGACCGGGCTGACCCTGATGCCGGGCCTGACCGATGCCCATGTCCATATGGGCCTGGTGTCGTCGGCGGGCGATGTGGGTGACCTGCCCTGGATCGACTACGTGTTCACTGTGCGGCGGGTCATCGAGAACACGCTCCAGGAGGGCTTTACCACCGTGCGGGATGCGGGGGGTCTGGACCCGCGTTGGGCTCGACTGGTGGAGGAGGGCGTGATCGACGGGCCCCGCATCCTCCCGTCGGGGTCGGTGCTCTCCCAGACCGGTGGTCACGGCGACCTGAGACACGCCCATCACCACGCCCACCCCCGGGGCAGCATCCCGGGCCTGTCGGCCACCCCCGAGGTGGTGGACGGCCCCGACCAGGTGCGCAGGGCGGCCCGCGAGCAGCTTCGCAAGGGCGCCACCCAGGTGAAGGTGTTCGGCTCGGGCGGTGTCCTCTCGCCGACCGATCCCTTCGACAGCCTCCAGTTCACCCACGAGGAGCTTCGCGCCGCGGTGGAGGCCGCGGCCGACTGGCACACCTACGTGCTGGCCCACTGCCACACCTCTGACGCCATCCGCCGGGCCCTCGCGGCCGGTGTCCGGTCCATCGAGCACGCCAGCATCCTGGACGAGGATGCAGCCCGCCGGATCGTGGACTCCGACGCCTTCGCCGTGGTCACTCTGGCGGTCAAGTACGACCTGCTGGAGAATCCGGAGCGGGCCGGCCTCACCGCGTCCCAGCTCTCCAAGCTCCAGGCGGTGGAGTCGGAGGTGGGCCGGAGCATCGAGATCATGGGGGAGACCGGGGTCAGGGTCGGCTCGGGGTCCGACATCGTGGGACCCCTCCAGGACCGGCGCGGCCGCGAGTTGCCCAACAAGGCCCGGTTCATGGGCGCGGCGGAAGCCATCGCGACCGCGACCACGATGAACGCCCGGATCTTCTACATGGAGGACCGGATCGGTACCGTGGAAGAGGGCAAGGAGGCGGACCTAATCCTGGTGGACGGCCAACCGCTCGACGAGATCGGGGTGCTCGCCGACCCCGACCGGATCGTGGCGGTCATCAAGGGAGGCCGTGTGTACAAGGACACCGAGGGACGCTGCTCGTCCAAATAGCTTCCGGGCGAGCGGGCAGCCGCCGGTGAGATGACAGCGCTAGCTGATCGACGGCAGGTCCGGATCCCCGGAGCGGAGTTCCTGATGGGCTCCGACCACCACTACCCCGAGGAACGCCCGGTCCGCAAGGAGCGGGTGGACCCGTTCCGGATCGATGCCTACCCGGTCACCAACCGCCGGTTCATGGAGTTCGTCACCGACACCGGCTACGTGACCTTCGCCGAGCGACCCCCCGACCCGAGTCTCTACCCGGGGGCTCGACCGCAGGACCTGGTGCCGGGTTCGCTGGTGTTCGGAATGACGGACGGGCCCGTGGACCTGGGGGACTTCCGCAACTGGTGGTCCTGGACGCCGGGTGCCGACTGGCGCCGGCCGCTGGGGTCCGGTTCGTGCTTGGACGGCCTGGAGGATCATCCCGTGGTCCACGTTGCCTACCCCGACGCGGTGGCCTTCGCCCGCTGGGCCGGCATGCGCCTTCCTACGGAGACCCAGTGGGAGTACGCCGCCCGGGGCGGTCTCGAGGGTGCCGAGTTCGCCTGGGGAGACCAGGACTGCCAGGAAACAATGCCTCGGGCCAACACATGGCAGGGAGCGTTCCCCTACGAGAACACGGAACTGGACGGCTGGACCAGGACCAGCCCGGCCGGTTTCTACGCCCCCAACGGCTACAGCCTGTACGACATGATCGGCAACGTCTGGGAGTGGACCTCCACCCGGTACCGGGAGGCACCACCGATGGCCGGTTCCGGGTGCTGCGGCCCGCCCAGGAGCGAGCAACTTGCCCCGATCCGGCAACCTGGCCCCTTCCCCTCCCGCACCATCAAGGGCGGTTCGCACCTATGCACGATCCAGTACTGCTTCCGCTACCGGCCCGCCGCCCGCCAAGCGCAGACGCTCGACACCTCGGCGTCCCACATCGGATTCCGCTGCGTATCGCCCGACCGCCCCTGACCGCGGCGAGGACTACGAGAAGCCGTCCCTAGGCGCCCACAAGGCGAACCTTAGGTTCAGGGTGTGTTGTGGCGCGTTGTGAGCCTTAGGTTGAGGGTGTGGCGCGGTGGTGCTGCGAACCTAAGGCTCAGGGCGTCATCAGTGGTGCGGTGTTCCTGAGGTTCAGGGCGTCATGGGTGGTGTCCTGTGCCTCATGTTCGGATGGTGCGGTGTTCCTGAGGTTCAGCGCGTCATATTTGACGCCCTCTGCCTCAAGAGTGCTCTGAAGTCCCCGAAGTCGCGAAGGATAAGCCCGAGCTCGCGAAAAAGGACGCCGAAGTCGCGAAAAACCGGTGCTTCGCACCGGGCCCCGCCCCCGCCTCCACCACCCAGGTTGGAGCGTGGTCGGCCATGCCCGGCTGGATGCCGGGGAATCGGCGGTCGCTCCATAAGCCTCGTATGTTCCCTCGGGCCGGCCGTTCCGATCGGTCTAACCTCATCGGCCGGTGTAGGTGCTTGGCGATAGGCAACGTATATCGGGGGTGTGACAAGTCCGACCCTTGTCGGCGAGAACGCGAAAAAACGGTTGCCGGTTTGCGAAGGGACGATCGCCGGGACCGGCGCCCTGGCTCAGCCGAGGGCGAGGGGAGTGGCGAGGGTGGAGCGCAGGGTGCCAGCACGTGCGGCCAGGTCGATGCGCTCGGCTACGTCGGCGGCTTCCTGGCCGGCGGTGTAGAGGTCTCGCGGCCGGACCGCATCGCCGATGGTGTAGATGCCGGCCGCCAGCCCGGACCGCCTCAGCTCGTCCGGGAGCTCCGAACTGGGGCGCCGACCGCCGATCACGACCGAACCCACGTCCAACCGGTCCTCCTTCCCCCGGCTCTGGATCATCACGCCGTCGCCGGTTATCGACTCCGCCGTGGCTTCCCGATGGATGGTGACCCCCTCGTCCGCCTCCAACTCCATCTCCGCCAGCAACCCGGTGAAGGCGCCGTCGGCGGCGAGAGACGCGCCGGACTCGATGATGTGAATAACGACACCGGAGCGGCGGAGGTGCTGCGCCACGCGGCAGGCCACGAAGTCACCGCCGATCATCGCCACGTCCGGTTCCCATTCGTCCGGTGGGCGTTCCAGCGCGGACAAGACGTCGAAGATCGGCACGGTGGGCTCCTGCGTGGCGGCCCACAGGTAGCCTCCACGCGCTCCGGTCGCCACCACCACCGCGTCGGGGTCGGCATCGGCGATCTCGGGGACACCTACCTCGTGGCCGGTCTCGATCCTCACGCCGAGTTCGTCGAGCTCGCGGGCCAGCCAGTCGACCAGCATCCCGTACTCGGGCAGGGCCTGGCGCAGGTAGTGCAGCTGGCCGCCGAGGCGGTCGGTCGCCTCGTAGAGCAGCACTTCGTGTCCCTGCAGGCCGAGGAACCGGGCGGCGTGCATGCCCGCCACGCCGCCGCCGGCCACGATGACGCGGGCCGGCTCCGGTGATGGTCGGTAACTGTCCCGGGAGAGCTCGAAGGCGCTGGTGGGGTTGGCGGCGCAACCGGCCGGGATTCGGGCGACCGTCAGGTTGGCGCAGGTGTTGCAACCTATGCAGGGCAGTATCCGGTCGGCACGGCCTTCGGTCAGCCTGTGCACGTAGTCGGGGTCGGCGTGGAGGGCGCGGGCCAGGGTGACGTATTCGAAACCCTCCCGCTCCATCACCCGGTCGGCGAACACCGGATCGTTCATGCGCTGCGCCACGCTCACCGGAACCCGGTCGCCCACCGCCCGGCGTATCGCGGCGGCCTCCTCGACGAAGCCGCCCTTGGGTGCCTCGGGTCCCTGGAAGATCATCGACATCGACTCGTAGGTGCCTCCGGCCACGTCGATCA
>JAPPGU010000044.1 GCA_028821265.1 bacterium | reverse complement strand
GGTTGTGGTAGAAGCCGGGCTTGGTGACCTCCTCGGTGATGGTCGCACCGCCGTATGCCAGCCGCCGCTCGAGAACGAGTGTGCGCAGGCCCTGGCGCGCCATGTATCCGCCCAGGGTTAGTCCGTTGTAGCCGCCACCGATGATGATGCCGTCAAAGGTCCCGTCCGCCACAACTCCTCCATTCCCCTGGTCGAGTAACCGAATATTGGTAGCATCTATATTACTCTGTCAAGCGGCCCGGCCCACGGCTCTTGCCTTCGGCGGGATCGTTCCCGAAGGATCGGGCGGGCCGCGCTCAAGGGTCTTGACCGCCACTGCCCGAGCGGATACGTTCACCGCACAGATACGATAAGGCGCTCGATGGCAGCTTCCGGCTCGCGGGACCATGCCGGACGAGCCAGCACAGAGTGAGGTCCCCCGCCATGACTGTCATACAAGAGACCACCGTCGCGGAGCGAGTGGCTCAGGCGCTGGCGTTCCTGGCTCAGGCGGAGGCCGAGTTCGCGGTGGGCGACACCCGCCAGGCCGCCGAGAAGCTCTACGGCGCGTCCGTCCAGGCTGTCATAGCCGCGTCCATCCAGCGCGGCTGGGACCACCACTCCCATCGAGCCAACAAGAACGCCGCCCGGCAGTTGGCCAAGGAATACGAAGACCCGTTCCTGTCCACCGGGTTCACCGCCGCTGAGAAGCTCCACATCCACTTCCATCACGGCGGCATGGAGGACTACCAGATCACCACCGATCGGCATGACGTACGGTCCTACGTGGAGCGCTTGGTGAAGCTGGTGAAGGAGTACGAAGACAACCCGACGGCCTAGGCGGTGGACTCCAAGGGCCGGCCAGAACCCTGCCGGGGAGACGGTGACCGCCGCCTCCCCGGTCGAGACTCCCTTCCGAAACCTCGGCTACTCGGCCGGAGCGTCGTTGAGTTCCACCACCAGTTCGCCGGACAGGATCTGGTCCCGCACCTCGAGTACCTTGTCGCGCACGTCTGCCGGTACCAGAGCCTCGTTGAGCGGGGCGATGTCGCCGCCGCCCTCCGGCATCAGGAACATGATCCGCTCCATCGGGGCGTCCATCTGAACACCGTCGGCGTGGTGCGCCCACCAGGCATCGATGACCTCCGCGATGGCCTGATCCCACTTGGCGACGGTGCTGGTGAGAACAACGCCGGGTGCCAGGGCCTCCACGTCGGCCAGGTCGCCGACCCCGTAGACGCCGGCCTCCTCGGCGGCTTCGAACACGCCGAAGACAACGGCGTAGAGCACATCGGCGCCGGCCGCGATCTGGGCCGCGGCGGCCTCCTTGGCGGTGGCCGGGTCCCACCAGCTCTCGATGAAGGTCACGTCCCACTCCACATCCGGGTTGACCGACCGTGCACCGGCGATGTAGCCGTTCACAGGTGCGTTGACGTTCGGGAACGGGAAGTTGGCGACGATACCGATCTTGCCGGTCTCGGTCATCAGACCCGCTACCACTCCGGTCAGGTAGGCCGGTTCGTGGATGAAGGTGTCGATCCAGAAGGCGTTCCCGCCCAGCGGCTCGTTCCCGGACCCGGCGTACACGAACGCGACGTCGGGGTATTCCTCCATCACCGCGGAGACGGCGTCGCTGTAGGTGCTCCCGGCCAGGATCATCTCGTACTCGCCGCTCGAGGCCAGATCGCGGACCACCCGCTCGCCGTCGGCATAGGCGATGTTCTCGAACCACTCGTGCGAGATATCGAGGCCGTACGGGCTCTCCTCAGCGAGGCGACTCAAGGAGTCCAGCATCGACGTGTACCAGGGATCGTCGATGGGTCCCGGAGCAAGGTAGGCGACCCGGAAGACCGACGGTTCCTCAGGCTCGGGCGCAGCTGTCGTGGTAGGTGCAGCCGTGGTAGCGGGCGCGGCCGTGGTAGCGGGCGCTGCCGTGGTGGTGGTAGCGGCGTCGTCCCCGCACGCCGCCCCGACGACAGCAAGGACGAGGGCGAGGCTGAGTAACGGGGTTCGTAGGAGTCTCATCTTCTTTGTCCCTCCTTGGTCCGGAGCGGGTAGTTCCTCGGAGTCCGGTGCCCGGCCCGGGGACACCTTCTTCCACTCGTGATATCACTGTCAGCAATATCGCTCACGGCAATAATACACTTCGGTCCGGACGCGCGTAGGAGTGACACCAAATGAACGCCGAGCACGACACGGTTTGCGATCTGTTGCTCACCAACGGATCGGTGATCACGGTGGATGACGAGCGGCGTGTCCACGAACCGGGATCCGTGGCCATCCGGGGCGACCGGATCCTGGCCGTGGGCGCCCCGAGCGATCTCGATCGATACCGCGCCGCGAGGGTGATCGATTGCACCGGCAAGGCGGTCCTGCCCGGCTTCGTGGACACCCATACCCACATGTTCCAGAGCCTCGGGCGAGGGCTGGGCGAAGGGATGCCGCTCTACCCCTGGCTCACCGACTTCATGTGGCCTTACGCGCAGGTGATCAGCAGGGAGGAAGCGTGGGCCGGGGTGAGGTTGACCGCGCTAGAAGCCGCTCGGGCAGGCACCACCGCGGTGGTCGACGACCACTATGCCCCCACGGACGTAGATACGACCGTAGGGGTTGCCAGGACCATCGAGGAGGTGGGCCTGCGCGGCACGGTGACACGGGGCATCTTCGGGTCGCCGGCCGAGGTGACGCGGCACTACGACATCCCCGACTACCTCTTCGCCATACCACCGGAAGAGGAACTCGAGATAACCCGGGCCGCCATCGAAGCCACGTCCGGCCGGAAGGTGCGGGTCTGGCCGGCGCCCGACGGGAACTTCATCGAACGGAGCCTCATCCTCGACTCGGTCGCACTGGCGCACGAACTCGACACCCGCTGGCACATCCATTGCTCGGCGCCGAAGACGGACCCGGATGCATACATTTCCTGCTACGGCGAGCGGCCCGTCCACTGGATGCAGCGAGCCGGCATTCTCGACGAGAGGGCCGCTATCGCCCACGGCGTCTGGTTCGATGACGAGGAGGTGGCGTCCCTTGGTGAAGCAGGCGCCGGAGTGGCCCACTGCCCCACATCGAACTGCTACATGGCGGACGGCGCCATCCGCATGAACGACCTCAGGTCGGCGGGGGTGACTGTCTCGCTGGGTACCGACGGATCGGCGTGTGACCACCGCCAGGACATGTTCGAGCAGATGAAACAGGCCATATTCGTTCAGCGGTTGCACACCCTCGAACCCACCTCGCTCCGATCTGAGGATGCGCTGGAGCTGGCGACCCGGGAGGGCGCCCGCTACCTGGGGATCGACGCGGGCGTGCTGGCCCCGGGCAAGTTGGCCGACATCGCGGTCGTGGACCTCGAGCGGGTCCACCTCCAACCTCTCAACCGGACCATCTCCACGCTCGTCTACGCCGGCCGCGGCTCCGATGTCGTGATGACGATCGTGGGCGGGGATGTGATCTACGAGAACGGCGCCTCCACGAAGGTAGACGAGGCAGAGGTGATCGCCGAGGCCCGTGCCCGGTCAGCGGAACTGATCGAACGAGCCGGTATAACGGGTCTCCTCAAGCCATGGAGACTGCATCCGGGTTGAGCCGTGGCCCGGTCTCGGAGGGAGGTCATGACGTGATCCTGTTCGACAATTGCCGGTTCCTGATCGCCGAACCGAACCCTGAGGGTGTAATCGAGAACGGTTGGGTACTTGTCGATGGCCCTGTGATCAAGGCCGTCGGTGGGCCCACGGACTCTCCCCGTGCCGAGATCCGCTCACAGGGGGGCGAGGTCATGGACTGCAGCGGCAAGCTCGTGATGCCAGGGCTGATCGACACGCACAACCACCTGGCCAACTACGCCCTCAACCTGCTTCCCGGCATCGATCCCTCGTCTCTCGAATACACCGGGATTTCCGAGTGCCTGGAGAAGTTCATCTGGCCCGCCTACACCTGGGTCTCGGGCGAGAGCACCTATGATCTGACGCTGCTTTCGATGTGCAATGCGATCAAGCACGGCACCACCACCATCACCAGCGCCTTCCCGTTTCCGGACGACACGTATCGTGCTGGCGTCAAGTCGAGGATGCGGCTCATCATCCATCCCCAGACCGTCAGCAACGTTCTCCTCGGTGACGGCCTCGACGATGACGGGTACCTCGCCCAGACCGAGGAAACGATCCGGAACTACCACAACGCCGAAGACGGGAGGATCCAGGTCGCGACCCACCCCCACTGCACCTACTCGTGCACGGAGCGGCTTCTCCTCGGCTGCATGGAACTGGCCGAGCAATACGACGTCGGGTTCGCCACCCACCTGCTCAATTGTCCCGAGGACCGCGAGATGTCGGACGCCCAGTACGCCGCCTGGGGAGGAACGGTGGCCTATCTCCAGACCAGGAACCTTCTCCAGGAACGGACCCTGTTCTTCCACTGCGACCAGGTGAACCGCCAGGAAGCGGAGGTATTCGCGGAGGCGGGAGTCGCGATCTCGCACAACCCGCAATCCAACGCCACCTACCACGGGTGCGTCGCCGACGTGCCCACGCTGCGGGAGGCCGGCGTCACGCTGGGCATGGGAACGGACATGCCGGCAGGCAACATCTTCGACAACATCTACACGGCCTATCTCGTCAACTCCGTAGTCCCGTTGGACCAGGAAGCGCAGTTCGAACCCTGGGTGCCCATCGAGATGGCCACGATCGGGGGCGCCGAGGCGCTACGGCTCGGTGACAAGATCGGGACGCTCGAGGCCGGAAAGCGCGCCGACATCATCACGGTGGACCTGCAACGGAACACCACCCTCTACCCCCTCAACGCGGGGAATCTCCTCTACTGGATCGTCACCAAGTGCGCCGGCACGCTCGCCGCGGACACCATGGTCGATGGCACGTTCCTGATGCGGGACGGGGAGTTCACCTTCCTTGATGAGGAGGCCATCATCGCCCGCTCCGATGAATGGATGATCCGGTTCGAGTCCTGGTACCGGAGCCGCAAGGCCTCAGGACAACCGGTGACCGTGAGGAAGTACCCCGACTACGAGAACCGCTGACCGGTCACTTGGAGGCACCGGCCGCGAGCCTGTCTTAGTGGAAGCCGGAGCCTCCGTTGACCCAGATGTTCTGGCCGGTCACGAAGTCCGACCATGGGCTCACCAGGTAGAGGAGGGTCCCGACCATGTCGTCGGGCACCTGGGACCGCTTGAAGGCCCGGCGGCCGATGATCAGCCCGTCAATATGGGGCTGCTTGGCGGCGTAGTCGGCATCGTGGGGGATGTAGTCGGGCGTCAGGGTGTTGACGGAGATTCCGTCGTCGCCCAGTTCCCGAGCCAGGGATCTGGTGAGACCCCAGATGGCCGCCTTCGACGCGACGTAGTGAAGGAATCCCGGGGTGCCGTCGTTGACCGTCATCGAGGCGATGTTGACGATCTTCCCCCTCTTTTGCGCCCGCATGGTGGGCGCCACCGCCCGGGCGCACAGCCAGGACCCTTTGACGTTCACGTCGAAGCATCGATCCCATTCCTCCGGCGAGATCTCCTCCATCGGGCCTTGGGTGATCGTCAAGTAGAAAGCGGCGTTGTTCACCAGGGCGTCGATCCTCCCGAAGGCGTCCACGGTGGCGGCCGCCATCGCCTCGGTCGAGGCGACGTCGCTCACGTCGACCTCCACCGAGATGGCTCGGGCGCCCATTTCCTCGGCCTCAGCCACCATCTCCGAGCCGTCGGCAAGATCCGCCACTACCAGAGATGCGCCCTCCGCCGCCAGACCTCGGCAGTAGGCGCTCCCTATTCCACCGGCGCCGCCGGTCACTATTATGACTTGGCCGTCGAGCATGCCCATGAGCCCTCCATTCCTCTCGTGCGGCTCGATCCGCGGCTCTCCGCCGACGTCCTCTCCCCTTCCTGCTACTCGTTCATAAAGTCGGCTGCCAACTCGAACAGCCAGGAGCGGTAGGCGAGGGTGACGTCGTCGGCCACCTTGATGTACATCTCGGCGCTGA
>JAPPGU010000025.1 GCA_028821265.1 bacterium | reverse complement strand
TTTCCACCAGGGTGCGGCGCCACGGACGATCGGCGCCTATCTGGTGCTCTACACGGTCGCGTTGGTGGCGGGCGCGATGAACTACGGACCGGCCTGGGTCCGGCAAGCTGACGGTTTCTCCGTCCTGTTCCGCACGGTCAGCGCCCTGGCGCCCCTCCACAAGGACGCCGGCGGAACATTGCGGCTCCGGTACCCCGTGACCGGGCTCGCAGGAATGAGCATGGGCCCGGGCACCGTGCGGCTGGTTCTGGTGGTCATAGGCGCCACCACCTTCGACGGCTTCTCGCGGAGTTCCCTGTGGCTCGACATCGTCTCCAACCGATCGGGGTGGGAACTGACGGCCGTGAACTCCGGCGGGTTGGTATTCGGGATCGGCGCGGTCATGGCACTGTATCGAGTGGCCATCGCGGCCATGGCGCGGATAACCGGCGAGCCCGAGTACGACTTGGGAGACCTCTTCGGGCCGTCACTGGTCCCGATCATGGTGGCCTACACCGTGGCCCACTATTTCAGCTTCCTGGTCTTCGAGGGGCAGAACCTGATCAGGCTGGCCTCGGATCCGTACGGGCTCGGATGGAACCTGTTCGGTACGGCTGGATGGCAAGTCGACTACACGATCCTGTCGACCGGAGCCATCGCATGGACCCAGACAACTGCCATCGCCATCGGTCATATGGTGGCGGTGCTGGTGGCCCATGATCGGGCGCTGGAGAGATTCCCCCCGGAGATGGCGGTCCGGTCCCAGTATCCGATGCTGGCGGCGATGATCGCCTTCACCATCGGGGGCTTGGTACTGCTGCTCGGTTGACGGAGCCCGCGCCCCGCATCAAGGATCGTTAACGGTTCGCCGGCTCCGTGATGACGTACTCCAGAGCATGCCCGGCGGGCTCTCCGGCTCCTCCCTCGTCGCCCTCGCCCGACACCGCCGCCGCGATCAACGCCAGCATGGTCAGCACTACCCCGACACCGGCCGCTGCCACCAAGAACTCTGCCTTGGTGACCCGCAGGTTGGGCCGCGATGACATCAGCGCCGCGAAACCGATCGTTCCGACGGAGACCAGTATTGCGATCAGCGGGGCGAACCCTGAGTAGCGAAGCAGCAAGGACCCGAAGGCAACCACGATCACCGCGATGACCAGCGTCGCGAGCACCGGCATGGCCAACCCATCCGTGAGACGCTTGCGGACCGCGCGGGCCTCCTCGGCCTCGGTACCGGCCAGGGCGGCCGGTTGCGCCATGGCCTGGCCGAGCCCGCCGATCAGCGCCCCCAGCACCGTCCAGCCCAACCAGGTCCACATGATCGATAGGGGGCTGACGGCAAGGAGTTGGGTCCCCGACAAGGATGCCTCACCGGTGGCAAACAGGACGCCTCCGAACACGGCGCCCACCACCAGACCCAGGAAACCCCCCGAGAACACCGAACCGACCCAACCGGTCTCGGTATCGAAGGCCGGTGACCTGAAACGCCCCATCCCCCGCGAGGCCACGTTGATGATGGCACCCGCCACCGTCCAGACCACGGCTGTGGCAGCCACGTAGGTCCAGGTGACCTCACCGGCCGGGGCGCCCGCCGCCGTGGTCTGCGAGAGTCGGGTCAGCATCAGCGGCGCCATCGCCGCGAACGACACCAGACCGAGGACTGCGCCGAAGCCGGCCCCCACCTTGGCGCCCAAGCGAACCCGATCCGCCAACGGCGCCGGATCGACCGGCTCGATCTCTTCCTCGTCCTCGACGGCCTCGACCGCCGCAACGGCTACCGGTGCGAGCGCAGGCTGCGGCACCTGGGGAGGGGTCGGGTCTGCGGGTGGCGGTGGCGGCGCGGGAGGAGCTTCGGTCTCTGCCAAGACCGGATCGGATGCCGGGGGTGGAGCCGCAGGGGCCAAGACCGCCCCGCCGGACCAGGCGCTCAGCACCTCATCGACCGTTATCCCCTGTGCCGCTGCGCGAGCCTCTGCCGATCGCTCCACCAGATGGTCGGGAGCGCCTCCCAGTATCTCGCCGATAGCGGCCACACGTGAATCGGACATCGGCGGGATGTTAGTGGTCTGTGGGTGGGCGGGACCCGCCGGTGGCCGGCTGGCGATCCGGTGGCGCGGATTGGCTTTCGCCCTGGCGCCGCGCCCTGGCCCGTCTCTCGGCCCACATGATCAGGACTATCCCCGCCAGGGCAATCGAAAAACCCAGAACGGTGTCGTAGGGGTGGTGGGCCAGCAAGGTCACGAGGGACACGATCACCACACTCTCGAATCGATCTCCGGTGGGCCTGAGGGGTCGCACGCGGCCCCGATCAGCTCCCCGTCCTGGCGGTCTGTCTGCGCAACAGCCCGGCGTGCTCCGGCGGCCACACCAAACCGCCCCTCCGTAGACACACCGCTAGCGTAGAATACCCCGACGGCGCTAACCACACGGCGAGGACAGCAAGACCCATGAGAGCACACTCGAGGAGCGCGATCCTTGTACTGGTCGGGGCCATGCTGCTGACCGCCTGCGGTGGGGGCGATCCCGACATCACCGTCTACCGGGACACGGAGAACCGCTCGCTCTTCGAGTTGCCCAAGGATTGGAACCTCTACCGGGCCGACGAGTTGTCCCAGATCGCCCCGGTGCCGTTCGTGCCGGACCTCGGAGGGTACCGGCCGATCAGCTTCGTGGCGTTCGACGGCGCGGCGGGACGCGACCTGAACAACCTGTCACTCGATGCGGCGACCTCCCCGTTCCCGGTGGGCGCTCAGATAATCCGCCAGATCAGCCCTGAGGAGAAGGACTTGCTCTCACGCCGCTTGATGGCGGTCTCGGCCTATGACATCACCGACCCGGGCCAGGGGGTGGAGATCGACACGTGGGACTTCACGTTCGGAAGGGACTTCGAGGGCATCGCCGCCACGGTAGGGCTGACCGCTCAGGACGGCCAGAGCCAGGGACTCGTCTACGTGCTGGCGGTCACCAACCCGGAAGCCACCGAGTTGTACTCGATGGCGGCGGGCTGCTCCCTGGAATGCTTCGCCCGGGAGGGTGAGCAGATCGTGGCGGCAGTCGAGTCGTGGATCGTGAACACCCGGCGATAAGGAAGCCAGCATGAAGACAGACGTCCGCAGGCGCTCCCCGACGTGGGACCGGATGAAGTTCGTGGTGCTGATCCTGTTCTTCCTCGGAATCCTGATCAGCGCCAAGGTCACCGCCCCGTTCACCACCTTCGGCCAAGCGCTCCAGGACACTTGGAACGAGACATTCGGTCGGGTGCTGATGATCGCCCTGCCGCTCGAAATCCTCCGCCAGATCCACTACTTCGTGTCCGAGAAATGGGGTAGATACAACCGGTTCTGGGCGCAAGGGTTCTTCGGGGGGATGGAACGCCAGGCCCATCGGCGCTTCAAGCCATGGACCCGATTCCGTCTGGGCCGCTACGTCCGGATCCTGATCTTCCTGCTGATCCTGGGCTCGGTGGTGGACTACTTCGTGGCCGACGTGAACGGACCGATCGAGGCAGTGATCCAACTCCCCCGCATCCTGGCCCGCAACCTGCAGCAGTTCATCATGTTCCTGTTCTATCCCCTCTTCCTGATCATGCAATTCGCCGCCCTCTTCTGGTTCCTGTCCCGAGGGGGCGTCGACACGATCATGCCGGAAGAGATAGAGACCCGGTACTCCGATGTCTGGGGTCAGGACCATGTGCTCGAGTTGGTCCGGGAGAACGTCGGGTTCCTCGAGAAGCCGGATGAGATCGAGGCCAAGGGTGGCTATGTGCCCGGCGGAATCCTGCTGTGGGGCCCCCCGGGAACAGGGAAGACGCTCATCGCCGAGGCCACCTCGGGTGAGGTCGGCCTCCCCTTCGTCTTCGTCGATCCCGGCGCCTTCCAAGCCATGTTCATGGGGGTCGGCATCCTGAAGGTGAAGGGTCTGTTCCGGAAGCTCCGCAAGCTGGCCCTGCGCCATGGGGGCGTGGTGGTCTTCTTCGACGAGGCCGACGCCCTCGGTAACCGGGGCGCCCTCGCGCAGGGAGGAGGACCGCCACAGCCCGCCACGCCGCTCAGCGCCGGGATGGGTTGCAACGCTTCCGCGTACCTGAGCCCGCAGTCCCTCAGCATCATCGAAGGGGACGGGGCCCGGACGAGCCCGGCTTCCGGCGAACCGGAAGAGCTTCCCGGAACTTGGATCAACCGAGTAATGATGATGGGCGGCGGAGGCGGCGGTATGGGTACCCTCCAAGCCCTCCTGACCGAGATATCCGGGCTGAAGAAGCCCCGCGGGATCACCAACAAGGCCCGCAAGATGCTCGGCATGAAGCCCAAGCCTCCACCCAAGTACCGCATCTTCATCATGATGGCCACCAACCTGCCCAGCGTGCTCGACCCGGCGCTGCTACGTCCGGGACGGATCGACCGGATCTACAAGGTCGGATTCCCGACCAAGGAGGGCCGTGCTCGCACGTTCGAGGGCTATCTGGCCAAGGTCAGCCACGACATCACCGACGAACAGATCGAGGAGCTCGCTGCCAAGACCCCGTACTACTCCGGCGCCAAGATCAAGGACCTGGTCAATGAGGCCCTCATCCTGGCCCAGCGAGCTGACCGCGACATCATCGGGTGGGATGACATCTGGAAGGCCAAGACCCTCAAGGAAATGGGCCCGGCCGAAGGTTTCGAGTACGTGGAGCGCGAAGAGTTCGCCGTCGCCATCCACGAGTCCAGCCACGCGGTGGCCGCCCACCTTCTCAAGTCCCACGCCAACGTCGATGTCGCCACCATCGAGCGCCGCGGTGATGTCGGCGGCTTCGTCTCATACATCTCCCTCGAGGACCGGTTCGTCCAATGGAAGACCGAGTTGGAGGTGGACATAAAGGTGTCGCTGGCCAGCCTGGCCGGAGAGCGCATGTTCTTCAAGGGCGACAACTCGATGGGGGTAGGGGGTGATCTCCGGAACGCAACCACTATCGAGAGCCGCATGATCGGGGTCTGGGGAATGGGCGACAATATCGCTTCGAGCGCCGGTATGCCCCGCCATGCACTCGACCAGCCGCCCGACCCGAGTGGCGAGATAGCCAAGACCATGGCCTCCCAGGTGGAGCGGAGGCTTCAGCGGCTCTACGACGAGGTCTACGAGATGCTCGAAGAGCACAAGGCGGCGGTGTTCAACGTGGCAGTCCGGCTCCAGGAGAAGAAGACCATCTCGGGTGACGAAGTTGCCGAGATCATCGGCCTCGAAGCAGGGGTGATAACCAAGGAGAATCCCGTCGGGTTCGCGGCGGTGAGCGTGGAGGATCATCGCTCGGCCCTCGGTCTGGCCGCTCCGGAGGACGTGGAAGGCAACGGAGGCCTCCCGGTCACAGCCCCGGCGCCCGAGGCCGTTGGCGCTGAGAAACCGATTAGCCCGGGGACCGACTAGCCCAGGTTCATGCCTTCTACGGGCACGTGCCGGCATCCCCGGGAAATCAGGCGGGTGAGTTCGGGGCGGTTCACGTCAACCAGAAACACCTCGCCGTCGCGCACCTCCACGATGTGCTCTCCGTCCCCTACCGGAAACGCCGCACGCAGGCTGAAGGCCTCCTCAGCCGTATATGACCTGAGCAGGGTGTGCTCGCCGGTGCCCAACGACCACAGGACTATCTGCGGAACCTCAATATCTACCAGGTAGATGAGCGAGTCTTCGTCGTACCAGCCGGTCACGCCGTCGGTGGGGAAGAACTGATCGATGCCGGGAGGACCCACCGTCCCCTCGCCCTCCTCGTCCACCAGGTAGTAGTTGAACAGCTCCGATCCGCCACCCTCGACGTCATGCTCGACGAGCGCAACCAGCGCACGATCTCCGGAGGGGCTCCGGTAGGCATCGGTGGCCGCCAGCGTATTCCCGGCATCCGACAGACCCAGGGGGCGGATCCACTCCACCGTCGCCTTTACGGGATCGACCCCGTGGACCGCCGCGGCGGTATCTCCGGGCCCGGCCTCCGCCTCACCGGCTATGAGCAACAACCCTCCCACCGATCCGACCACCTCGTCGAATCCGGAGGCCACCACCTCGAGGGGGCCTACCGGCGTCTCGTAGACGACCGGCCCGGGATCGATGGCAATCGGCTCCTCGTAGCCCACCCGAACAAGGGAGAGAGGCTCCTCGGCTGCCACCGCGTAGATGTCGGATCCCAACTCCGCCATATGCTCGGCGGGATTCCCCGGATAGGGTGTCCAGACCGCGCCCAGGGGCACGTACCGGTAGATCCCGCCATCCACGATCACCGGGCGGGCCATCTGGTCGTCGATGACCGCATCGGGAAGGCTCGCCGGCCGGACAGCCTCCAGCCTGGTCTCGGTGATTACGCCGAGGATGGCCCGTCCCGCCTGACCGGGAACCGGGGAGAGGGCAATCGAAACGCTGAACGGGGCACCGACGCGAGTTCCTTCCACAACCACCAACTCCCCTACCCGCCGACCCTCCAGCACCTGTAACAGAATCTCCCGGGAGCTAACCGGCACGCCATCGACCGAGGTCATGATGTCGCCCGGCCGGAGCGCAGCGGAGGCACCCGTACCGTCCACCACGTCCAGCACCCGCACGCCGCTTCCAACCGCCAGCAGGCAGCCACCACCGAGGGGGAACATCTTGTCCACATCCGCCGGGTTGACGAGGTCGGGAACGACCTCGGCGGGGACATCGACCGGTGGAAGCTCCGGCGAACGCTGGGAGCAGCCCGAGACCGCCAAGGCCACTGCGATGACCGGGACGGCTACACGGAGACGCATCACGCTCTGGAGGGGGCCGACAGGTCGTCCACTGCGAATACGTATTCGTCGACCGTACGGCCCTCCACCAGATGCTCATGGATGATCCGGTCGAGTACCTCGCCCGCCACCGAGTGGTACCACACCCCGTCCGGGTACACCACCGCTATCGGTCCCTGCTCGCAAACCCGCAGGCAGTCCACCTTGGACCGCAGGATCGTACCGTTGCCATGCTCCACCGGTGTTACCGGGCGGGAGAGATCCCCCTGCCATGCCGGGGGCGCCGAGGCGATGTCGAGCGCCTTGGCGGTCCGCTTCAGCTGCAACCACGCCTGGAGGCTCTCCTCGTAGGTCGAGCAGCGGGGATTGGCTTGCTGGGCGCACAGGAAGATGTGGCGCTGCAGGCCCCCGATCGACAGGGAGGAAGCGATCATCCGGAGCCGCTCCGGACCACTGGCCACGTCGGTCATACCACCTCGATCACCGGTTCTCCGCCGGCCGCCGTGAACTCACCTATCACGGTAGCCGCCGGCGCAACCGACCGGAGGTCCTCCAGCACCCGTCCCGTCCGGTCCGGGGGAACCGCCATCAGCAAGCCCCCGCTGGTCTGAGCATCCGCCAGGATCTTCTGCTCCGTACTGCTCCGAGACGTCCTCAGGGAAGTTCGCGCCGACTCCAGGTTGCGCCGGCTACCGCCCGGATAGACCCCCGCTTCGATCAGGTCGGCAATCCCGTCGAGTACCGGAACCGCGTCCATGTCCAGGCGCGCCGACACCCCGGATGCGGTCACTATTTCCCGGAGGTGACCTGCCAGCCCGTAGCCCGTTACATCGGTAGCACACGTCACGCCCGCCTCCACCATCACCGTGGAGGCCGGCCCGTTGAGCGCCACCATGGTCTCCACCGCCGCGTCCCGCAGGGCAGGATCGGCCAACCCGGCCTTGAGGGCGGAAGCAGCGACACCCGTTCCGAGGGGTTTGGTCAGCACCATCGACTCGCCCGGTCGGGCGGTGCCGTTGGTCACGACCCGGGCCGGAGACACCGTTCCGGTAACCGCGAACCCGTACACGGGTGTCTCGTTGTCTATCGAGTGCCCACCCGTGATCGTGGCCCCGGCGGTGGCCATCACGTCAGCCCCTCCGGCCATGACCTCGCTCAATGCATCGAGCGGCAGCGCGGATCGGGGCCATCCCACCAGCTGGAGGGCCGTAAGCGGCCGCCCGCCCATCGCGTAGATGTCCGACAGGGCGTTGGCGGCCGCGATCCTTCCCCAGTCGTAGGGCTCATCCACGATCGGGGTGAAGAAGTCCACCGTCTGGACCAGTGCGCGGTCGTCGTCCAGGCGGAATACTCCCCCATCGTCCGAGGTGGCAGCTCCCACCAGGAGGTCGGGGTGTGAGGTAGCGAGGTGAGTCATGAGAGGGCGCAGGACCTGCGCCAGCTCGTCAGCGCCGAGCTTGGACGCTCAGCCACCACCCGGCGAGAAGGACGTAAGTCGTATCTCGGACATGTCTCACCTCCTTCCACGGCTCTTCCGGCCGGACAATTCCGCCCAGGGCAGGAGTCTGGCACGATGCAGAGCGAACCTGGCCGGGGTGTCCCGGCTGGTCTGGCGCCCGGCCGGCGCGGCCATCCCAACGGGTATCCTGGCCGGTATGAGCACCCCTGAGACCTGGCTGACGCCTGCCGCGTACCGGAAACTCCAAGAAGAATACGGCATGCTGACCACCGAAGGGCGTACCCACATCGCCGCGCGCCTGGCCGAGGCGAGGTCACACGGCGACATCCGGGAGAATGCCGACTATGACGCCGCCAAGACCGAGCAAGGCCTCATGGAAGCCCGGATCCGCAAGCTCCGGCATCTACTCGACCACTCCACCGTCGGCGAGGCCGCCAGCGACGGCACCGTGCAGATCGGCTCGGTCGTGACGCTGATGGACGAGGACGGGTTCGAGGACGACTATCTCGTGGCCATTCCCGAAAACCGGGTTCCCGGCTTCTTGCTGGCGTCTCCGGAGGGTCCCTTGGGTACCGCACTGGTGGGTGCGGTAGCGGGCGATGATGTCACCTACGAGGCGCCAGGAGGCATGTTCAAAGTCACGGTGCTCGCGGTACGGCCCTACGACGGCTGAAACTCGGGGGTACTGAAGAATGTCCGGTTCGCCCGAAGGCCTCAAAGCGAACCCCTTGGTCAAGGGATCGCGGGCCTACCCATCCCCGTCTTTGTCAGCACGCTTCTAGAGGTCCCCATCATGCTCCGGCAGCAGGATCCGACCCCGGAGGAGACAAACCGTTGCGAATAAGGCTGCCCAGGCCAAGGGAACTCGCCCAGCGGTTGCGGAGCACGGCCCGGGTCCAGCCGGATGAGGTCGAGCAGTACCTGGACACCCATACGGCCGAGTGGCAGGAACTGGCCAGCGCCGACCCCCATGACGCAGCGGACATCCTCGAGGAACTGGACGCCGACGCGGCTACCGACCTGCTCTCCGACCTCGACATCGCTGACGCGGCCGGGATCCTCAACGAGATGCGCCCCGAGTTGGGCGTCGATGTTCTTGAAGGGCTTGACCAGGCTCGGAGTTCGGACCTTGTCGCCGCCATGGATGCCGATATGGCGGCCGACCTGCTCGGACAACTGGACGAGAGGAACCGGGAGCAGGTACTAGCAGGCCTTGATCCCGAGTTATCCCAGGAGTTGCTCGCCCTCCTCCAGCACGCCCCCGATTCGGCAGGCGGGCTGATGACGACCGATGTGGCGTTCCTGCAGGTGGGGATTACCGCGGGCGAGGCCATCGAGCGGCTCCGGCAGCTCCACGACCAGATCGAGGACCTCTCATACGTCTACGTGGTCGACCTTCGGCGCCAGCTGGTCGGCGTGGTGTCGTTCCGGGATCTGGTGTTCGCGCGCCCCGGGGTGGGACTCGACGAGACCATGGTGCACCGACCGGTTGCCGTTCGTCCCGAAACTGATCGGGAAGAGGTCTCCGAGCTGGCGCAACGCTACGGCCTGTTCGGACTACCGGTGGTCGATCACTCGGGTGTCCTGCTGGGCATGGTCACCCATGAGGCCGTGGTGGATTCGGTCCAGGCCGAGGCTTCCGAGGACTTCGCCGCCGCTATGGGCGCCGGGCCCGAGGAGACGGTGTTCACGCCCGTAACACGAGCGGCCGGCATGCGCCTTCCCTGGATGCTGGTGAACCTGGCCATGGCGCTGGTTGTAGCCCTGGTCATCGAGCGACAATCCGCGGTGATCGACGACATCGGGCCGGTCCTGGCTGCGCTGATGCCGGTGGTGGCGCTCATGGGCGGCAACGCCGGGGCACAGAGCCTGGCCGTGGTAATCCGGTCGATGGCGATTGACGGCGTCACTCCGAGTCGAGCCGGGCGCGTTCTCATGAATCAGGTGGCCGTCGGCGCGATCAACTCGATACCGGTCGGTTTGCTCGCCGGGACCGTAGGGCTCGTGTTCGGGGGCACGGTGAACTTTGCCGTGACCATGGGAATCGCAACGGTTGTCAACCTCGTCATAGGCACGCTGTCCGGCACCGGCATCCCCCTGTTGCTTCGCAAGTTGGGCCTGGACCCGGCACTGGCCTCGAACATATTCCTGACGCTGGTGACCGATGTGGTCGGGTTCGGCGGGTTCCTGATGGTCGCCACTCTGCTGATTCGGTAGTTGGTAGTTGGTAGTTTGAAACTAGATGTCCATAGCCGACTGTATCAGTCCGGAACTGGGCCGATCCCAACAGCCGACCGGTGCTATCGACGGCCGCCCCAACGTGGGTATCCCTATGCGTGTCCACCCCACCGACACAACCTTGCCATCGGCTCGACCTTCCGAGGCAGGACCGAGGCCCTACACCTCCATGTTTATAACTATGTTGTCCGGTCCGCGGGCCAGGAACTGTTCCGACGGTACGTCGTAGGGGTTTTCCTCGATGTGCCACATGTGGGCAGGCACGAATAGAAAGTCGCCTGGTCCGGCCTCTACCCATTCCTTGAAGTCCTCGCCGTAGTAGACCCGGACGTGGCCGGAAATGACGTACGCGGCGGTCTCGGCCTCACCGTGCATGTGGGGCGGACCCGTGTGATTGGGCTCTGAGGTGACCGTGCCGAACCAGATCTTGCTGGCGCCTACCGCTGCCGCGTCGATTGCGGGACGGCGGACCAGGCCGGGAGTCTGTGCCGTGTCGCTTGGCGGCCGGGTGCCGCGAACCACCATCGGGACGGCGCCTGGGACCACCTTCGGGACTAGGAGCTCAGTCTTCGCTTCCAATGTTGGCCTCCTCGTTGGGGTGCGCCGCTACCGACGCGGGGTTACCGTATGTTCGCTTCGATGGTTAGGTTACAGGCACTCGCCGCACAGGTTTAAGAATGCGCGGTGAATTGCGGATGGAGCGACAAGAGGGCGGGTCTCGAAAGGTGATTCGTCGGTATCGCGATCGAACGATTCACAAGTCTTGTCCCGGGAATATGCCCTGCATGCCAAGTTGCGGCCAGGCGGCGGGCGCGGCGGCCTGGTCGAGCCGTTGGTCGAGGGGCAAGCTTTCGTCCCAATAGTGGGCGATCAGGCGCATGCCGTTGATCCCGTCCGACTCCTCTGACGCGAGCCACACTGCGGGCCCGTTCATCACTTCCGGCCGTATGAGGATCGCCCGTTCCACCGCGATGCCATCGGGGATCATGTGGGTGTCGGTCTGGCCGCCGGGGACGAGTACATTGGCGGTTACTCCGGTCCCGTCCAATTCACGGGACATGAGAGCGACCAGCGCCTCGTGGCTTGCCTTGGACGGACCGTAGGGGCAGAAGCCTGGCCGATACATGGTGTCGACGCTGGTCGTGACTCCTATTATCCGGCCCCATCCCTGGTCGAGCATGTGGCCCACTGCCGCCCGGGCCATGAAGAACGATCCGCTGGAATTGACAGCGATTATCCGGCTCCACGTCTCGGGAGTGATGTGCCAGAACTTGGGAAGATTGCCGCCGGCGAGGTCCGCAAGGTTCATCGTTCCAGCGTTGTTGATCAGCACGTGGAGCCCGCCCAGCCCGGCTATCGTCTTGCGGACAGCGTCCTCCACGCTTTCGGGGTCTGAGATATCGCAGACCAAGTCCAGGACACAGTCGTCCCCACCGGCCGCTCGCACCTCGCCTGCGGACTGCTCCAGCCACTCCTCGTTGATGTCCAACATCGCGACGCGTGCCCCGGCCTGCACCAGGGCAAACGTCATGGCGCGGCCCATGCCGATGGGGCTGCCGGCGCCGGTAACGATTGCCACTTTTCCGTTTAGCGGTTTGGGTTGCATGTCGACTTCTCAGTTCGTGTGCGTATTCGAATACTTGACTTGCCGTCACCGATGCTCGAGAAGAGGCGACCAAAGGGCCACCCACGGAATGAGCCCTGATTCAGTTTACGAGGGTGGGACGGCGGCGTGACCAACAGCCACACCCCCCACCAACCCATCGGTGGATCCAGGCTTAACGGTCGGTGCGGTAGGGGTTGAGGAGGTCGGTGAGGGTGTCGCCCAGAAGGGTGAAGACCAGCACCGTAATGAATATGGCACTTCCCGCTCCCAACGCCAGGTACGGATTGGTGGAGACCAGGGTCTTTCCGACCAGCAGCATGGAGCCCCAGGACGGGGCGGGAGGCTGAGCGCCCAGACCCAGGAAACTGAGGGCCGCCTCGGTCAGCACCGCGGTGGCGAAGGTGAGGGTGAACTGCACCAGGATGATCGAGGTCAGGTTGGGCAGAAGCGACCGCTGCATCAGATACACATGACTGGCGCCCAAGGCTCTGCCGGCGGTGATGAATTCACTCTCTTTGAGGGAGAGGGCCATTCCTCGCACCAGACGGGCGAAGCGGGGGATCTGAACTACCCCGATGGCGATGATGGTATTGCGCAGGTTGGTTCCCAGCACCGCCACCATGGCCATGGCCAGGATGATGGGGGGAAACGCCAGCAGGCCGTCGGTGGTGCGCATCATTAAGGTGTCGGTGAGCTTGCCGAAGTACCCGCTGACAACGCCCATCGGAACCCCGAATACCACCGCGATGGCGGTGGAGGCAAAGCCCACGTACAGCGAGACCCGTGATCCGTGGATGAGACGGCTGAAGATGTCCCTTCCTATCGAGTCGGTGCCCAGCCAGAACTGTCCGGTAGGCAACTCGAAGGGATAGGCGACCACTTCGGTGGCGCCGTAAGGTGCCAGGAGATCGGCGAACACCGCCGTCAGCACCAGCAGCGCCACCATGCTGAGCGTGAAGAGGTGAAGGGGATTGCGGACGATCCTCCTCCAGATCTTGCGTCTCTCCGAGAACTGTGCGGCAGATGTCATATCCGGGTTGGTCCTTGTGCGCTCATGAACGGGCGATCCTCGGGTCGAGCCAGGAATAGGTCAGGTCCACCAGCAGGTTGACGATCACGAAGGTGGCGGCCGAGACCAGCACGGCTATCTGAACCACGTCGAACGCCCGGGTGAGGATGGACTGGATCATAAGCCATCCCAACCCCGGCCAAATGAAGATCTGCTCGATAACCACCATCCCTCCCACCAGCAATCCGAAGTTGACGCCCACCTCGGTGACCAGCGGGATGGCGGCGTTCCGGAAGGCATGCCAGTAGTTGACCCGACGCTCCGTCAGGCCCTTGGCGCGGGCGGTGCGCACGTAGTCGGCGCTGAGCACTTCCAACATCCCTGCTCTCATGAACCGGGTCAGCCGGGCGGCGGTCACCGACGCGATGGTGAGCACCGGCATTATCAGTTGACTGAGGTGCTTGACGGGATCTTCTCCAAAGGGAACGTACCCCCCGGGAGGTAGAAGGGGGAACACTTCCGCCAGCAGGATGAGCAAGCCGATTCCCATCACATAGGTGGGCATGCTGAATCCCAGGGTGGTGAACACCCGGGCGATGTGGTCCACCCATGTCCCTTCCCGGATGGCCGAGATCATCCCCAGGGGCACGGCCACAATCACGGCCAGGAGTATGGAGAGAGCAGCCAGTTCCAAGGTTCTCCCCAAGGCGGGAAAGACCAGGCTGGACACCTCGGCGTAGCCGTGAGTAATCGACTTCCCGAAGTCGCCGCGGGCCAGGTTCCCCATCCAGCGCAGGTATTGGACGTGGATGGGGTCGTTGAGGCCCAACTCCTCTCGGAGTGCTTCGTAGTCCTCCGGTGAGGCGTCGAAGCCGAGTGTCATGGCGGCGGGGTCGCCTGGGACCAGCCGGAAGATCACGAACACGGCGGTCGAGACGATCCACATGACCAGGATGCCGTGCAACAGGCGGCGGGCAACGTATCTGGTCATGATCGGGCGCCGGAGTCTTCGGGGCCCGGGTAATGGCAGGCTACCAAGCTGTCGGAGACAGGCGCCAATGGTGGTTCCTGGTCGACGCAGAGTTGGTCGCCTCGCCAGCACCGGGTGCGGAAGCGGCAGCCGGATGGCGGATCGAGGGGATTGGGCAGGTCGCCGGTGAGAATTATCCGCTCCCGGGTCTGTTGACCCTGGGCGGCGGAGATGTCGGGGATCGCCGACAGGAGGGCGATCGTGTAGGGATGCTGGGGGGAGTTGAAAACCGCGTCCCGGGGGCCTTCTTCCACGATCCGGCCGAGGTACATGACCGCCACGCGATCGGAGACTTGGCCCACCACCGATAGATCGTGGGCGATGAAGAGATACGCCAAGCCGAGTTCGGTTTGCAGGTCCTCCAGCAAGTTGAGAATCTGGGCCTGGATGGAGACGTCCAGCGCCGACACCGGTTCGTCCAGCACCAGAAAAGAGGGCTCCAGAGCCAGGGCTCGGGCGATGGCGATCCGCTGTCGCTGCCCGCCGGAGAACTCGTGGGGGAACCGGCGCAGCGAGTCGGGTGGCAACTGGACCAGGGACAGGAGTTCGGGGATCTTTTGGCTGGCCACCGCTTTGGAGATGCCATGGATCCGGAAGGGCTCGTACAGGATCTGGCGGACTCTGAACCGGGGATTCAGGGAGGCGTAGGGATCCTGGAAGACGATCTGCATCTCCTGGCGCAGGGGACGCATCTCTTGGTGATTGAAGTGGGTGATGTCCTGTCCCGCGAAACTCACCATTCCGGCCGAGGGCTCCAGCAGCCGGATAATGGTTCTTCCCAGGGTGGACTTGCCGCACCCCGACTCACCCACCAGCCCCACAGTCTCCCCGGGCTTGATGGACAGGGTGACGTCCTCCACCGCCACCAGGGTGGTGGCCTTCTGGGCGCCGCTGCGGCGGATGTGGTAACTGGTGGTGATGTCCCGGATGTCAAGAATCGGCTTCCGGGCGGCGTCGGTTTTCATGTGCCCCTCTCCCTGGCCCAAATGGCAGCCTCGTCCGTGAAATGGCAGGCCGCCCGCTGGCCGGCGCCGACATCCAGGAGTGAGGGCGAATCGGATCGGCAGGCCGACCGATCCCCTCCGATGGCGCACCGGGGGTGGAAGGGACAGCCGGGTGGCACGTTGGCCATGTCGGGAGGCTGCCCGGGGATCGAGTAGAGCTTGGTTCGCCTTTGCTGTATCGACGGGATGGATGCCAGCAGGCTGATGGTGTACGGATGACGGGGGCGGGAGAAGATGTCACCTATACGTCCCTCCTCCATTATCCGACCGGCGTACATCACTATCACCCGGTCGGCAATCTGGGAGACCAGCCCCAGGTCGTGGGTGATCAGGATGGAAGCCGCCCCCGTCTCCTGGCGGGCTGCCTTGAGGGTTTCGATCACCTGCGCCTGGATGGTCACGTCCAGGGCGGTGGTGGGCTCGTCGGCGATCAGCAGCTTGGGCCGGTTGGCCATGGCCATGGCGATCATGGCCCGCTGGCGCATACCGCCTGAGTACTCGTGGGGAAACTGGTTGTAGCGCCGTTCCGGCTGCGGGATCCCCACCATGTCCAGCAACTCGACGCCGCGCCGGCGGTGATTGGACCTGGAATCGGAAGGATTGTGGGTCCACAGAGCTTCCCGCAGTTGCTCCCCCACCTTGATAACCGGGTTCAGCGAGGTCATGGGATCCTGGAACACCATGGAGATCTCCTGTCCCCGGATCGAGCGGAGGGCTTCCGTGGACAGGGGCAACAAGTCCTGCCCCTCGAAGAGAGCCCTTCCACCGGTTATCTCCCCGGGGGGTTTGGGGATGAGTCCCAGGATGCTCAGCACCGTCACCGTCTTGCCGGATCCGGACTCGCCGACTATTCCGAGGGTTTCCCCGGTGTTGAGGGAGAAGCTCACGCCATTGACGGCATTGATCACCTGATCAGGCATATTGAACCGGACCGAGAGGTTCTCGACGGTTAGCAACGGAACTTGCATCGAGATTGAAGATACCTTGCTGTGCGAGGTTTGGGCGGGAGGAGGGGAGGGGACGCCGGAACGTCCCCTCCTTCCTCAGTTGCCTTTAGCGGGACTTAGCCACCGTCTGCCAGGTAGACATTGGTGAGGTAGAGGGTCCCTTGTGTGTGCGAGATGAAGCCTTTCACGTCGGGACTGTGGGGTATGGGGTTCAGTCGCCCTCCGAGGACGATCTGGGGCTGTTCCTCCATGGCCCACACCTGCAACTGGTAGATGGCTTCCTTGTACTCGGTGTTGGAGGCGATGGATCGGGCACTGGCCAGCAACTCGAAGAACTCGGGCTTGTGGTCGATCCATCCCATGGTCTCAACGAAGAGCTTGTTGTAGGGATGGTTCAGCAAGTCATACTCGTCCGGCTTGGGCACCATTGCGCACTGGGCCAGGTCGTACAGGCCAAGCTGGTCAGGATCATTCGTATGCGTGGGGAGCGTTCTGTCGATATAGGTCGCCACGTCCATGATGTTCAGCTCGATCTGGACGTTCAAGCCGGATCTCAGCTGCTCCTGAACGGCCTCGGCCAGCCAGGTGTGCTCTGGGTCAGTATCGCAGACAATCATCTCCCCGCCGTCGAAGCCGTCGGCATACCCCGCACTCGCGAGAACAGCCTTCGCTCCCTCGACGTCAGGAGCGTTGTATGAGGCCGCGTCCGGGTTGAAGAACTGCGCGTTGCTCTCCATGGGGTTGGAAATAACCTGCATGTGGCCCAGCAGGGTTCGTTGCAGCGCAGGGCGATCAATCGCCATGCTGACCGCCTTGCGCACCAGGGGATTCGACCAGATGTCCCTGCGGGTGTTGACGTGGAAGTGATACAGGCCGGTGTTCCCCGATGGAGGACTGGCGATTACCATGCCCGCTTCGCTGAGGGCTGCCAACTCGGGCAACGGACCCTGGGCCAGCATGTGGACCTCGCCGGATCGAAGCTGAAGCGACTGGACGCTCTCATCAGGAACGGTGACGTACTCGATCCTGTCCAGGTAAGCCTCGCCCCAGTAGTCGGGGTTGCGCTCTATGACAACCTTTTGGTTTTTCTCCCAGGAGACGAACCTGTACGGGCCGGTGCCGATAGGCGTCGCGTTCAAGTCGATGTCCTCGGCAGGCGATATATACACGTCGATCAGCGTGCTGTGCAATATGCGATCCGGCTCTGAGAGTCGAACCTCCACGGTGAGGTCGCCAGTCGCTACGACTTCCGCGACTCGAGTCAGCAAGGAAGCTGTCCTTCCCGCCCCGGGCTCCTGCGCGCGTTCGATTGAGCGAACAACGTCAACGGCGTCCAGATCCGAGCCGTCGTGAAAGACCACGTCCGGACGAATATGGAATTCATGCGTCAGACCGTCTTCTGAGACATTCCAGTGAGTGGCCAGCAAAGGCCTGATCTCGTAGGTGTTCAGGTCGAACTCAACCAGGGTTTCATACATGTTGGTGACGACGTTGCGGCCAGCTGTGGATCCGTACCGGTTGGGATGCATTTGGTTTGGATCGGCCGTTTGGGCGATGACGAGAGTCCCACCACGGGGAATCTCCGCTGCCATTGCGGCCTCTTCCAACTCCTTCTCGGCCATGGCCGCTGCCTCTTCGGCTTCGGCTACCATTGCTTCGGCTTCGGCTGCGGCCGCTTCGGCTTCGGCTGCCATTGCTTCGGCTTCGGCTGCGGCCGCTTCGGCCTCAGCCAACGCTTCCATGGCTGCTTCATCGCCTTCTTCGGCGGCCATCTTGGTGTCTTCCAGTTCCGCCATGGCCGCATCCAGGGCAGCTTGCGCTTCGGCAGCTTCCTCGGCCGCGGCTTCGGCTTCGGCCGCCGCGGCGGCGGCTGCCGCCTGTGCTTCGCTTGCCTGTGCTTCGGCCGCGGCGCGGGCTTCGGCTTCGGCTTCGGCCGCGGCTTCGGCTGATGCCGCAGCCGCAGCCGCGGCATCAGCTTCCGAAGTGTCCTCTCCACAGGCGATCGCAACCAGGGCCAGGACCGCCAGCAGTGCGATAAGTCTCTTCATCAGAATGCTCCTTTGTCGTCGTTCATGTCCATACGCGACAAGACATCTGAGAGTCAGGATAGGCAATATGGAGTTTGCGCTTCCCGAAAAAGGGCAAAAAATTACCAAAGCAGCAATTCCCCAGAAAAGGGGGATCCGCCAAAATGTGTACCATGGGAGGGTAAGAGATGTCCGACTTTCTGAAACGCCCCAGACTTCCTGCCGGCATCGACGGTTCCCGCCGCGATCTGTGGGAGGAATTCCGGCGACAGCCGTTCGGTAAGCACTCTCCCGACCTGCAGGCGCTGTTGGAATACATGCGCGGCGGTCCCATCACCGGCAAGTACTTCCTGAAGCTGACCGGCCCTCATTCGGAGTGGACGCTGGCCCGTTTCAGCGCCACCTACCCATTGACCACCGAGACTCTGCCCGAGCACGTCTTCACCACCATCGAAGACGCCGAGTACTTCGTGTTCCGCCGCCGCTGGGAGGAGATGTTCGGCGCCGACCCGGGAGCGGAGTCGTGAGCGTCAAGGCCGCGGTCATGGGGTACGCGGACCGCCAGAGCGTGCGGCCCGGAGAGCCCATCGAGTTCAAGGTGAGCGCACTGGGTCCGGAGACCTACCGAGCGGACATCGTGCGGCTGATCGCTCCGGAGGTGGGTCTGGGCGAGGACTGTCCGGACTTCTGCGAGATCGAGCTGGGTACCGAGGTCTGCGGTGACTATCCAACGGAGTGGCAGCCCATCCATCCCGGCTCGGCGGTGCGGGTCCCGATGCCGGAGGGTCTTCCCCTTGGTGGGGGCGTAACCCTCAGCGCCAACATCTTTCCCACCCTGGCATCGGCGGGTCGCCAGGGCATCCTGGGCACCCACAGTCCCACCGACGACTCGGGCCTCAGCCTGATGCTGGAGGACGGGGCGCTGGCCCTGGCGGTGGGAAGTGGGGGGTCCACGACCATCGTCACCAGTTCGATCACCCCGGTGGAGCACCGCTGGACGGCGGTGGCCGTCACCTATGAGCCTGACAGCGGCACGGTGGAGTTCCATGCCCGGGGAATGGAAGGCCATCGCCTCGAATCTGTGTTGTCATCCCGGGAGAGGATGGATGCAGCGGCGCCGGGAGCATCGGGAGGAAGGCATTTCCACATAGGCGCTGCCCGGGCCGTGGACGACCGCGGCGTGGAGCACACCGTGCTCTCTTTCAATGGCCGGATCGAGAGGCCCCGGGTCTTTGCCCGGCTGCTGGATGGTGAAGACATCTCCCTCCTGTCGAAGGTTGCCGGTCCGGCGCCGGTGGGAGGAGCGCATGCAGACTGGGACTTCTCGATCGGGATCGACACCGACTCGGTCACCGACGTGTCGGGCAACGGCCGTCACGGAGAGACGGTCAACCTGCCCACCCGCGCGGTGGGAGGCTCCAACTGGGCGGGTGAGACCGACAACTGGCAACTGCGGACCGAGCAGTACGGCGCCATCCACTTCCACGACGACGACGTCGATGACGCTCGGTGGCGGACCAGCTTCACGCTGGTGGTACCCGAGGACTGGAAGAGCGGATGCTATGCGGCTCGCCTGCGGGCCGAGGACGCCGAGTTCTACGTGCCCTTCGTGGTGCGGCCGACTCCCGGTAAGGAGGCCGATGCGGTGTTCCTGCTGGCCACCGCCACCTACGGGGCCTACGCCAACCTGAGGCTTCGGGTCGTCTTCCCATGGAACGAGTTGATCCACGGCCGGTTGACGGTGCTGGACGACACCGATCTGCTGATGCTCCGGTTCCCCGAGATCGGCTCTTCCACCTACGACAGCCACACCGACGGGAGCACGGTCGTCTATGCCTCGATGCGGCGCCCGGTCACCAATTTCCGCCCCAAGGGCCGCATCTACAAGTTCTGCCAGGACATGCTGCTGGTCTCCTGGCTCGAGGAGGACGGGTACGACTACGACGTGATCACCGACGAGGACGTGCACCGCGAGGGCCTGTCCGCCCTGGCGCCTTATCGGGTGGTCATCACCAGTTCCCATCCCGAATACTTCAGCACCCAGATGTTCGACGCCACCGAGGACCATGTCAGGCAGGGAGGGCGGATGATGTACCTGGGAGGCAACGGCTGGTACTGGGTGATCGGTTATCACCCCACCCGCTCGGGAATAGTGGAGGTCCGCCGGCCCGACGCTCCTCGCCTTTGGGCAGCCGACGTGAGCCAGGGGCATCTCTCGTTCTCCGGGGAGCGGGCCGGTACCTGGTCCTGGGCGGGCCGTCCCCCCGAGACCTTCCTCGGGGTTTGTTTCATCACCCAGGGATTCGACGAGTGCTCCTACTACCGGCGCACTCCTGCCTCCGGGGACGAGCGGGCCGCTTTCATCTTCGAGGGAGTGGACGACGAACTCATCGGCGACTTCGGCTTGCTGATGGGCGGGGCGGCCGGATACGAGATAGACCGCGCCGACGTCCTGATGGGCACCCCCCGGCACGCATTGGTGGTCGCCTCCTCGGAGGGCCACTCCAACCTGTACGACCTGATGGTCACCTCCCTGGTCGATACGCTGCCGCCCAGCAATCCCGACGACCCTGACCGCATCCGGGCGGACATGGTGTTCTACGAGACCACCGGAGGCGGCGCGGTGTTCTCGGTGGGCTCGATCGCCTGGTCGGGGAGCCTCAGCGCCGCGGGCTACGACAACAACGTGGCGGCGGTGAGCCGTAACGTCCTCAACCGCTTCCTGGATCCCGAGCCCTTCCAGATGCCCGCCGAAATGATCTCGGGCTTCGGGTCCGAAGAAACCGCCGACGGATGGGGACCGGTATGACTGCACCGGACTGGTCCTTGGGCGCCGGTCTCCGAGACCGAGCGGTGCTGGTGACCGGAGCGGCGAGCGGCATCGGAAAGGCGACCGCCCAGGTCATGGCGGCCCTGGGTGCCAGGGTGGCGGCATTGGACGTTCAGGAGACGGTGCGGGAAGTCGTGGGGGACCTGGAGGATCCCGACCGGCACCTGCCGGTGGTCTTCGATCTGGCTGACAGCGGGTCGATGCCGACGATGGTGGCCGGAATCGAAGCGAGGCTGGGCCCTCTGTGGGTGCTGGCTCACGTGGCGGCGTACCTGAGGCGCAAGGATTTGGGAGATGTGACCGAGGAGGACTGGGACGCTCAACTGGATGTGAACCTGAAGGGGTCGTTCTTTCTCAACAAGGCGGTTGGAGAGGCGATGATCGCCACCGGCAGAGGGGGGCGCATCATCAACTTCACCTCCGGAGCTTGGCTGACCGGGCCGGTGCACGGCAGCCACATCTACGTGGCCAGCAAGGGGGGCGTGGTCTCCATGACCCGGGGGTTTGCCCGGGCCTACGGTCCTCATGACATTCTGGTGAACTGCGTGGCGCCCGGGCAGGTGGACACGCCCATGCAGCACATTGACGCTCCCCCCGAAATCGTGGCGGCCGGAGTCGAGCAATGCCCACTGGGGCGGATGGGGCGACCCGAGGAGTTGGCCCGGGTGGTGGCCTTCCTGGCTTCCGAACACGCCAGTTTCGTCAGTGGCGCCACCATCAACGTGAGCGGCGCGCTGACGATGTACTAGCTAGCTGCCGACTGTCATGCCCCCGGCATCGGCATACGGCCCGTGGAACGTCACGTCCACCCCGTTCTCGATCCTGAGGAAGGTCCGATCGTCGAGGGTCGACTGCTCCTCAGAGGTGAGATCGTCCTTGATGGCCAGGTCGGCGGCCGCCCGATCGTCCACGACGATGGCCGTGTTGGGGGAATACGTATCCACGATGTCGTAGACCAGGTTCTCCAACTGCACGGTGGAATAGGCGCCGGGCTCGACCAGGATCACAAGAGTGGTGCGATCATCGACAATGAGTCGGTGTATCACCTCGTAGGGTGGGATGGCCGGTGGCAGGGTGGTGTCCGGCCCCTCCTCCTGAGAGTCGTCCCCACCCTCCGGCTCGACAGCGTCCTCCGCAGCAGACACCGTGGTGACCGACGTATCGGCGCCGGATTCCACCATTTCGGTTACCGAAGTACTGGTGGTGAGAGAAGCGCCTGCTGGAGCTGCGGTCGTTTCGGACGTGGAGTCATCCCCGCCGCAGGCGGCGAGCGCCAGGACGACCGCGATAACCGGTACGGCCCTTCGAGCAGCCATCATCGCATCAGTCCTTGATCGCCTTCCGCCCAAAGGCTAACCCCGTCCGGCGCGGTATTGACACACTCCGGTGACTCGAACTCCCCGGACCCTGCCACACCGGGCAAGGACCTGGTCAACCACCCCGCCATCCGTTGGTGATCGGTAGGCGACGGTCACGCCCGAACGCCTTGGGGGTTATCTTCACTCCCGGTGGGGATTGGCGCCGCTTGTACTCGTTGCGATCCACCATGGCCGCGACCCGGGTGACGATGTCCCGGTCGAACCCGGCATCCACTATGGCGTCGATGGAGCGGTCCTCCTCGATGTAGGCGGCGAGCACCTGATCGAGCACCTCATAAGGCGGAAGGCTATCGGTGTCGAGTTGGCCGGGCCTCAGTTCGGCGGACGGCGGTTTCCGGATTGTCTCCTCCGGGATCACCTCTTCGGCGCGGTTGCGCCAATCGGCCAACTCGTAGACGGTGGTCTTGAGGACGTCTTTGAGCACCGCGTAGCCGCCGGCCATGTCGCCGTACAGCGTCGCATAGCCCACCGCCATCTCGGACTTGTTCCCGGTTGCGATGACCATCTCGTGGTGCTTGTTGGATATTCCCATCAGCAGGGTGCCGCGGATCCGGGGCTGGAGGTTCTCCTCCGCGATCCCGAACTCGCTACTGTCGAACACGGCTTCGAGCGCGTCCCGGTATTCGTCGAACAGGTCACCGATGGCAATGCGATCAAGGCGAATGCCCAGCCGGCGCGCCAGCTCCTCGGAGTCGCGTATCGATCCCTGGGAGCTGAACGCGGAGGGCATGGTGACGCCCCGGACCGAATCCCGGCCGAGCGCATCGACGGCGATCACCGCCGTCAGCGCCGAGTCGATGCCCCCGGAGAGACCCACCACCACCTTCGAGAAACCGTTCTTCCTCACGTAGTCGCCAAGTCCGAGCACGAGCGCTCGGTAGATGAGCTCGATGGGTTCCGCGGCGGGAGCAGGGCTGGGAGAACGAAGTTTGGAAGGGAGGGTCGAAGGCTCCACCCGCGCGACGGTCGCCGCCTCCCGGTTGCCGGCCGGCTCGCCCACCTCGATATCGACCACGAACAGGTCCTCTTCGAAGCGCGGGGCCCGGTACTGGATGGAACCCTCCCGGTCCATGACGATCGACCCACCGTCGAAGACCAGCTCATCCTGCCCGCCCACCAGGTTGAGATAGACCACGGGCACCCGGGCATTGACCGCTTCCCGCTCGATGTGGCGAACCCGCTCCGCGTCCTTCGAGACGTGGAAGGGCGATCCGTTGATGTTGAGAAGTACCTGAGCTCCAGCGGCGACCTGAGCAGAAGGTGGTCCATCGGGAACCCATATGTCCTCGCATATGGAAACTCCTACCACCACACCACCCACGTTCCAGACCGCCCCCGGTACGGAGCCCGCCACGAAGTAGCGTTGTTCATCGAACACGCCGTAGTTGGGTAAGAGGACTTTGTTGTAGGTGCCTTTGATCTGACCTTGGTGGAGTAGGGCCGCCGCGTTCGCTACCGGAGAAGAGTCACGACCGTCGGTCGCCGAACCGCCGGGCCGTACCCTATTCACGACCCCCACCACGGTGACCGTCGACCCCGCATAGCCGGCAAGCCGCTCCAGCACGGCCAGGTTGGCGTCCACGAAACCCCTGCGGATCACCAGGTCCTCGGGTGGATAGCCGGGAATGGCCAACTCGGGCAGGAGCAGCACGTCCACATGCTCTGCATCCGCCCATCTCATAGCGTCTCGAATCCGGGCTTCGTTATAGGCGAGGTCGCCGACCCGGAGGTTGATCTGCGCTCCGGCAACCCGGATGGCATCCATAGTCCGCGAAGCCTACCTGCCGATTGCCACGGGCCCAGGGACGGTTACTCCAGAGAGAAATCCGCCTCCAGGAGCGCGGCGCGTAGCAGGTCCGCCTCCGCCGGCCGTACTGACAGGGTCAGGATGCCGCCTCCCCCGTGGAGGGCATGCCGCAGCTGGAGGTCGCGGACATCCACACCGCTCCGCTCCAGTGCCCGCCCCACCTTGGCGATCTCGCCCGGGCGGTCCTGGAGCACCACTCCTACCCTCACCACCGGGGGCGCCATGGCCTGCCGCCTGCTCCTGGCCTCCTCGATCCGGGTGGTCAGCGGGCCGGAGGCGCCACGCGCCACCTCCTCCCGAACCTCGTCAAGCAGGCCCATCAGCCGTTCGATGGAGTCGCTGACGTTGGCCTCGTTCGCGGCCAATACCTCCGGCCACCAGCGCGGCTCGGAGGCGGCCACCCGGGTCAGGTCGCGAAACGACCCGGCCACCAGGCGCTCGGCGGCCGGGTCCTGGCGTGTGACCAGGTTGATCAACGAAACGGCGATTATCTGGGGAAGGTGCGAGATGTCGGCCACCACCCGGTCGTGCTCGGCGGCCTGAAGCCGGTACGGTATGGCTCCCACCGACTCGACTATCGACTCCAGGGTCTCGACATCGTCCGGAACAGCCTTATCGGGACATATGACCCAGGCGGCGCCTTTGAAGAGAGAGGGTGAGGCCGCGGCCGGACCGGCCTGCTCGAGACCCGCCATCGGATGCCCGGCCACCATTCGTAGACCCGCCGGCCGCGCATCGACCACCGGTCGCTTCACCCCGGCCACATCCGTCACCAAGGCTTCGGTACGCAAGCCCGGGAGGGTCTCGAGCGTGGCTGTCAGGGGACCGGCCAGGACCACCAGGTCCGATCCCTCCAGAGCGTCCTCCTGGCTCCCGCACGCGTCATCCACCGCGCCGCGTTCCGTTGCCACTTCCAGCGCAGTCGGGTCGGGGTCCCATCCGGCGACCGTCCAGCCGACCCGCCGGAGGGCCATGCCGAGCGAGGCACCGATCAAGCCCGTGCCGAAGATAGCGGCGCGACGCATCGGGACTGCTGGTCAGACCTATATGGTGACGCCGAGAGCGGTGGCCAGACCTCGCATCTGGTCCATCAACTCGGCGAATTCGGCCGGTAACAAGGCCTGATCGCCGTCGACCTGGGCAGTCTCGGGGGCGGGGTGCACATCCACGATGAAGCCATCGGCGCCCACCGCGACGGCGGCTCGAGCCAGGGGGGCAACCAGATGGCGGCGCCCTGACGAATGGGACGGATCGATGATCACCGGCAGGTGGGACATGTGCTTGATGACCGGCGCCGCCGATATGTCGAGCGTGTTCCGGGTGGCGGTCTCGAAGGTTCGGATGCCCCTCTCCACCAGGACGACTTCGTGGTTCCCTTCCTTGTATATGTACTCGGCGGCGTTGAGCCACTCATCGATGGTGGCCGTGAACCCACGCTTGAGCTGCACCGGCTTGTGGACCCGGCCGACTTCCGAGAGCAACGCGAAGTTCGCCATATTCCGGGTACCGATTCGCAGCATGTCGGCGTAGCCGGCGACCAGGTCCACATCCCGCGGGTCAAGGACCTCGGCAACGAAAGGCATGCCGAACTCCTCACGGGCCTCGGCCATGAGCTGGAGACCGTCCTCCGCCAAGCCCTGGAAGGAGAAGGGGCTGGTCCGGGGCTTGAAGGCATCCCCTCGCAGGATGGTTGCGCCCGCATCGAGCACCGCCTCGGCAGTCTCGAACAGCTGGTCCCGGGTCTCGACCGCGCAAGGACCGGCGATCGGAGCGAAGACGCCACCACCGATCTGGGCGTTCCTCACCTTTATGACCGTGTCCTCGGCCTGGAACTCACGGGACACGAACTTGTACGGCTTCAGCACCGGCACGGCCCGCTCCACTCCGGGCATGGCCAGCCACGGCTGTTGCTGGATTATCTCTCGATCCCCGATCGCCCCGATGACCGTCCGGACCTGTCCCACCGATATGTGGGCTTCGCATCCGATCTCGGCCAGGCGTCGCACCACCCGGTCGATTTGTTCCTGTGAAACCCCCGACTTCATGACGATGATCATCAAGCATCCTCCGCGCGTTATCCCGAGAGGATAGACCCGACGGGAGCAATCGAGATCGCTGACCCCATCCATGGTGTTTGGCCCGGCCGGTCGGGGGCGTCGCGACGTGGCCTGGCCGTCAGGATCTGTCGATGCGGCGGAGATCCGCGGGCGTGTCGACGTCGCCGGGAGGCATACCTTCCACGAACACCTCCTCCACCCACTCGGGATGGGTCAGGAAAAGATTTCGCGCTCCCCGGTCACCGCTCAGCCCGGTAATCAGGGCGGGCCACAGCGAACGATGGATCAGCACCGGGTGCCCGCGCGTGAACCGGTACCGGGGGAGGACCACCGGCCGCCGGGAGCACCTCCGGGCCTCGAGAAGCCGTGGCACGACATCACCGGGCACGTTCGGTTGGTCCCCGAGCACCACCAAGGCCTGATCTACCGAACGCTCGCCGATCAGGAAGTCCAGGCCGACCCGTAGCGAGGAACCCATCCCCTCCTGCCACTCGAGGTTCTCTATGACCGCGGCATCCCCGAGATCGACCGCCTCCATGATCTGCTCGGCGCCGGCGCCCAGCACCACATAGACCGCGTCCACCTGGGGCCAACCCCGCACGCGGGCCACCACATGCGCCAGGAGCGGCTTGCCTCTCCAGTCGGCGAGTTGCTTGGGACTGCCGAAGCGCCGCGACTCACCTCCGGCCAGGACGAGCGCCGCAGTCATCACGACCGGGCGGTTGCGCGTTGATGGTTGGACGGAACCCGACCAGGAACGGTCATAGGTCTCCGGCGTCCTCCGTGCGTTGGAGGTGGACGCGGCCCTTCCGTCCGACGAGAGACTCCCCGCTCCCCGATCCGTACCGGACCTGGATCATCTCCGCCAGGATGGATATGGCCACCTCGCCGGGTTGCTCGGCGCCGATGTCGAGCCCGACCGGGCCGCGGATCCTGGCGATCTGGTCCTCGGGGAACCCGGCCTTGCGCAGCCGTTCCACCCGCTTCCGGTGGGTGCGGCGGCTTCCCATCACCCCGATGTACTTGACTTCACTGGGTAGTACGAGGGGCAGCATCGGATCCTCGAAACGGGCGTCATGGCTGAGCATCACCACATAGGTCCGGCGGTCGATGTCCAGCTGGTCCTCGATCTCTCCCGGCCACCCGACGATCACCTGATGGGCCTCGGGAAAGCGCTCGGGCGTGGTGAAGAACGGACGGGAGTCGGTGACGACCACCCTGAAGCCCAGGCCATGAGCAATCCGGCATAGCTCCTGCGCGATGTGAACGGCGCCGATGATGAGGAGCCGGGGCTGCGGAGCAACCGTCTCGATGTAGACCTCGTGCTCCCCGTATCCGAGGGTACGGCTCTGCTCACGGTCCATCAGGCTGGCCGCGTCGGCGATCACGGCATCGAGTATCTCGCCGGGGATGGTCCCGGTCACCAGCCCGTCCGCCCGATCCAGCACCGCCTTGGCGCCGGTGGCGGGACCCTCGACGACGGTGATGACCGCCCCCAGCCGCTCCTCCTCGACAAGGCTACGGACCGCCTCCAGGTGAGCACCTACCATTTCTCGACCAGCACCTGGATGGTCCCTCCGCAGGCCAGGCCCACCTCGAAGGCGTCTTCGTCGGCGATGCCGTAGGTCACCAGGCGAGGTTCTCCCGTTGCGAGCACCTCCTGGGCGTGGAGGAACACGTCGTTCTCTACGCAGCCACCGCTCACCGAGCCCTCCATGTCACCTTCGGATGACACCAGGAACTTGGCACCCTCGGGGCGGGGAGCCGAGCCCTTGACCCGCACCACCGTCGCCACCGCGACCTGCTTCCCTTCTTCGATCCATCGGTTGTAGACACTCAGCGCATCCTTCATGATGCCCGGGCTCCTCGTCTAGGTGATCCTCTCGTGGCCTGGTTCGGGTGGGGAGGTATCGACTCCAACAGCCGGATGACTCCACCCAGATCCACCAGCCGGGCGGCGGGCAGGAAGTCGTCCACGTACGGCAACGCCGCCTTGAGTCCCCTCGTCTCAGGCGCGTACCCCTTGCGGCCCGCCAGGGGATTCAACCAGATGGTTCGATGGACGGAACGCGAGAATCGCGCCATCTCCTGGCTCAGCAGAGCCGGATCTCCTCGATCCCATCCGTCGCTGATGATCATTCCGATCGGACCACCTCTAGCCACCCGTCGACTCCAGAGCCGATTGTAGGTTGCCAGTGCCTCTCCGATCCGCGTGCCTCCCGACCAGTCGTGGACGCGGCCCGCCACCAGCCGGAGCGCCATGGCCGGATCCCGCCTGCGGAGCTCGTGGGTGATGCGGGTCAACCTGGTGGAGAACACGAAGGTCTCGACCCGGCCCATGCGGGCCGGGGCGGAGTGGGCGAAGTACAGCAGCAGCTCCACGTACTTCTCCATCGATCCGCTCACGTCCGCGATGATCACCAGCGGGCGCCGGCGAGGCCGGCGGGATCGGAACTCCATATCCAGCAGCTCGCCGCGGGGACCGACCGCATTACGCAGGGTCCTCCGCATGTCGGGACGGCGTCCCATCGAGTCGGGCATCCAGCGGCGGCTCAGCGCCTCGGCGGGTCTCCACACCATGCGAGAGATCAGCCTCCGCACCTCGGCCATCTCGTCGGGTGTCAGCTCGCCGAAGTCGCGGGTGCCGAGCCTCTCCGCGTGAGAAGCCCCCATCTGCTCGCTGCTGTCCTCCGTATCCTCCTCGTCGGGCTGGCCGGCCGAGGTCAGCACGGGAAGGTAGGACTGAACCATCCGGTCCGACTCCGCCTCCATCGGGGGACGCTTCCGCCCTCCCGACCCGAAGAACAGGTCGAACGCGTCCTCGAACACCGGTAGCTGATCGGGACGGGTCACCACCAGTGACCGGAACCCGCACCTGATGTCCCGAACGTCATCGAGACCCAGCACGTGGGCCGAGGTGAGCAACTCCATGCCGGTACGCGGATCGACCTCGAGGCCTTTGGCGCGCAGGTAACGCGCGAAGTGGATCACGTTCTGAGCGAACACACCAACAGCCATAAGAGGATCAACCGGCGACGAGCAGGCCCCCGACCCCTGCCGAGCGCACCCGTTCGATGTCCTCCTCGTACTTCAGGATCACCCCGAGCGTGTCGCCGGCCGCCTCGGGCGACAGCACCTCCGCGCCCAGCACGCTCAGGGCGGCCGCCCAGTCCAGCGTCTCGGCGATCCCCGGCGGCTTGAACAGATCCAGGTTCCGCAACTTCTCCATCGCCCGGGCCAGATCGGCGGCCAGGGCCTGGTCGATACCGGGCACCTTGGCCGTGACGATCTCCATCTCCCGCTCGAAGCTGGGATAGTCGATCCAGTGGTACAGGCAGCGGCGTTTCAGGGCGTCGTGGATCTCGCGGGTGCGGTTGGAGGTAATGACCACCACAGGGGGCTCTTCGGCAGCAACCGTTCCGACCTCCGGAATGGTCACCTGGAAGTCCGACAGCAGCTCCAGAAGGTAGGCCTCGAACTCCTCATCGGCCCGATCGAGCTCGTCGATCAGCAGGACCGGCCGGGAACCGCCGGCAGCCATCTCCACAGCCTCGAGCAGCGGCCTTGCGATCAGGTACTCGCGGCTCATGATGTCGGAGATAGCCGCCCCTCCACCCTCGCCACGAGCTTCGATCAGCCGGATGGCCAGCATCTGGCGTGCATAGTCCCACTCGTAGAGGGCATGCCCGGCGTCAAGGCCCTCGTAGCACTGGAGCCGGATGAGCGGCTGATCGAGGATGCCGGCCAGCACCTTGGCGACCTCGGTCTTGCCCACCCCGGCCTCGCCCTCGAGGAACAGCGGACGGCCCATCTGCAGGGCGAGATGGATCGTGACCGCCAGCGAGCGGTCGGCGATGTATCGCTGGCCGGCGAGCGCGTCGGCGACCTCTCGGACCGTGGCGGGGATCATCGAAAAGAGGATACACGTCCCCGGCTAGGGGACGACCGCGCCTATGCCCACAGCGTGCTGATCGGCGCCGCGATGATCCGGTCGTCGATCAGATACGGCCAGGGCCCGGTGTGCAAGACCACCCCGCCTACGAACCTCTCGCCCATCTGATCGCGTAGCCAGATCAGGTGCCTGGCGTCGCCGCGGTCCGGTGCGGACGTCGCCTTGATCTCGATGCCGAGGACCTGCCAGGCGTCTATCTCGACGATCAGATCGACCTCATGCCGCCCGTTCCCGGACCGTAGATGATGCAGTGCCGGTTTACCCCTGACCGCCACCGACTCACCTCGGATCTGCGCCACCACGAAGGTCTCGAGGACCCGTCCGAGCAGATCTCCGTGGCGAAGCACCCCTTCCGAGTCTGCGCCCAGAGCCGCGGCCAGCAGGCCGGAATCGGTGAGATACCGCTTAGGGGATCGGGCCAGTCGCTTCAACCGGTTCGTGTGCCATGCCGGTAGCTCGTCGGCCACCATCAGGTTCAGGAGGTGCCGACCGTAGGCTTGGACGGTTCGGTGGTTGATCCGGGCCGACTCACGGATCTTCTGATCGGTGACCACGCCCGCGGAGTTGGCTGCGTATACGTTGAAGAAGTTGCGGTACAACGCGGGGTTGCGGCCACCCGACACATCCCGGACGATCAGCCCGTCGACATACCCGTCAAGCCACGCCCGCCGCTCGGATTCGGGCACGACCAGTGCAACCTCGGGAAAACCGCCCAGAACGGCGAGAGCCACGTAGTCACGGATGTCCAACTGGGGATCGGCCGGTCTCAGGTCGTCTCCATCGACGATGCGCTCGATCAGCGGCTTGGTGGCGGTTGCCTTCTGTTCGGACACCGTGAGCGGCCAGATCTCCAGGCTCACGACCCGCCCCACGCCGGGCCATCCGCCCGGAGTCCCAAGGGTCGTGTGTAGCGATCCGGCCAGGATGAACCGTCCGGGTCGGGAGTCACGATCGACAGCCCGTTTCACCGCTCCCAGCACCTCGGGAACCATCTGCCACTCGTCTAGCAACACCGGTTCAGGAAGGTCACGGCCGAGGGCGGCGTCCGGGTCGGCTTGGAACACGGCAGCCTCCGCAGGCCTGTCCATCCGTACCACTGTCCGGGCGTGTCTGACCGCGGTCGTAGTCTTACCCGTGGCTCTGGGTCCTACCAGCATAACCGCAGGTAAACCAGCCAATCGCTGTGCCAGGACCCGGTCAATCAGGCGCTTTCGATACTCAGCCACCTCACCATGATACAACTATTTCACAGCTTCGGGTACAACTTTTTCGCCATCCTGAGTACAACTATTTCACAGCTTCTAGTACAACTTTTGCACCGCCAGCTTCTCCGGGAAGCACCGGGAACACCTTAGGTGGCGGGGCGGAGCGAGTTGACCCCGGCTGCTCCGGCTCGTATGCCAGACGCGAACCGGCCGCCCCGGAGTCTTGTGGGGCGGCCGGTTGTGTTGGCTGTGTTGTCTTCGGTCTTGCGGGCTACCCGGCGGCGGCCAAGGCTGCCTTCACTGCACGGGCTGCGAACAGCTGGGCGAGGTGGGTCTTGTAGCCCACCGACCCGTACAGGTCCTCCAGCACATCGATCCCGTCGGTTGCGTGGGCCGCAGCCGCCTCGACGGCGGCGTCGGAACCGTCGGAACCGACCAGTGCATCGGCCACGCCGGCGGCCAGAACCGGACGGCTGCCCACGCCGGTCACCGCGACGGTGGCCGCGCTGACCGAACCGTTGGAGCAGGTCACCGAAGCAGCCACCCCGGCTACCGCATAGTCGGTATGGCCACCCCGTCGGCCCAGCTTGTCATAAGCCGAGCCGGTACCGGCGCCGACCTTGGGAATCCGCATCTCGGTGAGGATCTCGCCGGGCTCCAACGCGGACATCAAGGTGTCCACGAAGAAGTCGGCGGCCGCGATCTCACGCGTGCCTCCCGACGACGCCACCACCATCGTGGCGCCCAGAGCGAGCGCCGCAACCGGCTGGTCGGCCGCCACATCGGCGTGCGCCATCGACCCGCAACACGTACCACGGTTGCGGACCTGGCGATCACCCGTCCAGGAAGCAGCCGTGGCCAGCGCCGCGCCGTGGTCCTGGACCAGGCCGCTGGCCGCAACCTCGGCATGGGTCACCAGCGCACCGATCGAGATGGAATCACCGTTGTCGGTGATGTCGCCCAACCCGCCGATCCGGCCGATGTCCACCACCATCTCGGGCGACAGCAGCCGCATCTTCATCATCGGCAGCAGGCTCATGCCACCGGCCAGCACCTTGGCTCCCGGATTCGCATCGAGAGCAGCCAGCGCCTCATCCAGGCTGGAGGGCGCTACGTAGTCGAACTGTCGTGGATACATGGGCTCCTCCTCCCTACGCCTGGGCGTCCTGGATCGCCTGCCACACCCGCTGAGGACGTAACGGCATGTCGATATGGGTCACACCCAACGACTCCAAGGCGTCCACCACCGCGTTGACAACCGTCTGCGCGGCGCCGATGGTGCCCGCCTCGCCGATGCCCTTCACCCCGAGCGGGTTGATGTCGGTGGGCGTCACCGTGCGGCCCAACTCGAACGAAGGCAGGTCGACCGCGGTAGGCAGTATGTAGTCCACCAGCGAGGCCGACAGCAGGTTCCCGTCCATGTCGTAGACCGCATCCTCGAACATGGCCTGGCCGACACCCTGGGCAATGCCACCGTGGATCTGACCGTCCACGATCATCGGACTGATCACATTGCCGCAGTCGTCCATCCCGATGTATCGCAACAGCCTCACGTCCCCGGTAGCGGCATCGACCTCCACCATGGCGATGTGGGTCCCGAACGGCCACGTGGCGTTGCCCGGGCTGAAGATGGCATGCGCCTCCAAGCCCCCCTCCATGCCTTCCGGCAGGACGTGAGGCTGGTAGGCCGCCTTGGCGATCTCGTCCCAACCGACCGAGCTGTCGGTACCGGCCACATGGGCGCCGCCGTCGGCGAACTCGATGTCATCCTCGGACGCTTCGAGCAGGTGGGCCGCGATCCTGGCGGCCTTGGCCTGGACCTTCTGGGTGGCCTCGTAGCAAGCGGAGCCATCCACCGCTGCGGACCTGGACCCGAAGGTGCCGATGCTGGGCGGGGCCTCCTCGGTGTCGCCGTGGATCACCCGGATCCGGTCGACATCCATTCCGAGGCCGTCTCCGACTATCTGCGCCCAGGTCGTCTGGTGGCCCTGGCCTGAGGGTCCGGTGCCGATCGACACGGTGGCCGACCCGTCCGGATGCACTCTCACCAGGCTCGAACCGTTGAATGCCGACGGCATCTGGTACTCGGCCCACGAGAAGCCGAGGTCCACCAGGCCCGAGGGTCCGAAGCCGCACACCTCGACGTAGGTTGCGATCCCGACGCCGACATGGCGACCCTCGGCGCGGGCGGCGTCCCGCTCGGCCAGCAGGCCGGACCATCCGGCCGATTCGAGGGCGGCATCCAGGTTGGCCTCGTAGTCCCCGGTGTCCATGGGGAAGCCCATGGGCGACACCGCGCCGGGGAACTCGGAAGCCGGGATGTAGTTCTTGCGGCGCACTTCGGCCGGGTCCATCCCGATCTTCCTCGAGTACATGTCGAGGATCCGCTCCAGGTAGTAGGCGGCCTCCGGCCGACCGGCGCCCCGGTAGGCATCGGTGGTCATCGTGTGGGTGGTGACGCAGTCCATCTTCCAGTGCGTGGGGAAGGAGTACTGGCCCGACCCGACGAACACCCCGAGGAACGGGATGGCGACGGTGAAGTTCTGGGAGTATGCGCCCATGTCGGCGATGCCGTCCAACTCGAATCCGAGGATCTCACCGTCCGTCGTGCCGGTCATGGTGGCGGTGGCTATCCAGCCGCGGCCCTGGATGGTCGAGTTGGCCGCCTCGCGGCGGGTCTCGGTCCACTTGACCGGGCAGCCCAGTTGCTTCGAGGCGAAGGCCACGAGCACCTCGTCGTTGTAGACGTTGAGCTTGCAGCCGAACCCGCCGCCCACCTCCATCGCCTTGACGGTCACCTGGTTTAGGGCCATACCGAAGTACTTGCCGATGGCCCCGGCCAGCGCCGACGGGATCTGGGTGGACGAGTAGACGTCGAAGCGCCCGTAGCCGATCTGGTAGTCGGCCAGCACCGAACGGGGCTCGATGGGAACCGGGATGAGCCGTTGGTTGATCATCTCCTGGGAGACCACCACCACGTCGTCCCTGGACTTCTGCTCATCGATACCCGCCTTGACAGCAGCCAGGGCATCGGCGTCCGCGCCGAACGGGCCCGTCCAGGAAATCAGGGTGTTCGACTCCATGTCGCCATGGACGAGCATCTCGTCACTGAGCGAGTGCTTCAGGTCCACGACCGCCGGCAGGGCGTCGTAGTCGACATCGACCGCATCGGCGGCGTCGCGGGCCACGTACGGATCCACTGCGACCACCATCGCCACCGCTTCGCCGACGTGCTTCACGGTTCCGTTGTTGAGCAGCGGACGAAGGGCCCCGACCGGCACCTGCGCCACCAGCGGCCCCAGGTGCTCCACGTCGGCGGCGGTGTAGACGGCCAGAACACCGTCCATCGCCTCGGCGGCGGACGTGTCGACCGACAGGACGTTGGCATGAGCGAACGGGCTCCGGACGAAGGCCGCATGGGCGGTGCCCGCCAGCTTCACATCGTCGGTGTAGCGACCGCCGCCCTGGATCAGGGCCGGATCCTCCCGGCGCCTTACGACGCCGCCCAGCACACTTGTCGAGCTCATGCGTCCTCCCATTCTGCCGGGGCGGGCTCTTCGCCGCGCATCTTGGCGCCCGCGTATTCGATTGCCCGCACGATGTTGTGGTACCCGGTGCAGCGGCAGAGGTTGCCTTCGATGCCGCGCCGGATCTCCTCTTCTGACGGGTTGTCGTTCTCATCGAGGAGCGTTACGGCCGACATGATCATCCCCGGTGTGCAGAAGCCGCACTGGAGGCCGTGGCGCTCCCAGAATCCCTCCTGGACCGGATGCAGCTCACCGTTGCGGGCCAGACCCTCGACGGTGGTGACTTCCGCACCATCGGCCTGGGCGGCCAGCATGGTGCAGGAGAGCACGGCCTGGCCGTCGAGGCTGATGGTGCAGGCACCGCAATAGGACGATTCGCATCCCACGTGCGTGCCCGTCAACCCCAGGTTCTCCCGTAGGAAGTGAACCAGCAGCGTACGTGGTTCGGCTTCCCCGGAGACCTGCCTTCCATTGACTGACATGGACACCTTCATCAAGCGTCTTCCTTTCGGAGCGGCTGGCTACCCAAACGGTATCAAAAGCGCCGGATTCTTGTCGAGATTTGCCCGGTGTTTCGGCCCCGTTGCCGGGGTGGATCGGCTCCCCGCCAAGCAAGAGTCGGGGAACGGCGCTTACGGGCTCTGGAGAACCTCGGCGGCGATGTCCGCCGCATTGTCCAGTTGGTCGGCCCGGGGCTGATCGAAGATGAACTCGTTCACACCGACCTCCGCGTAGCGGCCCACCACCTCCGCGAACGCCTCCGGGCCGGTCCACGGATCGGGCATGTCCAAGGTGGTCAGGTTGGGTATCCACCCGTAGAAGGACCTGATGATCTCACCCGGGTCCCGCCCGATCTCCAGGCAGGCCTCGTCGAGAATGCGGTTGCGCTCGGCCATCTCGTCGAGCGTCCCGTACGAGTTCCAGCGATCGGCGAACCTGGCGCAAATCCGCAACATGCGGGGCCGGTGGGCGCCCATGGTCAACGGCGGCCGCGGCCTTTGCACAGGTTGAGGACGCAGGCGCGCCCCTTGGAGCTGGTAGTGCCGGCCCTCGTAGGTAGTGGCCTCGCCTCGAAGCAGGGAATCGACCACTTCGACCGCCTCGTGGAACCTGGCAACCAGTTCGCCGGGCTCGCCGAACGGTATCCCGAAGCGCTCGTGCTCCTCCACGAACCACCCGGCTCCGATCCCGAACTCCAGCCGGCCATCGGAAACGTGGTCGATGGTGATGGCCTGCTGGGCCAGCAAGGCCGGATGGCGGAAGGTGTTGCTGGCGACCAGGCAACCGACCCGGACCCGGCTGGTGACCGCCGCCATCGCGGTCAGGAGCGTCCAACCCTCGAAATAGTCGTTGGTGGGATCGCTGGGTCGGATGAAATGGTCGCAATCCCAGATGCTGTCGAAGCCCAGCTCCTCGTAGTACTGCCACCGGTCCACGAGGGTGCGATAGGGCAGCGACTGATCGGTGCAGATCCCGTAACGAATGGCCTGGGTCACCGGTACCTCCGATTTGCTAGTTGTTAGTTGCTAGTTGTTAGTTGCTAGCAACTAGTAATAAGTAGAAGCCACAGACTAGAGACTAGCAACTAGGGCTCGAGCCGCTTCGCCAGCGCTCGGACCAGGTCGTCCTGGTAGGCGGTCAGGTACCGGAGGAGCAACACCACCGGATCGGACGTTCGCCTCTCGCCGGACCCCCAGCCGTCCTCCACGATCCCCAACCGAGCGCCGAGAGCCAGGCGAGCCTCGTTTATTACCATCAACAGTGCTTCCGCCTCAGTCGGGGTGAGGTCCACGCTCCCGCCCTCGGCCGCCTTGAGGACGGAAGCCACCGCGTCCCGGTCCATGCGGCGCTGGCGATCCAACTCCGGGTTCATGAGACGTTCGTACTCGGACTGAGCGTCCCCATCATCCGGGTATGCCGCCACCGACAGCCGCCCGACCGCCGGGTCGTCGGGCTCCTCGCCCACCGACGCGAGTGCGTCCTGCATCAGGGAGAGGGCCACCAGGTCGTCTCCAACAGGACGCATTTCGATGCGATCCGCCAACACCTTGAACCGTGTCATCACGCCCGTTCGATGGTCGCCCACAAGGCGTAGCGATGCAGGGTGTAGCAGTCGATCTCCGCCTTCTCGCGCGGCGCCGTGCTGACGATCGAGCGGCCCTCGTGGTGCACCTCGAGCATCAGGCGGGTCGCTTTCTCCTCCGAGTACCCGAAGATCCGGCGGAACACCAGCACTACGTAGGACATGAGGTTCACGGGGTCGTTCCAGACCACCACGTTCCAACCACGATCGTGGCCGGCTCGCTCGTCCACCTCCGGGAGGTCGGTCCGCTCGGGCGCGATCGTGGCAGCCGGCGATCCCGGGGGCCGCCCAATGATCGGGTTCATGGTCTCAGGATATCCGGACGGCCGGCCATGGGGCCACGGATCACGCTGGAGACATGGGTATTGAAACCCGGCCCGATCCTCGGCACCCTGACGTCATGAGTGCTACACATGACCACAACCCCCCGGCCCGTACCCCACCGCTGCGGCGGACGCTCAGGGACTCCCTGATCGAAGCAGAGCAGCTCCGGTATCCGGTCCGCCTCCGCACTGCCGGCGGTAGGTCCTTCACCGGGGTGCTGACCGAAGTGGGGGTCGATTTCGCCGAGATACAGACCGGCGACGGGCCGGTCGACGTCGCCCTCTTCTACATCGAGAGCGTCGGCCTCTACGAGAATGCCGGCCGGCCCTGAGTCCCCTCGACGCATGGGCGGCGAAATCGACCGGGGTGGAACCGATCCCACCCCCGTCGGGCCGTTTGCTATCAGGGGACCTCGGCCGCCGGGTAGGTACCCAGGACACGCAGCGCAGCCAGGGTGGCCGGGCGGGGCTCCAAGACATCCTTCACCCCTTGGGGACCGGGGTTGTGGATCATGTCGGCATAGAACCGGTACTTCCAGGCCTCGTCCGCAGGCCGCGACTGCAGGTGGGTCAGGTTGGCGCCCCGCAGGCCGAGTTCGGTCAGGGCAAGGGCCAGCGAGCCGGGTGAGTGAGCCGTCTCGAACACCATGGAGGTCTTGTTGGCGTCCTCGCTCACCTCCCATCCATCGGCGGCCAGGATCACGAACCGGGTGGTGTTGTGGTCCCGATCCAGGAAGTCCTCCTGGAGTACCTTCCCGCCATGCCGCCGGGCCGTGTGCCTGGGGGCAAGGGCACCCACCGAAGGATCTCCTCTCTCGACGACAGCCCGCACCGCGCCGGCCGTGTCGTAGAAGGGAATCGGGTTCCATCCCGCCTGCTCGATCCGGTCATCCGCCTGTGCCAGGGCCTGGGGATGGGACCAGACCTCCTCGATGCCGTCGATGGTCGATCCTGGAAGGCCGATCAGCGCATGCCGGACCTCGATGAGGTGCTCGCCGATGATCGAGACATCGTGCCGGGCCAGACGGTCCAGAACCGGCAGGATGCTCCCGATGGTGGAGTTCTCGATCGGCAACACCAGCCGATCCACATCACCATGCCCGAGCGCCTGGAAAGCTCGAGCGAAGCTGCCGAAACCGACCCGTCTGGCCTCCGGGAAGAGCCGGATCGCCACCTGGTCCGAGTACGAAAGGCCTTCGCCTTGATAACCGATCCTCATGAGCCGGAGGGTAATCGGAACGGATGCCCACTCGGCAAGGCGAGACGGGTGTGCAAATCTTGTGAATGGAGCCAGTTCGGTGCTACCTTCGCGGTCTAGGGCCGTGGTTACGCGGCGGGATCCGGCAGGTAGCTCCGTTGAGCCGGCGAGAGACCGGGAGCCTGATTCTTCGCAACGACAGGTTCGTAGAGCCAGGTCACGACTCCCGAACCGCCCTATCACATAGTCAATCGAGTTCCATGGAGACCGGACACGTTCAACAGTCTCGGACAGGTATGGCAAGCCGAAACACTTCGACACAAACCGACACCATGGCCTGGGCCGAGGCCGCCCTTCGCGACTGTGAAGAAACACTGCGGGCCAGGGCCGAGACCGCCCTGTCCGAGGCGCGGTACGACGACGCGGTCCACCTGGCCTCCTTCGCCAGAACGGTCAAGGAAACCGCCACCCGCGCCGAGAGCGTCCGCCTGTCGAAAGCATCCGGCAACCACCAAGCCATCTCGTACGCTCAGTTCGAGGACCCGCGGCTGGCCTCATACCTGGCGAGAAGTGCCGGACCGCCCGCCTGGTACACCAGGGACCGCGATGTCCTCGTCAAAACCGTGACTTCGAAGAAGAGCGGGAACCGTTACACCGTGCGGGCATCACGGCAGCAGGTGGAGGCCATCGTCGGCTACCTGGCCGCCAACGGAGGGCCCGACCACCCCATCCCCACCCGGCACATCTTCAGCGCCCTCTCCGAGGACGGCTCGACGCCTCCTGCCTACCAGGGTCATGTCGTGCTGGGCTGGCTGAGGCAGATAGGGGTCATCGTCAAGCGTCGCGGTGACTCCGGATACGTGGCGCCCGAGGCCGACCTCTTGGATGAGCAACTCGACGACCTGTGGCAGTCACTCCCACCGCATGTTTAATTGCTAATCGCTAGTTGTTAGTTGTTAGTAGAAACTAGAAACTAGTCATCGAAGACGGACTCTGCCAGGATCATCGAGATGTCCCGGACCGCCACCGACTCCTCCTGGCCGAGCTCCCGCACGCCGTCATCGAGCATCACGTAGCAGAAGGGGCACGCCACCGCTACCTCGTCCGCGCCGGTCGCCACCGCTTCCTCCGCCCGGTCGATATTGACCTTCTTGCCGACTCGTTCCTCCATCCACATCTGCGAACCGCCGGCCCCGCAGCAGAACGAGCGGGTTCCTGACCGGCCCATCTCCACCACGTTGATCCCGCCGATGGAGGCCACCACTCCCCGAGGAGCCATGTATACGCCGTTGTGGCGCCCGAGGTAGCAGGAGTCGTGGTACGTGACCGTCTTGGACTGCCCGTTCCTGGTCCGGAGCAGGCCCTGGCTCACCAGGTCGGACAGGACTTGGCTGTGATGGATCACCTCGTACTCGCCGCCGAACTGCGGATACTCGTTCTTCAGTGTGTTGAAGCAATGCGGGCACTGAGTGATGACCTTCCGCACCCCCCGGTCCTCGAGCGTCTCCACATTCTGGATGGCCATCATCTGGAAGACGAACTCGTTGCCCGAGCGCCGGGCCGGATCACCGGTGCACAACTCGGCGGGACCCAGTATGGCGAAGCTGACGCCGGCCTCATGGAGGAGACGGGCGGTCGCCACCGTCACCTTCCGGTTGCGGTCATCGAACGAGCCGGCACAACCTACCCAGTAGAGATACTCGGCCGTATCCACATCCTGGCCGAGGATCGGCACCTCGAAGTCCAGTTCGGCGGTCCACGCCGCTCGGTCCGCCTGGGCCATACCGTACGGATTGGAGGAGTTCTCCATCGACAGGTAGGCCTTACCCAGCTCGGCCGGGAAGTCCGCTTCCATCAACGCCAGGTAGCGGCGCATGTCGAGGATCTTGTCCAGGATCTCGATGTCGACCGGGCAGATCTCGTCGCATGCCTTGCACGATGTGCAGGCCCAGAGCTCCTCGGGGGTGATCCGCTCGAACACGTTGTCGGCGGACACGGTTATGGCCTCGTCCACCGAGACCGGGGGCGTCACGGCCGGGTCGGCGGTCCGGGCCGCCACCTCACCGAGCTTGAGCACGATCTCGCGCGGATCCAGCGGTTTGCCCGTGGCGGTGGCAGGGCACACGGATGTGCACCGCCCGCACACCGTGCATGCGTCGGTGTCGAGCAGCTGTTTCCAGGTGAACTCCCCCACGAGCGACGCGCCCACGGTCTCGATGTCGTCAACCTCCATCAGGTTGGGCATCTCACGCATGGCGCCGGGTGGCCGCTCCTTGGGACCGAGGAACATGTTGACCGGCGAGGTGACCATGTGCCGGAGCTTGGTAGTGGGCAGCACGACCAGGAACGCCAGGAAGGAGGCCACGTGGATCACCCAGATGACCTGATGGATCCCCGCTGCCGGCCCTTGCGGCACCAAGAGTGAAAGCGGATAGCCCACGAACGACCACACCTCGTAGGACGGCCGGTTCTCGACCGCGATCCGGGCCGCTTCGGTGGCCAGCCCGCTGACGCCGATCAGGGCCAGGGTGACGAGGATCCAGAAGTCCTCGGGTCGGGTCTTGGACCGCAGGCGCCACGGGGCCTGTCCATACCTTCTCACGAAGGCCCAGGCCAAGCCCCCGAGGAACACCAGCGCCGCCGCATCCAGGATGAAGGAGTAGGCCCGGTATACGTCGTCCTGGAGGAACTTGAGACCGGCCGGCAGCAGATGGTCGATCTCCAGGGTCACGGTACCCAGGAACAGCACCAGGAACCCATAGTAGACCATGGAGTGCATGAGGCCGGCGCCGCGGTCGCGCATGAGCGTCTGCATCCGGAGTCCGGCGCCCATGGCCTCCAGCCGCTCCCTCCAGTGACCGGTGCGCCGGTCGGGCGCGCCCCGCTGCCAGTTCTTGGCGCGGAGCGAGAACAGGTAGAAGGTCAGGAAGAGGAAGCCCGCCACCGCCACGTAGAACATGCCTTCCACCGCGGCCGGGACGTTGACGAACACCTTGCGGGATACGGGGCTCTCGGCGTGGCCCGGAAACTGTCCGGCAAACCAACTCGCCAGGGTTCCGACCACCGCCAGCACTCCCAGGAACACCAGTATCTCGGCGGCGGTGAACTTGCGGCGCATCCGGGCTCCCTCCGTGTTTCGGACGGTCGCCCGAGTGTAGAGCGCAGCCTTGCCGGACTTGTCGACCAAAAGGTTACGAGCCGGCGGCGATCTCTCCGAGCTCTATGGAGCGGTCCGTCGCGGCGGCTACCGCCTCACGGACCACGTCCACGAAACCGCGCCGGTCCATGACCGCCAGGGCCTCGGCGGTGGTGCCGCCCGGGGACGCCACCCGTTGGCGCAGCACGGATGGGTCGTCATCGGAGGTCTCCATCATCGTCCCTGCACCCCTGATGGTCCGGGCCGTCAGCCGCAGCGCTGTCGCCGGATCGAGTCCCTGGCGGATTCCCTCGGCAACCATCGCCTCGGCGAGCAGGTAGGCATAGGCCGGTCCGCTCCCCGACACCGCGGTCACCGCATCCATCAGGGCCTCGTCTACCTCCTCGACCAGGCCCACGGCCGACAGTACGGTCCGGGCCATGGCCAGGTGATCGGTGGTGGCGTGGGCGCCGGCCGCACACGCGGTGATCCCCTCACCTACCAGTGCGGGCGTGTTGGGCATGGTCCGGATCACCGGCACCTCGCCGAGAGCCCGCTCGTACACGCTGATCGGAACCCCGGCCACCAGCGCCACGAGTACTTGATCCGAGGTCAACACCTCAGCCAGTTGAAGCAGGGCGCCGTGGATGTCCTGGGGCTTGACCGCCAGGACCACGATGTCCTGGCCGTCGATGCCATCGGACGGCACGGTCACGGTGCGGCAGCCGGTGGCTTCCCGCAACTCCGCGGCCCGAGGCTCGTAGGCCTCGACCAGTGTCAGGTCGGCGGGAGTCCAGCCGGCCTCGAGCAGCCCGGAGAGCAGGGCCCCGCCCATGGCGCCGACCCCGACGATCGCGATGGAAGACCGATCCATGGTCGGAGTATATGGCGCCCGGCAGGACCGCTCCGGTTCCGCCAGGACGTCGTCCCAGGGAGACTATCGACGGTCGAGTACCTCGCGGATCACGGCCACCAGCGCGCCGACCGCCTGGCGGTTGTATCCCTCGGGAATGACCAGGTCGGCGTGCCGCTTCGAGGGCTCCACGAACCGCTCGTGCATGGGCTTCACGGTGGCCTGATACTGGGCGATCACCGATTCGAGCGATCGCCCTCTCTCCCGCATGTCACGCTCCACGCGGCGCAACACCCTCAGGTCGGCGTCGGTGTCAACGAACACGCGAAGGTCCAGCACCTCCCGCAGGTCGGGCTCCACCAGCGTCAGTATCCCCTCGATCAGGATCACCGGCCGCGACGGGATGGAGACGGTCTCGGGCCGGCGCAGGTGCCGGGAGAAGTCGTACAGGGGGTGCTGGATCGTCTCCCCGGCCGCCAGGTTCTCCAGGTGGGTCAGCAGCAACTCGGTCTCCAGCGAGTCGGGATGGTCGTAGTTGACCTTGGTCCGCTCCTCGTACGAGATCTCGGGCCGGTGCCGGTAGTAGGCGTCATGGGCGATCAGCGCCACGTGCTCCGGGCCGATCCGGTCGATGATCGCCTCGCAGATCGTGCTCTTGCCCGAGCCCGACCCGCCCGCCACACCCATCACGAAGGGGCGCCCGTCCGGCCGGTCCTGGTTCCTCGCTCGCGCCGGGACCCCGCCGGACGTTTTCACCGCCGGCCCTTGGCCGCCTTCTGCTCGGCCTTCATACGCGCCTTGGCCTGGCGCAAAGCGTCGATCTGGTCGAACTCGGCGATGTCGGCGATGGAGGGCCAGTCGGCGGCCACCTCCTCCCATCCCGGAGGACCCTCACCGAGCCGCTTGCCGACGATGCCCGCAAAGATGCGAGCCTTGGCGTCGCCGTATCCCGGGAGCTTCTTTAGCCGCCTCAGCAGTTCGGGGCCGTCCGAGGCGGTCTTCCAGACGGCGGCCGCGTCACCGTCGTAGTGATCCGAAAGCGCCTGGCACAGCGCCTGGGTGCGGCGAGCCATGGCGTTGGGAAAGCGGTGGAGGGCCGGCGGGCCCCTGAACAACGCCTCCAGCTCGTCCCCGTCGATTGCGGCGATGCGGGCCGCGTCCAGCGGCTGCCCCAACCGCTCCTGAAGGGCATGGGGGGAGTGGAATGCCACCTCCATCCTCACCTGCTGGTCCAGCAGCATTCCGATCATGAGAGCCAGCGGGCTGGCGGCGAGCAGCCGGTTGGCATCCTCCGAAGAGGTCCACGGAAGCATCTCGGGCATGAATCCTCCCTCCTTGACGAGCAATTGCCCGGTTTCTTCAAATCGAGTCAGGCGTCCGGGTGGGCCCCGAAGCGTCATGCCTCGCCCTGAGGGTACCTCCGGTTGGAGCCGGTGCGCCGGGCGGCAGGTCGTCCGACCATTCGACGTAACGGTCCCGACAATCTGGTTGACTTGTCCCGTGTCGATCATGCTGAACCCGTATTCGGAACGGACCGAGTGGTTTGAGATGCTGACCCGGGAACTGCCGGACATGGATATCCAGCTCTGGCCGGACATCCACAACCCCGATTCCGTCGAGTACGCGGTCTTCTGGGTCCATGACACGGAGGACATGCGCCGCTACCCGAACCTGCGCGCCATCCTGGCGACGACGGCCGGGGTGGAGCAGTTCGCCGGCGGCGACTACCCGGACGTCCCGATCGTACGGCTGGCCGACGAGACGATGGCTGGGGAAATGGCCGCCTACGCCGCTCACTGGGTGGTGCACTTCCATCGCAAGATGGACTTCTACCTCGACCAGCAGGCCGCCAAAGTGTGGAGGCCGACCCGGGCCACCGCCACGGGTGACTTCCCGGTCGGCATCCTCGGCTTCGGCTCCATCGGTCGTCACATCGGCAAGTGCCTGGCCGGGCTCGGCTACCCGATCAACGCCTGGAACCGGACCGGAGGAGAGGAGGAGGGCGTCACCCACTACCGGGGCCGTGATGGTCTCGAGGACATGGTCTCCGCCTCCAGGGCCATCATCAACGTCCTTCCCCATACGCCCGAGACGCGGAGGCTGATCGATGCGGGCGTCCTGGCGCATTTCGCGCCCGGCTCGATCTACATCTCCCTCGGAAGGGGCGCGACCACGATCGAATCCGACCTCGTATCGGCCCTGGAACAGGGTGTCCTCTCGGCCGCGGTGCTGGACGTCACGGAGACCGAGCCACTACCCCCCGACTCACCGCTCTGGAACCACCCCCGGGTCCGCATCACCCCCCACACCAGCGGCTTCACGAGGGCGCCGACTGCTGCGCCCCTCATCGCCGCCAATATCCGGCGTATCGAGCGCGGGGAGGCACCCTTCCCGGTCTACGACCCGCGGCAAGGCTACTGAGGCCGGGGTTTGGGCGTCCCGGCCATCGACCTCCGAGATGTGACGGTCATGAAGGCCGGCAAGCGGCTCGTCTCCGGCATCGACTGGAGGGTCGGCATCGGTGAGCGGTGGGTGCTGTTCGGACCCAACGGCGCCGGCAAGACCACCCTCCTTCAGGTCATATCGACCTACCAGTTCCCCACCGGTGGCACCGCCACCATCCTGGGGGAACGTATGGGACGCACCGACGTCCGCCGCCTCCGTCCCCGGATCGGATACGTGGGACCCGCCCCGTCCTCGCTGGTGCGGCGTTACCTGCCGTGCCGGGACGTGGTCATGACCGGACTCCACGCCGCGTTCGTGGACACCAGATGGCACTCCTACACATTGGACGACCGGTGCTACGCCGAGCAGCAGATGGAGATGATGGGGGTGGCCGCCATGGCCGACCGAGAGTTCGCCACTCTGTCGGAGGGCGAGAGGAAGCGGGTGTTGATCGCCCGGGCACTGATGGCGCGACCCGAGCTCCTGCTGCTGGACGAGCCCGGAACCGGCCTGGATCTCGGAGCCCGGGAACGCCTGATCTCCTCCCTGGCCGCCATGGGCGACGGAGCGGGCAGCCTGACGGTGATCCTGGTGACGCACCACGCGGAGGAGATCCCACCCGGCTTCGAGGACATCCTGATATTGGCCGGGGGGAGGGTGCGGGCGTCAGGTCCGGTCCGGGAGGTGATGACGGGGGAAACCCTGACCGCCATCTACGGCATGCCCTTGGTGGTCGAGTCGTCGAACGGTCGCTATCAGGCGATGGGCGCTAGCCGCTAGTTGTACGTCGCTAGCCCTAATCAGGACAACTAGCTACTGATGGCTCGAGACTAGACCTTGATGCCCCGCCGCTTGAGGTCGGCCATCACCGCCTCGATCCCCTTCTTGTCGATGGTCTTGATGCCCTTGGTACTGACCGTGAGGGTCACGTAGCGGCGCTGCGAGGGAACCCAGTAGCGCTTCTTCTGGATGTTCGGGGTCCAGCGCCGGTTGGACCGCTTGTGGGAAAACGACACTTTCTTGCCGAAGGTCGGCTTCTTGCCGGTGACCATGCAGATTCTGGACATGTCGACTCCCCGGATCGGTGCGGGTGCGGGACCCACAGTGTAGAACGGGATATCGCAATCGCAACACGAGGCGATGGCGAGCCTCCGTAACCGGCCCCGCCCAATTCGATCCTCTAGACTCGGCGAATCCGTTCTTTGAGGGAGGATTCCATGGACCTAGTAGCGCAGAGGGGGCGCTCCAAGTCGAGGAAGAGGATCATCGTGGCAGGGATACTGACCCTCGGGTTGCTCCTCCTGCGCCCCACGGTGGCCTCGGCTGCGGAGATGGCGGAGGGCGAGGTGGCCTTCATCCTCAACACTTTCTCCTTCCTGGTATGGGCTGCGCTCGTGATGTGGATGTGCGCCGGCTTCACCATGCTGGAGTCGGGCGCGGTCCGGACCAAGAACTCGTCGATGATCTGCCTGAAGAACATCGGGATCTACTCGATCGCCTGCCTTGCTTTCTACGTGATCGGCTACAACCTGATGTACGTGAACGTGGGCGACGTGATCGGGTCCTTCCAGCTCTTCTACTCGTCATCGAACGCCGAGATCAACCTGCTCTCCGGCGCCGCCGGGGCAGTCGAGGATGTCGTCTCGAACAACTACAGCGTCCTGTCCGACTGGTTCTTCCAGATGGTGTTCGTAGCCACTACCGCCTCCATCGTGTCGGGAGCGATCGCCGAGCGGGCCAAGCTGTGGCCCTTCTTCGGATTCACGCTCGTCCTGGCCGCTTTCATCTACCCGGTCGTCGGCGCTTGGACGTGGGGCGGAGGATGGCTGGCCGAGATGGGGTTCTCGGACTTCGCAGGCTCGACCATCGTGCACAGTGTCGGAGGCTGGGCGGCCCTGGCCGGCGTGCTGGTCATAGGCCCCCGGCTGGGCAAGTACCGCAAGGACGGATCGGTCAAGCCCACTCCACCCTCGAACGTTCTGGCGGTGACGCTGGGCGTGTTCATCCTGTGGCTGGGATGGTTCGGGTTCAACGGCGGTTCGCAGTTGGCCCTCGGGTCGGCGCTCGACGCGGTGGCGATGGCCACCGTGCTGGTCAACACCAACCTGGCCGCCTGCGCCGGCGTGCTGGCCGCCCTGGCCGTCTCCAGGCCGCTCCTGGGGCGTATCGATCTGTTTGCGGGACTGAACGGCGCCATCGCCGGTCTGGTCTCCATCACTGCGGCCCCGACCCACAACGATCTCTACTGGGCGGTCATCATCGGCGCTGTCGGCGGCGTCCTCTGCACCCTGGGGATCAGGGCCCTTGAGAAGCTCAAGATCGATGATGTCGTGGGAGCGATTCCGGCCCACCTGATCTGCGGCATGTGGGGGACTCTGGCCGCCACCATCGCCAGTCCCGATACCAACTTCGGGGTACAGCTGGTCGGGATCATTGCCGTCGGGGTGTTCGTGTTCGCCGTGTCGTGGGCTGTTTGGACGCTTCTCGATCGGACCATCGGGCTGCGCGTATCAGTACAGGCCGAGCAGATGGGCCAGGACGTGGCCGAACTCGGTATGGAGTCCTACCCGGAGTTCGTGCTCATGCCGGAGAACTTCGACGACGAATAGTCACTGGTTGCTGGTCGCTGGCTAGGACTAGCGACCAGCAGCTACAAACTACGGGCTACGTACGAACTCTGGATCGCGCTGCCAGGTAGTTGACGTGGTGGTTCTCCTCGCAGCCCAGTTCGCCGCTCGGTGACATGGTCTTGTCCACCTGGATGGTGACGTGGTTGATGCCGTGTCCCTTGATGATGTCGCGGAGCCTGCGAAGCAACTGGTTGGTGTCTCCCTCGTACTCCGGATCGATCATGATGTGGCCGGAGAACGTTGTCTCTTCCGAGCTCACGGCCCTGACATGGATGTCGTGGATCAGCGTGACCCCCTCGATCTCGAGGTCGCTCCCCAGCCTGTAGACGTCGATGTCCGCTGGAACCGAATCCACCAGCACATGGAAGACCTTGACCGACAGCGGCCAGGCACTCCGGAGGATCAGGAGGGCGATGACCACGCTGAGGATGGGGTCGATCGTATTCCATCCGGTGGTGATGATGACAATGCCCGATATGACCACACCCACGGATCCCAGCAGGTCGGCCATGACGTGCTGGAAGGCGCCCTCGACATTGATGCTGTCCTTGGCGGAACGGTGGAGCACCCACGCCGCCAACACGTTGACCAGCAACCCGAGCACGCCCACGATGAGCATGCCGACACCTTCCACCTCCGGGACGTCCTGCACCCGGTGATAGGCCTCGATGAGGACCCAAAATCCCACGACCCAGAGGGTGAGGGCGTTCACCATGGCGGCGAGGGCTTCAAGGCGTTGGTAGCCGAAGGTGCGCTCCACCGTGGCCTCTTTCTCCGCGAAGCGGAGGGCTACCAGGGCGAGGGCAATCGACATGGCGTCCGAGACCATGTGACCGGCGTCCGAAAGCAGGGCCAGGCTCTTCGTGAGTATGCCGCCGATGACCTCGGCGAACATGAACCCGGCAATGAGCACCAGCGCGATGGTCAGGGCACGCTTGCTGACACCTCGCAGGTCGTGGGAGTGGTCATGGCCCCCGTGCCCGTGGCCATGCCCGTGGTGGCCGTGGCCGTGGTGGTCATGGCCGGAATGGTCGTCGTGGTCATCATGGTCATGCCCGGAATGGTCGTCGTGATCATGGTCATGGTGATCGTGGCCGGAATGATCATGCCCCTGGTGATCGTGGCCCGAATGGTCATCATGATCATGGTGATCATGGTCGGAGTGATCGTGCTCGCGAGATCCGTGCGCGTCGGGGCGTGTGTCCGCCACGGCAACCACCTTTCGCTGACGTGTCTGGCTACCGATCAGGAAGTCTACCCGCGGTGGCCTAACCCGACACGGCGAACAGTGCCGAGGCCGAAGCCGTCCGCCTAGCGCAACTCCGGCGGCTATCGTGTCGGACCAGGGCCTCGATGCCGGGGCGGTGCCGATATGGTCACGGAGGTGGGCGGATGAACGTAGTCGGATCAGCTATCCGGACCCCATCGCTCGCAGCCTTGGCGATGGCCTTCCTGCTCCTCGTTGCCGCCTGCGGGAGCGACCCCGCTCCCACCACGACCGAGCCGGAACCCGAGCTCTCGCTGGAGGAAGTACTGGCGCGCACGGGAGAGAATCTGGCCAGCTTCTCGACGGCAACGTTCCGGATGATCGACGAGAACGAGACGGGATCGAAGTTCTTCGGCGCGACGTTGAAGAACGTGGACGGAGTAGTGGAGTCTCCCGACAGCGCCCGGATAGTCGTGGAGGTCGAATCCCCGGCGATGGGGTTCGCGGAGATCGAGATCGTTGCCGTCGGTGACGTCGCTTTCATGAAGTTCTCGGCGGACGCGCCCTGGAACCCGCTGCCGCTGGACCAGGTTCCCTTCAATTTCGTCGGGCTGGGCGTCACTCTGAGCAACCTGTTACCCCTGGTCCAGGACGCCGCCATCGCGGCCACGGAGTCGGTCGGGGATGGCCCGGCGCTCCGGGTTGACGGAACGCTGATGTCCGAGGACCTGTCCACCCTCATCACGTCCGCGGATACCGGTCATCCGATCGACCTGAGCCTATGGATCGGTAAGGCGGATCAGGTACTGCGGCAGATCCGCATAGCCGGCCAGATCTTCGATGACGATGGGGAGGGCACCAGCCGTCTGATAATCCTCTCCGACTACGACACACCTGTCGACATTCAACTTCCGGATACCTCCGCCTGAACGTGAACGCGGTCAGGTCTCGCGTCGTCGCGTGGGGGTCTTCCCAGACGGGGATCCTGACGATCATCTGCCTGGGGGTCTTCTCGACCGCCCTGGATCAGACGGTGGTCAACACCGCATTGCCCACCGTCATGCTGGAGTTGAAGATCCCTCTGACGGACCTGGACTCGGCCTCCTGGATCATCACCGGGTACCTGGTCAGCTACACCGTCGCCATGCCGCTGGCCGGACGCCTGTCCGACGTCCATGGCAGGGTGCGGATATTCCAGCTGGCGCTGCTCGTGTTCGCCATCGGGTCGGCATTGGTGGCGGTGGCGCCCAACTTTCCCTGGATCGTCTCCGCCAGGGTCCTACAGGCCGCCGGCGGCGGCGCCACGGTGCCGATCGCCATGGCCATGGCAGTGGCGGCCGTCCCGGCCCGCCACCGAGGGGTGACGCTCGGTCTCGTGGCCGCCGCGGCCGAGGCCGGGTCGGTCCTCGGTCCTCTTTACGGGGGCGCCATCATCGAGTGGATCGGCTGGAGGTGGATCTTCTGGTTCGACGTACCACAGAGCCTGCTGCTGATGGCGCTTCTGGCCGTCCTGCCGAACCGACCCAACCGCGAGGCCAAGATGGACTACCTGGGCGCGCTACTCCTGGGAGCGGCGCTCCTGATTATCACCGCCGCACTGTCCCAGCGGGCCATATTCTCTCTCGAGTCCATCGTCCCGTACCTGATGCTGGCCGCGGGTGTATGCCTCGTAGCCCTCCTGGTCAGGGTGGAGAAGCGGGCCGAGCAGCCGCTGGTGGCCGCGTTCCTGCACCGCTCCAAGGCGTTCGTAACCGCCAACGCCGTTCAGTTCGTGGTGGGTATAGCCCTGATCATCGGCTTGGTCGCCGTTCCCCTGATGGCCAACACCGTCATGGAGAAGCCGACCTGGGAGGCCGCCCTCCATCTGGTCCGCCTCACGGCCGCCATCCCGCCGGGAGCCTTGATAGGCGGCTACATCATGCGCTGGACAGGAGTCAGGGCCGCCACCATCGCCGGGCTGGTGCTCATCGGGGTGGGCTTGATCTTCATGGGTAACTGGGAAACCGAGGTGCAGCAGTTCGAGCTGACGGGGCCGCTCGTGACGGCGGGCCTGGGATTCGGGTTGGTCATCCCCCCCATCAGCGTCACAGCTCTCAGCGCAGCCCCCAGCCACTACTGGGGCACCGCCGCCTCGCTGATCACCGCGGCCCGGATGGTGGGCATGGCGCTGGGCCTGGCGGCCCTGTCCACCTGGGGGATAGAGCAGTTCTACAGCATGACCGCCGATGTAACGATCGGCGGGTCGTACGAAGAAACGGCGGCCCCCCTGATCGAGGCCGGCGTTACGGTGTTCCAGAGCCTGTTCAGGGTGGCCGGGACATTCTCCCTCCTGGCCATCCTGCCGGCGCTTTCGATGAAACTGGAGGACACCGGGATGACGGAGAGCCGTCCCGAAGGACTGAGCTAGCCCTGATTATTCATGTGCCCAGCACACCGACGTGGATCAGGCCACTCCAACACATCATTTGCGAAGTAGCCGCCATTCACCCGGCGTTGATTGCGCACCGGCCGGAAGATGAGGCTGCCGAATGGCTATAACCCCAGGTCAGGAGCACGGACCACCCACTCCCGTCGCCCTACAAACCCCGATCCATGAATAATTGGGGCTAATCGATGTCGAGGCGCATTGCTGTTGTTGGCGGAGGGATCTCCGGGCTGGGCGCCGCCTGGGGGATGCATCAACATCCAGACCGGTTCGACTTCAGGCTGTTCGAGGCCCGGGACCGGCTCGGGGGGAATGCGGTCACGGTAGAGATGCCCCAGGACGACGGAACTTCGATCCCGTTCGACATCTCGGTGACCGCCTGCATCCCGTCGGTCTACCACCACATCGTGCTGCTGATGGAGCGAT
>JAPPGU010000059.1 GCA_028821265.1 bacterium | reverse complement strand
TGACCACTGACCACTGACCACTGACCACTGACCACTGACCACTGACCACTGACCATGGCTAGCCTGGTGCGGTACCCCGGCTCGATAGGAAACGTGCGCTCGTCCAACATTCCCCCGCTGCCCGTCGGAAGGGTGCTCAGAAGTGGTCTGGCCGGTTTCCGCGCCGGCGGCGGCGCCCTGTTGGTCAGCGCAGCGGTCCTGATGGCCGTACCCACGGCCGTGCGCCTGGTCTCGCTGGCCACCGGCAACTACTGGACAAACCTCGCCCTCTGGATCCTGGCGCTGGTAGTGGCCGGTTACGCCGCCTGGCCCGTCTCCCGGACTGCTCTCGCTGCCGTCTCGCCTCGCGCCCGGACCGAGCCGCCGCCGGGTGACTGGTGGGTACGCGATGGCTTCGTGAGGTCCTCGGCGGTGTTCTTCCTGACCGTCGCGGTGGGAACCCTGTTCTTCATCGTGCCCGGCATCATGGTGCTGATGATCTACAGCCTCTACGCGTTCCTGATAGTGGAACGAAGGGCGACCGGGTTCCAGGCCCTGGCACGAAGCGCGGAGATGACCAGTGGCAATCGTATCCGGCTCCTAGGTGTCGTATTCGTGTGCGCCGTGTTGTTCGTCCCCGGGATTGCGGCCCTCTACTGGATGGGAACCCTCAACGGCGGAGAACAAGAGGTGGTCGGCAGTATCGCCTTTTGGATCCTGGGTACACCGGCGGTGGCCTTCAGCTTCACCTCCGTAGCAGCCGCCTACCGGGAACTCGCTCACGGCTGATACGGGAAGGTAGGGGGGACCAAACCCCATCCGGGACCTGGCGCGCTTGTCGCGATGCTGACCCCGAGTCAGAAAACGTTTGTCAGCGCGGTGGCCGGTCTCTAGGATGGCCGGAGTAGCTAGCTACGTCCGAGGAGGCCGGATGCTTACACATCTGCAAAAGTTCGGTGGTTTCATGGCGGGCATGGTCATCCCCAACATCGGCGCGATTCTCGCGTGGGGACTGATCACCGCCTTTTTCATTCCCACCGGGTGGATACCCAACGAGAGTCTCTCCGAACTGGTAGGTCCCATCATCGTCTACCTGCTGCCCGTATTGATCGGGTTCACAGGCGGCAAGATGGTGTACGGCCATCGGGGAGGCGTGATGGGCGCCATCGCCACGATGGGAATCGTCATCGGCGCGGACTTCGAGCTGGCGAGCGGCGCCACAGGCGATCCGCCCCAGTTCCTCGGCGCCATGCTGGTCGGACCCCTGGCGGCTTGGATCATCATGAAGATCGACGAGTCCTTCTCGGACAAGGTCGCGGTCGGGTTCGAGATGCTGTACAACAACTTCTCGGCCGGAATCCTGGGCTTCGTCCTGGCCATACTCGGCAAGGTGATCATCGGTCCGATCATGGCCGCTATCGCCACCGTGTTCGGGAACGCGGCCGAGTGGTTCACAGACGTCGGATTGCTGCCGCTGGCGGACATTCCAATCGAAGTCGGGAAGGTGTTGTTCCTGAACAATGCCATCAACCACGGGGTCCTGGGCCCGCTGGGCGTCGAGGATGCCGCGGAGACCGGGCGCTCGATCTACTTCCTCCTCGAGACCAACCCCGGACCCGGCCTGGGACTGCTACTGGCCTACTGGTTCGCCGGCAAGGGCCTGGCCAAGCTGTCGGCGCCCGGAGCCATCGTCATCCACTTCTTCGGCGGGATCCATGAGGTCTACTTCCCGTACATCCTCATGCACCCGATCATGATCCTGTCCGTGTGGGCCGGAGGCATCCTCGCCGACATCATCTTCGTGATATTCGACGCGGGGCTGACCGCAACACCCTCACCTGGTTCGATCTTCGCCTACCTGGCGGTGATACCGAGAGGACAGCACGTCGGGGTCCTCTTAGGGGTGTTGGCCGCAGCGGCTGCCGCCTTCGTGGTAGGAACGCTCCTGCTGCGGGTATCCCCGGTCAAGGAGAAAGAGGGAACCGACGACATGATCGGCACCATGCCGGGTATTCCCACCGGCTGAACAGCCCAAGTAACGCCCTAGAGCGGGAAGAGCCTCCTCAGGGAGGCTCTTCCCTTCTCCAACCAAAGGATCATCAAACATGAGTTCTGTAACGAAAGCGGCCGCCGATGTCCGCTGGATCGTCCTGGCGTGCGAGGCCGGAATGGGTTCGAGCCTCATGGTGACGAACTTCCTCAAGAAGAAGGTCAAGAAGGCCAAGCTCGGGATCAAGGTCACCCACTCGCCGGTCCACGACATCCCGGCCGGTGCCGACGTGGTGGTCACCCACGCCGGGCTGGCCGATCGTGTCAAGCAGGTCGCACCCGGCGCGGCTGTGGTTCCGTTCCGTTCGTTCCTGAACGACCCCGCTCTGGTCAAACTGGTCGCCGATCTGTCCGCGGGCGCGGACGTCGAAGGGGTCTGAGAGAGGGACGGAGGCGCGTATGGAGTCCGTGACGACCGTCGAGGGGATCACCCTCGGCGAGCGGGAAAACACCCGTGAACGGGCCATCGAGCGGGTGTCGGGAATGTTGTTCGACCTGGGCGTCGTGGAGGCCGGGTACGGGGAGTCGATGCTCGCCCGAGAAGGCGTGATCTCGACTTACCTGGGCAACGGGATCGCGCTCCCCCACTGCACCTACGAGGACCGGGGCCTCATCAAGCGGACCGCCCTGGTTCTCGCCCAGTACCCGGACGGCGTGCCATGGGGCGACGAGGAAGATGTCGCCTACCTCGTGTTCGGGCTGGCGGCGGTGGGCGACGAGCACCTGGCCGTCATGTCGCACCTGGCCGAGGTTCTTGACGACGAGGAGTTGTGCGACCGGCTGGCCGTAACCACCGATGAAGCCTTCGTCCGGGAGACCCTGGCCGCACCCACGGAATGACCGGACGGCGGGTCACGGTATTCGGCGCCGGCAACATCGGCCGCGGCCTGATCGGATGGCTGTTCGGTCGGGCCGGCTGGGAAGTGGTATTCGTCGACATCTTTCCGGAGCTGGTCGATCTCCTGAACAGTGAGGGTTCGTACCAGGTCGTCGAGGTGGGTCAAGCGGGGCGCTCTACGGTGACGATCGGCCGGGTGAGCGCCGTCGCGGGGACCGACACGGATCGGGCGGTGCGCGCCACCTCCTCGGCCGATGCGGTGTGCACGGCCGTGGGCGTCGGAGCGCTCGGCAAGGTCGCTCCCGTTATCGCCGCCGCCCTGGCGCAGGACGGCAGCAGGGTCCGCAACGTGCTGGCCTGCGAGAACGCCGATCCCAACACCGGGCTGCTCCGGGACCTCATGTCGAGCGGATCGAGCCGCATCCCGGCCGGAGTGGGCTTCCCGGAGACCATGGTGGACCGGCTGGTACCCGGCGCCACCGGCGAGGGGCTGGCCGTCGAGGTGGAGTCCGGGTTCGACTTCAAGATCGCCGCGGAAGGCTGGGTCGGAGAACCGCCCGCGGTCGAAGGCTTCGAGCTGGTGTCCGACCTGGTGCTTCACCGGAAGAAGAAACTCTGGCTGGTCAACGGGCTCCATGCCGCTGCAGCCTTCCTGGGTCTGCGAGCCGGGCACGACTCGATCGCAGAGGCCGTCTCGGACCCCACGATCCGGAACCGTCTCGAGGAGATGGTCGAAACCATGGCCGGGGTGCTGGCAGCCGAGTTCGGCCATCGCAGCGGCGCCGAGCTGACCGGCTACGGACGCTCCAACCTGGATCGGTTCGCCGTCGGCGCCCTCACGGATCCGGTACGTCGCGTGGCGCGCCACCCTCTCCGGAAGCTGGGGCCTGACGAGCGCCTGGTGGGCCCGGCCCGGGAGGCGGCGCGGATGGGTCTTCCGACCGGCGCCCTGTGTGAGGCCATCGCCGCCGGGCTCTCGCTGGACGACGCCGGGGTACCCGGGATCGAGGAGCTGCGCGATGCCCTTGCCCGCGGCGGGTGGCAGTCCGTCGTCCGTCTCGAACCCGAGGACGTACCCCTCCTCCGGATGCTCGAGCACCGGGTAGGCGGATGAACCCCGGCTACGGTCTATATTCGTTACGCGACCGGTAGGGATGAACATGGCCCCCATGAACCACGAACAGTTGTGCCAGGCGATGGTCAGCAAGCTCGCCGCGGAGCCGGACCCGTCCGGCCAGGCCGACCTGATCTGCTCCAAGGGGGCTCTGGGGATCGCCGCCGACCGCAAACAGATCAAGAAGACCGTCAAGCGGCTGCGGTCCATCGAGGACTACCGGTTCCTGGTGATTAACCGCGGGGACCTCTTCGCGGCCAATCCGGCCACCATCGGCACCAAGATCGGCATCCTCGACGAGAACGGCGCCCTCCTCAAGGCCGCCGACATCCCCCGCCGTCGTTAGCGGCCTGCGACCCCGTTGTCCGAGGCCGATCTGCCGGTAGCCCTGGAGGCGGCCCGCGCGGGGGCGGCGGAGGTGGCATCCGGTATCCACCGGCGGGTGGAGGTCCGGTTCAAGGCCGACGCCGATCCCGTCACCGAAGTGGATCATCGCTCCGAGGCGGCCGTCATCGACGTGATCTCCCGGCGCCGGCCTCGAGATCCGGTGGTGGGCGAGGAACGGGGCGGCCGCCTCCCCGAGGAAGGACGGGTGTGGCTGGTCGACCCTTTGGACGGCACCACCAACTTCGTCCACGGCTTCCCCTGGATCAGTGTTTCGGTGGCGCTCTGGATCGACAACGCCCCCGCGGTCGGCGTGGTCGTGGACGTGAGCACCGGGGACGAGTACACGGCGGTAGCCGGGTCCGGCGCCCGCGGCAACGGATCGCCCATCCATGTGAGCTCCCTGGAGGACTTCGGCGCGGCCTTGATCGTCACGGGTTTTCCCTACGAACGGCGGCAACGGATCGAGGTCTGCGATACCCGGTTCCGCCGAGTGCTGGCTGCGGCCCAGGGCGTCCGGCGCCTGGGTGCCGCCTCCCTCGACATGTGCATGGTGGCGTGCGGGGGAATGGACGGTTACTGGGAGGAGGACCTGCCGCCCTGGGACATGGGTGCCGGCACCCTCCTCGTCATGGAGGCCGGCGGAACGGTGAGCAATCGATCCGGCGGGCCGGTCGGTCCCGCCGGCGGGTTCGTGGTCGCCAGCAACGGACGCATCCACCAGCAGTTTCTGGACACGCTGGGCGAGCCGAGTCCCTCCGAACGGCTACCGTGAGCGGCGTATGGAACAGGTGAGCACCTCGGAGCTGTTGCCTTGATCGAGCGGACCGGGATCGGGGCCTCGCCGGGCGTCGCGTTCGGCCCCGCCTACCTCCATGTCTCGCAGCTGCCCGACGTCACCCGTCGCCGGGTGGAGGACCACGCCCCCGAAGTGGAACGGCTCCTCGGCGCCGTAGCCTCCGTACGGACCAGGCTGTCCGACCTGGCGGCGACCCACGGCGAGGGTTCGGATGAGGCGGAGGTCATCGGGGCGCACCTCCTGTTGCTGGATGACCCCGAGTTCACCGGCGAGATCCGCGACCGCATCGAGTCCGAGTCGGTGTGCGCCGAGGCGGCCGTATCCGAGGTGACCGAGGAGTCGGCGGCCATGCTGGAGTCGCTCGACGACGAGTACCTGGCCGCCCGCGGCGCTGACGTTCGTGACGTCGGCACGCAGCTCCTCAGGTCCGTGCTGGGACTACCCCTCGAGACCTGGGAGGCCCTGGAAGTCCCGTCGGTGCTGGTCGCACAGGACTTCTTCCCCTCGGAGACTGCCACCATCCCTCCGGGGATGGCCCTCGGCCTGTGTACGGAGGAGGGGAGCGCCACCTCCCACATCGCGGTCTTCGCCAGGGGAATGGGGCTTCCGGCGGTGGTGGGGGTTGACCTGCCGGCCACCGAACCCGGAACGCTGATCGCCTTGGACGGCGAGACGGGGCAGGTCTACGTCGATCCCGCCGAGAGCGTGATCCGGACGCTCCGGGACCGCCAGGAGGAGCAACGGAGGGCCAGAGCGAGCGCCGCCGACCGGTCGCAACAACCGGCCCTGACCAGGGACGGCACCCGGATCGAGGTGGCGGCCAACATCGGATCGGACACGGACGCCGCCCGGGCCGTGGAAGCGGGCGCCGAGGGCGTGGGCCTGTTCCGGACCGAATTCCTGTTCCTCGACCGCACCCGTCCGATCTCCGAGGAAGAGCAGTACGAGGCCTACCGGACGGTGCTGGGCGCCTTCGGGGACCATCTCGTGGTGGTTCGCACCCTTGACGTGGGCGGAGACAAGCAGGTTCCCGGCATCGAGATCGGGGAGGAGCTCAACCCGTTCCTGGGCCTCCGGGGAATCCGGCTCACGCTGGCCCGCC
>JAPPGU010000072.1 GCA_028821265.1 bacterium | reverse complement strand
TGTTCCTGAGTGCCGGTCTCGTGCTCTCAGGCTGTGGCGACGACGACACGGCGACGACGCCGGCACCGGCGCCGCCACCGCCACCGGCCCCAGCTCCCGAACCGGAGCCCGAGCCAGAACCCGAACCGGAGCCGATGGCCCCTGCCACGCCTACCGGTCTCCACGTCGACGAGACGACCGAGACCTCCATCGAGTGGCAGTGGAACGCCGTCGAGGGCGCTCTGGCTTACGCGGTCCAGGTCAGCATGGACGAGATGTTCGACGACATGGACATGATCGACCACACGACCGAGAACCACTACACCGTTTCGGAACTTGAGCCCGACACCAGCGTCTACCTCCGGGTGGCGGCTGCCGCCGGGTCGCTCGAGGCTCCGCTCCTGAGCGCCTGGTCCACCCACGTGACGGGCATGTCGAACCAGCCGCCGCCGATGGTCGTGCCGCCGCCGGACCCGGTCTCGGCGATGTTCATGATTCCGGACGACGCCAAGAAGATGTATCCGATGATTCCGGACGAGAGCGACGACAAGGAGGAGGCGATGGCCTCTGTGAACTCCGAGATGATGGTCACATCGAACACGACGGCGGTGGTGGTTCCCATGAACTTCATGGAGGACGCGATGCCGTCTCCGGTGAAGCTGCACGAGGGGGACAACATGCCGTTCCAGTACGTGAACTGGGAGGCCATGCAGAGCCAGGTCGTGGACACCGGCGTGACGTTCAAGATCATGCGGGTGACGCTGGGCGCGAGCCAGGAAATGGAGCCGACGGGCGATGTGGCCTACGTGACCTGCGGACCGTTCGCGTGCGTGGAGGGCATGGATGCCCCCGACATCGGGATCGCCGACTCGGCGGCCTGCGAGGGCTGGGACCCCAGCCTGGAACTCATGCCGGGCGTCATTGACCCCTTGGGTACTGATGACGCGGACGCTGACGGAACGGCAGACGACGCGATCGCCGGGGGCTTTGACCTCGGTTGGGTCTACACGGCGAACACGACGTTCAGCGTCAAGCATGACTTCGGGGCGTTCGACTCGTCCGGTGGCGACGTTGGCAAGGGCACCGATAGTGCATTGCCAGCCGGACGGTCGCCTTCCGCAGGAACGACCGCCCGACGGGACATCTTGGACGGCGGTCGCACCGTCATCGACGTGGACGGTTGCACCTCGGAGAACGCCGGTTTCGATCTCTACGGCGACAGCGTTGGCGATATGGATCAGCCGGGCAACTGTTTCCGCCTGAGCGCTGACTCCAGGTTCCTGAGCCAGTACAGCGTTGTGTTGAGTCCCAAGGATGCCGGAGTGTCCTGGGGTGAGATCGCCTGGGACGCCTTCAAGGACCTGAAGTGCGAGGCGAAGACCTTCGTCGCCGACGAGCAGATTGACGTGTGCGAACTGCTGACGGCAGAAGTTGACGAGATCAGCGGCAGGATGTCGGTGGTGCCAGTCGTCGGAGGTGTGACCGGCGATGGGGCGAACGGTGTTGTCGCCGGTAGGCTCGCGGGTTTCGATCTGGTGCTTCCCATCAGCCAGACGCGGTGGACCGCGCTCAACTACTACGACACCACGACGTCCAGCCGAACGGACACGGACGATCTGTACGACAGAACGGACATTGGCACCACAGGTGAAAATGCGGCTGGAAGGGCCGACGACATCAACAGAGCGGGCAGGGTGAACGGCTATACAGATCCCGCAACTGGCGAGGACTCGCACCGCGTATGGATCGAGATCCACGACGAGGACGGGGACCCGATGTACGGTGACCTGGGCAAGGTGGACGCGTCCGCAACAACCGAACTGGCCAACCGGGGCAACGCTGCTGATCGGACCGCGGCGCCGGGACCCGACACCCGGACTGCCGATACCCCGACGGGGTACGGAGGTGATGATCGGGCCGAGAACTACTTCGATCAGGGTAACGACGCCATCGGATGTTCTGATGAAGATGGCGGCGAAAAGAGCGGGACCACGAACCAAGGCACCGGCACCGCCGCGCGCGCGCTTTCGAACGGCAACGGCACCCTGTGTGACGCGGAGGATGTCGAGATTCCGACATCCGTGACCTTCACCGACGGCATGGGCTTCAACTGCGCCGTGCCGCGCAGCTACACGCTCACCTGCCAGTGGGACTCGAGTGGAGGCCGGAAAGCCGGCACGATCGGTGCTACGCGGGCCCAAACCTTGACTCAGGCAGATGCCGACGATTTCGTCAGTTGCACGGTGAGTTGAGGCTGGCGCGATCCACAACAGAGTGACCTGCGTCTAGCAGATCCGGAACCCCGGGGCCAGTTGGCCCCGGGGTTCTCTGTTGCCTGTTTTGATCCGAAAGAACCAGAGGGTCCATCGTGACCCTTGACCCGAACCAAAGGAGCGTTCCAGATGCCCGCACCCGGACGGGAGTTGTCCTCCATCAACTTCGAAGCCATGTTGGGTGGCCCGCTGACCGCAGTCGTCAACGCGCAGGCGCAGGCGGCGATGACGACGGTGGACTTCATCAAACAGGTGGGGTTCAAGTCCGCCTCCGAGGAGGAAGATCTGCTGGATGCCCCCAAGACGGCGGAGCCGATCTACGTCACCTTCACGTATCCGAAGGAGCTATCGCCGTATCAGCCGGCGGTGGAAGAGGAGAAGGACGAAGAGGGCAACGTGACGACCCCGGCGCGGGCGGAGCAGGCCGCGGTGTGGCAGGACATGGAGTTGAAGGTTCCCATCCTCACGATGCTGCCCATCCCGTTCATTCGGGTTGAGGAAACGACCATTGACTTCAACGCCAAGATCAACTCGGTCGAGTCCCACGAGAGCTCCCGCGCCTATCGCTCCAAGTGGTCCGGGGAGGTTAAGGTCCGGTATTGGATTGGGTCTGCGTCGTTCAAGGTCAGCGGTGCGTACCAGAGCAAGACGCGTTCGGGGATCGAGACGCGGCGCACGTATTCGATGAGCGTGCACATCAAGGCGGTGCAGGACGAGATGCCGGCCGGGACGGAACGGTTGCTGGGGATCCTCGAGAACGCGATCTCCGCCCAGCCGACGGACGCTCCGGCGCCGATGGCTGGCTAAGGTTTTTGCCCAAGCTCGGCGACTTCCTGGGTCACCTGCTTACCGAGTCCACGATGGCCCGGGTGCGGGCCGACCTGGAGTCCGTGCGGATCGCGGAGCTCTACGCCAACCACCCACTGCTGAAGCACATGCCGGTGCCCCGGTTCCGGCTGCCGACGGTGCGCTTCGAGATCCCGGTGGTGATCCGCGGGGAAGACGCGGGCGGAGACGCGGAAACCCCGGTCATGGACGCCGAGGAAGCGGCCGACAGCTTCATGGGCGTCCTGGGGCGGGTCCTGGAGGTCCACGGCGAGCGGTTGCTCCCGGAGGAGTCGAGGACCATTCGGGACGCCGCGGTCGCGACGGTCCGGGAGCATCTCGAACTCACGCCGTATGTTGCGGTGAACGTGACGGGTCCGGTGAACGATCTGGTCAAGATGGTGATCAGGACCATCAGGCCACGGCTCGCCGGGGCCCCGAACGGCGAGGGTGAGCCGGAGGAGGGCGCGGACGCGGGGGAGCGACGGTTGTCGGCAATCCGCGAGGATGTCCGGCGTCGGGTGATGATCTCGTTCCTCCGGTTTCTGGCTTCGCCGCGGCGGTTGGAAGCGGACATCACGACGAACCACGTGAAGGAAGCGGGCGGCAGCGAAACGCTGGCGCGGATCCGGATGGAGGTCACCGAGGACGGGGTGGAATGGGCGACGGTGTCGGATCGGGACGGCGAACCGGGCACTCGTCTGGTAAGCGAGTAGGAGGATGGGATGGCGCTGGCGCCGAGCCGGGGGCTCAGCCGGGTGCAGGCGTGCCTTGCGGAATCGGGGGCGCTGGCCGACTCCCTGGCGTCCGGGGGCTCCGGTTTTCCGGAGGCCGTCCGGAGCTGGCTCGAACGGCTGGAGTCGGGGGCCCGGGAGACCGACCTGGGGGTCGCGCCGCGACTCGCGGGCCTGCGGGTGAGCGTGGAGGCGGCGCGCGAAGGGGTGATCGCCCCGGAACTGGAGTTGCACGGCCGGCTGACGCCGCGGAAGCTGCGGAAGGCGACGGCCCAATTCGCGCTCCGATCGGCGATCGAGCTGGTGTCGCACGCGCTGCAACCGTTTCACGCGCGGCAGCTGCGGGCGGAAGATATCGCGCTGGAGCTGGCGGCGCGGAGCTTCGAGAAGGCGCTTTGGCCGGGCCAGGGAAGAGGCAGGGAGGCGCCGGCGGACATGCCGTCCATGTGGCGGGTGATGCTGGCGGACCCGGCGCTGGCTTCCCGGGTCCGTGAGTTGTCGGCCCTGCTGGGGGTGCCCGGCGGGATGATGATGGTGGCGCGGATGATGAATGAGTACGCCGGGAACAGCTCCGGGGCGACCGGAGAGACGGGAGTCTGAAGGTGCGGATCGAAACAGACGACGGTTTCTCCTCGCGCGGGCGTGCCCAACTCCCGCGATTCGTCCTCGTGACACGCCATCGGACCGGTGCACGCCACGCATCTCGACCGGCAGGCCCGGAGCTCCGAACGGGCTCGCCGGGTCCGGGTCGGGAAGGCTCCGCTCGTCGGCAGCAGGAGAACCGCGTCTGGAGTTGTCGGAGAGGCTTGGACCCCGGTCCACCGGGCGCCACGAAACCCGAGGTGCCCGCAACACCCAACCGCGCCAGGAGCCGGGCTGGACCCTCGCGGCTCTTGGCGCACGGCGGAACCAGGAGGCGGCCTGATGCCTGCATTGTCCAGTAGATCGCTTGATCGTCTCGACACGTGCCATGAAGATTTGCAGCGCGTGATGCGGATGGCCATCCAACACGGGCCTGACTTCACCGTGCTGCAGGGACACCGCGGGGAAAGAGAACAGGAGGCCGCTTTCCGGAAGGGCCACTCGAAAGTCCGCTTCCCGGACTCGAAACACAATGCCATTCCGGCAAGAGCAGTGGATGTTGCGCCGTATCCGATCGACTGGAACGACCTGAATCGCTTCCGCGTCCTCGCCGGATTCGTTCTGGGGGTCGCGGCGGCGCTCGGCGTACGGATGCGCTGGGGCGGCGACTGGGACCGGGACTTCGAGGAGGAGGACGAACGTTTTCGCGATCTTCCGCACTTCGAGCTACTCGATGATGTGGGGCGGGTCGTGGCCTGATGAGACCCGACCCGCGACGCGACGATCCGCCCCGAACAACTCCCCCGATGCACGCACTGTTCCCCCCCGCCTTCCCCCCGTCGTACGGGTTGCCGGGCCGGCCTCCCGGCCAGAATCGGGAGGACGGAGAGGGAACCCGGGCGGCGCCGGCGGACCCATCGCAAGGAGGTGACTCGCCATGAAGCAGGACCATTTGGCTCTGGTGGCCGGAGGAGCCGGCGGGATCTTCACGTCGGTGTATGACAAGGCGTGGTGGCTGATCGAAGGCCAGGCGCCGACTTGGAGCTTCGGGCAACTGGTGGGCCTGTTCGTGTTCTTCGTGCTGGGAGGGGGCCTGGCGTGGCTGTTCGAGGAAGACAACCGCCGGAAGGCCTTCTTCCTGGGGCTGGGACTCCCCGCGTTCCTGACCGCCGCGCAGACGCAAGGCGCCCCGCCATCCGGGCAGATCGAGGTCGCGCCGGTGACCGAGCAGAGTTCGGCTCTCCTGCCCGGATTCGCCTTGTTCGCCACGGCCTATGCACAAGAACGCGTTGAGGAGCCTCCCGCGGAACCCACCGCCGAAGCGACGGCCGACGGCCGGCCACCGGCGATGAACGGCAAGAGGATGATCATCGAGCCGGCAGCGGACCACCCCTGTCCGAAGGGCACCCTGCGGTTCTATGCCGCGCTGCGGGAAATCCGCACGATCCCCCTGGCATCGTGCGGCGAGGCGATCGAGGTGCCGCCGGAGGCGACCCACTTCGGGGTCTCGACCCGGGATGCGAACCCAAACCGGTTCGAACTCCGGGGAGCAGAGGTCGCCACCTACGAGTTGCGGTATGAGTACAACTTCTGGACCGACTTCCGCGCGGGCCTGGGGGCTCGCGACCTGCGGGCCTACGACCTGCTGCTGAGCCGTGTCACGGTCCCCGGCGGACCGAACGAAGAGAAGCCGCCGGAAACCGATCCCGCCCGGCCGGGATCCTGATCGCGAGTGTTGCCGGCAACCGTAGGTTGCCCCTTCGTGGCAACCGAAGACGGCACACTCTTGCTGCGGGCGGCGCGGCGCCGCACGCGGTTGACGAGGTTACGAACATGCGGGACTGGACATTCATGGATTCCGGGATGCCGATCCCGGTCGAGGGCGGCCGGCATCTCTACGACTTCGGGACCCGGCGGGCGACCACCGGGGAGAAGAACGATGCCGGCGCCCGCGCGAAGCGGGTCCTGATCCGGGCGGTCCGGATTCCTCTGCCTGCG
>JAPPGU010000008.1 GCA_028821265.1 bacterium | reverse complement strand
CCTTCCGCGACGGCATCACCCAGTGGCACGGTCTCGCCGAGACCGCCATGGTCAGCTGGACCGGACGGAACTAGCCGCAGACAACGCCGCTAGCCGGCCCCCGCGTTCCACACGGCGCGAGGGCCGGCACGACGGCGTCGAACGGTGCGCCCGGCAGGAACGCCTCTCTTGTCGAGGGAGGTGAACTACCGTCGGTTCGGGCACGGAGACGCGTAAGGCCCACGAGTTTTGGAGGTGGGATCAGATGGACGACCTTCCGGGCGCCATCTCCGCATGACGGCGCGCGGCTGGCGCAAAGGCGTCGGGTGGGGCTGGTCGTGGGGCGACGCCGACGAGGTCGGGGCGCTCAACGGCATCTCGCCCCCTTCTGTGTTGGAGGCACTGGCCCTTGTCTCCGAGGGTCGGATATACGACCTAGGGCTTGCGGTCGACCGGTCATCGTTCCGCTCGCCGGTCCATCCATCGACCGAGATCGCGTCCTTCCGCACGCCGGCGCTGGCCAAACAGCAGCAGGACATCCCGATGCTCGACCCATCCACGAACACTAAGGAGATGGCGTTCATCTCGGGCCTCGTCATCTGCTCGGATCACATCGGGACCCACATAGACGGGCTCGGCCACCTCACAACCGGCGCCGACGACCAGTGGTACAACGGCTACACCTGGTCGGAGGACGGTGGGGACTTCGGCCCCCGCAAGGCGAGCGCCGACACTACACCTCCGATAGTCGCCCGCGGCGTACTGCTCGACATCGCCTCCCTGCACGGAGTTGATGTGCTGCCACCGGGAACCGCCATCGGTCCGGAGGATCTGCAAGCCGCGGCCGCCAGCCAGCAGGTAGAACTCCGGGTCGGAGATGTCGTGCTGATCAGAACCGGATCGCTGGGATCGTGGGGTGAGGCCGGCTCCGATCACGAGATGCTGAAAGGCCCGGACACCTCCGGGCTGAACCTGGCGGCTGCCCGCTGGCTGATCGAGAACCACGGCTCCATCCTCGTGGGCAGTGACACCTCGATGCTGGAAGTGTTCCCGGCGGTGGACGGGGACAGCTGGCACCCTGTCCATGAATACCTGCTGGTGGAGCACGGAGTCCACATCGCCGAACTGCACTACCTCGAGCAGTTGGCTGCGGACCGGAAATACGAGTTCTGCTACGTGGCCCTACTACCGAAGCTGCGGGGCCTCACCGGCGGGTTCGCCATGCGGCCTATCGCCATGGTCTAGAGGACTAGTTAGTGGCCCTGCGTGGGATGGAGTAACACCTTCAGGGTTGAGACGGGGTTGGCCAGGGCATCGAAGCCCTCGTCGAAGCGGGTAATCGGGAGAATCATGGAGATCAGGCTCTCGATTTCGAAGGCCCCCTGGGCCAGCAGGTCGATGGCGAGGGGGAACTCCTCGACATAGATGATGCTTCCGACGACGTCGACCTCCTTGCCGATCACCGTGGTGGCTGTCACCTGCACGGGGCGTGAGGGGAGACCCGTGAGAGCGACCCGCCCGCCGTAACGGACGATGTCGACGGCGAGTTCGAGGGTGCCCTGGGCTCCGGAGCACTCGAAGACGAACTCGGGCGGCTCGAGCTCGGTCCCGAACAGCTCGGTTGGTGGCTCCGTCCGAGGATCGAGCGCGAGATCGGCCCCGAGGTCCAGGGCTGCTTGGCGCCGGAAGGCCGAGAGTTCGATGGCGGTGATCGTCGCGGCGCCGGCGCGTCGCAGGGCCTGGACCACCAGTAGGCCGACGGGACCGGTGCCGATCACCGCCGCGGAACTTCCGAGCCGAAAGCGGGAGCGTCGCACCGCACGTATCGCGGTGGCCAGCGGTTCGACGAAGGCCCCCTGTTCCGAACTGACCGAGTCGGGCAGGGGATACAGCACCTTCGGGTCGACCGTTACGAACTCCGCCATGCCGCCGTCGTGCCGGATCCCGATGCCGTTCTCGAAGACGGCCGAGCGGCACAGGTTGAACCTGGCGTCCCGGCAGGCCCCGCAGGCGCCGCAGAGGTTCCCGTTGGGGTTCACCACCACGCGCGTGCCGGGTTCCCATCCCTCCACCTGCGCGCCGGTGGCGACCACCTCGCCCGAGAACTCGTGTCCCATGACGACCCCCGAGCGAAAGGGTGCGCTCATGGAAGGAGCGTGCAGGTCGGTTCCGCAAACCCCGCAGAAGTGGGGGCGCAGCAGCACGTCGCCGGCTCCCACCTCAGGGATCGGGACCTCCTCCAGCCGGATCTTGCGGTCGTCCCCGAAGACGATGGCTCGCATCCGCGTCATGATCTTCCTCCTCTCACCTGCTCAAGCCGTCCGTCTATGGGACCTTCATCTGCCCAGGTGGCGACCGCCGTCGATGGGCAGCGACACACCTGTGATGAACGATGCCCTGTCCGACGCCAGGAACAGGGCAGCCCAGGCAACGTCGTCGGCCGTGGCGATACGACCCAGTGGGTGCTTGGCCACCAGCATCTCCGCGGTCGCCTCCGCGTTGTCGACGGACGCCAGGTACTGGTCGGTCATCGGTGTATCCACGGTCGCGGGACACAAGGCGTTCACCCGGATGTTGTCAGGGGCCAGTTCCATCGCCATGACCCGGGTCATCGCCGTCATCCCGCCCTTGGAGGCGCCGTAGGCGGTGAGTCCCTGGTTGCCGCGGATGGCGTTGATCGACGCGATGTTGACGATCGCTCCACCGCCGTACGCCCGCATATTGGGGACGACCGCCCGGGCCATGTAGAAAGCGCTGGCCAGGTTGGTCTGCAACACGTTGTCCCATAGCTCGTCGGTGGTGTCCGGAAGCGGTGCTCGTATGGTGATTCCGGCGTTGTTGATCAGGATATCGACGCGGTCGTGCAGGTCGATGGCTACAGCGGCAAGAGCTTCGCAATCGGATCGTTGCCGAACGTCGGTCCGGCATGTCCGGACGCTCTCGGCGCGGCCGAACCGCATGGTGAGTTCATCGTGGGCGATGTCGCCGGCCACCACGCTCGCACCGGACTGCACGAGCAACTCGGTAATCCGGGCGCCGATCCCCATGGCCGCACCCGTCACGATGGCTACCTTGCCGGCGATTCCATCCATGGGCCAACGGTACACACGGTGGTCTGTCTGCGAAGCAGGCGGCGTGCTCTGGCGGCCATCCCACACCGCCATTCCACAGACCACGCAGACAGACCACTAGCTCGTGAGAAGGCCGCCGTCGACGTTGAGGGATTGTCCTGTCACGTAAGAGGCGTATGAGGACGCCAGGAATCGCACGACGGTTGCCACCTCGTCGGGATCCGCGAGCCGACCCATCGGAATGGGTTCGGCCCGTCTCAAGACCCATGCCCGCGGGTCCATCCCTTCGGCGGGAGCGAACTGCTCGCCCAACCGGGCGTTGAACGCGGTGTCGACCACGCCTGGGCAAACCGCGTTCACGCGGATGCCGTCCGGCGCGAGAATGCGGGCAGTCGAGCGGGTGATGTTGATGACGGCCGCCTTGCTGGCGGCGTAGGGAGGGGACATGGTGCGCCCGTCTCGCCCGGCGGTGGAGGCGATGTTCACGATCGACCGACCGGCAGGGCCCGGGTCCCCCGACGCTCGCATGACTTCGGCGGCGGCCTGGGTGCAGAACAGCAGTCCCTTGGCGTTGACATCCAGCGTCACGTCCCAGTCGGCCTCGGTCAGTTCGAACAGGCCGGCGGCCCTGATGAGACCGGCGTTGTTCACCAGCACGTCCAGCCCCCCGGACTCCCTGGCGATCCGCTCCATCGTCCGCCGAACGGCCTGGCGGTCCGTCACGTCCAATCCGAGGGGAACTGTCAGACCGCTGTCGCCCACATCCACCCCGTCGGGCGTCATGTCGCTCGCATAGACCCGTGCCCCTGCCTCGGCGAGGCGGTCGGCGATGGCCTGCCCGATGCCACCGGCGGCGCCCGTCACCAGGGCCACGCTTCCGGTCAGCCCCCAATCCGTCATCAGTTCACCTCGAATCTGTCTACCGCGTCCTGATCGAGCCGTATCCCGTGTCCCGGGCGGGGAGGAACGAGGAGTTCGCCGTTCTCGAATCCGAGGGTCTCCTCGAGGAGAGTCTCGAAGTTGAGAACCCCGACCCCCGCGTGGAAGTACTCGAGCATCTCGACGTTGGGTGTGGCCGCGCCGAGGTGGACGTGGATGTCCGGAACCCAGTGCGGGGCCAGGGCGATGTCCTGCGCCTCGGCGGCGTGGGCGATCTTCACCCATTCCGTGATCCCGCCCACGACCGTGGCGTCCGGCTGGAGGATGTCGGCGGCGCCGGTGTCGATCAGGCGCTGGAAGGAAGCCAGCCCGGCTTCGATCTCCCCGGTCGCCACGGGAGTGGCCAGCTCCGCGGCGATCCGGGCCGATGCCTTCATGCGGTCGGGCAGGACCGGCTCCTCGATCCACCACAGTCCCAGATCGTCCAGGAGCCGCAGGTCGCGGATGGCGCTGGATGCGTCTGTCCAGGCGTGGTTGCAGTCGACCGCCACCTTCACGCCAGGTCCTACCGCCTCGAGTACCCGTTCGACCCGCCGCAGGTCGTCACGGATCGGGAGCCGACCGATCTTGATCTTGACGGCCCCGAAGCCCAGATCGACATGACGCCGCACCTCCTCCTCGAGGTTCTCGAGATCCGCTTCCGGGTCGTCGTGGTAGTAGTAGCCGCCGCTGGCGTATGCGGGCACCCGGAGCCGGTACCTTCCCAGGATGTCGCACAGGGGTAGTCCCGCCCGGTTTGCGAGCAGGTCCCACAGGGCGATGTCGATCGCCGACAGGCCACGGGTGACCGCTCCCCGTGCACCCAGCAGCAACGTCTCGAAGGACATCTCCTCCCACAGGCGTTCTATCTCCGCCGGGTCCCTCCCCACGATCACCGGACTCAGGGCATTCTCAATCGCCGAGCGGATCACGGCGGCGCCTCCACGGAATCGCGACCCGACGGTGAAACCCAGGCCGGTCCCTCCATCGGCCGTCCGTATCCACACCAGTACGTACTCGCGCTCGGAGACCTTCACGTTGGACCAGGCCACGGGCGCCGGCAGGGGAACCGAAACGATCCTCACCTCGATGCGTTCGATCCGATCAGCCATGCTCACACCCCATCTGCAGCCGGTACTGGCACCCTGGTCAAGTCGGGAGCCGTATCTCGAAATGCACTTCCCTCGGAACCTCGGGGTCGATGTCGATCCCGAGGCCCGGCTCACCGAGCGGCCGGACGTATCCGTCGGCGTCGAAGCTGACGGTCTGCCGCAGCATGGCGCTGGCCCCCGGCACCACCGACGAGGGGTAGTACTCGATTATCAGGCCGTTCGGTATCGCCGCCACCAGCGGTGTGTGGATGTGCGGGTGGCCGTGCGGGGCGATCGGGACGTTGTGAGCCTGGGCGATGGCGGCGACCTTCATGAACTCGGTGATGCCGCCCAGGATCTGGGCGTCGGCGTTGAGGATGCTCACGCCGGTCCGCTCTATCAGGTCCCTGAAGCCGTGCTTGGTGTACTCGTTCTCCCCCGCCGCGATAGGAATGGTGGTGCTGGCGGATACCCTGGCCAGGCCCTCGTAGTCCTCCGGATGGATGGGCTCCTCGAACCAGTAGATGTCGAGCGGCTCGAGGGCCCGGGCGACCTTGACGGCGTCGAACACGGTGTACGCGCCGTTGGCGTCCAGCAGTATGTCGGTGTCGGGCCCCACCGCGTCCCGCACCGCGGCCACCCGCTCCACGTCCTCGCGGACCCGCATGCCTCCGATCTTCATCTTGATCGCCCCGGCGCCGAGCTTGACGTACCCGGACACCTCCTCCTGTAGTTCGTCGACGCCCTTTCCCTCCTCGTAGTAGCCACCGGCGACGTAGCCCGGGATCCGCTCCCGGTAGCCGCCCAGCAGGACGTGGAGCGGTAGTCCGGCCGCCTTGGCCTTGATGTCCCACAGAGCGATGTCCACCGCGCTGATCGCTCGGGTGGTGAGGCCACGCCGCCCGATCAGCTTGGGACGCCACAGGTCGCCCCAGATCAGTTCGTTGCGCAGCGGATCCTGCCCGAGGATCACGGGGGCCAGGGTACGGATCGTCTCCGAGATGATCAGGTTCCCGTTCTCGACCAGCGGATCGGTGGTCAGGCCGAACCCCGTGGTGCCCTCGTCGGTTTCGATCTCCACGAGGCCGACGCACGCCTCCGAGTAGGTGAACAGCCCGTTGTGGATGGGCCGGGGCCGCTGCCACCGGTAGGACGAGAACCTGAGGCCGACCGTTCTCATCGGGTTCCCCCCTCCATGCCGCTGCTCTTGCCCACGGTCAGTCTCGGAGGATGGCGCCGCCGTCCACGTGCAGGCACTGCCCCGTGATGCTGTCGGCGGCCCTCGACGCCAGGAAGACCACCGCCGCGCCAACCTCCTCGGGGGTCTGCGGTCTTCCCAGCGGGATCGTCTCTGCGTAGTTGGAGGTGAACACTTCGTACGGGTCCCGGGCGGCCAGTTCCGGGTCCTGGCTCTGGCGGTAGGCGATGCCCCGTTCCTGGAGGGGGGTCCAGACCGCACCCGGGCAGACCGCGTTCACGTTGATCCCGAAGGGCGCTACCTCCATGGCCAGGCCCTTGGTGTATCGGAGGATGGCGGCCTTGCTGGTGGCGTAGGCTCCGCCGATCCGTCGGCCCGCGTGGCCGGCCATCGAGCCGACGTTGATGATCTTGCCCCGTCGCTGCTCCTTCATCCCCGGCACGAAGGCCTCGCAGCAGCGCACCGTGCCCTGGATGTTGACCAACAGGACCGCGGTCCAGTCCTCGTCGCGGTCTCGGGCGCCCTCCCGTCCCATGGTGGCGGATGCGACCCCGGCGTTGTTGACCAGTATGTGGGGTGGCCCGAAGGCCCCGAGAACCGCCTCGGCGCTCGCCGATACGGACTCGAGCGAGGCGACGTCCAACTCCAGCGCCAGCGGATCGCCGGGTATGAGGTCGGCCGTCTCACGGGCCCGATGCCTGTGCAGGTCGGTCACGGCGACCCGGGCACCGCGTTCGGCCAGGGCGAGGGCTATCGCCCGGCCGAGGCCCCCACCGGCCCCGGTAACGACCGCGGTGCAACCGTGCAGGTCACCCAGCACGGGGACCACTGTACGTGTTGCCGAAACCGTTCATATGATCGCTCCCTGGGACTGCAAGGTGGATTGAAGCAGCACGATGTCGATGTCGTGGGGCGGCGTCCCGTGCCGGGCGGCGATGGCGGCGGCGGTCCCCGCTGCCTGGCCGATCATCATACAGGTGACCTGGTGGCGGGCGGATCCGTGGGCGATGTGGTCGGCCGAGATGTTGCGCCCGGCCATCATCACGCCGTCGACATCGGCGGCGACCAGGGCCCGGTACGGGATCTGGTACCAGCCCCGGTCCCCGCCCACGTCCGTGAGGAGGAACTCCCGTCCCCCTGGGTCCTCGGGGTGGATGTCCACCCGGACCCCGCACCGCCCTACGGCGTCGGGGAAGTCGGAAGCGGCGGCCACGTCGTCGGCGGTGAGCAGGTACCGGCCGAGAATTCGTGGGCCTTCCCGGACCCCTAGCAACGTCCCGAACCTCAGCAGGTAGGCCTTCTCGAATCCGGGAGCGTTGGCCTGGTAGTAACGCACCATGTCGAGGACGAAGCGGCGGGTCGCCACCAGTGCGTCGTCGTATGCGTCTCGGTCCCTCGGGTCGAGACCGTAGGTGGTGTCCATGTTGACGGAGAAGGACGAGGCCACCCAATGCCCGTCCCGCCAGTGCATCCAGAAAGTCCCCAGGCTGGGGTCGGTGTGGGCGGAGTGCTCCGCCCCCACCGGTGTGGGAAGCAGCCCGGCCTCCCTCGCAGAGGAGTAGTTCACGCCCAGACGGACCACGAAGGGACCGCTGGCCTCCCAGTCGCGTCGCAGGGTGGCGGCCGAGACCCCGCGGTCGCGGTGGTGGTGGCTGATGTCCTCAGGGTGGTCCGCCAGATGATCGAGGAGGCGCCCGAGGTCGATCCCGGCCATCTCGAAGTAGAGGGTGGCAGCTTCCGCTTTGTTGTCGCTGGGCCGGCCCACCTCGTAGCACGCACCGGCTTGGACCGCGGCGATCCCGTCGCCGCTGGCGTCGACGATGATCTGAGTGTCGATGCGGACCAGGCCGCCGCCCCTGGTCACCAGGGCGCCCACCACCGCCCCGTCGTCGACGATGACATCCACCAACTGGGTCATGAACCAGATATCCGCCCCGGCTTCGGAGACCATCTCCTCGATGACGACCTTGCTGATCTCGAGGTCCTTCGGCCAGGCATTGCTGGGATCGCCGGGGTCTCCCGACGTGGCTCGCGCCGCCAGCATCCGGTCGTAGTACTCCAAGGGGATGCCGCCCACCATCAGCTGACCCGCCGCGTCGACCCGGTGGCTGCTCTCCCCGGTGGGCCGGAAGCCGATGGTCCCCATCACCATGGCTCCGCCGCCATGAGTTCCGCCCAGGAAGGGCAGGTACTCCGCCAGGATGGTTTCGGCGCCGTTCCTGGCGGCGGCGGTCGCCGCGACGAAGCCCGCCGTTCCGCCGCCTACCACAAGTACGTCCGCCCTAGACCGGCCGTGTAGGTGACTGTCCAAGTGTCGGGCTGTGGAGGCTGGGATCAAGTTGGTGGCTTCCTGTGATGGACCGGCGTCTCCGGCGAAGATCTCCGGCGTCGGTTCCGCCGCGTCCGGACGGCGACGAGTACCATCGTAACGGTCCAGAAGTGTGGACAAGGTGGATACGCCGACTACGGCGATGCGTTTCACCGGTCCACAGGAAACGAGGTCGCCGATGATCGTCACCGGTACTACCCGTAAGCGAACCCTCGACGAAGTCGGCTACGTTGTCTGGAAGGATCTGTTCGATCCCCCGGTGGATCTCCTGCCTCTCTTCGAAGAGTACGACGCTCTTATCGACGACGTATCCGCCCGGCTGGAGGCCGATGGCGCGATCGAGGATCGTTACACCGACCTGCCCCTCGGTCGCAGGGTGGTGCGCCTCGGCGTCGAGACGCGCGGGGACATCTTCCGCTACACGGACATCTGCCTTCCCGGCGCGCGCACGACGGTCGACACCCCGATCCACCTCGGTCCGGCGGTGTTCGGCCTGCTCACCAACCCGAAACTGCTGGATGCGGTGGAGCACTTCATAGGTCCCGAGATTCTCGTCCATCCGGTGCAGCATGCGCGGATGAAGCCGCCCCAGCACCTGGTTCCCGACGAGCTGTTCTTCAACACGATGATCTCCCGGACCGTCTGGCACCAGGATCAAAGCGTGGTTCACGAGGCCGGGGACGCCACAGACATCCTCACGGTCTGGATCCCGCTCACCGTCGCCAATATCGAGACAGGGTGTGTCGTAGTGGTTCCCGGCAGCCACCGGGACGACCTGATACTGCACTGCCTTGACACGCGGCGGACCAAGGGGCTGCACATCCCGGAGGAGCGGGTGCCTCCGGGAGCGATCCCGGTGGAGATGGATCCGGGCGATGTCCTGTTCATGCACCGGCGGACCGTGCACTCGTCCCTACCGAACCTGAGCGACGATCTGCGCTGGAGTTTCGACCTCCGTTACTCCCCGGTCGGCGCGCCCACCGGCAGGGACTGGGCGCCCAGCTTCGTCGCCCGGAGCCGCTGCGCCCCCGAGTCGGTCGTGATCGGCGCTGACGAGTGGCGGGAGATGTGGCTAGACACCAGGGACCGCATTTCCCGCGAACCGCCGGTCTCCTTCCGGTGGGATCCCGACGACATCCGGTGCGCCTGAACATTTCCGCGATTTCGGCTCATGTCCCACCCATCTGTTATTACATTGGTGTAACTCGAATTAAGGGATAGGGGACCACCATGCAACACGCTGCCGCCCGCGAGCGCAGGCATCCAGTTAAAGAAAGCAGTGGCCGAGCGCGAGGAGCGTAGAGAACGGGTACTGATGCTCTTTGAGCACGAGCCAGTAATCTTGAATGTGAGGGGGATTCTGCGTCGGCTCGATGATCCGGACTTCAGTCACTCGCACGTGTGCATAGCGGTTTCCGAACTCATGAGTCGTGGACACCTCGCCTCGTCGATAGAAGGCATTCGGCTTGTTCGCCGATGAGCGCTCGGTCTGAGCGTGCATCTGGGTCCGAATCCAATGAGCACGAGTACCGCACGGAGTTCCAACGTGACCGCGATCGGGTCCTGTACTCGGACGAGTTCCGGCGGCTCAGCGGTATCACCCAGGTCGTGTCAGCCACTGAAGGGGATGTCTTCCACAACCGGCTGACGCACTCTCTGAAGGTAGCGCAAGTCGGACGTCGGATGGCAGAGCGCCTTATAGAGGACTTCTCGCGTTGCACTTCTTCCGCCACCCGCTCGATTTCGGGTGTAGTGGGCGGCGCCGGAACTAGCGAATGACGAAGCCGAACTAGGCGAGATGCTGGTATCTCTGATCGATCCTAACTTCTCTTCGCTGGACGCCCCGTTCGATGGCGGAACAAAGCAGCGTGACACACTGCGAGCGGGAACCTCGTATCTAATTTCCCGATTCATCGGAGCCATTTCCCTCCGCGAGCCCACCGCGGACGATCCAAGGTGGGTCAAGATCGAAGAGCTAGCCCGAACTGAAGTCACTATTCTAAAGGAGTTGACAAAATATTACGTGATCGGGCATCCCCGAGTTGTGAGTGTCAGAGTTGGTCAACGAAGGATGCTGAGAAGACTGTTTGGGATCTACGTGGAGGTGATCGGCAGTAGGAAGCATCGGCATCGGGCTCTGCTTCCACAAGCCATACAGGACCGGAGGTACAGCGGTGACAGTTCACAGCGGCTGGCGTCCGATCTGTTAGCGAGTATGACAGAGCGGCAGGTCACACAGACCTACCAACGGTTGATGGGCTTCGTTCAGGGTCCGGTCTCCTACTTCGACGTCTAGGAGGACTGCAGCGGCTCCGCCCGTTACTCAGGCTCAGGCTTTGAAGCCTTCCGTCAGGCCCGCGACCAGTTGGCGTTGCATCACCAGGAAGACGATCACCATGGGAATCGTCATCAGGGTGCTTCCTGCTAGAACGGCGGTCCACATGTCCTGCTCGTGGAACACGCGGGCGAGCAGGGCGGTCAGACCGACCGGTAGGACGAACAGGTCGGTGTCCTGGAGGACTATAAGCGGCCAGAAGAAGCTGTTCCAGGTCTGGATGAAGAGGATCACGCTGATCGCACCGAGGATGGGCCGCGCCAGCGGCATGGCGACGTTCCAGTAGATGCGCCACTCCGAAGCGCCGTCGACCCGGGCCGCCTGGATGAGTTCGGACGGGAGGCTGACCATGTACTGGTGGATCACGAACACGGAGAAGCCGCTGGCGACGAACGGGAGGATCAGGGCCTGGTAGGTGTTCATCCAGTCCAGGTCGATCATCAGCGACAGCAGGGGCAGGTAGAGCACTTCGAAGGGCAGCAGGAGCGACCCGACCACGATGATGAACAGCGTTCGCCGGAACGGGAAGCGGTAGACCGCGAACGCAAAGGCCGCCATCGACGACACCAGGATCGTGAGGCTCACCCGGAGGACGGTCACGAAGATGCTGTTGGCGAACCATCGGGGGAATCCGGTTGTCGCCAGTTGCTCGTAGCCTCCCGGGTCGAAGGCTCTCGGGATGAGGGTGGGGGGCAGGGACGTGAGTTCGGACACCCGCTTGAAGGAGCCGGAAACCATGAAGATCAGCGGGTAGAGAGCCAGAAGCGCCGCGACCACGAGCAGCACCTGAAGGAGGATGCGGACGGCCCTTCTCCGGTACAGGGACAGGTCACGCGATCCTGCGGGAGGAGCCGCCGGGCGGCGCTCGGTATCAGTGGCCGGCACCGCCGCCCTCCTTTCTCAGCGCGCCGAACCTCCACAACTGCACCAGGGCGATCCCCAGACCGAGCACGAAGATCGAGACGCCCACCGCCGCGCCGAAGCCCAACTCCCTGAACCGGAACGCCGAGCGGTACATGTAAAGGACGAGGGTCAGACCCTGCTCTCCCGGTCCCCCGCTGGTCTGGTAGGGAGCGCCGGTGAAGAACAGGAGGATGAATATCTGGTCGAAGATCCGGATGGCGTCGTTGACGAGCAGGACCAGCACCAGGAGGGACACGGGCCGCAGCAGGGGGAGGGTCACTCTCCGGAACGAGGCCCAGGGCCCCGCCCCGTCGACCAGGGCGGCATCGTACAGGGAGGGCGGGATGCCCTGCAGACCGGCCAGGAAGTAGATCATGGGGACCGAGGTCCACTGCCACAGCAGGAGCCCGACGATGGCGGGTTTGACGAAGGCCGGTGTTCCTGTGAAGTCGAAGGGGCCGAGCCCGACGAGGCCCAGCAACCAATTCAGCGCTCCGTAGTGCTCGCTGTAGATGACGATGAACACCATGGCGATCACCACGGTCGGGGTGCCGATCGGCAGGAAGAACGCAGTTCTTAGGAAGGTGCGGAGTCGGATCCAGTGGGTGTTCAGAATCATCGCCAGGAACAGTGCGGTCGGGACGATGACGATTACCGCCGCGACCGCCAGCCAGCCCGTGTTGGTGAGGGCTTTCAGGAAAGAGGGGTCCTTGAGCATTCGCCGGTAGTTGGACAGGCCGATCAACTCGGGCTCCTGGCCGACCGCGCCGGTCCATTTGGTCAGGCTCAGGTAGATCCCCAGCGCGGCCGGGTAGATCGTGAAGATGCTGAAGAGGATCAGGAAGGGCGACAGGAACAGGTAGGGGGCGAATCGCGACTCACGCGATCCTCGCACGATATGCCCCGAGCGTGCACGTGGTGGGTCGGATCGGGATTCCACGCTCAGTGGCCGGCTCCGTTCGCGGCGCTCGACGATGAACGGCCGGCCGCCACAGGGCAACGATCGTTGGTTATGACCAGCGGCGGCTCAGCCCACACTTCATCACCGGAGCAAGTTGTCGTACCGCACCGCGGTTCTGTCGATCCGGACTACGGTGCCGTGTGTATCACTCTCCGGCCATCGCCCGGATAGCGTCCGCGGCCTCCTTGAGGGCGGCTGCCGGTTCCTTGTCTCCCGCCAGCACGGGCGGCACCGTGTTGGTGGTGAGATGGTCCAGGGCCCGGATGAGGAGCGGATGGGTGTTGACGGTGGCGAAGTTCTCGATCATCGCCGTATAGACCGGGGCCACGGGCTGCTCCAGGTACGGATGTACGGCCTCGGCCAGCGCCGGATCGTCGTAGGCCGCCAGGTTCATGGGCGGCGTCGCGAAGTCCTCGAACCTCTTGACGTTGTTCTCCACCGACAGGAACCCGAAGGCGAGGAAGTCGAACACCAACTCCTGGTGCGGTCCGGCCAGTACCGGGTAGATGGGGGCTCCGCCCCGCGCGCTCGTGTAGCCGGCCTCGAACTTCGGGGGCGGCGCCATCTTGAACTTGCCCTGGTGCTCGGGCAGGTTCGGGGGCAGCAGCAGATCGCCGTACCAGTTGGGCATGTACGCGCCGCCGATGGTGTCATCACGGTAGGCCTCGAAGGTCCCGGCGCCGTAGAACTCGCTGGTCGTGAAGGCAATGTCCTCACGAACCATCCGGACGAGGGTCTCGAGGGCCTCCAGGTTCTCATCAGCATCGAGATTGACGGCACCTTCCTCGTCGAAGACGTTCCCGCCCGCATGGGGCATCATGTAGTTGAAGTGCCTTGACGTGCTGTCCTCGATGATCATGATGTTGGCGCCGGTCGCGGCCTTGAGCTTCTTCCCGCCCTCGATGAAGTCGTCCCAGGACGCGAAGTCGGCACTGATACCGGCCTGCTCGAAGAGGTCGGCCCGGTAGTAGTAGGTGACCGCCGAGAGGAGTCCCGGAATGCCGTAATACCGGCCCTTGAACTTGCCCTCGCGCATCCCTCCGGCTATCTGGTCGACCCACGGTTGGGCGGCGTCGGTGAAGTCGTAGAGACCCGACTCGTGGAGACCGGCTGCCAGAGCCGAATTCCACGTGTCCTCGCTGTCGAGGTCGGTGCTGTCGGCTATCTTCTCGCCGGCTGCCAGCTGGTCGAGAACCCGCTGCCGTACCTCCGCCGGTTGCTCGGCCGGGATGTCGAACGTGATGTCGTAGTTCGGGTGCATGGCGGCGAAATCCGGTCCGATATCGGTGAAGAACTGGACGGCCGACTGGTCGGCGGTCAGGATCGTGATAGTGACCGGTTCCTTGCCCATAGTGGTGGGAGCGGCTGTCGTGGCCGCCGCCGTCGTTGGTGGGGATGTGGTGGCGGCCGGCTCGTCGTCGCCACAGGCAGCCAATCCGAAGACGGCCAGACCTCCACCGACCTGCAACGAAGCCTTTAGGAACTCTCTCCTGCTTCTGACTACCACGGCGCTCTCCTCCCGCCCGATCACGATTCCTGGTCGATGAACTCAACATGGGAATCCGGTACCCGTCGTCGAGGTTAGCCCAGGTCATATGGCCCTTCAACTGGTTTCCGCCGTGTGGTCGAGCCGGTCGACGAGGACCGGACCGCACGCTGCGAGGTGCGCCGAACGATAAGATCAGGGCTGGACCACAAAGGCTCGGGCGTATGAACTTGATCCAGACGGTTACCGGACCGATACACCCGGACGATCTGGGCATCGTTTTGCTTCACGAGCATGTGTACTCCAGCGGGCCTGATCCGGACGCGGACGGGGAGGACCATTCCGACTTCCCGTACTGGGATCTACCGATCACCATCGACATCCTCAGTGCTCTCCGGCGCGGGGCGCCCAACCGGCAGAACAGTTCGCTCGATGACGAGGGAATCGCCGCGGAGGAGTTGGGGCACTTCGCCGCCTACGGAGGCACGACGGTGGTCGACAACACGGGGGTGGGCCTCAACCGGGATCCGGTGGCTTTGCGGCGGATCGCCGAGGCGACCGGGGTGAACATCATCACCACCACCGGTTTCTACAAGCACGGGATGCACCCTCCCTGGGTGGCGAAGATGACCACCGACCAGGTGGCCGAGCTGATGGTGACCGAGATAACGGAAGGGATAGACGGCACCGGGATCAGGGCCGGGTCCATCGGAGAGTGTGCCTGCTCGGAGGAGCCTTTGCCCTACCACCCGGAGGAGGAGAAGGTCCTCCGGGCGGCCTGCCGGGCGCAGATCAGGACCGGGGTGGGTTTCACCATCCATCCCTCGATATTCGATGCGCTCCGGGGCGGCATCGCCACGGTCGGGGAGGCATACGTGGACCTGATCGAGCAGGAGGGGGCCGACCTCGAGAGCTTCTACCTGAGTCATTGCGATCTCAGCCTCGACCACCTTGACTACCACCGCAGACTGCTGGACCGGGGAATCACCATCTCCTACGACACCTTCGGGTACGAAGGCTTCAACCTGCCCGCGTTCCTGGGAGGATGCCGCATGCCCGGCGACATCGAGCGGGTCGACGCCATCGCCGTTCTCTGCCATGAGGGCTATGACCGCCAGATCGTGATGGCTCAGGATGTGGGAATGCGGATGTTCTGGAAGCGCTACGGCGGATCCGGTTACTCGCTGGTGCTCGAATGGGCGGTGCCGATGCTGCGCGCCCGGGGGGTGACCGAATCGCAGATCCACAATATGCTGGTCGAGAACCCCAGGCGCATTCTGACTCCGGCCCCGGCTCGATGAGCGTCATCGAGCCGGAGACAACTAACCCCGGACCGCGGCCGGTCGGGTGGCCGTGACCACGCAGCAGACCACTTCCGGGCAGGCGGGCGGCTGGCAATTCTGGATCGACCGGGGCGGCACCTTCACCGACGTGGTGGCCCGGACGCCGGGCGGTGAGGTGCTCACCGGCAAGCTGCTGTCGGAAAGTCCCCGCCACTACCCCGACGCGGCCATCGAGGGCATCCGGAGGCTGCTGGAGGAGACCGGCATCGAGGCCCCGATCGACTCCGTGAAGATGGGCACGACCGTGGCCACCAACGCCCTGCTCGAGCGCCGCGGGGAACCGACCGTGCTGGTAACCACGAGGGGGTTCGCTGACGCCCTGGTCATCGGATACCAGACAAGGCCCGACCTGTTCGAGCTCGACATCGAAGTGCCCGAGATGCTGTACGAGCGGGTGCTGGAGGTGGAAGAGCGGCTGGGTCCGCGCGGTGAGGTGATCCTCCCGCTGGACGAGGCGGCCGTCGAGGCGGACCTGGCCGCAGTCAGGGCACGGGGCATCGATTCGGTGGCCATCCTCTTCATGCACGGTTACCGCCACCGCCGTCACGAGCAGCGGGTGGCCGCTATCGCCCGGCGGCTGGGGTTCAGGCAGGTCTCCGTCAGCCACGAGGTCAGCCCGTTGATGAAGCTGGTGGCACGCGGGGACACCACGGTGGTCGACGCCTACCTGTCCCCCATCCTGCGCCGCTACATAGAGCAGGTGGAGCGCCGGCTGGCCTCCATATCGGCCTCGCCTCCGCGCGTGATGTTCATGCAGTCCAACGGGGGACTGGCCGGAGCCCACGCCTTCCAGGGCAAGGACGCCCTCCTCTCCGGCCCGGCCGGCGGGGTGGTGGGGATGGTCCGGACGGGACTCGCGGCGGGCTACGACCGCCTGATCGGATTCGACATGGGCGGCACCTCTACCGACGTATCCCACTACGCCGGAGAGCTGGAGCGCACCTACGAGACCGAGGTGGCCGGGGTTCGGGTCCGGGCGCCGATGATGCTGATCCACACGGTGGCGGCAGGGGGCGGTTCCATCCTGCACTTCGACGGCAGCCGTCTGACGGTGGGACCGGACTCGGCCGGGGCCGATCCCGGCCCGGCCTGCTACGGGAACGGCGGTCCCCTGGCCATCACCGACTGCAACCTGATGATGGGCCGCCTGCAGGCCGACCTGTTCCCCAGGGTGTTCGGCGCCGATGCCGACCAGCCCCTCGACTCCGGACGTACCCGGTCTTTGTTCACCGCCCTCGCCTCGGATATCGCCGCGGCGACCGGCGTTCCCCGGACGCCGGAAGAGGTGGCCGAGGGCTTCCTGGCCATCGCGGTGGAGAACATGGCCAACGCCATCAAGAAGATCTCGGTGCAGCGGGGCTACGACGTGGCCGATTACACGCTGGCCTGCTTCGGCGGGGCCGCGGGCCAGCACGCCTGCCGGGTGGCCGACAGCCTCGGGATCGAGCGGGTACTGAGCCATCCCTACGCCGGTGTCCTGTCCGCCTTCGGTATCGGTCTGGCCGACGTCCGCGTGGTGCGGGATCGGTCCGTGGAGGCGGGTCTCGACCAGGCGCTGCTGGATCGGCTCGAAGCCGACTTCGCCGACCTGACCGCGGACGGGCTGGCGGCCATGCACGCCCAGGGGGTCGGGGACGAGCGTACCGAGGTGGTGCGCCGGGTGCGGATCAGGTACCAGGGCTCCGACACATCGCTGGAGGTGGCGGCCGGCTCGTTGGGCGCGGTCGTGGACAGCTTCGAGGTGGCTCATTCGGCTCGCTTCGGCTTCCTCTCCCGCGAGACGCTCCTGGAGGTCGAGTCGATCCAGGTGGAGGTGGTCGGCCATAGCCACGAGGTACCGCTCGGGCTGGCGCCCGACGCTTCCGGCGAACCCCTACCCATCGGAGAGTACGACACCTATGTGGAGGGGCGTTGGGTGGCGACCCCGTTCTTCGACCGGGCATCCATCCCGGCCGCTCACCCGGTCGCCGGTCCGGCGGTCATCATCGAACAAACCTCGACGTTGGTGGTGGAGCCCGGCTGGCAAGCGCAGGTCACCGGCGCGGGCGACCTGGTGATGGAGCGGGTGGCCCCGCTCCCTCGCAGGGCGTCGGTCGGCACCGACGCCGACCCGGTGCGGCTCGAGATCTTCAACAACATGTTCATGAACATCGCCGAGCAGATGGGGCTGGTGCTCGAGAACACCGCGGTGTCGGTCAATATCAAGGAGCGCCTCGACTTCTCCTGCGCGCTGTTCGATCCGCAGGGCGACCTGATCGCCAACGCCCCCCATATGCCGGTCCATCTCGGGTCGATGAGCGAGTCGATCAAGTCGATCATCCGCGACCGCGGCGGTCCCGGGAACATGGCGCCCGGGGACGTTTACGTCATGAACGCCCCCTACAACGGGGGAACCCACCTGCCGGACATCACGGTGATCAAGCCGGTATTCGACGAGGTCGGCGGTTCTGTCATCTTCTACGTGGCGTCCCGGGGACATCACGCCGACATCGGAGGCCGCACGCCCGGTTCGGCGCCGGCCGACAGCACGACGGTGGAGGAGGAGGGCATCCTCATCGACAACTTCACGCTGGTGTCGGAGGGGAGGTTCCTGGAGCGGGAGCTGAGAGACCTGCTGGCGGGCGGGCCCTATCCGGCCAGGAGTCCGGCACAGAACATCGCCGACCTCAAGGCCCAGGTGGCGGCCTGCGAGAAGGGCGCCGGAGAGTTGAGGGCTGTGATCGACCATTACGGGTTGGAAGTGGTGCACGCCTACATGGTCCATGTCCAGGACAACGCCGAGGAGTCGGTGCGCCGGGTGATTGACGCCCTGGTCGACTCGTCGTTCGTCGGGTCCATGGACGACGGCAGCCGGATACAGGTCGAGATCACCGTCGACCGGGAGAACCGCGCGGCGACGGTGGATTTCACCGGGACAAGCGGGATCCATCCTGGGAACTACAACGCCCCGCGGGCGGTGGCCCACGCTGCCGTCCTGTACGTGTTCCGGTGTCTGGTCGACGCCGCCATCCCGCTGAACGAGGGATGCCTGAAGCCGGTCACCCTCATACTGCCGGAGAACTCCATGATCAATCCCGAATATCCGGCGGCCGTGATCGCGGGCAACGTGGAGACCAGCCAGCAGATTGTCGACACGCTGTTCGGAGCGCTCGGGGTGGTGGCCGGATCCCAGGGCACGATGAACAACTTCATCTGGGGCAACGATCGCTACCAGTACTACGAGACGATATGCGGCGGGGCGGGGGCCACGCCCCGCCGGGACGGGCGTAGCGCGGTGCATACGCACATGACCAACTCACGTCTCACCGATCCTGAAGTGCTCGAGTGGCGCTTCCCCGTGCGGCTGGACAGCTTCGAGGTGCGCCGCGGTTCGGGCGGCGGCGGTCGTTACCGGGGCGGCGACGGCGCCGTGCGCCGGGTCCGGTTCGGCGACGAGATGACCGTCAACATCCTGTCTTCCCGCCGGGTGATCGCTCCCTTCGGAGTGGATGGCGGCGATCCCGGAGCGGTGGGCCGCAACCGGATCTTCCGGGCGGACGGACGGGTGGAGGAGATGGCCGGCAATTCCCAGGCAGAGGTCGGCCCCGGCGACGTGTTCGAGATCGCCACCCCCGGCGGTGGGGGCTACGGGGCGCCTCCCCGCGCATAGGAAGTCAGGGGCAGTTACCCCCGGCCGATCCATCCGGCACGGGCCGGGTCAGGTCAGGTCGCGCGAGCGATCCGTATGAGTGACTCCATCGCTCGCAGCGCCCGCTTCGTCTCCGGCACCGACGGGTTCCGATCCTCGGACTGGGCCTTGTTCTTCACGTTCACTAGTGCGATCAGGTAGGTGCCGGTGTCTTGGGCTTGGCCCGGGGCTTGCCTGAGCAGGTCTATGGCATCTGCGTGGTTCCCGCTCGCCGAGCGTTGCCGGAGGGTTCGGCAGGTGATCGAATCAGCCGCGGCGATTCCGGCGAGGACGGCGTTGCTCACCGCCACCGAACGGGTAGGACCGTCATTCGAGAGGGGGTCGAGACCGGCGGCCAACGCGAACGCCTCGGCCTTGTTCAGGCGCGCATCGGCGTAGGCGTCATTACAGCCGGCCCGCCGGGCAGTTCCCCGTCTCAAGCGCGAAGAGCGAGAAGGTCGATGGCGTCTCGCTCCAGAGACGCCGCGAACCCCGGTGCCCGTTCAGGCAGGCCGGCATACTCCCCTTCGGTGTAGACCAACGGGGTACAGGGGTTGCCGGTCAGTCGCGTCACGGCGACCGCGATGTCTGCGGCCGCCGACCATCGGGCTGACTCTTCGGTGGTATCCGGCCAGACCACCAGCAGGTCGATGTCACTCCGGGATGTCGCCTCGCGGCGCGCGACGGAGCCGAAGAGTAGGGCCCGAGACGCGCCTGGGGCGTGGGCCCGAACCGCTTCGGAGATACTGGTCGGTATCGTCTCTCCCATCGCGACCACTTCGAGGATGGCGGGGGCCAGGGCGTGGGCTCGGTTCAAGCGGTGCAACAAGGCGCGACCCGCTCCGGTCTGGCTCACCAGGCCGGTATCCGCCAGCCTGTTCAGGGCATTCTGGACTCCTGCCTGGCTGGCAGGCCTCGAGACGAGTCTCTGCACCGCCCGACCCGTGAGCGGGTAGGTGGCCCCGGCCAGTACTTCGAGCACCGCGCCAGTCAGACCGGGCGCAACTGCGCTGATCGGATGGGTCAAGTCCATAATGCATACTTTATCATGCATATGACAAGTAGAGTGGGCACACCTAGGTTCGGGCTGTCAGCAATGTCTCTGCAAAAGGGTCAGGGGCAGCGCCGGTCCGCTTCGGTTTCGAGTAGCTGCCCGTAGGACGCTACCCCGGGCGCCGATTCGGACACCCCCAGCCGCTCCGCCCGGAGTCGGGCCGCCTCGGCGGCCGGGCCCCGGCGGGAGGCGCCGCCCTCACCGGCGCCGCAGATACCGGAGATGTCCGAGCGAACCTCGTCCTCGGTCAGGCCGGCGAAGGGAGTACCGGCGGCCTCGGACGCCAGGCGTTCCATCAGGTCGGGCGAAGAGGATGCCGGTTGCCCCACCGTGGTCTCCGAAGTGCCCGGCGCTGGACACCAGGAGCATTCCTCGACCTTGGCGGTGGTGGAGGTCGGATCCTCGACCTCGATGGCGGTGGTGGACGCCTGCTGCTCGACATCGGTCGGCGTGCTGTGACACCCCGATGACAGGACGACGGCTACCAGCATCCATAGGGTGAGACGAGCGGTCCTCAACGGGGGATGACAGGTAGGAGCACGTGGCTGGGCCGATCCCGGTCGTGGAACACCGTCTGGGTGGCGGATTGCATCGAGGTCTCGTTCCAGAGTTCCCCACCCATGTTGGGGTTGCGATCGAAGCGCGGGAAGTTGCTGCTCGAAACCTCCACCCGGAGCCGGTGACCGGCCTTGAATACCTGGCTGGTCTGCCACATGTCGATGGTGAACTCATAGGGGGTGCCCGGTTCCATGAGCGCCGGGTCGGTGACCGAGTTGCGGTACCGGGCGCGGCGGATCCCCTCGCACACGATGATGGACTGGCCGTCCGGATGGACGTCGCAGAGGGTGGCGGTGAAGTCGGTGTCGGGCGCCGAACTGGCGGCGTAGAGGGTCATCGTGACCGGGCCGGTGACCTCCAGATCGCCGTCGAGCGGTTTGCTGGTGTACACGAGGACATCGGTCCGCTCCTGCAGCTCGGAACGGTCCTTCGGCCCGGCGTTGTCGAGCATCACGTCGCATCCTCCGAGGGTAGGAACCGGGTTCTCGGGGTCGTACTCGAAGCGATCGGCCGGTTCGTCGGAGGGAGGGTCGAAGGACGCGCTTCCGTTTCCGGAGAGCGAGCGGGCGTCGCCTCCGCCGTGCAGGTAGAGGGGCCGGTAGTCGGTGCGGGCTAAGGGCCACTCGTTCTCGCTGCGCCATTCGGCGTCGCCCATCACGTAGATCCTCACCGGCGGCTCCCCGTCCACGCCGTTGTCGATACCCTTCAGGCGGCGGTCGTACCAATCGAGGTGGAGGCCGGGGAGGTCGAACTGCACGCCGGGCCCGAGGTCGATGTCGCCGTTGCGGTCGGCCCGGTCGAGGTCGTGCGACCACGGGCCGATGATGATCCGGGTCAGGTCACGGGCCGCCTCAGACCCTCCCCCTCGCTTGAGGCCGGCGTAGGCCTTGAAGACCTCGCGTGACAGGTTGTCGTACCAGCCGGTCACGAAGTGGGCGGGCGTCTCGATCATCCCGTACTTGTCCTTCAATCCGTAGGTCTGCCACGACTCGTCGAAGGTGGGATGGTCCAGAAATCCCCAGTACGCGGGCCGGAAGATGCCTGACACGGCTCCTCTTAGGGGCATGTGACGGTAAAGCGCCTCCACGTCGAGGAATTCGAAGCTGGTGCAGTTCATGGTCCGCCGACCGCTATTGATACCCCACACGAAATTCTGCAACTGGAGGACTCCGCCGTCCATCAGGAAGTAACCGAAATTGTCTTCCTGGTTGCCTACCGGCAGGATGCCCCTGAGCGAGGCGTGGCCGGACAGGGCCGCCTGCAGTTGGGTGAAGGCGACGTAGGACTGCCCGAACATACCGATGTTGCCGTCGCACCAGGGCTGGGAGGCCAGCCATGCCAGCGTGTCGGCCCCGTCCGAAGCTTCGTGGATGTAGGGAACGAATTCGCCACCCGAGTCGTAACGTCCCCGGCAGTCCTGCATCACCGCCGCGTATCCGCCTCCGAGGAAGCGGGGCACCCATTCCTGCAAGTAGGCCAGGTCGGTACATACCTCGCCGCTCTGCTTGCCGTATTTCGTGCGGCACAGGAGGGTTGGGAAGGGCCCGTCGCCGGGCGGCAAGTAAACATCGGCCGACAAGTTGACCCCGTCCCGCATAGAGACCATCACGTCGATCATGACCGATACCCCGGCCCGAACCTCCTGTATGGCGGTCATCCTTGCCTCCCTCCGGGACGGTGGTCGATCGGCGAAGCCCGCCCCGCGGCCGTGCTCCACGCTGCGCCCAACGCTAGCCGGGACCCATTTCGGCGGTGGCGAGGATGTCCACTAGGGGTGTACGGTGGGGTGGAGACCGCACAAGGCGAGGATGGGGAGGTCGGGATGATCATCGACACGCATGTCTGGCTGTCGAAGCCGGAGCACTGGGGCGACCAGGACATCATGGACGACGCCATGTACAAGGCGGGTTGGGCAGCACGGGGTCTCGGTACGAAGACCGGGCTCACCAAGGGCATCAACGCCGAGCAGATGGTGGAGATCATGGACGAGGCGGGGGTCGACATGGCTGTCTGCCACTCGGTGAAGGTGCCCCGCCTCAACACCCACGTCCCGACAGAATGGGTGATTTCGGAGTGTGCCAAGTTCCCCGACCGCCTGATCCCGATGGGCAGCGTCGACCTGCTCGGCGGCGTCAAATCCCTGCGGGAGATGGAGGAGATCACCGCCATGGGTGGCGTCGGCATGAAGATGACCCCCGCGCCGAGCTACGGGATCCCCCTCAACGACGAGCGCCTCATGCCGATCTACGAGAAGGCGGCCGAGCTTGGGATGATCATCCAGATCCATACCGGATGGTCCGGGTTCGGCCGGCTCGCCGACCAGCATCCCATCCTCCTGGACGACGTGGCGGTGCGCGTCCCCGAGTTGAAGCTGATCGTGGTGCACGCCGGGGAGAACTACTACGAGGAAGTGGTGATGATGATGCTGAAGAACCCCAACATGTACGCCGGCACCGGCTGGTGGGGGTTCCTGCAGCCGCTCGAGACCAACGTGCGGTTCCTCAAATACGCCAAGCACTTCATGGTGCTGGACAAGTGCCTGTGGGGTACCGACAACTTCGACTGCCGCGAGGACGTGCCGTACACCCGGTCCTTCCCGAGGCTGGCCCGGGAACTGAACATCGCTCCGGGGTTGCCGGAGTTGACGGACGAGGACATCGATGCCTACCTGGGCGGCAACGCCGCCAAGCTGTACGGGGTCGAGAAGGACTGATCAGCCGAGGGCGCCCGATGACCCGAGCCGGTCTGCCGTCACGCGGCCTGCGCGAGGCCGACCTCGACACGCCGGCTCTGGTGGTGGATCTCGACTCCCTCGAGCGCAATCTCGATCGCATGGCCGAGGCGGCGCGAACGGCCGATGTTGCCCTCCGGCCGCATGTCAAGACCCACAAGAGCGTCACGATCGCCCGGATGCAGCTGCAGCGAGGCGCGGTCGGGGTCTGCGTGCAGACGGTCTCGGAGGCGGAGGCCATGGTGGCGGGCGGCATCCGGGATGTCTTCGTAGCCAACGAGGTGGTAGGCGCCGGGAAACTCCGCCGCCTGGCTCGATTGGCGCGTGAGGCCACCGTCACCGTGTGCGTGGACGACCCCGGCAACCTCGACGACCTGGGACGCACCGTTCGCCGGGCCGGGTCGTCCGTCGGAGTGATGGTGGAGATGAACACCGCCGAAAACCGGGCCGGGGTGCCTCCGGGGGAACCGTTCCTGCAGCTGGCCCAGCGGGTTCAGACGACTCCGTCTTTGCGATTCGTCGGGTTGCAGGCCTACAACGGGGTCGCCCAGCACATCAGGGACCATCCGTCACGCCGGGCCGCTACCGAGCGCAACACCGCCCTGGTGCAGGAATCGGTCGACCTGCTGGCCCGTAACGGCATCCGGTGCGAAGTGGTCAGCGGCGGTGGGACGGGAACCTATGACCTCGAAGCGGCGTCGAAGGTCTACAGCGAGATCCAGCCGGGCACCTACGTGTTCATGGACGCCGACTACCTGGCCAACCGGGACCGGTTCGGCGGGCCGTTCCGGGACTTCGACGTGAGTCTCTACGTCCTGGCCACCGTGATGAGCCGCCGTACAGGCATAGCAATCGTCGACGCCGGCCTCAAGGCAATCTCATTGGGGAACGGGCTTCCGGTCGTGCTGGGTGGCGGAGCTACCTACAAGAGATTCGCCGACGAGCACGGGGTTCTGGCGCCGTCCGACGGTCCGCTACCCGATCTCGGCCAACAGGTCCGCCTGATACCGGTCAACTGCGACCCCACCGTCAACCTCTACGACCACCTCGTCGGCCTCCGCAACGGCGTGGTGGAGGAGGTTTGGGCCGTCGACGCCCGCGGGTACTGAAGCCTGGCGGGTTAACGAGGTGTGGCTCCCGGACGGGCCGGGAGCCACACTGTTAACTCGGTTGCTGTAGGGGATTAGCCCTGGGGCTCGTCGCCGTTGGGGCCTACGCCGGTTCCGAGCGGCGCGTTGATCCAGGCGACCAGATCCTCGCGTTCGAGGAGGCGGTTGAACCAGACTTCCTGGACCTCGTGGTCCTGCCAGTCAACGCCCTCGGCGATGTAGCCCTCCTCCCGTCCGGACGCGAAGCTGTCGGCCACCACGTTGCCGAAGTAGGTGAGCTCACCCGGCGTGAACATGTAGTCCTTGGCATCATCGAGCAGCGGGAAGTAGTTGAGTTCCGTCATGATCCTGGAGGTCACGAAGGCGCCCAGGCTGGTGCCGCCGGTCTGGTCCTTGGCTTCCTCGCCCACGAATTCGCCCACGATCTCGGGGTACGCGTCGAGATAGCGCGAGGCCCGGTACCAGATGGCCAGGGAACGGAGCACCGTCTCGGGGTTCTCCTCGAGCCAGTCGGCCCGCACGCCCTCGGTCGAGTAGAGGATCGCCGAGGCCCCGAACAACTCCAGCGGCGCCGCAACCACGTACTCGCCCGCCAGTTCCTCGGAGTAGAGCATCCTGGCCTGGGCGGAGAGGTTGCCGGTGTAATAGTCGGCTTCACCGCTCAGGTAGCCGAAGTTCATCGCCTCCATGCTCGGGTAGTACTTGAACACCACGTCCTGGTTTGCCGTGTCGTCGGGGTCGAAGGTCAGGCCGATGTTCTCCAGTAGCCCACGCTCGAAGGTGGTGGGGAATCCCTCGGTCTTGACGAACTCCTTGCCCCGCATGGACTCGGCGAGTTCGGCCATGGCAGCCTCCTCGTCGCCCAATCGCTCGAGCGCCTCCTCGTACACCACCGTCTCGCCGGCCCTGCCGATGAGCACGAAGCCCTGGTACTGGTTGGTGATCAGGTAGTTCCGGTACTCGGGGAACTCGCCGATGATCGTCCCGTAGCAGATCTGGCACGAGAACAGCATGTCGATCTCGTCGGTCTGCAACTGCGTGTACGGGATGCTGACGAATGGGATGATCTCCAGGTCGAGGCCGATCCGCGTGTCCATGCCGATCGATGCGGCATAAGACCACAGACGGTCGTCGTAGGACGGGGTAGCGCCGATCCGGATCACGCCGCCCTTGGGCTCGTCAGGCGGAGCGCTCAGATCCACCATGGGTTCCTCTTCGACCATGGCAGCCGTCGTGGTCGGGGCCTGAGTGGTCGCGGGGGCCTGAGTGGTCGTGGGCGCCTCCTCCTCGGCGTCACCGCAGGCGACCGCCAACATCGCCAGGATGGCTAGAAGGAGTGTTCCTTTCCACCAGCGATTGCGCATATTCCCTCCCTTTTGGTCTGGGCGGCCCGCGCGTCTCTCGCCCGTCGGTCGCCGCCCGCTTGGGCTTATGATGCTTAGAGAGGCGCGGTGTGTCAACAGGTAGTGGGCGCCTTCCACTGTGAATCGACTCGATTCGGGAAGATAAGCCTCGACCACGAGAACATGCGGGAGGTGACATGAGACAGAAGATCATGCTCGATGTGCGGGTGCCGATGAGGGATGGGACCCTGTTGTCGGCCGATGTGTACCTGCCGCCGGAGGGGGATCGGTTTCCCGTCCTGCTCACCCGGACCATCTACAGCAAAGAGAGCTACCCCGAGACCGACGGGGCTCGCCCGAACGGTTACGTGGGCTGGGGGGAGCGCTTCATGGAGGACGGTTATGCCGTCGTCATACAGGACTGCCGGGGGCGCTACGACTCCGACGGGGTCTGGGAGGTCTATGTCCAGGACGAGGACGGTCACGACACCGTGGAGTGGCTGATCCGCCAACCGTGGTGCGACGGGAACGTCGGCATGTTCGGTATCTCTTATCTGGGCTTCACCCAGATGCATCCCGCCCCGCTGGCCTCGGAGGGACTCAAGGCCATCCTGCCGATCGCGGCGACGCCGGACGGCTACGACATGTTCTGGCAGCAGGGAGCATTCCTGATGCAGCAGGCCAGCCATTTTCTCCAGATCGGTCGGCGGACCAGCCACGCGCAAGGGATGGCCATGCTGGCCGGTTTGCCCGGCGGGACGATGGGCGTGGGCGGCGGCAAGGCCGGCGATCCCCCCGGTGACCTCTCGTACCTCTACGAGCGGATGCCCCTCTACTCGGCGTTCGACGAGTACGACGACGTGACGATATGGAAGGAGCTCCTCGACCACAACACCTACGACGCGTACTGGGAGAAGCGGATCGTGAACGGCCGGTACGGGACGATCGAGGCGCCCGCCTATTTCCTGACCGGGTGGTGGGATTGCACCGTGCGGCACATGTTCGAGGCGTTCGAGAACTGGACACGGGACGCCGGGCCCGAGGCTCGGGCCAGGACCAAGATCATGTGCGGTCCCTGGACCCACACCCGTATCGGGGTGGCCGACTGGGGTCAGGATGTCCAGTTCGGCCCGGATGCCGAACTCGACATCTTCGCCCTGCACCGCCACTGGTACGACCAGCGCCTCAAGGGAATCGCGACCGGGGTCGACGACGAGGCGCCGCTCCAACTCTTCGTGTGCGGCGACAACGTGTGGCGGGGGGAATACGAGTGGCCGCTGGCGCGCACCGAGTACCGGGACTTGTTCCTGCACGGGCAAGGATCAGCGAACACGCGGCAGGGAGACGGAAGCCTCGGTTGGGAACCGCCGGCCGGCGATGAGCCGCCCGACACGTACGTGTACGACCCCTCCGCCCCGGTTCCCACGCTGGGCGGCCAGGTGGCTTACGTGGACCAGAGTGGACCCCGTGACCGGTCGACGGTCGAGGACCGGTCCGATGTCCTGGTGTACACCGGTGATCTGCTCCCTTCCGACCTCGAGTGCACCGGGCGGGTGAAGGCAGTCCTCTTCGCGGCCTCGTCGGCGCCTGATACCGACTTCACGGCCACGCTCGTAGATGTGTTCCCCGACGGCCGGGCCATCAACGTCACCGAAGGGATCGTCAGGGCGAGGTGCCGGGAGAGCCGCCAGTCCCCCTCCCTGATCGAGCCCGGACAGGTCTACGAGTACCGGATCGATCTGTGGGAGGTCTCGTGGGTGTTCAAAGCCGGGCACCGGATCCGTCTCGAGGTGTCGAGCAGTAACTTCCCCCGCTTCGACCGCAACACCAACCTGGGAGGCGACGTCGGTCGAGAGTCCGGCTTCCGGTCAGCCCGCCAGACCGTGTACCACGATGCACGGCACCGAAGCCGTCTCACCCTCCCTGTGATCCCCCGGTGATTGGTGTTTCGTTCGTGCTCCCGGACCACCACGATGCCGAAACCAAGCGGAAGGCGGCTCGCCGAGGAGTCTCGTTGTCCGAGCACATACGTCGTCTCGTAGCTCACGACCTGGGGCAGGGCACGTCCTCGAACGATCCATCTGCCATCTTCGGACTATTCGATTCTGGCGGATCAAGAATCGCCGACGGTAAGCAGGCGATGATCAGCGAGGCAATCGACAAGCAGTTCGAAGCCAGAGGTATTTGATCAGTGCCCCCTACGTCCTGGGAGTTCCCCGATCGGGCATTCTCCCTGACCGACCGTACCGGTTGGGCGCTCATGGAGCGTCGCGGCATTGCCGACCCGCTTGCTCTGGACGCCGACATCCGCACATACCGCTACGGTCCCCAGCGAAGGCGAGCATTCGCAGTACGCCCGTAGGCTGGTGGCTCCTGGCGTGATCCGTGCTCACCCGGCAGCCGGCCGGCTATTCCTCCAACACTTCGAAGGTGGCGACCGCCTGGATCTCGAACGGTGCCGACTCTCCTATGTAACAGAGGATGCCGTAGGTATTGTCGAACAGGGTGCGGTTGGCCCCCATCAACTGGTTGGCGGGAGCGCGGATCTTGCGGGTCTGATCCACCCAGTCGGGGGAGTCCTGGTTGGCTGCCGCGTCGCCACTATCCACGTAGGCGGCCAGGTCCTCGAACGTCCTGCCCTCGGGGAAGCGGAGGATGTCGATGCGGGCCCGAATGTCGCTCCGGTTGTCCAGCGTCATCCGGACCGGGCCGGGGGCGACGGTCTCCGGACCGATGTAGGTGCAGGCTTCGCCGTCGTACACCACCGTGGGCAAATCGGCCCGATCTGCGAACTGCCCGAAAGTGGAGACGGTCGTTTCCGATTCGTCGCCACCCCCTTCGCCCCCGCCACCTCCGTCTCCCCCACAGGCGGCGAAGAGAAGGGTCGCGGCAACCAAGCACACCGGCAAGTCTCGAAACCGCACGCTCACGCTCCTTGGTGGCCTGAGCCATTGTAAGCCAGGGGGTGTGCGGAAGACGGACGGGCGTAGTTCTATGTGTGGCCCGTCGTCCCGGTGCCCGCGTGTGTATCCTCCGGCCATCCGTTAGGCAAGACCTCAGATCGGACTGTCGAGGCGAGGATGCGACGAATGGTCGGACCAGACTGGATCCGAGGCGGTCCACGCTCCATCGGCAACCTGGCTGATCGCGCCCTGGCCTGGTTACGAAAGCCGGGGCCCGCGAGCAGGATCGTACGGGCGCTACTCGTCCCTGCACTCGCGTTCGCGATCTGGGCCATAATCACCAACCGCGGAATGGTTCAGGCGATCAAGCTGCCCACACCGCAGAAGCTCGTCTCGGTCTGGTGGGCGATCGGGGACCTGATACCAGGGGCGTTCTGGATCACCCTTCAGATGGTCGTAACCGGCATAGTCGTCGGTGGGCTGGCAGGCCTCGGGTTCGGTTTGATGTTCGGGTACAGCCGCTGGGCACGGGATCTCCTGGAGTTCTCGTTCGATTGGCTGCGTGTGGTTCCCATGTTCGCCCTGATACCGCTGTTCCTGCTCTGGTTCGGGATAGGGATGCGGCCCCAGATCGCTCTGGTGACCCTGGGCGTGATGCTGATCCTGACGATCGTCACGACCGAGGCAGTGCGCAACGTCCTGCATATCCATGTGAAGGCGGCGCTGACGATGGGCGCGTCTCGGTTCCACATCTACCGGACGGTGGTGGTTCCTTCGATCATTCCCCACATACTGGTGGGACTCCGATTGGCGGTTATCTCCGCGTGGGGTTTGGAGGTGGCGGCGGAGTTCATGGGATCGGTTAGAGGCCTCGGGAACCTGCTGATCGCCGGGTTGACAAACCTGGACTCGGCTCGGATCCTTGCCATGACGCTCGTCTTCCTCGGCCTCGCTATCGCGTCCGACTTCCTGTTGAGGGCGTTGATCAAGCGGACCATGAGATGGACGCAGCGTTCGGCCGGGAGCGGTCTGGTTGCGGAAATGCTCGGCACCGCGTGACCACTACATGACTGCAAAAAGCGGAGGCGCCGCCGCGACCGGATCCCGAGCTCGGCTTGGGGATCAACGGGTTCTCAGCGGAACAAGGATCCTCGCGGTAGTAAGGGCCCTGCTCGTGCCTGTTGCCGTCGCGGCTCTATGGTTCGCGGTCACCAACCTCGGTTGGGTGGATGCGGCGTACCTACCGACGCCCCAGCGACTGTGGGAGAATCTGAGCACCGGGTTCCATTACCTGGCCGGCAGCCGGGTCCCGTTCGTCGAGGGCATACCCGGTGCGACCTGGGTGTCACTTCAGATGGTTCTGATTTCGGTGGCGATCGGTACTCCGCCCGGGCTGGTGGTCGGTTTGTTGTTCGGGTACAGCCGCGTGTTCCGGGATCTTTTCGAATTCTCCCTGGACGCGATCCGCCCGACCCCTTTGATCGCGCTTCTCCCGATGCTCATGCTGTGGTTCGGTACGGAGATGTCGACGGGAGTCCGGCTGATCAGCTTTGGCGTGTTCCTGATTCTGACCATCGCGGGCACCGAAGCGGTCCGCAACGTGCCTCACGTCTACGTGAGGGCGGCGCTGACTGCGGGGGCCTCGCGATTCCACGTGTACCGGACGGTGGTGATCCCGGCCATCGTGCCCCACATGATGGCCGGTTTCCGCTTGGCCGTGGTGGTGTCGTGGGGTTTGGTGGTGGCGGCCGAGTACATGGGTACGGGTGTGGGCCTGGGCGCCCTGATGTTCGGCAGAGTCCGGTATCTCGACAACGCGGGGATCATCGTGATCGTGTTGATCCTGGCGGTACTGGCGGTACTGAGCGACTTCCTGCTGCGGGCGGTCGCCAAGCGGTTCACCCGCTGGAGTTCGAGGGGCGCGGCCTCGGCCAGCATGGTTGGTGAGATGCTCGGATCGCGATGACGCCGGCGTCAGGTGTCGACGTCTGTCGCGAAGAGTGGGGTTGGCGTGGGTAGCCGGGTAGGCGCGGATGTAGGCGGCACCTTTACCGACGTCATCGTCCAGGAACCCGACGGCCGCACCACCACGCGCAAGGTGCTGTCCACACCTCCCTCCTTCGACAAGGCGGTCACCGTCGCCATCGACACCTTGCTGGGTGACTCTCCCCGGGCGGCGCCAACCCTGGTCCAGGAGGTGATCCACGGGACCACGGTGGCGACCAACGCCATCCTGGAGCGCCGGGGCGCCCACCTGGCCCTGGTGACCACGGAGGGGTTCCGCGACGTGCTGGAGCTCCGCAGAGTCAGGATGCCCCACCTCTACAACCCGTTCTGGCGCAAGCCGCCGCCGATTGTCGAGAGGCGCCTCCGGTTCGAGATCGGCGAGCGCATGCTGGCCGACGGGACGTCCCACCGTCCGGTTGACGAGGCCGAAGTGGCGGACGTGGCCGCCCGACTGCGCGACGAGCATGTGGAGGCGGTGGCGGTCTGCCTGCTGCACGCCCACAAGTACCCGGCCCATGAGGAGCAGGTGGCGCGGATCCTGAGACGCGAACTCCCGGGCGTCCATGTCGTGCTGTCGAACGAGGTTCTCAGGGAGCAGAACGAGTACGAGCGATCCGCCACCACCGCCCTCAATGCCTACGTGATCCCGATCATGGGCGCCTACGTGCGCGATCTCGTGGACGGTCTGGAAGGAGTCGGGGTAGATGCTCCGGTACTGATCATGCAGTCGTCCGGCGGCGCCATGACCGCCGCCGACGCGGCCCACCGGCCGGTCTACGCCCTCGAGTCCGGTCCGGCGGCCGGGGTGGTGGCCGCGCAGGGATTGGCCAGGGAACTGGGCATAGCGAACGCCATCTCGTTCGACATGGGCGGCACCACGGCCAAGGCGTCGCTGATCGAGGAAGGGCGGGTGACCCTCAGCAGGGAATACGAGGTGGGCGCCGACCTATCGGTGGGGACCCGGTTGCTGCGTGGTTCCGGAGAGCTGCTGAGGGTGCCGAGCATCGACATCGCCGAGGTGGGGGCCGGTGGCGGGAGCATCGCCTGGGTGGACTCCGCCGGAGGCCTCCAGGTGGGTCCTCGCAGCGCGGGGGCGGTTCCCGGTCCCGCCTGCTACGGCCTCGGCGGGGACGATCCCACCGTGACCGACGCCAACGTGGTGCTGGGCTACGTCCGGTCCGGACCGCTCGCCGGGGATGCCGTATCGATCAAACCGGGTCTGGCGAGGTCCGCCCTGGAGTCGGTGGCCACCCCACTGGGGATTCCGGTGGCGGAGGCCGCCCGGGGTGTCCACGATCTGGCCAACGCCCGGATGATGCGCGCCCTGCGCGCGGTCTCGTCAGAACGCGGGCGTGATCCGCGGGAGTTCGCCCTGATCGCCTTCGGCGGGGCAGGTCCTATCCACGCGGCCAGCCTGGCGACCGAACTGGGGATCGACACGGTGGTCGTGCCCCCCAATGCCGGGGTCTTCTCTGCGGCTGGTCTCCTCTACGCCCGGCCGGAGTACCACGATGTCCGGTTCTGCGAACTCGACGCCAGGGACTCCTCGGTGATCCCCACCATGTCCCGACTGCTGGCCGAGCTGGAGTCCCGACTGGAGTCGAGCATCTCCGGCGGCGTTACCGAGTGGGTCCGATCCGCCGACGTGCGCTACAAGGGCCAGAGCTTCGACATCGAGGTGACCATTGCGGAGACCGAGATGACGGTTACCGGGCTGGCGAAGCTGGTGGCGGACTTCGAGGACCGCCACGAGCAGTTGTACGGCGTACGCAAGGATCCGGACGACCCGATCGAGGTGCGAGCGGTCCGACTCGCCGCCCTCGGGCCCCTGCCCCGAACCAGGCAGGTGTCGCAGGAAGCCACGCTTAGCGGCCACGCCGACGGAGCCGAGCCATCCGACGGCTCGCGTCCCGCCCTCTTCAGCCTGGCCGGTGGCTACCTGGACGCTCCGGTGCTGGCACGGAGGACCGGCGTGGGACCGGACGGGATGACCGGTCCGCTGCTCGTCGACGAATACGACACCACGATCGTGGTGCCGCCCGGCTGGGTCGCCCGCCGGCATGCATCGGGCGCCCTCTTCCTCAGCCACGAGGAAGGCGGCAAGACCGAGGTACAGCATGCCGATGTCGTGACCCGCCAGATAGTCGCCAACGCCCTGGCTTCCGCCGCCGACGAGATGGCCACCACCATCTTCCGGACCGCCCACTCGACCGTGGTTCGGGACGCCATGGACTTCTCCGCCGCCCTGCTCGGTCCGGACGCCCAGACCGTTGCCCAGGCCGTGACCATTCCCTTCCATCTCGGGGCGGTCCCCACGGCCGTGGATGCCCTCCTCGCCCGCTTCCGCGACAGGATGCGCCCCGGTGACGTCTTCATCATGAACGATCCGTTCGACGGCGGCATGCACTTACCCGACGTGTTCGTCATAAAGCCCGTCTACTACGAGGACACCCTGATCGGCTACGGCGTGGCCACCGCCCACCACGGTGACATCGGCGGAAGGCTGCTCGGGAGCTCGGCCACCGACAACACCGAGGTGTTCCAGGACGGTCTCCGGATACCGTGGATGCACCTGTACAAGGAGGGCCGGCCCGTGGAGGAGGTCCACGCCCTCATCAGGGCCAACGTACGGGTTCCCCACATGCTCTTCGGCGATCTCGGCGCCCAGGTGGCGGCCTGCTCGGTCGGGGAAAGGGCGTTGCAGGCGATGGCCGAGCGGTACGGGATCGGGCGGCTGACCGAGCTGATGGACGGGCTTATCGACTACACCGAGGTCCTGATGCGCAAGGAGATCTCCACCTGGCCGGACGGGACCGCCACCTTCACCGACTACATGGACTCGGACGGGATCGAGAGCCGGGACGTGGCCATAAGGGTGAAGGTGACGATCCAGGAGGATGAGGTGATGGTCGACCTCTCGGATTCGGATCCCATGGTGGCGGGGTCTCTCAATGCCACCCGTTCGTTCATCGTGGCGACCGCATACCACTGCGTCATGTCGGCCGCCGCCTCGGAGTTCCCCAACACCGCCGGTGCCTTCCGCCCGGTCCGCATCGTTACAAAACCGGGGACGGTCACCCACGCCGTCTATCCGGGCGCCAACTCGATGAGGGGCGTCACCGGGTTCCGCGCCTTCGACGCCATCAACGGCGCCCTAGCCCAACTGGTCCCGGACCGCGTGCCCGCGGCCGGAGAGGGTGGCAACACCGTCGTCATTCTTGGAGGTCATCACGATGACGGCGAGCCCTTCGTCTACTTCGAGCTACTGGTCGGGACCTGGGGAGCCACTCCTGAGGGCGACGGGAACGACGGGCTCAGCAACCCCATAGCCACTGCAGCCAACGTCCCCATCGAGGTGGCCGAAGCCGAATTCCCGATCATTATCGAACGCTATGGCCTGGTGCCCGACAGCGGCGGGGCGGGGCGCCACCGCGGTGGTCTCGGTCTGGAGAAGTCATGGCGGCCGCTGGTGCCCACCTCCCTGCTGATCCGCTCCGACCGCCAGCGGCACCCGCCCTTCGGTCTGATGGGCGGCGCGCCGGGCGGATTGTCCGCCAACACCGTTTCGAGGCTGTCCGGCGAGGACGAGGAGTTCCCGCCTATGTTCAGCGACGGCCTGGCTGCGGGCGAGCTGTACCACCACGTTCAGGCGGGCGGCGGCGGCTGGGGTAATCCGTTGGAACGGGACCCGCGGCACGTCGCCGAGGACGTGAGGAACGGCAAGATCGGACGTGAGGCGGCCCTACGAGACTACGGGGTGATACTGGACGAGGATCTGGTGGTGGAGACCGAGGCGACGGCCTTCAACCGCCGGAAGATGAAGGTCGAGAAAGAGCAGTGACCATGGCAGCCTGTTGCGCCAACCGACCTCACGGGGGTAGGTTGCCTGCTTATCGAGGAGAAGGATGACGATGGACATGGGCAGCGGCGGCGCAGTCAAGCTGGACGTACGGGATCTCTCCATCTACTTCGACGACCTGCATGTCCTCGACAACATCTCCTTCCAACTCACCGAGGGTGACTTCGTGTCATTGCTCGGTCCGAGCGGGTGCGGCAAGTCGACCCTGCTCAACCTGGTGGCCGGACTGCTGGTCCCGACCAGCGGCACGATCGCCCGGGATGGGATCGAGGTGACCGCTCCCGGCCCGGACCGCAGCATGGTCTTTCAGGACGACGCGGTGTTCCCCTGGTACACGGTGGCCCAGAACGTCGAGTACGGCCTGCGGGTCAAGGGAGTCGAGAAGGGAGAACGACGCCAGAAGGCACAGGGCTTCATCGACCTGGTCGGCCTGTCAGGCCGGGAGGACGCCTACCCGTACCAGCTGTCGGGCGGTATGCGAAAGCGCGTGGATGTGGCCCGTGCCCTAGCCGCCGAGCCCGACGTCCTGCTGATGGACGAGCCCTTCGCCTCCCTGGACGCCATGACCAAGACGCGTCTGCAGGCTGAGTTCCTGAAGATCTGGGAGGACTCGCGCGCCACCGTGCTGTTCGTCACCCACGACGTCGAGGAGGCCCTGTACCTGAGCGAGCGGGTCTTCGTGATGTCCACCGGACCGGGCCAGTTGTTCCACCTGACGGATGTCCCGTTCCCCCACCCGAGGGAGGAATCGCTCCGCACCAGCACCGAGTTCCAGGATCACCGGGCCGAGTTGATCGACGCGCTCCATCGGGCGGGGGCACAGTTCTGATCCGGCCGTAGCGCGAGAGGAGGCAACGATGCCGAAGGTCCGGACCGTTCTGGGAGAGATAGAGCCGGAGGATCTGGGAGTCACCCTCAGCCACGAACACATCATCATCGACAGCGGCGACCTGTTCTGGGAGCCGCCCGGCCCCGACGACCCCCCAGAGGTCCAGGCCCTGGCGGAGGCGCCCGTCACCCTGGACGCGTACGAGATACTGGCCGAGCGGCCCTACATCTCCCGGGACAACCTCAACATGACCGAACTCGACGTTGCCATCCGGGAGCTGCAGCTGTACGCCGACGCCGGCGGGAAGAGCATCATCGATGTGAGCGGCAAGATACCGGGCTGGTGGCCGGACGCCTTGGCGGAGGCCAGCCGCGCCACCGGGCTCAATGTCGTCGCCTCGACCGGTTGGTACATCGCTCCGTCCCATCCTTCCGGCCACGCCACGGCATCGGTGGGAGAGTTGGCCGAGATGTTGATCAGCGACATCGAGGTGGGTATCCAGGGGACCGACATTCGGGCGGGCGTCATCGGCGAGTTGGGCATGTGCGAGCCCCTGCACCCCCAGGAGGAGAAGGTCCTCCGGGCCGGGGGTAGGGCCCAGGCGGCCACCGGGGTTCCGCTCACCGTGCATCCGATGGTGTTCATGAAGGAGGCTCACCGTTACATCGACATCTTGGAGGAGGAGGGCGCCAACCTCGACAAGGTCTACATGAGCCATATGGACGGGAGCTGCCCTGACTACGAGTATCACGAGTCGGTGATGGACCGGGGCGTCTCAATCGACTACGACCTGTTCCGGGGGACTCCTTGGAACGACTCCCACCTGCTGTTCGGGGGCGACCACTGGATCTCCGACCGGGAGCGGGTGGAGACCCTCGCCCGCATGTGCGCCGACGGCTACAGCAATCAGATCATGCTCGCCCACGACAACTGCCTCAAGATCCACTTCGTGGAGTACGGCGGCAAGGGCTATGCCTACATCCTCAACGAGATCGTGCCGCAGCTGCGCGAGCTGGGGGTCACCGAGGACCAGGTCGACGACATGCTGGTGAAGAACCCCCGGCGCATCTTCGCGGTCTGAACCAGGATGGCTTGCTGAGAAGGGAGGCGACGTGAATCTGGGAGCGGTACTGCTCTACGCGGATGATTTCGAGGCGATGCTGGCCTTCTACCGGGACGTCCTCGGGTTGAAGGTGGTCGAGATCAGCCCCGGCCCCGAGTACGACGAGGGGGTGGACTTCGTCTACCTCGACGCCGGCGGGCCCGGAGTCGAGATCTTCGACCGCTCGGTCCATCCCACCGAGTTGCCCATGGCCGTCGGCGGATCGGTCGCAGCCGGCTTCCACGTGGACGACCTCGAAGCCGCCCGCGACGGCCTCGTCGCTCGCGGCGTCGAGGTGGGCGAGCTCGTGAACAGGAAGTGGGGCCGCTACGTGGAGTTGACCGACCCCGAGAACAATCCCTTGGTCATCTTCCAGGTGGCCGGCTGAACCTGGCGGCCGAGCCGGAGAGCCGTACATTTGCTCTCCACAGCAGACCAGGCGTTTTCCAGGTACTTCGCCCAGCCCGGCTGGGTATAGTCGCGAGCGGCGGCGGTCCCGGGGAGGATTGGTAGTGATCGAGCAGTTCACCGAAGCGCAGATACAGCAATATCGCGAGGACGGGTTCCTGATCGTGGAGGACCTGATCGACATGGACGCGGTGATGGAGCTGCGGGAGAGGTACGACCGAATCTTCGACGGGCAGCATGACCTGGTCAATTGGCCGGACGAGTACTACTGGCAGAAGGGAAGGGACCCCGTGGACGCCCATCGGGTGCTGGCCGGCTTGTGGCGGGCCGATCCGGTGGTGGCCAAGCACACCTTCGGGGGGCCGTTCGGCAAGCTGGCCTGCCAGCTGGAGGGGGCGTCGAGCGCCCGACTCTGGGCCGATGTCGCCATGTACAAGCCGGAGGGCGGCAAGCCCTTCGACATCCACCAGGACGCGGCCTTCATGTGCTGGGTCGATCCGGTGTGGAACTGGACCTGCTGGATCGCGCTCGACGACACCTACGCCGACGGGGGGACCCTCGTTTACGTGCGGGGAAGCCACAAGTGGGGTCCGCAGCCGGCGCCCGGCACCACCCAGATCGCCCGCGACACGATGGAGGGATGGACCGACTACGTCCAGCAGTACGCCCCCGAGGGGGAGGAGGTCGAACTGGTGTCGCTGGTATTCGGGGCCGGGTCGGCCGCTTTCCACACCGGCTGGATATGGCACGGGAGCGGGCCCAACACCCGGCCCGGGAACATCCGGCGGTCCTACAGCATCCATATGATTCCGGCCAGCTCCCGGCACCACCCCCGGATCCGCCACCGGGCCTACAGCCGCTACTTCGCGCCCGGACAGCAGGACTTCGACGACAACTTCTTCCCGGTCCTCTGGTCGGAGGACGGCTACCGGACTCCGTGGCTGGACGCGTACTCCACCCAGGAGACCCCGATCGACGCTTTTTCCTCCGACGCGGTGCTCACCCTGGGGGACGACCAGATCAACGTCGAGCCGTGGGCAACCGCCTCGGGCTGAGGTTTCCGCTGCCGCCGGGCCCCACGATCCTCGCCGTAGCCGTTCGTCACGGGGGCTGAGGATGTTCGCAAAAGGCCTGCGGTGCATCAGGTGCGCGGTCGACTACGACCTGGGCGCCTATTTCCGGGGCTGCCCGGCATGTGGCGAGGCCCTCGAGGTGATGTACAACGAGGCGGCGGTCCGCTCGGTCGTGTCCCTGGAAAGGTGGGCCCGGCGGTCGGCGTCAGTGTGGCGCTACGCCGAACTCCTCCCGCTCCCCGCTGGCGCCGAGAGGATCACGCTCGGGGAGGGCGGCACGCCCATGATCCGGGTTCCTCGTTCGGGCGGGAACCCGCTGCCCTTCCTCTACCTCCAGAACGAGACCGTCAACCCCACCTACGCATTCAAGGACCGCTTCCATTCGGTCTCGATATCCATGGCCCGGCAGCTCGGCTTCGACGGGGTGGTGTGCTCCACCACCGGCAACCACGGCATGAGCGCCGCCGCCTACGCGGCCCGGGCCGGAATGCGCTGCGTGGTACTGGCCGACCCTCGGGCACCCAAGACACAAAGGGACTGGATGCGCCTGTTCGGGGCGACCGTGGTCGTGGAGATGAACCGCAAGCCTCCGCTCCAGGCCTTCGTAGAAGAACACGGCTGGTACCCCTCGACCTACATGACTCCCATGCCCGTATCGACGCCGTACGGAGTGGAGGGATACAAGACCATGGCCTATGACGCGGTGCTGTCTCTGGGACGGGCGCCGGATCACTACCTGTTCCCCGTGGCCGCCGGCGATGGCCTGTACGGCCCCTGGAAGGGCTTCCAGGAGCTATACCGCCTCGGTCTGACCGAGTCGCTTCCCCGCGTGCACGGGGTACAGGCGGCGGGCGCCAACCCGATCGTGGAGGCCATCGAGAAGGGGTTGGACGACGTTCCGGTACATCCTGGTCCCGACACAGCGGCCCTCTCCATTGCTGACGACACCGGCGGGCGGATCGCGCTCCAGGCGATCCGCGACTCGGGCGGGACCGCGGTCGAAGTCACCGACGCGGCCATCTTCGAGGCCCTCCATCGGGCTGCCAGGGTGGGGGTGAGCCCCGAGCTGGCCTCGGCCGCCGCCCTCGCCGGCGCCTGGGAGTTGGCGCGCCAGGGAGTGATCGAACCCGGCGACTTCGTGGTTTGCTGCATAACGGGCGCCGGGCCGAAGTGGCCCGAAGTATTGTCGGGCAGAGTTCCCGGGGAGGAACTCGTCAACCCGGGGCAAGCCGTCCTAGACGGGCTGATGTCCGGGCAGTGACCGGGCGCGCGAGGAGCAGTTGAGATGACATCCACGGTCGAGGAGCTGATCACCTTCTTCCGTTCCGACTACTGGGCGGAGAACATCGACTTGATGCACCGATCCGACCTGACCCTCCATGAGGTGATGCTCTCCACGAGTGTCCACCCGGTGACCCTGGAGTTCCTGTTCGACCGGTACCTGGCCGCCATGGGAAAGGATGTGGTCAACGTGGGCCACGCCGTGGTGGGCAACCGGGGACTCGTCAAGTACTACACCGCCGACCGCCCCTCCTTCTTCCTGATGTGGACGTACGGGGACGACGCACTCATCGGGCCTGATCCCGACGGCAGCACCGTCCTGCTCGGCGACGCCGGCGAGCGGTCCTACCTCGGAGAGGTGGCCCCGAGGCGGATCAACGACTCCGACCACGACGCCATCGACCGCTACTTCGCCTCGGAACACTGGCAGGAGATGCTCGGGAAGATGCGAGATCCGGACATCGAGCACTTCCATGACTTCCTGCTGACCGAGATCCACCCTTATGACCTGGCCGAACGCTGTTCCGACGCCGTCCGGGAGGCCGGTTATGGGGAGGTCGAGCCCTACTACCTGCCGAGGCCCGACATCGGCTCGATGTGGATCGGTTACGCCCCGCCGGGCACCAAGTCCATGGAGTTCGTGGCAACCCACACCCCGGGAGCGGTCCTGGAGCCCCAGGAGCTCACCGACGCCGACCGGGCTTACGGCGGCGACGGCTTCACCATTTCCCAACTGCGGGAGTTCATCGCCAAGGATCCCTACCGACCTGTAACGCTCAGCGAGGCGCGGGCCGTGCTCGCGGAGGTGCTCAGGCCTTAGTGCTGCAGACCTCCGCCTACCTCTCGGCGGAGGGGGGTCGGAAGAGACCACTCGCCCTACCTGTGCGGAGGGACATGGCTTGTCCAGTTACTACGGGTGTTGTGGATCCATCTACACGATGTCCGGCCATGGCCAAGCCGGAAGGTGCCCATGCGGCCATCGCGGGTGTCCTGTTCAGGCACCAGGGTCGTGTAACTCCACCAAACCTCGGTTCGAGGACGCCGCAGCCGGATCGGCCAGGGCGCGTGCGGTGGCCCGTTGCTATACTTACCGGTCGGCAGAGTTGGTAGGGGTCTTGAACCGCAGCCTCCAGATGTGGGTTGACTCTGGGGAAGCGGGTCTCTGAAAGGGGGCCTTGGTGGCAGGGGTCACCGACCGACCAACCTTCACAAGAGCCGTAGGTTGGTTACTGGTGATTGGGACCGTCCTAAGTGTCCCACTTGGTATCCTCGTTGTTCTTGCGCTGGAACCCGATGAGGGTTTGGATACCGCATTGTCTCACCTGATAGCGGATGGCGGCATATTCGTTTCTGTTGCTTTTCTACTGGGAATGATCGGTATGGAGCGGGTACTCCGAGACGGGCAGAGCGTCGCCTATCTCAGGCAAGCGGGGCTGGTGGTACTGGTGCTGGGGTTGGTGTCGGAGGCCATCTCGTGGACTTTCTCTCACTTCTTGACCACGCATCTTGACCGCGAGCAACAGCCATCCGGGGTTTCTGAGTTGTTCACCACAGAGGGCACCCTCCTGGTCTCCTTTGGGATCTCGTTCACAATGATCGGCGTGGGGATGTTCGCACTGGGATCGGTGAACGTTCGCTTGTTGGGACCAGATCGGGCGGTGGCCACCGTTCTCGGAGTGATACCGGGCATCCTTGGTGCGTGCCTCCTGCTGATCGCATTGCTCGGAGGCGGGGACGTGATCCGCCTGTATCAGGTCGGAAGCGGCATCCTGCTGCTCCAGGTCGCCTGGGTGTTTCTGATCGGGTTGGCCTTCATTCGCATGAAGGAGCCGCGCCACACCGGCCGGGAGGCGGTGGGAAGGCCGAGTAGCTGAAGCCGGATGCGGGAGGCTGCGCCCGCCTACCCGGCGCAGCCGGGCATCGGCTCCTTGGATCGGGTACGGCATCACCGGGACGAGAGACCTCATCGCGAAGGACCCCGACCGGACCGCAACCCTCGGCGAAGCCCGAGCGGTCGTAGCCCGAGTGCCGTAGACGCAGCCCACGATCTGCCCGATTGCTGTACGCTCCGACGGGAGAGGAGTACCGCCGGGGTGCAGGATCCTGTATTCGACAAGCAGACCGTCGATTGTCGTCTGGTGCCGGCAGGACCGTGGCGAGGGAGGTTGCCGTGAAGGATCAGGGCAAGGTGATCACCGTCAACGGCCCCGTCGAGCCCGACCGGCTCGGCATCACCCTCATGCACGAGCATCTGCTGTTCACGTGCCTGATGTGGTTCCTGGAGGAGAGCCATCGCGGCCTGGGATCGGACGCGTACATGCCGGTGACCGCCCAGAACGCGGCCCTGCTCAGGGAGTTCCCCTACCACAACCGGGACAACCTGATCAACACCGACTGGTACCTCACCGCCATGGAGGTGAGGCGTTTCAAGATGGCGCTGGGCGGAACCGTCGTGGACTCCTCGGACCTCGGTCTCGGCAGGGACGTGTGGGGGTTGCGCAAGATCGCCGACGATGTCGGGGTCAACATCATCTCGGGTACCGGGTACTACGTCCACCACGCCCAGCCCTGGTACGTCGAGTCGATGACGGAGCACGAGATGGCGGAGGGCATGATCCGGGACATCACCGAGGGTGCGGACGGCACCGAGATCCGCTGCGGGCTGATCGGGGAGATCGGGACGTCAGATCCGGTCGCTCCCTCCGAGTGGAAGGCCTTGAGAGCCGCCGCCATCACCCACCACGCTACGGGCGCCGCGATCCAGATCCACGCCTTGCATGAGCAGAGGCTGATGCCCGACATCCTGGACCTGCTGGTCAAGGAGATGGGGGTGCATCCCACCAGGGTCATCGCCGGCCACATGGACCTGACCACCGGCGACCGCAGCTACATGAAGCGGGTTGCCGAGTACGGCACTTTCTTCGAACTCGATGGCTTCGGGCACCCATGCCCGACCGAAGGGGTTTACGTCTCCGACGCCGATCGGGTCGGAGCCGTCGAGTGGATGATCTCCGAGGGTCACGAAGACCAGTTGCTGTTCTCCCATGACATCGGGCTCAAGGCGCGGCTGTCCAGCTTCGGAGGGCCCGGCTACGACCACATCATGAACGTGATCATCCCCACGCTGAGCAGGGATGGCGTACCCCGCGACATCATCAACAAGATTCTGATCGAGAACCCGCGCCGGGTGCTGACTCTTGCCGAAGAGTCACCCGCCTGACAACCGAGCCGATGCGCAGGCACAGACCAGTGGAGCAGTCCTGATGGGCCGGGAATGGCGCTCCGCTCGCCGGGGCCGGGCCTCCGATAGAGATAGGGAGTAGAGATGCTGGACTCGACGCCGGTCGCCGCTTCAACCCTCGACCTGCTCCGGCGGTTCGACACGCCCACCATCTGCAACGTGATCGAGTTGTTCGATGTCAGACCCCGGGACCAGGGCTACATGGATCATCGGATCCGTTCTGCCTTTCCCGAGATGCCGCCGATGGTCGGTCTGGCCGCCACCGCCGCCTTCCGCTCGGCGGGCGAGCCGTCGGCAACCGACGTCTACGGATCTCTTGAGGATCAGATCGAACTGTTCGAAGGACTCGGAGGTCCCCCGGTGGTCGTCTACCAGGACCTCGACGATCCGCCGGCCGCGGCGGTGTTCGGGGAGATCATGTGCACCACCTACCGGACCTTCGGGGCTGTGGGGCTGGTGACCAACGGCGCCGGGCGGGACCTGGACCAGGTAAGGGCTCTGGACTTCCCGGTCTTCACCGGGTCGACCATCAGCGCCCACGGTTACTGCCGCACCCTCCATGTCGGGCAGCAGGTCCGCGTGGGTGGCCTGGTCGTCAACCAGGGCGACCTGCTGCACGGCGACTTGAACGGAGTGACCAGCATCCCCCGGAACATCGCAACCGAGGTGGCGGAGGCCGCCGCCGAATTCGTCGCCGCCGAGGCGATCGTCCTGGACTACCTGAACGGACCCGGCGCCAAGACCGGGAAGGGGTTCTCGGAGGCATCGTCCGAGTTTCGCTCGGTCGTCGCCCGGTTGCGGTTGGAGATAGGCCGGCGGCGCGGCGCCCGGAACAGCGGGTAGAGGTGTGGCAGGCGCGGTGTGGGCGTCGTCCGACCGGTGTCCGCCACCGCGTCCGGCACACAGAGACCGCTTGAAGGTTGGCCCATGAACCAGTCGGAGATCCGCGCGCTGTTCCCGGTGCTGGCCGAGCGCGCCTACCTGTTCAGCGGCGGCCTGGCGCCCGCCTCGATCCCCGCCCGCGAAGCCGTGGCGCGGTTCGTAGAGGAGGTCACGTACGACCCCAAGGACCGTTATGACCGGCTCGACCAGGAGTACCGCCGGGTACAGGATCTGTTCGGGTCGCTGATCGGGGCCGAACCCGACGAGGTGGTCGTCACCGATTGCACAGGCGCCGGCTCCAACCTGGCGGTGGAGATACTCGACGGGTTCCCCGGATCCAATGTGGTCTTCGACACCCTCACCTACCCCTCCTCGGTGTATCCATGGATGCTGCCGGCACGCGAGTCGATCGACTGCCGCTTCGTGGCGCCACGGGACGGAGCGGTCCACATCGACGACCTGGCCGAGGCCATCGACCACGACACCATCGCGGTGAGCGTGTCACATGTGTGTCACATGACGGGGTTCCGCCACGATCTGGACGCGCTGGGGACGCTGGCAGCCGAGCACGGCGCGGCACTCATCGTGGACGCCATGCAGTCGGCCGGCGCCGTGGAGATAGACGTGCATCGGTCGGGGGTCCACTTCCTCGCCTGCGGCGCCATGAAATGGCTGCTGGGATCGGCCGGGGTCGGGTTCCTGTATGCCGACCGGCGCTACGCCGACCGCCTCCCTCCCCGAGCCGGGATCACCGGGTTCTCGTACGACTACCCGTCGTGGCCCGGAGGCGGGTTGGATCCCAAGCCCGGCGCGGATCGGTTCCGCCTGGGCGCTCCGCCGCTTCTCGGGCTGGCCGCCACCCTCCCGGGGCTCGAAATTCTGACGGGCGTCGGCATGGCCGAGGTCGAGCAGTATGTGCTGGATCTGGCCGGGTACTGCATCGACGGGTTGCTATCCCGCGGTCTCGACCTCCACACGCTGCCCGATGCCGATGCGAGGGCCGGGATAGTGGCCGTGCGAATGGAACGCCCCAGAGAGGTGTGCGACCTGATGCGGAGGAGAGGTGTTGACGGCTGGCACTACGCGGACGTGCTCCGGGTGGATCCGCACGTGTTCAACAACCGGGAGGACATCGACCGGTTCCTGGCCGTGATCGACGAGGCCGCCAGCCTCTGACGTGGTGCCGGCTACCGGCGACGGCTCGGGTGGGGTGGTCAGCCGGCCAGGATGCGTTTGGGGGTCTCGACCATGATGGTGTGCCACTGGTGGTCGGTAAGACCGATCTCCTGTGCGAGCATCTCCCGGCCGGCCACGGGGAGCCAGGCGTAGCCGGGGCCGCCGTTGGTGGCCAGATCATCGGCATAGCACACATCATGAGACAGGACGATCCTGTCCGTATGGCCGTCATCGATCAGGCGCTTGATGCTGCGCAGGACACGGTTGCGGTGGAAGCCGGTCATGTCCGGCAGGCTCCCCATGCGGTCGAACGAGACGCAGGCGCCGCGCCGGGCGATCCGGGCGTGGTACTCCGGGTAGGGCTGGCCTCCGGAGTGGGCGAGCACCACCCGTGAGAGATCGACGCCCTCCTGCTCCAGGACGTCCAGCTGCTCCAACCCGCCGACCCCTCTCGTGGTGTGGGTGGTCAGGCCGACGCCGGTCTCCATCTGGGCGCGGGCGGCGGCCCGCAACACCCGTTCCTCGATAGCTGACAGGCGGTTGTACTGGGCGCCGATCTCCCCGATGATCCCCGCTCTCACGTCGGTTCCCTCCATGCCTTGGCGGAGTTCCCCGACGATCTCGGCCGCCAGCTGGTCGGTGGAGAGGTCCCACAACCGGGGCTTGTAGTAGTTCTCGTGGTACCAGCCGGCGCCCATGATGACCTTGAGCCCGCTCCGCTCGGCGGCGCGGCGAACCGCTAGGGGCGGTGGCAGCGGCGAGAGATCGTCCTGGTGGAACATGATGGGGTTGTCGTACTCCCGGAGGCCTCCGGATGTGAGGTCGACGACGGTGGCGCCACCGGCATGGCGGAGCATGTCGAGTTCGATGTCCGCCAACTCCGGGTCGTTGAGGATGTTCGTGAAGATCCAGGCATCCCGCATCAGGTCGAGGAAGATGTGCTCGTGCATGAGTGTGAGGCCCAGATCCTCCACATCGACCGGACCGGCAACCGTCATTACCTGATTCGCCATCAGCCCTCCTACCGACCGTCCGAGTCTGCCCCGTGCCATTATGGACGACAACGGTCGCGCGGGGGAGGGCCTGCGGCGGCCGGGAGGAGGGGACATGAACGAACGTACCGCCTATTTCAATGGTCATTTCATCCCCGAGTCGGAGTTGAGGCTGGCGCCATTCGACGTGGGGGTGCGGATCGGGGAGTTCGTTTTCGAGACGGTCCGGACCTATGACCTGCGTCCTCACCGTCTCCGTGACCACCTGGACCGCCTCTACGCCTCGATGAAGGCTCTGGACATCGACTGCGGCATGTCGATCGCGGAGATGGAGGAGGTCACCCACGAGTTCATCGAGCGCAACAGGGCCACCATCGAGCCCTACGACGACCTGATGTGGAACAACGACTGCTCGAGGGGCATCGCCAAACCGTTCGATCCCGGACCGTACGACTCCTACGAGCGGACCGTGTTCATGATGGTGATCCCGCTGGGACCGTCGCTGGTCGGGTTCCTCGACGGGCTGGAGAACGGAGTTCCGGCCGTCATACCGCCGACCAAGAACATCCCGGCCCGCTACCTCGACCCGAAGATGAAGAACCGCAACCGCATCCACTACGGGCAGGGCATGAGGGAGGCCCAGAAGGTGGACCCCCGGGCCGAGGCACTGTTCGTGGATGACGACGGTTACATCACCGAAGGGGGCGGGGCCAACTTCCTGATCGTGAAGGACGGCGCCATCATCTCACCGGAGGGGCGGAACATCCTGCGGGGAATCACCCGCGAGGACGTGCGGGATCTGGCGCCGCAGCTCGGTTTGGAGTTCGTGGAGACCAACCTCGAGCCTTACGACGTGATGACGGCCGATGAGGCCTTCTTCGCCTCCACCCCCTTCTTCGTGATGCCGGTCACCAGCATCGACGGCATGGAGATCGGGACCGGGACTCCCGGTCCGGTGGTGGATCGGCTGATCGACGCCTTCGCCCAGCAGGTAGGGGTGCATCCAATCGAGCAGGCTCGCAAGATCACCCAGCCCTACCTGGCTGACCGGCCGAAGGGATCCCGGCCCTACTGAGACCTAGCTGTTAGCTGTAACTGGTGCTGGCTGGCTGGTCCTCGCCGTACAGGGCTGCCTTCATCCGGTCGACCAGATCCGGCTCCAACTGGTGGAAAGTGTGGGCCAGTGCCCACGGTCCGTTGATCGACGCGACACCTCCGTTTATGGGGATCACCGCTCCGGTGACGAACCGTGAAAGGGGCGAGCAGAGCCAGGCGACCAGTTCGGCGATCTCGTCCGGGGTTCCGATCCGCCGTCCGGGCAGTACCGTGTCGTAGAAGCTCAGGTCGGTGCCGCCCAGCATCGGGGTGTCGATAGCGCCCGGCGCGATCACGTTGACGGTGATCTCGTGCCGGGCCAGTTCGGCGGCCAGCGGTCGGGCCATGCCCTCGAGGGCGGCCTTGCTGCCGCTGTACGGGATGTCGCCGGCCTGGCCGCGGGCGGCTGCGATGGACGACCACATGATGATCCGGCCACCCTCGGCTTCACGGATCATCTGGCGGGCGGCATTCTTGACGCAGTAGAGCGTTCCGAAGGTGTTGATCCGGAAGATCCGCTCCACGTCGCCGTAGTCCATGTCGACGATGCTGTTCCAGCCTGCCCAGACGGCCGCCGCCGACGCCAGGATGTAGGCCGGTCCCAGCGAGCTCTCGATCTCCTCGAAGGCTTCTGCGACCCGATCAGGATCCGAGGTGTCCACCGGCAGCGTCAGGATGTCGTCCCCCAACGTGGCGAGGCCCTCCGTATTCAGATCCAGTGCGGCCACCGTCGCTCCCGCCCGTTGCAGACGGCGGACTGCTGCCCTCCCCTGTCCCGAGGCGGCGCCGGTGATCACCGCCACCCGGCCGCCGAGATCGAGTACGTCCGCGCCGTGTCCGGTCATGGGGTGCTCCTGTCAAGTCTGAGAACGAGCTGAGCGTACCGCCGAGGCGGGCAACGTGCCCGAGTTCCGGACGGTCAGTCGAGCATGGTCAGGCGGGGCGACGCAGCGGGGACGTCGGCCTCCTCCAGGCCGAGCTCGGCCCGTACCAGGTTCACGCCACGCACCAGCGAGACCATCTTGTAGAACGCGTGCATGCGGCTCATCCCCTGGCGTCCGAACCCGCAATCCGTCGACAGGATCAACCGCTCGGGACCGATGTGGTCCAGCGCCCTCCGCACCAGGTCCGCGACCTCTTCCGGAGGCTCGATCTGGAGCGTGCGGTGGCTCACCACCCCCAGGGCGATCTTCTTGTCCGGTCCGATTCCGGAGGCGATCATCGGTATCTCCGCGCCCGAGGTCTCCTTCGCCTCGAAGGTCAGCACGTCGACGTCCAGCTCGTTGAGGAAGGGCAGGGTGGCTTCGTAGGAGAATTGCTGCGAGCGGGTCCGCTGGGCGCCGGGACTTCCCCAGCAGGTGTGGCACCACACCTCGGTCTTGTCACGCAGGCCGGCCACCTCTCTGTTGAAGGCCTCCACGTAGAAACCGGCGTCGAGCATGGTGCCCGGTTCCGTTCCGGCGATCCCGTGGATGGCGGGCTCCTCCACCTGGATAACCGGGCAGCCGGCGTCGGCGAGGCGGTGGTACTCCTCGTTCATGATCTCGGACAGATCCATGACCAGGCGACGCCGGTCAGGGTAGAAGTCGTTGTTGATGGAGGCTTCGAGGAGTTGGGCCGAGATGGCGCCGAACTTCACCGGCTTGTCCGTCGAGGCCTGCGCGGTCTGCCAGATCCGGTCGTACTCGAGCGGGCCCGGGCCGACCCTGCCGATGACGGCGCGCGGCATCCTCGTCTCCATGACCTCGTACATGAACTCGCCGGGCTGCTTGCCTTGGTGGATGGGATAGCTCCGCAGTTCCGGAGGTCCGAGACCGGCCAGACGTTCCTCCGGGTAGGTGATCCACTGCCTCCCTGCCACGTCGTCGTCAAACCGGGCGTCCCCGTCGACCAGGATGTCGATGCCGGCCCGGTTCTGGTCGGCCACCAGGGCGGCGACCAGGTCGCGGTACTGCTCGCGGAAACCGCGCCCTGCCATCGCCACCGAGAACGATCTCCCGGAGAGTGACTCGGTGTACCAACCAGGGCGGGGCATGCCGCCGGTGGTCGTGGTGGCGAGAGGGCGGTTCTTGGTTGCTCCCAGCACCACGCGGCCTCCTTCGACTTCCTGGTCCATCCAAGGCTAACTACCCCCGTACCGGGGCTGCCGGGCGTCCCGGGTCGGTCCGAAGGGGCGCAAAATGGATGGGGCGGCCCGGCCGTTTCGTGGATCGGTCGGTGTAGTGTGCGGTCCATGGCCGACCGGCTCCAGAAGCGCTCGCGTACGGCGCCGGCGATAGGCGCCGCCTGCAAGCCCCGTTCTCCCCGTGAGCGGGGCGAACGGGCGATCCGGGTACTCGCATGAGCGTCGAGGAGACCTACCGCGCGGCGATCGGGCATGACCGTTCCCACGTCATCCATCCGTTCAGCCAGCTGGCCACCACCGAGATCACCCCGGACGACATGTACGTGGGGGGCGCCGGGTGCTATCTGGAGGACGCCCGCGGTAATCGACTGTTCGACGCCAACGCCGGTCTCTGGTGCGTCAACGTCGGCTACGGGCGGGACGAGATGGTGGAGGCGATCCGGGAGCAGGCGGGCCGGATGAGCTACGGGCAGATCTTCGCCCGGAACGCCAACCTGCCCTCCGCCGAGCTGGCCGCCCGGATCGCCCGGTTGGCGCCCGAGGGTTTGAACCGCGTCTTCCTGGGCACGGGCGGGTCGATCGCCAACGAGACAGCGATACGGACCGTCCATCACTACTTCCGACTCCAGGGCCGGGACAGCAAACGGTTCGTCCTCAGCGTCGATCAGTCGTACCACGGATCCACGTATCTGGCCGCGTCGCTGACCTTCTCGGGCAACTATCACGAGACGTTCCATGTGGTGGATGTGGTCCACGAGCTCCGCTCCCCCTACCCCTACCGCGCTCCGGACGGGATGGAGGGGGATCTGTTCGTGGACTACCTGGTGGACGACCTGGAACGCCTGATCACTCGCCTTGGGGCCGACAACATCGCCTGCTTCATCCTGGAGCCGGTCCTGGGCGCCGGGGGAGTGATCGTTCCTCCCGAGGGATACCACGCCCGCATGGCGGAGGTGTGCCACGCCAACGACATATTCGTGATCGCCGACGAGGTCGTGACCGGGTTCGGCCGGCTGGGCCACTTCATGGCAGCCGAGCCGGTCTTCGGAATGCAGGCCGATCTCATCACGCTGGGCAAGGGGATCAGCTCCGGATACCAGCCCCTATCAGCAACCCTGGTGTCGGACCGTATCCAGGAAGTCATCAGCGCCTCCGAGGACCCGGACCGGATCTACGCCCACGGGTTCACCCACTCCGGCCACCCGGTGTGTTGCGCGGCCGGTCTGGCCAACATCGACATCATTGAGCGCGAGGATCTCTGCGGCCACGTCGCCCGGGTGGGCGCCCGGTTCCAGGCCCGGCTCCGGGAGCTGTCCGGCTCCTCGCTGGTCGGAGAGGTGAGGGGTCTGGGGTTCATGGCCGCGGTCGAGTTGGTGGCGAACAAGGACACCAAGGCATTGTTTCCCGCGGAGGTAGGGATTTCCGGGCGGGTGGAGGCCAAATGCCGGGATGAAGGCCTGATCGTGAGACCCCTCCGCCAGCACATCATCCTGTCACCGCCCCTGATCATGACCGCCGAGGAGGGCGACTGGGTGGTGGGCGTGATCGAACGCAGCCTCGACCGGGTGGAATCCGACCTGCGCTCGGAAGGGTTGCTCTAGCAGCGCGCGGATCCGTCATCCCACCCGCAGACGCCCCCACGAACAAGGGGGTTGTATGTGTCATAGCCCCGCTATACGGTGTTGGATACCGTAAGCACCTGCGGTCCGGCTCCGACGTCGACCGGACCGCGCCGGGAACATATCGTCGAGCAGCCCCGCCGGGGGAGGGACGGAACGCGCTCGACACCAAGGTGGTGGCGGAGGGGGCGGGCCCAACGGGCGAAGCCCGGGCCGCGCGATTTTCGCGTTCTCCGTGCCACTGGGGACGCCGGGAGGAGTGCCGTTAGGATCGGTCACTATGTCGCCCGATACCCTCCTGCGCCTCTACCGGCGGATGGTACGCATCCGGGTCTTCGAGGAGAAGGTCCAGGAACTCCACAGGCTCGGAAAGCTGCCCGGATTCGTGCATGTCTACGTGGGCGAGGAGGCGGTGGCGGTGGGCGCCTGCAGCGTGCTGCGCGACACCGATCACATCACCAGCACCCACCGGGGTCACGGCCACTGCATTGCCAAGGGGGCCGATGTCGCGCCGATGATGGCCGAACTCTTCGGGCGCGAGGACGGCTATTGCCGGGGCAAGGGCGGCTCGATGCACATCATCGACACCAGCCTGGGGATCCTGGGCGCCAACGGCATCGTCGGCGGCGGGATCCCGATGGCCACCGGGTCGGGCATCGCCGACTCGGTGCTGGGCCGGGACGGGGTGACGATCTGCTTCTTCGGTGACGGCGCCGCCAACCAGGGCGTCCTGCTCGAGTCCCTCAACCTGGCCGCCATCTGGAAGCTCCCGGTCATCTACCTGTGCGAGTCCAACCAGTACATGGAGTTCACTCCCACCGCCGACCTCACCGCGGGGAGGATCTTCCGCCGGGGCGAACCCTTCGGGGTCGCCAGCCTGGAGGTGGACGGCAACGATGTCCTGGAGGTCCGCCGGGTGGTCGGCGAGGCGGTCGACCGGGCCCGGCGCGGGGAGGGGCCCTCCCTGATCGAGGCGATCACCTACCGATTCTCGGGTCACAGCGAGGGCGAGAGCGCCTTCGTGTCCGCCTACCGCACGGATGAGGAGGTGGAGAGCTGGAAGGCCCGCGACCCCATTACCCGCTTCCGTGACCTCCTCCAGACCGAAGCCGGGATCACGGCCGGGCAACTCGACTCCACTGACGCTGAGGAGCAGGAGGCGGTCCGCCGGGCCGTGGACTTTGCCGAGGCCAGCCCCCTCCCGTCGCCCGACGAGGCGCTCGACCACGTATTCGCCCCCGCAGGAGGATGACGGTGGCGAGGGTGTACTTCATGGCGGCCATCCACCAGGCGCTACGCGCCGCCATGGAGGAGGACGAGACGGTAATTGTGATGGGCGAGGATGTGGACCAGGGCGTCTTCGGCGTCACCAGGGGCCTGATCGACACGTTCGGCGCCAACCGGATCCGCAAGACCCCCATTTCGGAGGCGGCGTTCGTCGGCGGGGCGGTCGGCGCCGCAGCCGCCGGTCTGAAGCCGTTCGCCCACGTGATGTTCTCCAGCTTCTTCTACGTGGCCATGGACCAGGTGGCCAACCAGGCCGCCCGCCTCCGCTACATGTCCGGCGGCCAGGTGGAACTTCCCATCGTCTACTTCGCCGGGACCGGGCCGTCGGGCTCCGCCGCCGCCCAGCACTCGGAGAACCCCCACTCGATCCTGATGCACACGGCCGGCCTCAAGGTGGTGATGCCGAGCACCCCCCACGATGCCAAGGGCCTGATGATCGCATCCATACGGGATCCCAACCCGGTCGTCTTCCTGGCCGATCTGCGCCTCTCCCGCCGCCGCGAGCCCGTCCCGGGGGATCCCTACGAGATCCCGCTGGGCGTGGCGGACGTCAAGCGGCAGGGCAAGGACGTGACGGTGGTGGCGCTGGCGTCGCTGGTCCACACGGCAGTCGACGTGGCGGCCAAGCTCGAGGCCGACGGGATCTCGGTCGAGGTGGTGGATCCGCGCAGCCTCGTGCCGCTCGACTGGGACACGATCGTCGCCTCGGTTCGCAAGACCGGCCGGCTGGTGGTGGCCGATCCGGCCCGCCGCCTGTGCGGCCTGGCGGCGGAGGTGATCGCCGGCGTGTCGGACAGGGCCTGGGATTCCCTGCGGTCCCAACCTCAGAGAGTCACCTGGCCGGACATACCAGTGCCGTTCAGCCCCGTGCTCGAGGGAAGGCTCGACGTGGGCGCCGACGACCTGGAACGGGCCATCAGGGCGACACTCGCCGACCGGGTGGCGGTCGGCCGGGCATGAAGGGAGGCAGGCCGGTATGCAGGTGATACTTCCCAAGTGGGGCGTGTCGATGCAGGATGCGGTGCTGATCCGCTGGCTGAAAGCGGTGGGCGCGCCGGTCGTCAAGGGCGAGCCCCTGGCCGAGTTCGAGACCGACAAGGTGGAGGTCGAGCTGGAGTCCCCGGCCTCGGGCATCCTCACCCAGGTATACGTCTCGGAGGATGACACGGTGGATGTCGGGGCAGTGATCGCCGAGATCCGAGAAGCCTGACCCGGTGACCGCCGCCGACGTCCCCTATTCCGGCGGTGATCTGGTAGTAGACCTACTGGCCGCCCGGGGAATCCGGCATGTCTTCTCGGTGTCCGGCGGGCCGCTCAACCCCATCTACCACGCCACGCGGCGGGCCCCTGTCCGGATAGTCCACACCCGCCACGAAGCAGCCGCCGCCTTCATGGCGGAGGGCACCGCCCGGGTCACCAGGTCTCCCGGAGTATGCGCGGTGACCCTGGGGCCAGGCGTCACCAACACGGTCACGCCCGCGCTGACAGCCGTCCGGGCCGGCGTGCCGTTCCTGATCCTTGGCGGGCAGGCCCCGGTGAGCGTGCTGGACAAGGAGTCGGTCATGTCCTTCGATCCTCTCCCGGTGATGATGCCGGTCACCAAGTACGCGGCCCGGGTCGTGGACCCTGACCGGATCGAGGAGTACCTGGATGCCGCCTGGACCGCCATGACCTCGGGACGGCCTGGTCCGGCGTTCCTCGAGATTCCGGTGGATGTACTGGCCGGGTCGGCGCCCCCTCCGACGGCGAAGCGGGCCAAAGGCGGGCGGCGCGGCCCGGGGCTGGTGCCGGAGCAGGCGGAGCGCCTCGTGCACCTCGTCTCCGGTTCCCGGCGACCCCTCCTGGTGGCAGGAGACGATGTCCTTTGGTCGACCGCCGACGATGTCCTGGCCGATGCGGTCGATCACCTCCGGATCCCGTTCGTCACCCTCCGGCTCGGCCGCGGTCTGGTGGACGAGCATCATCCGTACTACGCCGGGGTGGGCTACCTCGGATCCAACCCCCAGCTCCGCCACACCATTGCCGATGCGGACCTCGTATTGGTCGTAGGTCACGAATTCGAGGCGGACCTGGGGTACGGCGGCTCGGTGGCCGATGACGCGGTGGTGATCCAATCGCATCCGGACGCGGCCGTAGTAGGCAAGTTCCTGCAACCGGACCTCGGGCTGGTGGCCGGCTCAGACATCGTGCTGGGCGTTCTGGCGAACGTCGATCCCGGAGGCCTTGATCGCGCCTGGTGCCGCCGGGTCGCCGAGGATTGGCGCTCGTGGCGGGATCGTGCGGCCGTGGAGCCGCAGGTCGAGGGCGAGGGGATACACCCCGCCCGGCTCACCGCTCTGCTGGAGCAGGCGATGCCGAGCGACACCACCTTCGTGACCTCGCACGGGAACATCGACTTCTGGGCGGATCCCGTGCTGAGGGTCCGGCCTCCGGGCCGCTACCTGCGGGCGGGCCAGTCGGGAGCCCTCGGCGCCGAGATCCCCTTCGGGGTGGCGGCCAAGCTTGCTTCCCCGGCGAGCACCGTGGTCGTGATCGTCGGCGACGGCGGGTTCGCGTTCCACGGATTCGAGATGGAGACCGCGCTCCGGTACGGGGCACCGATCATCGTGGTGATCTACGACGATGAGAAGTGGGGCGCCATCGCCCTGCCCCAGCAGCGGGCCTACGGCACCGAGATCGAGCTCGACCTGCCCCGCCGGCCGTGGTGGCAAGTAATGGAGGCGATGGGCGGGCACGGCGAGTACGTGGACGATGAGGCTGACCTTGGCCATGCACTGCGCCGGGCCATGGAGTCAGGATTGCCGGCGGTGGTCCAGGTCAAAGTCCCGAGCGTCGAAGCGCCTTACGTGGCCTACCACTCCTGACTGCTCGACTCGTCCACGATCTGGTGCCTCCTAAGGCTTCAGGACCAGCCGGCCCGTGACCCCGCCCTCGCGTAACCGTCCCAGAGCCGTGTCGGCATCGTCCAGCGGAAGTTCTTCGACATGGCAATCCACGTTCCCCCGCTGCGCATGTTCCAGCACGGTCGTCACGTCTGACCGGGATCCCATAATGGAGTTGGTTACCCACGTCTCGTAGGGGATTGCCTCCATGCCCACCGCGATCGTCCCTCCGCCGCCTCCCACGAGCACGATCCTTCCCTGCCGCTCGACCAGCGACCTGGCCAACTGCAACGACTCCGTAGTACCGACGAAGTCCAGCACGACCGGCGCGGGCTCCATCTCGGCCGTGGGTGGACAGGCCTCGTCCGCGCCGAGTTCGAGGGCTCGGTGGAGCTTGTCAGGAGCCGTATCCACCGCTGCGACCGAGCAGTCCGCCACCAGCCTCAGCCATTGGATGGCGAACTGGCCAAGACCGCCGACCCCGATCACCACGGCCCGGGTGGCCGGCATGGCCCTGCGAACCGCCCGGTACGAGGTGGCGCCCGCGTCGGCGAGCGGCGCGGCCTCGGCCGGGTCGAGGTCACCGATCGGGTACAGGTAGCTCTCGTCGGGGACCACCAGAGCCTCCGCGTAGCCGCCGTCCGCGTGCACCCCCACGATGACCACGTCCGGGCACATCGCCTCGTCCCCCGACCGGCAGTGCAAGCATCGCCGGCACCCCCAGCTGCCGTACACCAGGCACGGTTCCCCGTCCGGGCCGGCCACCACCACTTCATGGCCGAGCACGTGCGGGGTCCTGGTGAGCTCGCTGCCGAGCAGGTCGAGGTCGGTGTGGCAGACACCGCAGGCCAGCACCTCCACCATCAGACCCGACCCGGTGCGGGGCCGTGGCCGTTCCTCGATCACGAGCGGCGAACCGGGCGAGTGCATGACGGCAGCCCGCATGCGCGGAGGTTATCGAGCCCGGATCGGGATCAGCCGGTGTCCACGCCGAAGAGGCGGGCGGCGTTGTTCCCCATGTAGTCGGCGATGTCATCGTCGGTGAGCTCGGGCAGTCCGGGGGCGATGTTGTGCTCGGCGGCCTGGGCGGGCAGGGACTTCACGAACGGGACATCCTCCCGGCAGTCGTAGTTGTCCGTACCCCAAAGGACCTTGTCGAGGACCATGAAGTGCTTGGCGTACTTGAGGAACCGGACGTTGGTCTCCACTGGCTGGAGGAAGCCCCACCAGCCCGTGTTGGCATACACGTTGGGGTTCTTCAGCATCATCATCACTACTTCCTCGTAGTAGTTCTCCCCGGCGTGGACCACCACCAGCTTCAGATCGGGAAACTCCACGGCCACGTCGTCCAGGAGGATCGGGTGCTGGTTCTTGAGGAGGAAGTACCCGGACCACCCGGTGTGGACGAAGATGACCATCCCGAGTTCCTGGGCCTTCTCGTAGATGGGCATGATCGAGGGGTCGTTGAGAGGTATGTCAAAGCTGGTGGCGGGCGAGATCTTCATTCCCACCAGGCCCATGTCCACGATCTCCTCCATCTCGCGCAACGCGCTGAGCCCCCCGAACAGGTCGACGCTCCCCAGCCCGATGTACCGGTCGGGGTACTTGTCAACGGCCGCAGCCACGAACGACGGTGGCACCTCCGAGTTCAGGTGGGGTACCTTGCTGGCATGGCAGACCGCCATGTCGACGCCCGCCTCGTCCATGATCTCCACCATCTGCTCGGCGCTCATGCCCTTCAAGAGCCCCGTCTTGGTACCAAGACCCCGGGCGGCCCAACCCGCCTTGTACATGGCGTCGTCCATCACGCCCTTGCCGCCCCAGTGCTCCGGCTTCGAGAGCCACACGTGGCTGTCGATGATCATGGTCTCCCCTTTCCTTCCGGCCTCTCCCGGACCTGCTGCGAAGCATCACGCCGGTGTGATCACCCTAGAACGAAACGGGTGCTCCCGCCCCGGTCAGCCACGCGATTTGTCCGGAAAACCGGTCGCGGATCGCTTGCCAGCAGGCATCCACCGATCGCCGCTCGAGCCATCTGTCAAGGATCACGATCCGCTGCTACCTGACTGGAGGCTCACCACGTTCTGCGGTTTGTCCGGGAGAGGGCCGTGCCTTGGCTGCCGGCCTGTGAGTACGGCTGTAACCTGGCACGCCGGCGACCAAACCCGATCCCGCCGCTGAGCCATGGCTGATATGACCCATCACTTGGGAGGCCCGCCCTCCGGCCGCCGAATCGGACCCGGCCGGAGCGGATCCGCAGGGTACCGGTCGGACGTGGCGAACAACCGGCACTCGGTAGGATTGCCCGCCCAGACGCTCGCGGAGATCGAGGCCGAGGGCATCGTCCTCCCCGACCTGGATGTGGTGAGGCGGTACCGCCTTCAACGGGTGCGAGATCGCCTGAGAGATCTCGACTATGCGGGCATAATCCTCTACGACCCGGTACACATCCGTTACGCGTGCGATGCCACCAACATGACTCTGTGGAGCGCGCACAACCCCTGCCGATACCTCTGGGTGGGAGCCGAGGGGCCCATGATTCTCTTCGACTTCTCGGAGACCGCATTCCTGGCAGGACACAACCCCCTGGTGGACGAGGTACGGCCGGCTACCCAGTGGATGTACGAACTCGCGGGGATCGAGATGGAGCGCTATCTGCGTAGGTGGTCCTCCGAGTTGGCCTCCGTGGTAGCGGAGCACGGGTCGGGCAACCGGCGGGTGGCAATCGATCGGGCCAGTCCTGATGCCATTCACGCCCTGGATCAGCGGGGACTCGAGCTCCGCAACGGGGGCGAGGTCATGGAGGTGGCTCGCTCGGTGAAGAGCCCGGAGGAGGTCACCCTGATGCGAGCCGCGCTGGTGGCGGCCGAGCATTCCGTGGAAGCGATGAGGGCTTCACTCGAGCCCGGCATGACCGAACTGGACTTGTGGGCGATCCTCCACGCGGAGAACATCCGCCGTGGAGGTGAGTGGATCGAGAATCGTTTCCTCTGTTCCGGTCCGCGGACCAACCCCTGGTTCCACGAGGCCGCCGGGCGGGTGATCGAGGACGGGGATCTGGTGGCGTTCGACACCGACCTGATAGGCATCTTCGGGATGTGCGTCGACATCTCGCGCACCTGGATCGCCGGCTCCCGGCGTCCCAATGCCAACCAGCAGGATGTCTTTGCCCGCGCCGAGGAGACGATCCGGCGCAATATCGAGATGGTGCGCCCGGGTGTCACCTTCCGGGAGCTCACCTTCGATGCCTGGCTTCCCGACATCGACGAGTTCAACTCCTACTCGAACCAGTTCCACGGGGTCGGTATGGCCGACGAGTGGCCGATGATCGGCCTTCCGCAAACGTGGGACCAGGCTGGCTACGACGGTGTGGTGGAGCCTGGAATGGTACTGTGCGTCGAGTCCTTCGTGGGCAGGAGGGGTTGGGGCGAGGGGGTCAAACTCGAGCAGCAGGTGCTGGTGACCGAGCATGGTCACGAGCTTCTGTCCCGGTTTCCGATCGGCCTCCGATGATCGCGTTTCTTGAGTTCGACGGTCCGATTGAGGGAGCCTCCTCTCCGGTGGCGAGACCGGGCGTTTACCACCGCCGATGAAAACCGGTCCCGACGCATTCGGACCACGGGTCGGTAGCCGGATCGGCCCCCGAGGAGTCGGTGGCGCGGAATACCGGCGGGCCGTGGCAGACAACTGGCACTCGATCGGCCTGCCACCGGACGCCCTCGCGGAGATAGCGGCTGCCGGGATCGTTCTTCCCGACTTGGACGTGGTGCGCCGCTACCGCTTGGGCCGGGTGCGAGACCGGTTGCGGGAACTCGACTACGCGGGGATCGTTCTCTACGACCCGGTTCACATCCGCTACGCCTCCGACACCACCAACATGTCCCTGTGGACCGCTCACAACCCCTGCCGGTACCTGTGGGTCGGCGCCGAGGGTCCCATGATCCTGTTCGACTACGGCGATGCGGCCTTCCTGGCCGGGCACGCCCGACTGGTCGAGGAGGTACGGCCCGCCACCCAGTGGATGTACGAGTTGTCCGGGATCGAGATGGACCGGAACCTGCGCCGGTGGTCCGCCGAACTGGCCTCCGTGGTGGAGGAACACGGTGATGGGAACCGTCGGGTCGCTATCGATCGGGCGAGTCCCGACGCCATCCACGCCCTGGAGGGGCGCGGACTCGAACTCCGCAACGGCGGGGAGGTCATGGAGGTCGCCCGATCCGTCAAGAGCCCCGAGGAGATCACGCTGATAAGGGCGGCGACCGTAGTGACCGATCGCTCCCTGGACGCTATGCGTGCGGCTCTCGAACCGGGTGTCACTGAGCTGGAGCTCTGGGCTGTGCTCCACTCGGAGAACGTGCGCCGGGGTGGAGAGTGGCTAGAGACCCGCCTGCTGTCCTCCGGCCCCCGCACCAACCCGTGGTTCCAGGAGGCGTCCGCCCGGGTGATCGAGGACGGTGACCTCGTGGCCTTCGACACCGACCTGATCGGCCCGTTCGGGATGTGCGTGGACATCTCGAGAACGTGGATCGCCGGTGACAAACCTCCGAATGCCCACCAACTCGATGTGTTCGGGCGGGCGGAGGAGATGATCCACCGCAACATGGCGATGCTCCGTCCCGGCATTACCTTCCGCGAACTGACCTTCGACACCTACGTGCCGGATGTGGAGCGGTTCCGTCACTACACCACGCAGTTCCACGGGGTGGGCATGGCGGACGAGTGGCCGATGATCGTCTATCCCGACACCTGGGACCAGTCCGGTTGGGACGGCGTGGTGGAGGCCGGAATGGTGCTGTGCGTAGAGTCCTTCGTGGGTCGGTGGGGCCGGGGGGAGGGCGTCAAGCTGGAGCAGCAGGTGTTGGTGACCGATCGCGGAGCCGAGCTGCTCTCCGGCTACCCTCTCGGGCTGCGATGACTCGCCCGGGCAAGGTGATCGACTTCGACGGGACGCAGGTCCCGTTCGAGGCGGGTGACACGGTCCTGACAGCTGTTTTCCGAGCCGGTCTGAGGCCGTGGGGCGGATGCCTGTGCGCCGACGGCGACTGCCCCTACTGCCTGGTCACCCTCGGGGGAGTCTCGTACGTTCGCGCCTGCCGGACTTCGGCCGTCGAAGGCATGAAGGTCGCCTCGCATCCGTCCGGCGGGTACCCGCCCCTTCCATCGTCCACCCGAGCGCCCACCGGCGAGAGTGCGGTCGGCTTCGAGATGGTCCATTGCGACACCGTGGTGATCGGCCAGGGTCGTTCGGGGAGGGAGGCGGCTGCCGAGGCCGAGGAGAGAGGACGCAGGGTGGTCACCCTCGACGCGCGGGCCGGCACGGAAGCGGTCGGCGTATATCCCGGTCCGGAGGTGGTGGCCCGGACACCTGAAGGCATGGCGAGGATCTTCAGCGAGGAGGTCGTGGTGGCGACCGGGTCGGTCGAGGTGCAGCCCGTATGTCCCGGGAACCAGCTGGCCGGCATCCTGACCAGGCGGGCAGCCGAGGGGCTGGCAGCTTCCGGAGTGGATCTGGGAAGGGTGGTATCGGTCGGTAGGCCACCGGAGGGAGTGGGCCACGAGCCGGCCCAGGGCAGGTTGGTCGGCTTCGAGGGGGAAGGAGTGGTGCGGCGGGTGGTTACCCGGGACGAGGAGACCGGCGCCGAACGCGCATATCCATGCGATACCGCCGTGGTCGGTCTCGGATCGGGTCCGCGGGACACGCTCGCCCGGATGGCCCACGGCTTGCCGGGAGCGCGCGCGGTGGGCAGCGCCGCCGGACATCTTGACCGGCCGCCCGTACCCGAGGCGGGCGTCGTCTGCCCGTGTTCCGAGGTCACGGTGGACGATCTTCGGTCGGTGTGGGACCGCGGATTTCACGAATTGGAGTTGATCAAGCGGTCCACGTTGGCGGGTACGGGTGCCTGCCAGGGCGCCGTCTGCATGCCGCACGTGCGCAGCTTCGTGGCCGCAGGGGGGCAGGAACTGCCTCCGTCGTTCACCGCTCGTCCGGTGGTCACCCAGATCACGATGGGGGAGGCCGCGGCGGGCTGGTACCACCATCCCGACCGGCGGACCGCTCTCCATGACGAGCATCTTGCTCTGGGGGCCAGGATGGAACGCTCCGGAGGCTGGCTCAGGCCCTGGACCTACGGAGACGCGGACCGCGAGTACTGGGCGGTCCGGTCCGGGGTGTCCATCTGCGACGTGAGCACCCTGGGGAAGATCCTGGTGTCAGGTCCCGACGCGGACGCGTTCCTCGAGCGTATCTACCCGACATGCATCAGCCCGCTCCGCCCCGGCCGGGCGAAGTACGTACTGGTTCTCGACGAGCGCGGCTACGTGTTCGACGACGGGCTGGTGTGCCGCGAGGGCGCGAACCGGTTCCTGCTCACCTCCACGTCCGCCGGCGCCGGCCACTTCGAGATGTGGCTGAGCGACTGGGCCGAGGCCTGGAAGGTGGACGTGAGGATCCTGGACCGCACCGCCTCTTGGGGGGCGATCAACGTGACCGGACCCCGGTCCGGTGAGCTCCTCTCCCGGCTCGGCGCCGCTGATTGGCTGCCTCCTTTCATGGGCCACACGGAGATGGAGGTGGCGGGTGTCGCGTGCCGGGTCATGAGGCTCAGCTTCACGGGCGAGATCTCCTACGAACTCCACCACCAGGCGAGTGAATCGCGCCACCTCTGGCATGCCTTGATGGAGTCCGGCGCGGACCTGGGCGTGTGGCCGCACGGGCTGGAGGTGCTGGAAGAGTTGCGTCTCGAGAAGGGCCACATTCTGGTCGGGGTGGACAGCCTGCCGGACTCCACGCCCCGCCGGTTGGGTCACGGCTGGGCGGTCCGGATGGACAAGGCGGACTTCCTGGGTAAGCCCGCGGTGGCCCGGACCTCCCGGATGGAGTTGGACAGGCTCCTGGTGGGCTTGGAGATGGATGGCGGTCCGCCGCCCCAGGGCGCCATCCTGCGGGTGAAAGGCGACTACGCCGGGTTCGTGACCTCCACCACCTGGTCCCGCGTGCTGGGCCGCTCGGTGATGCTGGCCTGGCTGTACGCCCGGGACGGGGCGTTTGCCGGCGACATCCTGATCGATGGACGCCCGGCTCGGAAGGTGGCCGTGCCTTTCTACGATCCGGAGGGTTCACGTGTCCGTGCCTGAACGCTTCGAGCGGTTGGAGGCCACCAGGATCGTCGCCGACCCCGGGGCGCTCGACGGGATCGAATCGCCGGACGACGGGCGCTTGATGCGTCTGGCCCCTGACGACCTGCTCGTGCTACCGGCCCTGGCGCGGGTCGACGTAGCCGACCGGTACGCCATCATCGAGCCCGAGGCCGGCTTCTCGGCGGCCTGGTTCGGCCGCTCCCAACTGGCTCGTCTGCAAGCCGTGTCGGCCTGGGAGTTTCCCCGGCACCGTCCGGCGGTCGCCCAGGGGCACCTTGCCGGCATACCGGTCAAGATGCTCTTCGACGAGGGCGGGGTTCGGGTCCTAGTGCCGGCCGTGCTGGCGCACCACCTGGAGGAGCGTCTCGGTCTGGGGGATAGGCGGGAATGAACGAGTTCATCGAAGCCCAGGTGGCCTTCGGGTGGGAGGACCTCCGATCGTCCTACGACGTGGTGATCGTCGGGGGAGGCGGGCATGGCCTGTCGACCGCCTATCACCTGGCTACCCGCCACGGGATGACGAACGTGGCGGTTCTGGAACGTGGCTACATCGGATCGGGCAACTCCGGTCGTAACACCACCATCATCCGGGCGAACTACGGAATCCCCGAGGCGGTCCGCTTCTACCAGCGGAGCGTCGACCTCTACTCCAGGTTGGAGGAGGAGACCGGGCGCTGGATCATGCACGACCGCAAGGGTCTCCTGTGGTTGGTCCACGGGACTCCCGGTACCCGCCACGAGCGGGCGCGGTCCATCGTCAACCAGGCCTTCGGAGCCGACACGGTGTACGTGACTCCGGAGGAGGTGGGCCGGATCTGTCCGGAGGTGGACCTGAACGCCGGGGGTGGCGAGTACCGGGTAACGGGGGGCACGTACAGTCCCCACGCCGCCACGGCGCGCCATGACCGGGTGGTGTGGGCGCTGGCGGAGGGCGCTATGAAGCTCGGGGTCCACGTCCACCAGCGAACCGCCGTGACCGGCCTGCTCAAGCCCGGAGACCGGGTCACGGGTGTGCTGACCGACCGGGGACCGGTGTCGGCCGGAGTCGTCGTGAGCGCGGTGGGGGGCCATGTCTCGACCCTGGCGGCCATGGCAGGAGTGCGGCTACCGATCCGCACCCATCCCCTCCAGGCGTTCGTCACCAACCACTACGCCGGTTCCTTCCGCCCCATCGTCGCATCGGCGGAGATGGGTTTCTACGTAAGCCAGACGCCGAGAGGAGAGATGCTCCTGGGCGCCGGCATCGACAGCCAGCCGAGCTACTCGTACCGTTCCAGCTACGAGTTCCTCTCGCATTGCTCGCTTCCCGCCGTCACCCTTCTCCCGTTCCTGAGGAACCTGACGATCCTGCGCCAGTGGGCCGGCGTCTGTGACATGTCGGTCGACCTGTCCCCGATAATGGGATACACGGGGGTGGACGGCTTCCTGGTCACGACAGGCTGGGGAACGTGGGGATTCAAGGGGATCCCCGCCGGCGGCGAGCAAATGGCGGAGCTCATAGCCACGGATCGCACGCCCGAGCTGATCGCCCCTTTCTCCCTGAACCGCTTCAAGGAGGACCGGCTGATGTTCGACCCCGGTTCGACCGGGACGACGCACTGATGGCCCTGCGTCTCCACTGCCCGCATTGTGGTGTCCGCCCGGTCGACGAGTGGGTGTACGGCGAGGTTCCCGACCCTCCCGACCACCTGACCGGAGCCGACGAACGTGATGTGGACCGTGGCTTCATGATGAGCAACACGGAGGGAGCGAAGCAGGAGCGCTGGTTCCACGCCGGAGGCTGCGGCCGCTGGCAGGCCATCGAGCGGGATACAACCATCTAGCCGGCGTGACGCCTGCGAGCACCACGATGTTGACGCCCACCCGGGCCGGCCATACGCTTGCGGGCAGGCGGCGTGGGACCCTCACCGGGTGAGGTCTCAGGCCATGGCTCCTCGGGAATGGAGACCCTCATGATGCGCTTCGAGAATCGGGTGGTGCTGGTTACCGGGGGGGCGTCCGGGATCGGCCGGGCAACCGCCGGCGAATTCCTCCGGGAGGGCGCCCGGGTGGTGGTGCTCGATCGTCGGCCGGTGGACCACGACACCCTCGTTCGAGGCCTCGACTGCTCGCCCGACGCACTGCGGTCGGTGCGCGGCAGCGTGGCACGAGTGGAAGACTGCCGCCGGGCGGTGGCGGCTGCGGTCGACACGTTCGGCCGGGTCGATTGCCTGGTCAACAATGCAGCCAGCTTCGTGGTCGCGGGGCTGGATGTGACCAGGGAGGAGTGGGAGGCCAGCTGGTCCACCAACGTTCTGGGCGCTACCAACATGGTCCGGGCCGCCTTCGAGCCGCTGAAGCAGGCGGGCAACGGCGCCATCGTGAACGTGGCGAGCGTGGTGGCGGGAGTCGCCAAGCCGGGCGCCTGGACCTATCACAGCACCAAGGGGGCGCTGGTGGCGATGACGAAGTGCATGGCCCTCGACCTGGGCGCCTACGGCATCCGGGCCAACACGGTCAGCCCGGGATGGACCTGGACCGAAGCCACCGCCAACGTCATGGAGCGCCAGGCATTCGAGGACTACATCATCCCGCGCCTCATGCTCGACCGCTGTGGCGAGACGATGGATGTGGCCAGGGCGATCCTGTTTCTCTGCAGCGACGACGCCTCGTTCATCACCGGCATCGATCTCAAGGTGGACGGCGGGTACACAGCCATGGGTCCAGAGGGCAAGGACAACCCGGTCTGATCCCTGTTGATCGGTATCAACCGCCTTGGCGGGCGATCGCTCGGTAGAGGGCGGCTGAGAGGACTCGGGGCCGGCGGTCGGTGCCGACCTCCATGTGGGTCTGGTTCATGGCGTAGCCGAAGCCGACCTCGGCGACCGGATCCGCGTAGCCAACCGATCCTCCGATCCCCTGCATCCCGAACGCCTCGTCGTTCGGTCCGAACGACAGCCCTCCGGGCGTCGAACGCCCGTACCCGAGCGCCACGCGGGTCTCGCCCCCGAAGACGGCGTCGGTACCCCTGGCTTCCTCAGCACCGTGTGCGGCCACCGACTCCTCGGACACCAGGCGCACACCGTCCAGTTCCCCGCCCGCGGCCAGCATGGCGTACATCCGCGCCACGCTACGGGCGGTGCCGACGCCGTTCACGGCCGGCATCTCGGCCGTCCAGAAGTCGGGGTCGTTGGCGAGGTCGATCGGGGATCCGCGCTCCGGGCCGATGAACAGGGCCGCGCCGGCCGCCCTCTCGGGTCCTCCCAGCGCCTCGACGAGGTCGAACGCGGGGTCGGGATCGTGCCACAGCCTGGCGACCCGATCGCGATGTTCGGTAGGAAGCCCGATCCAGAAGTCGAGTCCCAACGGGTCGGCCACCTCCTCGGCGAAGAAGGCGCCCACGGTCCGGCCGTCGATCCGCCGCACCAGCTCCGCCACCAGCCAGCCGTAGGTGATGGAGTGGTAACCCACCCGGGTCCCCGGTTCCCAGGCGAGGGGAGCGGCGGCCAGCCTCGACGAGATCTCCCCATACCGGTGCCATCCCTCCGCAGCGTCGAAGCTCACCAGGTTCCAGTAGTCGGGGAAGGACGGAAGCCCCAGGGTGTGGCCGAGAACCTCCCGCACCCGGGCATCACCCTTGCCCCGGGCCGCAAACGCCGGCCAGTACTCGCACACCGGGGTGTCCAGGTCCATAAGGCCGCGGTCAACCAGCATCTGGGCTACCAAGGCGGTCGGCCCCTTGGTGACCGAGAACACGGGCACCAACGTGTCCTCGAGCCATGGCCTCCCGGGGGCGGCCATCCCGGCCCAGATGTCGACCACCGGCTCGCCCCCGACGTAGGCGCAGAACTCGGCCCCGACCTCGCCCCGGACGGCGAAGTTCTCCTCGAAGGCCTCCACCACCGGCTCGAACCCGGCGGCCACCCTCCCGCTGACGTCGGTCACTTCCTTCTCTCCTATGGGCGGCACGGTGCGCGGAGCAGGCCCCGGGCTCCGGTCCGGGGCCTGCTCTAGGTTGCTTGTCGCTACAGCGGCTTCATGATCCAGTTGACCAGGTCCTGTCTGGCCATCAGTTTCTGGAACCATTCCTTCTCGACCTCGAAGACCCGCCAGTCCGAGTCGGCCCCCACGGTCCCGGCCTCCACCGCGTTCTTGTGGGTGAGGGCGATGGACAGGTCCATGTTGGTGGGCGAACCGTCGGCGAAGTAGTGATCCCACGCATCCTGGTACCGCACGAAGTCCTCGATGTTGAACAACTCGGCCTTGAGCGTCTCGTCGTCCACCAGGACTCCGCCGGCCCGGCGCACTGCCTCGTGCATGGGCGGGAGCACGTCGGCGGTGCGGTTGTGCAGGTAGCGGGTGGTCCGGTACCAGATTGCCAGCATTCGCAGCGCCGTTTCCTCGTTGGCGTCCAGCCAGTCCTGGGTGGACGCGAAGGTGCTGTACCACAACCCGGTCGCCCCGTAGGCTTGGAACGGGGCAGCCGATACGAAGCTGTCTCTAAGGTCGGGTGCGGTCAGCATCCGGTGCATCTGGATGCTGTCACCGGAGTGGTAGTCACCCTCGCCGGCGATGAACGACGTAGAGGCTACGTTGATGTCGGCGAAGCCGATGATCTCGATATCGTCAAGGGTCAACCCGCCCTGCTCGATCAGGGCCTTGAGCGTCGCGATGCCACCGGGATCCCAGATTGCGAAGCTCCGTCCGGCGAGCGATGCCGCGAACTCCCGGTTGGCTTGATCCAAGTCACCGCCGGCGTCGACGAAGAAGTCGATCCATGGCTTGTGTACCGGGGCGCCGGTCTCGGGATCGGCGCGGCCGATCAGCTGGAATCCCCTCCACTGGTAGGACGTGATCCAGTTACGGAACTCCGGAATGCTCTCGTACACGCCGAACGCGCAGGCCGGGCACGAGGCGATCACGTCGAACTCACCCCGCTTCAGTGCGGCGGTCGGGAAGAAGCCCTGGCTCGAGATGTCCAACTCGATGTTGAGTTCGTCGGCGATGCCCAACTCCTTGGACGCGGCCCACAGGTTGAACGGATAGAAAGGTCCACCGTTGATCCGCACCGTCACCAGCGGCGCATCCGGGATCATCGGGCCCATCTCCTCTTCCTCCGGCTCCACGACCACCTCGCGGACCACCTCGACCACCTCGACCACCTCCCGGATCACCGTCGTCGGGGGAGCGGTGGTGGTAGGCGCGGGCGCGGCCGTGGTAGTCGGCGCGGCCGTAGTGGTGGGCGCGGCCGTGGTAGTCGGCGCGGCGGTGGTCGGCGCCGCCGTGGTGGCGGCAGGTTCGTCGCTCCCGCAAGCCGTCGCCATCAGGGCTAGGACCATCATGATCGGGATGAAGAGCCATTTCCTGGGTGAGCGTCGCATTTTGCCTCCCATCTCGTGGGAGTGCGTACTCTCCTGCCGGGCATCATTAAGGCTGCGGAGGCCGCGCCGGCAGCCTGCTTCCCACTTAGTTACCGAGCATGCTACCTACGAGGCCGCGGTCGCTGCGTGGGCTCCAGCGAATTATTCGCGCCGAAATGAGGCGAACCGTCTGGTCGAAGATTATCGCCATCGTGCAGAAGATGAACACGATCATCATCATCCCGGCCGGATCGAGGTACTGGTTACGAACCAGCAGGATGAAGCCCAGTCCGGTTCGGGAACCGCCTATGAGTTCCACGGCCGCATCGAGGCCCCAGGCAGAGGCTGCGGCCAGGCGGAGTGAGCCCACCAGGTGCGGCATGATGGCCGGCACCACCACCGTCCTGTATATGTGAAAGCGGCTCGCTCCCGTTGTGAGTGCGGCCTGCATGTAGATATGCGGGACGTTGCGTATGGCCTCCAAGGTGACGAGCGTCCACAGGAGGAACATGGCCAGTGCGACCAGAGACACCTGGGGCGCGTACCCGACCCCGAACCAGAGGATGAAGAACGGGATAAGCGCGAACAACGGAACGGGACGGACCAGGTTGTCCAGGGTTGCCTCGAAGAACCGACGGATGAACGCGCTGTAACCGAAGACGATGCCCGTGGCCAACCCGGCGACGCTACCCACCGCCATTCCCAGCAACACCATGCGCAGCGACACCCAGGTAGCGGAGGGGATGAGATCGATGATCTCCACCAGGGACGCGAGAACCTTGTCCGGGCCGGGGTAAATGCCGGGATCGAGGATGTTTCGCGTCAGCGCATACCAGACCGCTACCAGGACGAGCGGTACCACCGAAGCCTCGGCCAGCCGGCGCGCCGGTCCGGCGGTCACCGGTTGGATCTGGAGTTGAACCTCCCTCCTCTCCGTTCTGGACCGTCGAAGGCCTAGTCGCCGCATTCGCGTCAATTCCCCAGCATGTGGCCGACCATTCCCCGCCTCGCCCGAGGGCTCCACCTGGTCAGCCGACCGGCGGCGTACCGTACCGATTGATCGAAGACCACCGCCATGGAGCAGAAGATGAACACGATGAGCACCGCGGAAGCCGTGTCCAGGTAGAAGTTGACCCGGCTGATCAGGATGTAGCCGAGACCCTGCTGGCTACCGGCTAGCTCGGCTGCGACAAGCAGCCCCCAGGCGTAGGCGGCTCCCAACCGTACGGATGCGATCAGGTGCGGCGTAATGGCCGGGACGACGACCGTTCGGTAGATGCGGAACCGTTCCGCCCCGGCGGTCAGGGCCGCCTTGACGTAGATCTGGGGGACGTTCCGTACCGCCTCGAGAGTGGTCAGGCTCAGAAGCAGGAAAATCCCGATGGCCACGAGCACGACGAGTCGGACGGCCTCGACCCTGAACCAGAGGATGAACAGGTAGATGAACGCGATGAACGGGACCGGGCGCACCAGGTTGTCGAGCGTGGCCTCGAAGTACCGCCGGATCGTCGGGCTGTAGCCGAGGATCAGGCCGGTGGCGATGCCGGCCACACCCCCGAACGCGAGGCCCAGCAGCACGATCCGCATCGAGATCCAGAGGGCGCCCGGGAGAACATCGGAGAGTTCGATGGCGCTGTGGTAAACCGCTTCGGGCGGGGGCAGGTACACCGGGTCGATGCGGGTAAGACCCGAACTGCCGGTTGTGAAGAACAGGCGCAGTGACGAGGGCAGGCTCATGGGGTCCAGCGTGGTCTCCCGGGTCACCAAGAACCAGACGATCGCCAGGATCACCGGGACGAAGGCGGCCTGGGCGATCAGCAACGACTGCTTCGGAGGTCGCGCCGGAGGCGAGACACCTCGCCGACGACTACCTCTGGCCATCCGGCTCCTCTACAGACGCGTCGCGGATGCTACCCACTGCCCTGCGATCCGTCACCTGTTACAACCGACTGCACCATCGGCCGCGAGTTAGGATCAACCGCAGACTGATCGATTGCGGGTCTCCGGGAGGGTTGATGAAACGCCTAGTAGTTCCGGCGACCGCCCTCCTACTCTTCGCCGCGTGCGGCGGTGACGCCGGCCCGACCACCACCGCCACGACCACCGCTCCCGCCACCACCGAGCCGGCGTCCATGACCACGCTGCCGCCGACGACAGTGGCCGCGCCCACTGAAGGACTCCCGGCGAGATTTCCGCCCGAGCTGGTCCCGCCCGGCGTGACCTCGGCCTACTGGGAACCCACGGGGGCGGGTGACGATGTCTTCTTCGAGGTGACCGCCGGTTTCGACGAGCTCGTCGACTTCTACACGGGTGCGCTCGAGCCGCCTCTCGATGTGAGGACGGAGGAGGGCGTCGACCGGGCCATCTGGGTGTACAACCCCGGGGTGGAGAACATCACGGTCATAGTCGAGTCCGATGCGGCGGACGTCAAAGTCAAGGTCTCCGGCCTGTTCTGAGGCCTGTCCGCCGTGCCGCGCCACAGTACCCTCCTAGTGTCATCGGGAAAAGCGACGGAGGGACCATGAAGGAAACAGGCAAGATCATCACTGTCAACGGTCCCATCGAGCCTCACCAACTCGGCGTGACCATGATGCACGAGCATCTGCTGTTCACATGCCTCATGTGGTTCCTGGAAGGCACGCATCGGGGCTTGGGGTCCGACTCCTACGTACCGGTGACCCCCCACAACGCGGCGCTGCTCCGGGAGTTTCCCTACCGCAGCCGCGACAACCTGATCAACACCGACTGGAGGCTCAGCGCGCAGGAGATCAGGCGGTTCAAGATGGCCCTGGGCCGCAGCGTGGTCGACTCTTCGAACCTCGGTCTGGGTAGGGACGTGTGGGGATTGCGCAAGATCGCCGACGATGTCGGAATCAACATCATCTCGGGCACCGGGTACTACGTCGACCATGCCCATCCCTGGTACGTGGATTCGATGACCGCCGAGGAGTTGGCCGAGGGAATGATCGGTGACATCACCACCGGCGCCGACGGGACCGACATCCGCTGCGGGATCATCGGGGAGATCGGTACCTCCGACCCGGTGACGCGCAACGAGTGGAAGGTCCTGGAAGCGGCCGCCATCACCCACCACGCCACCGGTGCGGCCATCCAGATCCATGCGCTCCACGAGCAGCGCCTGATGCCGTCGATTCTCGGGTTCCTGATCGAGGACCACGGCGTGCATCCCAGCCGGGTCATCGCCGGCCACCTGGACCTGTGCACCGACGACCGGCCCTATCTGGAGGAGATAGCAACCTACGACACCTTCCTGGAGTTGGACGACTGGGGCCACCCGTGCCCGACCGACGGGGTATACGTATCCGACGAGGACCGGATGTCCACAGTCGAGTGGATGGTCGAGGACGGTCTGGGCGGCAAGCTCCTCTTTGCGCACGACATCGGTCTGAAGGCCCGCCTGTCGAGCTTCGGAGGCCCGGGCTGGGACCACATCATGAATGTGATCCTCCCGTCGCTCAAGAAGCGGGGCATGCCGGTCAACACCCTCTACGGGACCGTCATCGACAACCCGGCGCGCGCTCTCGCCCTCGCCATGAAGGCAGCCTGACCGGGTCGGGTCTGGCGCCGCCCCGGCGGAGGCCGATAGGATGGGATGATGGACTACAGGGTTGCGAACACCGTTGAAGTGCTGAACCGCGCCACCAATGCCATCTGGTACGAGATGCCGGAGGAGGTCCGGAGGCTCACGACCCGGCGGGGGACCAAGGGGTACGGATGGCCGATGATCATCTGCGCCGAGGAGAACACCAGGGCCTTCGCCGACGACATGGCGGTGCTACGCAATGCCGGCCGGGATGAGTCGCTCGATCTGGAGACGCTCAAGCAGGTGGTACGGATGTTCTGCGACGCGCAGCTTGGCATACTCCACAACTGGTACGGGCTCGACGACAGCGTCGCGCTGGTGCGTGGTTCTCTCGACGCGCTCGACCACATGGAGACGCGCGAGGAGTACCTGGCCTACACCCACGAGTTGAGCGTCTATCTGGGCCGCCTCCATTGGTGGGCCGACACTCTGGTCCCGTGGGATGACATCAGCGCCAAGTACGAGGAAATGACCGACTAGCGGGTATCGAGGAGGAGCCGGTGGCCGAACGCAACGGTAACTACAGGGTCGGATGCGTGGGGGCGGGTTTCGCCGCCTCGGTCTACCACCTGCCCGTCCAGCAACGCGTAGAAGGTGTCGAGACGGTGGCCATCGCCGACCTCGACCTCGACCTGGCCCGGCAGAGAGCGGACGAGTATGGCATCCCCGAGGTCTACGGTCCGTTCGAGGAGATGATCGAGCAGGCCGACCTCGACATCGTTTCCGTCTGCGTGCCGCCCTTCCTCCACCTGGCGGTCACCAAGGCGGCCGCCGCGGCCGGTGTGCATGTCATCTGCGAGAAGCCGATGGCCGCCTCACCGGAGGAGGTAGCGGAACTCGTCCAGGTGGTGGAGGACAGCGGGATCAAGTTCATGATCGCCGAGAACTTCTGGTGGTACCCCGACCTGGTCGATGCCAAGCAGCGGATCGACGCGGGGCTGATCGGCGACCTCTTCCACGTGCGGGTCGAGGAGTTCATCAACGACATCGATCCCACCTACCGGCGTGACCAGGAACGTTTCCTCATGTACGAGCAGGACGTCCACTACATCGACGTGATCCGGCATCTGGTCGACGCAGACGTGGTGAGGGTGCACGCCATGACCCGCCAGATCGCCACCCAGCAGTTGGCCGGCGAGAACTTCGCGATGATCACGATGGAGTTCGACAACGGGGTAATCGCCCGCATCGACGAGTGCTGGGTGTCGGCCCGCGGCGACCAGTACGTGATGCGCATGCGTATTGACGGCACCATCGGCTCGATCTTCATCAACCAGCCCGACCACCCTTACAAGCTGTACACCGACAAGCCGGGCCTCGAGGGCTGGCACTATCCCCCCACGGACACCAAGCCCCCGGGCGGGCACACCGTGGGGTACTCGGCGCCCTGGCCGGCCGACGAGCTCCGGGAGGGCACCGTGGGGTGCTACATGGCATTCCTCGACTACCTGGACAACGGCATCCCTCCGGTCACGGTGGCGTCTGACAACGCCAAGACGATGGAGGTGGTGTTCGCCGCCTACGAGTCGGCCGAGACACAACAAGTCATCCACCTGTGATGGCCCCGGCTGACCCAGCCTCGCCCGGACGGCCGGGCTAGACGCCGGCTGGTCTGGATGTCCACGACGCTTCGGGACGGGCTGCTCGATTTCTTCCGGTCGGACGCGTGGGCGGACGCCCAGGGCCTGCTCGACGATCCGGGAGTGAGCTTCTTCGAGGCCAAGGTGACCACCGTGGTCCACCCGCTCTCGCTCGAGTTCCTGTTCGTGGAGTATTTGGACCGGATCGGCCGCCGGGTGCGCAACGTGGGCCACGCGTTCGTCGGCGAATGGGGCTGGATCAAGATCTATCCGGAGATCAGGCCGGTAGTCAACGTGGTATGGCGCTACGACGACTCGTCGGTGATCGCCGACCACCACGAGGACTTCCTGGACGTCTGGACCGACGGGGGGGAGCGCAGCTACCTGGGCGATGTCGGTCCGAGAAGGGCCACCGATGCGGATCGGGAGGGCATCCTCTCCTACATCGCGTCCGACCACTGGCAGCAGGTATTGGGGTGGTACGCCGATGACGAGACCGAGCACTTCCACACCTACCTCCACACCGATCTGCATCCCCACGACCTGGCCCCGTTCCTGGTCGACAGCCTGGCGGAGCGCGGCTTCGATCTCGGGGTTCCCCCCTTCTTCCTGGCCCGCCCCGACCTGGGGCTGATGTGGATCGGGCTGGCGCCGGACGGGATGACCTCCCAGGAGGTGGCCTGCATCCACACGCCCGGCGCGCTGATCGAACCCAAGGAGCTCACCGATGAGGACCGCGAATACGGGGGTGACCCGTGGACGGTCACCCACTTCCGCGAACGGGTGGTCAGGGATCCGTACCAGGTCCTGACCCTGTCCGAGGCGAGAGGGATAGTCGATGAACTGGTCTGAGGCAGGGCCGGCATGAGGCGGTTCGTAACGACCGAGGACATCCGCGAACTGGCCGAGGTGGGGGAGTTCGAGTTGATGATGCGCGAGGGGACGGTCCTGACCGACGCGGCCCTCGACGAGGCGCACCGCCTGGGAGTGCGGTTGGTGGAGGGCTCCCGCCTGGCCGCTCCCCGGCCTCCTGCGGCAGACGGGCCGCGCCCCGCCCCACCTCCTACTCCGCCCCCGGTCCGCGCCTCGGCGGTCACGATCGGAGAAGAAGCGCGGGCCTCGCCGAGGGAGACCACGAGCGCAGGTCCCCGTTTCGAGGGACTCCCGGATCCCGCCCGCATGCACCCCAAGCTCCTTATCGACGGCGAGTTCCGGGACGCAACCGGAGGAGCCACCAACCGTTCGGTCGACCCGGCGACCAACGAGACCATCGTGGAGGTGGCGTCCGCCGCCACCGATGACATCGACCTGGCGGTCGGGGCCGCCCGGCGGGCCTACCGCGAGTGGCACGTCCTCGATCCCGCCGAGCGAGCCGATCTCCTGCTCAAGGTTGCCGAGCGGATCGAGCAGGAGCACGAGTTCCTGGCCAAGGTGGAGAGCCAGGACGTGGGGCGGCCCATCAGGGAGACGACTCTGATCGACCTTCCAGCATCCTGGGATCCCTTCCGGTTCTTCCAGGGTCTGGTTCGAGCGATTGACGGCCGGGTCCTGGCCCTACCGCAGGACTCCCTCGACTACGTGCGCAAGGAGCCCATGGGCGTGGTGGGGATGATCATCCCCTGGAACTTCCCCCTCCACATCGCCTGCCGGAAGTCCGCTGCGGCCCTCGCAGCCGGTAACACCGTCGTGCTCAAGCCACCGGAACTCGCCCCGCTTTCCTGCCTGGAGTTGGGCCGCATCTGCCTCGAAGCCGGCCTCCCGCCCGGCGTGTTCAACGTGGTGCCGGGCGCCGGAGAGGTTGCCGGGCAGGCCCTGGTCGAGCACCGGGGGGTCGACAAGATCGCCTTCACAGGCTCGACGGTGGTCGGCCGCTCCGTGATGCGGGGATCGGCCGGGACGATCAAGCGGGTGTCCCTGGAGTTGGGAGGCAAGTCGCCTTCGGTCGTGTTCGCCGACGCCGACCTCGACCGGGCGGTCAGCGGCGCCCTCTTCGGCATCTACTTGGCTCAGGGCCAGGTCTGCTCCGCCGGTTCGCGGATTCTCGTGGAGCGGCCCGTCTACGACGACTTCGTGGAGCGCTTCGCGGCCCGGGCGGCATCCATCCGGATCGGGCTGCCGTGGCGGTGGGAGACTCAGCTGGGCCCGCTGGTGAACGAGCGGCAGATGGAGCGGGTCTACGAGTACGTGGATATCGGCCGGGCCGAAGGAGCGACCGTCCTAGGGGGCGGTGCCCCGCCCGACGATCCCGAACTCGCCCGGGGTAACTTCATCAGACCCACTGCCTTCGTCAATGTCGAGCCCGGGTTCAGGATCGCGCAGGAGGAGATATTCGGTCCGGTGGCGGTGGTGATGCCGTTCAGCGGCGAGGAGGAGGCCGTCCGGCTGGCCAACGACGTCCGCTACGGATTAGCCGCCGGGATCTGGACCACCGACGTCGGCAAGGCGCATAGAGTGGCACGGGACTTGGAAGCGGGCTCGATCTGGGTCAACCATTTCGGCGTGTATCCGAGCGAGGCGCCCTTCGGCGGCTACAAGGAGAGCGGCACGGGCCACGATTTGGGTCTGGAGTCGCTCCACGAGTATATGGAGACCAAGAACGTGCACGTCAATATCGGGCGCGGATTCAACGATTGGTACGAGGACAACTGAGGGAGGTTCGGATCATGGAAGGTGCTCTAGGGTTGATCGAGACTCGCGGGCTGGTCGGTGCCATCGAAGCGACCGACGCGATGGCCAAGGCGGCCCGTGTCGAGATCGTCGGGCGTGACGTGATCGGAGGCGGGTACGTCACGGTCATGGTGCAGGGCGAGGTCGGTGCGGTGAAGTCGGCGGTGGATGTAGGCGCCTCCGCGGCCAAGAAGGTCGGGGAACTCGTCGCAGCCCATCTGATCCCCAAGCCCCACGAGGACCTGGGGAAGGTGAGCGCTCTGCTCGACGGCTGATCCCCGCGCCTGTCCATCCGAAAGGCGGGGCAGCCGGGAATCGCAGGCGGAGCGAAAGCGAGGGTACGTAGATGTTGTTGTGCCGTGTTACGGGAAGCACCGTGGTGACGGTGCGGGCCGGCGGGCTAGGAGGGGCCAAGCTGCTGGTGGTGCGGCCGGAGGGCGGCGACCCCGCCTCTTCGTTCGTGGCGCTGGACGCCGTGGGCGCCGGGTCGGGAGACCTGGTGCTGGTCGCCCAGGGGACCGCGGCGAGGATTCCGGAAGCCACCGCGTCGGCGCCGACCGACGCGACGATCGTCGGCATCGTCGACGAAGCAAGCCACGACCCGGGAGGATGAGGTGACTAGTCCGGGGCAATCAGGTGGCGGGGGCGGCAACTCCCTGCGCGCCTACGTGTATGTCGACAAGATGCAACCGGCCTGGGCGGCCTACGTGGGAAGGGACGACCGGGACGGCCCGGCATTGGAAGGGATGTCGCAGCTGTACGTGGAGGTGGCGCCTGCCACGCTGGTGTTCTCGCTGGCCAACGCCGCGCTGAAGAACACGGAGAACTCCTCCTCGATGCTGGTCGCCGAGCGGAGGTACGGGACGCTCGAACTCCATTCGGCCAACCCTGACGCCGTCCGCCAGGCCGGAACGATCATGCTGGCGATGATCGGCAGCTCCTCGGCGCCCGGGATAGCACCCTCTCTGGTGACCACGCGCGTTGTTAGCAACGTGACAGGGGCGGAGGCCGGTCTGGTGAACCGGATGGGCGTCCGCGACCGGCTCCGGGAAGGTGACGCCATGCTGGTCGTGGAGACCGAGCCGGCCGCGTACGTGGCGCTGGCGGCCAACGAGGTGGAGAAGCAAACCTCGCTCCGCATGGTCCTGGTCAGACTCCACGGCGCCACCGGGCGGCTTATCCTCGCGGGGAGCGAGGCGGAGGTGGAGATCGGGCACCGCGTGGCGCTCGAGGCTCTTGGAGAAGGATGATCCGATGCGCCGGATACTGACCACCGAGGACATCAGGACTGTCGCCCGCCAGGGCAAGACCGAACTGGTGGTGGAACCGCCCACCGTGATCACCGCTGCGGCCAGAGAGGAAGCAGGCCTGGCCGGGATCCGCATCATCGAAGGGCCCGGAGACCGCGACGCGGACATAGTGATCAAGGTGGCCGGCGAGGAGATCCGGGCCACGCTCCTCCTGGACGAGGCACCGGCGACCGCATCCGCCATCCGTGACCTGCTCCCCCTTTCCGGCACCGTCAACCATGCCCGCCTCGCCGGCGATGAGCTCATGTTCCCGATCCGGACCTATATGGGTCCCGAGAACCAGTCGAAGGCCCAGCGGGCCGGCAACATCGCCTACTGGCCCGACCGCATGATCATCGCCATGTTCTACGGCGACACCGGAGGGGTGGGTCTCACCAACATCTTCGCCCGGGTGGCACCCGAAGACATGGAGGCCTTCCGCCGGGCCGGCGACCACGTCTGGAAGAATCAAGGAGTCGAGCTCGTTATAGAGCGCCACCGACCCTAGGCCGGACCGGTCGAGGAGAGTCCGGACACCGAAGGGCTCGCTTTGCGCCGGATGCAAAGTTTTGGGCTTTTACGCAAACCTCTAAGAAAGACGTAAAACTTTGCGTATCGGCTGCCCGAGCGGTTTCCTCAGCATTGCGTTCGCGGATCGGTACGGCTCCATCACACGCCGCGAGGCGGCTGATCTGTGCCAGGTTGCCTCCGAGCAGGCGAGCCGTCTCCGGAGGCGCCTGCGAGACGAGGGAAAAGCTCGAACCGATCGGCCAAAGACGGACCGCCCACTACATGAAACCAGGTGCGTAGAAGGCTGAGCTAGGAGACGGTCTGCATTAACACGTCAAATCAGTTGCGCGTGCACTCCCCCGGGGCCATAATCGATCAAGCTACCCGGAGGAGGGGTGCCGATGTCTGATGGCCGCGATCCGATCAGTAGGAGGGATTTCGTCAAGCTAGCGGGCAAAGGGGCGCTCGTCGCGGGCGCCATGCCGGCCGCTCTGGCCGCTTGCGGCGAGGATGCTCCGCCCGAGACGGTGGTGGTCACCGAGACCGTCATCGAGGAGAGAATCGTCACCGAGACCGAGACGGTCATCGAGGAGAAGATCGTCGAGGTCGAGGTTCCGGGAGAGGCCCCCACCACCACCATGGGTATGCGCGAGGCGGGTCTGGCGGCGGAGAACGGCGCCGACCTTCTCATCTACGCCCCACCCGGGCGGGAAGTTCCCACGCAGTGGCCCGGCTATCTGGGCAGGTTCCCGCACCCGCAGTTCGCCGCCACCGCCGGAAGCTTCGCCTCCCTGGGCGAGTTGCAGCTGGGCGCCATCGAGCCGGACATCTGGAACCCGTGCTTCGCGGTGTTCGACACCGCGGTGAGCGAGGGTCTGGTACAGCCGTGGGATACGAGTCTGATCCCCAACTTCGCGGATCTGAACCCCAACCTCACGGCAGCCACCTCCCGCGACGGCAACCAGTACGCCATCCCGTTGCTGTACGGGCTCGCCATCCCGATCTACCGGGCCGACCTGTACACGCCGAAGGAAAACTCCTACTCCATCCTCTTCGATGAGGACTTGGCGGGGAAGGTCACCTGGACGGACTCGGCCGAGTGGTTCGTGGTGGCAGGCAAGCTGCCGGAGAACAACGTGGCCAACCCGTTGGATCCGACCGAGGAGGAACTGGACCGTCTGGTCGAGTTCATGAAGCGGAAGATCAGGATCGTGCCGGCTGCTCTGTACAGCGATCTGGCTACCAACCAGACCGACCTGGCCACGGGCAACATCGTGGCGTCCTACGTCGCGCCCACCCAGTGGATCGAGCTGACCAAGCAGGGTGTCGATATCGCCTTCGTCACTCCGGACGAGGGCTTCATCGGATTCTCGTGCGGTTACTTCCTGATGGCAGGCGCCGATCAGTACTACCACGCCCACGAGTGGGTCAACTCGGCGGTCAGCGTCGAGGCGGCCCTCACCATCTCGAACAAGTTCAACTTCGGGAACTCCAACCTGAAGGCGACCGCCGTCGACAACCCGTTGCTGGTGGACGTGATGGGACTCGGTGACCCAGCCGCGCTGGACGGGGTGTCGCTGCTCGACAAGATGCAGAACATCGACAGACTGAACGACGCGTGGATCGAGGTCAAGGCCGCGGCCGGAGTCTGATCCCAAATCGAATCAACAATCCAGAAGGGTGCCGGGCTGCAGGTGGCCGGTGAGAACCTGTCACTGTCCGGCATCCTCTCGGGTCGGCGGGCCGCGAAGCCTGCCGACCCCTACCCTTGAGCGCCGTGGTTTCAGAGATCAACACTTCTGAGAAAACCGTCACTTCCGAGAAGGAGGGTCGCGTAGCCAGCCTGGCGCGCCGCCGCCATAGGGTGACGCGCTCCCTGCTGGCGTTGCCGCTCGGATGGCTGGTGCTCTTCTTCATAATCCCGGTGTCGCTGGTCGTCGCCTACAGCGTCGGGATACTGGAGACCTTCACCAAGGAGGAGGGGGTCAGCCTGGAGACCTGGCGGATCTTCCTCACCGGCGAGAACGTCTACATGCTGCTCTTCATCAAATCGTTCCGCATGGCCCTGATCGTGGCGGTGGTCGTGGTGATCCTCGCCTACCCGATCGCCTACTTCCTCGCCATGATCGCCGACAAGTACAAGTACTCGTTGCTACTCCTGATGATCGCCCCCTTCATGACCAACTTCTTCATGCGGGTGATGGCCTGGAAGGTGCTCCTCGGCAGGCAGGGGGTGCTCAACTCCTTCCTAATCTGGTCGGGCCTGAGAGACGAGGGGAATCCCATCGAGGGACTCGCCTTCGGAGAGATTCCGGTGATGATCGTGCTGGGATACGTGTGGATCCCGTTCGTCATGCTGCCGATGTTCGCGGCGATGATCAGCATGGACCGCCGGCTGCTGGAGGCAGCCGCCGACCTGGGGGCGAGCCGCTGGCGGGCCTTCTGGAAGGTGACCTTCCCGCTCAGCCTCCCGGGAGTGGTGGCCTCCTTCTTCTTCGTCTTCATCCCGACCATCGGGGAGTTCGTGGTGCCCAAGCTGGTGGGTGGGACCAAGGGTTACATGTTCGGGAGCGCCATTGACGACCTGTTCGGGATGGGTCTCGACTGGCGGACCGGATCGGTGCTCTCCTTGTGGCTGGTGATGGCCGTGTTCATCCTTGCGCTGCTGTTCATGCGCCTGGTGCGCTTCGGGAGGTTGGCCGAATCATGATCGACATCGCCACCTCCAGGTGGGCCAAGTGGGTCCTGATCGGGATATTCGTCTTCGAGATCCTCTTCCTCTACGCCCCCGTCACCTTGCTCTACATCTTCTCGTTCAACGAGGGCAGCGTCGTCGCGTTCCCCTTCGTCGGGTTCAGTCTCAACTGGTACGAGACGGCCTTCACCAACCGCGGCCTCCTGCTCTCGATCCGTACCAGCGCCACGATCGCCCTGATGTCGAGCACCGCCTCCATCGTGGTGGGCCTGCTGATGGCCATTCCCCTGGCCCGGCGCAAGTTCAAGGCCAAGACGCCGATCATGGCCCTCGTACTGAGTCCGCTGGTGGTGCCCCATCTGGTGTTCGGCGTGGCGTTGCTGATCACCTTCCGAAGCGTCGATGTCCTGACGAACGGCTTTCTGGAGTTCCCCCTGTCGTTGCCGGCAGTGGCTATCGGCCACGTTGTCGTCCTGATGCCGCTGATCGTCCTGATCCTGATACCCCGACTGCAGCGTATCGACGCCCATCTCGAGGAGGCCGCCCAGGACCTGGGCGCCAGCGGGTGGCGGACCTTCCGGACCATCATCCTGCCCCTCATAGCGCCGGCCCTGGCGGCTGCCTACGTGATCTCTTTCATCATTTCCTTCAACGAGTACGCGGTGGCGGTGTTCGTGAGCGGTCCGGTCACCACGTTCCCGATCTTCGTCCTGGCCGAGCTGCAGGTCCCCGTGCGAGTACCGCAGATCATCGCCATCTCGGTGGTCGTCGTGACGCTCTCGCTGCTGGTGGTGGTGGGCGCCGAAATCATGCGCCGGGTCTTCGAGCGGCGCTACCAGGTGCTCAGCCAGACCGCCGGCCTGCTCGGCGTGGCCGACGCCGATACGGAGTGATATGAGAGGCAGGAGAGGACCGGAGGTGTGATGCCGGACCAGGCGTCGTTGCGGCAGCCCTACTCGCGGCGGACCCACACCTGGGCAGGCGTGGATCTCGAACGCAACGTCGAGATGCAGACCAGGGACGGGGTCACCCTGCGGAGCGATATCTACCGACCGCTCGGCGACGGACCCTCGCCGGTCCTGTTGCACCGCACCCCTTACGGCAAGGATTTCGTGCACGACGGCCACTACCTGCACCCGGGTTGGTACGTGCGGCATGGCTTCGTGGTGGTGGTGCAGGACGTGAGGGGCAGATTCGGGTCGGACGGCGAGTTCGTGCCCTACCTGAACGAGTTGGAGGACGGCTACGACACGGTGGAGTGGGCGGCCGGCCTCGAGGGCTCCAACGGGCGGGTCGGCATGTACGGGGCCAGCTATCCCGGAATGGTTCAATACCTTGCGGCCGCCGAGGCTCCCCCCAGCCTGGGCGCGATCTCCCCCACGGTTGCCGCCGCCGACCTCTACAGCCACTGGACGTACGAGGGGGGAGCCCTACGCCTGTTCGTTCCCCACTGGACGGCCGCCCTGATGATGGAAGCCGGTAGGAGACGGGGCGACCCCGGGTTGACGGCCCGCGGCAGGGCCATCCGGGCCGTACCATCGCAGGCCGCCGCCTGGCTGGGCTCGGCGGCGCCGGCCGACCTCGAGCCGCTGGAGAACGCCGAGTTCTACAAGGAGTGGCTGGAACACCCCACCAACGACTCCTTCTGGAAGGAACGGAGCGCCCTTCACCGCATGGACTCCGTGAACTGCGCCGTCCTGCACATAGGCGCCTGGTTCGACACGTTCCTCGAAGGCGCCCTGGTCGCCTACCGGGAACTGGCGGCCCGGCCGGACGGTCCCGAGCAATGGCTGATCCTCGGTCCGTGGGGACACCTCCCAGGCGGGGAGTGCATCGGAGACCTGATCCTGGGGCCGCAGGCCAGGGGGACGGTCAATCTCGACCAGGTCCAGGTCGACTTCTTCCACCGCCATCTCGACGGGGAGGCCCCGGAGACCGGCCAGAACCGGGTCCGCTACTACGTGCTGTACGAGAACAGCTGGCACGATGTCCCGTCCTGGCCGCCGCCCGGAACCGAGACCACCCTCTACCTTCGCTCGGATGGAACGGCCAACACGGTGGGTGGAGACGGCCGTCTCGACGAGGCGCCTCCAGGGGAGCCGGAACCGGCCGACCTGTACCACTTCGTTCCCCGCATCCCGGTGGCCGCGGCCGGCGGGCACACCTGCTGCGACGAGAACGCCATGCCCGCCGGACCGCGCAGCCAGCACTTCCTGGAGAGGTTGCCCGAGATCCTCGTCTACTCGACGGAGCCCTTCACGGAGGAGGTCACCCTCGCCGGACCGGTCACCGCCCGTCTGTGGACCGCCACCGAGGCGGTCTCCGCCGACTACGTCACCCGGCTGTGCCTGGTCCACAACGGCACGTCGCTCAACATCAGCGACGGGATCAGGCGGATGACGGCCGAGGATCTCGCCGAGGCTCGGGACGAGGACGGTGTGGCGGAGGTCGAGATCCGGATGCAGTCCACCGCCGCCCTGATCCGCCCCGGTGATCAGCTGCGCCTCCACGTGACCAGCGGGGCCTTCCCGGCCTTCGACATCAACCCGCAGACCGGTGCTTTGCCCGCGGCGACCCCTACTTGGGACGGGATAGCGGCCATGCACGGCATTTGCCACGAACCGGGCCGCGAGTCATCGGTAACCTTCACCCTGCACCAAGGAGATGGATCATGACGGCTAGCTCTTCTGTGACATCCGAGGTCGGGATCCACCTCAAGGGCATAACCAAGACCTTCGGCGAGGTGGTAGCGGTCGACGACGTCGACATCGTCATCCGTGAGGGGGAGTTCTACTCGTTGCTGGGGCCGAGCGGGTGTGGCAAGACCACCAGCCTGCGGATGATCGCCGGCTTCGAGGTACCGGACACCGGCCGGATTCTCCTGCGCGACAAGGACGTGAGCGGGGACCTGCCCAGCAAGCGCAACGTCAACATGGTCTTCCAGCACTACGCCCTGTTCCCCCACATGAACGTGGAGGACAACGTGATGTTCGGGCTGCGAGTCTCCGGCGTGAGGAAGAAGGAGCGGGTGCAGCGGGTGGCGGAGATACTCGAGATCGTCCGGCTGCCCGGGTTCCAGAAGCGCAAGCCCTTCCAGCTGTCCGGGGGACAGCAGCAGCGGGTGGCCCTGGCCCGGGCTCTGGTCAACCGGCCGTCGGCCCTGTTGCTCGACGAGCCGCTCGGCGCCCTCGACGTGAAGCTGCGCCGCGAGATGCAGCTGGAGTTGAAGGCCATCCAGCACGATCTGGGGACCACCTTCGTGTACGTCACCCACGACCAGGAGGAAGCCCTCACCATGTCCGACCGCATCGCGGTCATGAACCTGGGCCGGGTGGAGCAGGTCGGTACTCCACGGGAGATCTACGAGCACCCCGAGTCTTCCTTCGTGGCCGGGTTCATCGGATCCCTCAACGCCATGGACTTGAAGATCCAGCAGCGACAGGACGATACCGGCGGTATGACGGTCGGTGAAGGCTGGGTGATCGCCCGTGTGGATGCGGATGTGGCGGTCGGGACCACGCTGCGGGCGGCGGTCCGACCAGAGCGCATCGCCCTGGGTCCGGCCGGCGCTCCTGTCCATCCCGACGGGTCCGTGGTCGTAGGAACGGTGGAGGAGGTCATCTACCTCGGGGCGATGAGCCTCTTCCACGTCGACATACCGGGCCTGGGCCAGCTCGTCAGCCAGCGCATGTCCCACGAGGACGAGTCCGCCTACCGGACCGGCGACCGGGTCTCCGCCTCCTGGGAGCTCGCCCACACCCTCGTCCTCGAGTAGGTCGAAACAGTGCCCACTGGCCGCCGGTCACCGGCAGCCGGTGGGTACCGGCTAGCGATTACCCCTCGTACATCAAGCGGATCGCATCGGTCAGGTAGGTACGGGCCTTGTCGGTGAGGCGTTTCCATCCGTAGGTATCGAGGACGAAGCGCATCAGTTCCTCGTGTGACGCACGCGGAAACCCTTCGAGTCGTTGCCGCATCAGGGCAACCACCTCGTTCATCGGCACCTCGTAGAGATCGCGGCTTCCGATCTCGCGAACGACTACCGGTGCACTCCCGGGGACGCGGAGGACGCGTTGGTACTCGCTGTCTCCGGGACTGCCCAGCTCGTCGATCTGCGCCTGCTTCTGAGCGAGCAAACGGTTGACGGCCTGATCCAGCTTGGACCGAGCAAGCTTGGTGACCCGGGTGGAGCCCGATCCCCGTATGTAGACCTTGTAGGCCCGGTCGGTCGTGACCGGCCCTTCCGTCTCGATGATCCGCCGTAGCCCCGGGACGGCCCCGAACGGATGGGTGGCGCTGGGGTGAGGTAACCCGGTCTCCTCCCATTCGGTGTAGGGAAGCATGGCCTGCGTGGCCGAGCGCGACCCACCGGGCCGTCGCCAGGTGCCGGTCAGGGGAGAATGGGACGGTGCTGCCGTACCACTGCCACTCGAGACGGGGCTGACCGGGGTCTCGCCCCGTAGCACACGGGCCACGTCCTTCACGACGCTCTCCTGGGAGCGGAGCTGCGTCTCGATGGCCCACCCGGCGATATGTGGGGTGAGTACTACCTGACCGAGTGCCAGCAGCGGGCTACCGGGGGCCAGCGGCTCCTCCTCGTATACGTCGAGTCCGGCGCCGGCGATCACGCCGCCGCGCAGGGCGGCTACCAGGGACGCCTCGTCGATGATGGGACCGCGCGCGGTGTTGACCAGGTAGGCGCCGGGCCGCATGATGGCGAGTTCGTTCGCCCCGATGAGATGCCAGGTCTCATCCGTGAGGGGGACATGGATGGAGACGAAGTCGCTTCCGCCAAGCAACTCGGTCAGACCCACGGGTGTCGCTCCGGCTTCCTCGATGGCGTCAGGCGGTACGTAGGGATCGTAAGCCTGGACCGCCATCCCGAACCCGAAGGCGCGCTGGGCGAGACGCCGCCCGATGGCGCCGAAGCCGATGATTCCCAGAGTCTTGCCCTCCAGTTCGAACCCCATGAAGTCCCGGGGAGGGCGCCGGTCCCCGGCCAGGAGGGAATTGTGGGACGCCACCACGTTGCGGGCCAGGCAGAGCATGAGGGCCATGGCATGGTCGGCCACTGCCGCGGCCTGCGTGCCGGCCGCGTTGACGACCGTGACACCGCAGGCTCCGGCCGCCGCCAAGTCCACCTGGTCCATGCCTATGCCGATCCGGCCGATGACCTTGAGCCGCCTGCAACGTTCCAGAACGTCCCGTGTGAGCTGGTTGGGGAACAGGTGGTAGACGACGGCGTCGGCATCTCGCACCGCCGCCAAGAGGTCCTCCTGTACGGTCACCGTAACCGTCCTCACGGTCCCGACTCCCTCCAGCGCCCGGCGCGAGACCGGTGTCAACTCCACCCGGTCGAGAAAGACGATGTCATAGTTCATCAGCCGATGGAGTGTACCGATGGCGGCCTGGCCCGTCGGCAGAGCGAGGAGGCCAATGTGGTATCAATCTGGTATCATCATGCGATGGCCATGACCCTTCGCCTGACCGAAGACGAGCACAGGGCGCTGCAGGAACGCGCCGCGACTGAGGGGATCTCCATGCAGGAGGCTGCGCGGCGGGCTGTCAGGGACTACGTCCTGAGGGGACAGCATCGAGAACGGGTGTCCGCCGCTGCCCGGCGCGTGATGGAGGCCCACGCCGACGCGCTCAGACGCCTGGGTGAATGAACCGTCCGGTCGTCTATCTCGACCTCGAGGACCTCTTGTACCTGGCCGGGATGCTGCTGGGGAACCCACCGCCCGTTCGTGAGGTGGGCCTGCTCGGCGCCGCGGTAGCGCGGCCCCAAACGACCGTATTCGGCGATGAAGCGTATCCGGACCTCTGGACAAAGGCCGGGGCCCTTCTGCAGTCGATCGTGAAGGGACATCCGCTGGTGGATGGGAACAAACGCCTCGGTTGGCTGGCCACCGCCACGTTCCTGGAGATAAACGGTGTCGCCGTGACAGCGATCCCGAACGACGATGTCTACGAATTCTTGGTGGCCACGGCCTCAGGCTCGGACGATGTCGATCGGTTAGCAGCGGGCCTTCGGCGACTAGTTGCGTCGATCTGAGCCGGCCTCGGGCTTTGCTCGTACCCGGCCCACGGGAGGGTGGATCACACGGGCGAGCGTTCAGGGTTCAGCCTGGATGATGGCAGGGGATCGGGCACGGATCGTATTTGTTCGCTTTATCGGAAGAAACCCGTACCGAACAATTGTGTGGCTCAGGCGTGTTGACTCAACCGAGATCCGGGCGGTAGCCGCCGGTCAGCCGACCACCGATGGCAGCCAGAGGACGGTGGCGGGGAACACCATAACCAGGATGAGCGCCACGCCCTGGAGGGCCATGAAGGGAAGGGCGCCCCGGTGGATGTCGAGCGTCTTGACCTCGGGTGGAGCCACGCTCTGGAGGTAGAACAGGGAGAACCCGACCGGCGGTGAGATGAAGGCCATGTTGAGGTTGATGGCGATCATCACCGTGAACCAGATCATCAGGGAAGGAAGGGTCTCGAAGGGCGTTTCCCCCAGCTCGTGAAGCACCCGGATCGCCGGGACGAAGATCGGCATGACGATGAAGGTGATCTCGATGAACTCCAGGTTGATGCCGAGCAGGAACACCGCGATGTTGGCGATGATGATGAATCCCCAGAAACCGCCCGGCAGGCCGGTGAGTATCTCCTGGGCCAGCCGCTGGCCTCCGAGCTGGTCGAAGACCAGCTGGAAGAAGGTCGAGCAGAACAGGATCATCAGCACCAGACCGGTGATGTGGGCGGTCGAACGGGTGGCGCCTGCCAGAACCGGCATCTTCATGTTCCGGTTCAGGGCGGCCAGGACAACCGCGGCGGTGGCCCCCACCGCGCCGGCCTCGGTCGGCGTGGCGATTCCCGTGAAGATCGACCCGAGCACGGCCAGGATCAGGAGGAGGATGGGCACCACCGCGATCAGCAACTCGCCCACCAGGGCCAGGCCGCGGATAGTGCGCGCCTCCTCGGGAAGGGCCGGCGCCACCCCCTCCTTGGTGTAGGCCTTGAAGATCACCCAGAGGCCGTAGATGGTGGCCAGCATCAACCCGGGGACCATCGCCCCCAGGAACAGGTCGCCCACCGATACACCTACCACCTGGGCCAGCAGGATCAGGACCAGCGAGGGCGGGAGCAACTGGGCCAGGGTGCCCGAGGCGGTGATGAGGCCGGTGGCGAGCCGGTGGTCGTACCCGTAGCGCACCATGGTGGGAAGGGACAGGAGGCCCATGACGATCACGGTGGCCGCCACCACGCCGGTGGCCGCCGCCAGCATGGCTCCGACTATCACCACGGTCAGCCCCAGACCTCCCTTGAGCCGGCCCAGCGCCATCCCGATGGTGGTGAGCATGCGCTCCGCCAGCCCCGATTTCTCGAGGATCGCCCCCATGAACACGAAGAAGGGCACCGCCAGCAGCGTGAAGTTGTCCACCGCCTTGAACCAGCGGCTGAACAGGATGATCAGGCGGTTCAGGTCGAACTCTCCCAGGAGGAGACCGATGGCCCCGAAGATGACGGCCGTGCCGGCGAACGAGAAGGCCACCGGGTAGCCCACCAGCAGGAGCACCAGGAAGATGGCGAACATGATCATGGCGAGCCATTCCGCGCCCATTACTCGATCCTCAGTGGCGCGTCGGAGCGCCTTTCCCGGATGCCGATTTCCCGGCCGGTCAGGCGAGCCCCGAGCCGGATCAGGGTGGCGATCGTCTGGAGGCCCAGCAAGAGGAAGGCCGCCAGGATCATCGCCTTGAGCGGCGCCCGGGGCAGGCCGCCCGGATCGGGCGAGACCTCCCAGATGCGCCACGAGTCCAGTACCGGCTTGTACGACACCCATACGGCCAGGGTGACGAAAGGCGCCAGGGCGACCAGGTGGCCGACCAGGTCGATCCTGGTCTTCACCCTCTCGGAACGTTCGGCATACCAGAAGTCGACCCGCACGTTCCCGTCGTGACGCAGCAGGTAGGGGAACATGAGGAGGAAGAGGACTCCGTATATGTACCACTGCGCCTCGATCCACGTGTTGTTCACCAACTGGGTCTCGGTATAGCGCCCGACGTAGCGCAGGAAGACATTGAGGAAACCTACCGGGATGAGGATCGCCACCAGCACCCGGGCGATCCATCCGCAACTCTCGGTGAGGGTGTCGGCCACCACTACCACAGTCCGGGCGATCGCGTCCAGAAAGGCACCGATCGCTTGCACGCTAGACCGTCACTCCGGAGGCTGTTGGCCGTTGGTATGCCACTGGGCAGAACCCTACCCGCACCACTGCCGGGGCGCGCCGCGAGGCAGCCGGATCACACCGTGGCGTTGGTGCCGACCACCGCGATGAACAGCCCGAACAACCCCAGCAGGACTACGCCGTGGGAGCGTCCCAGACGGGATCGGGTAGCGGCCATGATCCCCACCGCAACTCCGATCACCATCATCATGACGTGCTCCCAGACTCGTCGCTCCCCGATCGGGCCGGCGCCCACCATCCCGGCCACCCCGACCACCAGGAAGGAGTTGAAGAGGTTGGACCCCAGGAGGTTGCCGATCACCAGTTCGTTGGCCTTCCGCCGGGCGGCGGCCACCGCGGTCACCAGCTCGGGCAGGCTGGTTCCCAGGGCGAAGATGGTGGCGCCCACGAACCCCCCGGCCAGCCCGTAGACATCGGCCACCTGGCTGCCTCCCTCGACAAGGAGCCAGGCCCCCGCCACGATCCCCACTATCGACATGGAGGCGCGTCCGATCTCCGGCGCCGCCTTGTCGCCGGTCCCTTCGATCATCTCGTCGAATACAGAGCCGGGGGACGTGACGGCTACCCGGGCCTTGACGTCGTGCCTGGACCAGGCGAGCAGGCACACCGTGGCGATGGCCATGCCCGACACCAGCAGGACGCCTTCCCACCGGGCCAGCGTGTCATCCCAGGCAGCGGCCATCATCGCCGCCATGGCGACCAGCGTGATAATCCCCTCGCGGCGGATGGTCCGCAACTGCCCGACCACCGGCGAGATGACCGCGCTGACTCCTAGCACCAGCGACAGGTTGGCGGCGTTGGAACCCACCACGTTGCCCACCGACTCGGCCAGCTCCCCCCGGACCGCCGCCACCGCGCTAACCACCATCTCGGGCGCGGAGGTACCGAACCCGATCACGAGCGCTCCCACCAGCACCGGGGAGACCCCCCAGATGTGGGCCAGGCGGGCCGCCGCCACCACGAAGGGATCCGCTGATACCCAGAGCAGGACGATGCCGGCGGCGATAAGAGCTAGACCCAGCCAGAGCACCGGCGTAGCCTACCGACCGACCCAATCCCCGATGTTGTCGTGGCGCAGTGGCGGTGGGTGCGGTTGCGGCGATGTCCGGGTAGTTGGGATCGATACGCTGCTAGCCCCGATTATTCATGGTGGGGGTCTGTCCGGGTGACGAGAATGGATGCTTCGTACTCGTGGCCTGGGGTTACAACCATCTGATAGACCCGTCTTCCATTCGGTGCGGAATCAACCGCAGGGAGCAGTGTGGTCGCTTGCGAATTGTGTGGTTGAAGTGGCCTGATCCGCGTTGGTGTGCTGGGAACAGGAATAATCAGGGCTAGACAGGGCCATCAACGACTGAAGCGATCCGGAGGTTGCCGTTGGGCACCGGGGTGGCGACGTTCACTACGGGGCGGAGCTGGTCGAGAAGATCCAGGTAGTCGCCGAGGTGGAACGAGTCGCACCTCATCTTCGGACGAGACCACCGGGTCTCGGACCAGGAGCGGGTAGAAACGCTCGCCCGGTTGGGCGCAGACGGCTACAGCAAGCAGGTCATGATTGCGCACGACCACTGTCTCGAGGCGCACTTCGCCGAGCACGGCGGCAAGGGATGGGTGTACGCTCTGACCGAGGTGGTTCCGATGCTGCGCGAGGCCGGGGTCACCGAAGATCAGTTGAACGATCTCCTGGTGGAGAACCCGAAGCGGATCTTCGCCGTCTGAGGGGGTGAGATGATGAAGATCGGCGCGGTCATGTTCTACGTCGGCGATTTCGACACGTCACTCGAGCTCTATCACCCCGAAGGCGACCGGCTACAGGTCTACCAGTTCGCAGCATGATCGACCTCACCGACGCCGGCGTAGTCGATTTCCATGCCCACATGTCGCTCCAGATCGGTGTGGGCGAGCTGATCCGGCGCGACGTGACCGCCCAACTGAACCTCTTCCACGGCACGCCGGGCAGGTCATATCGCTGGGACGATCTTCAACCGGTCCCCGACTACGAGCGCGGCATGGCGCAATGGGCCCACCCGCTCAACTCGCAGTACCGCATGCTGATCAGGTACGTGGCCGGGGCCCTGGGATGCGAGCCCGATGTCATGGAGATCGACGAAACGCTCTCTGCCGCGATGGAGCAGGGCTTCAGCATGTATCTGGAATCGGTGCTCGACCGGGAGCGTATCGACCTCGTTGTGCTCGACCTGCTCGGCGAGTTGCGTGACGGGGCCGCCGGATTCCCGGACGACCGTTATGTGTGGATCTACGGAATCACCCCGTTGCTCTCTCCACTAGCCGTGATCGATAGAGGCATCACTTCGCTCGACGACGCCATCAGGTGGGTCGACGAGTCGATCGACATTGCCGTGTCGCAAGGGTGCGTCGGGTTCAAGAACCTGATGGGCTACTACCGCGCGCTCGACGTCTCGAGGCCCACCGCCGATGAAGCCGCTTCCGGGCTGCGCCGTGTAGCGGCGACGCCCCCGGCCGACGTGAAAGAGTCGTTCCTGTTCGGGCGCATCGGGATCTACGACGAGGCGACAGGGCGCGCGGCGCGGGCATACGAGGACTTCGTGATCCGCCACATCGTCGCCCGCGCCGGCGATCTCGGCCTGCTGCAGCTGATTCACACCGGGGCCCAGTACTCGCCCAACCAGAACCTGCCCGCCGCGGATCCGGCACGCTTGTTCTCTCTTTTCTCGGACCCGGCTTCGAACGCAACGACGTTCGTCATGCTCCATGCCGGGGCGCCGTACCACGAGAACGCCGCCTACCTGGCCTGGCAGTTTCCCAACGTGTACGTCGACCTGTCCCACACGATGCGGATACCGGGGCGCCTCAATTCGATTCTGCGCACCATTCTGTCCATAGCTCCTGCGCACAAGGTGCTCTACGGCAGCGATTCCTACGCATCGGCCGAATGGCTCGGCTACAGCGCACACCGGATGCGGAAACATCTGACACACGTGCTGAGCGATCTCTCTGCCGACCTGGAGTGGACCGAGGCGGAGGCGGAACAAGCCGGCCGGATGGTGCTCGGAGACAACGCCAGGGCCATACTGCCCGGTGTCGCTCGGTGAGCGACCAGGCCCATTTCCAGGCATGCCAACGGATTTGACTCACTACTAAGGCCGGAGCCGAGCATCAGGGAGGTCGGGGATGGTCCGCGAGTTCAACTGGGAGCAGATAAAGCAGTATCGGCAAGACGACCACGACAAACATCAGCCCTCCCAGGCCCCGTGCTCTGCCGTCACCACGCATCGGCGTACCAGTTGCGAGCCCATGCGTGGTCACGCAGCCGCTCGAGGACACCGGCCGAGAGCAATCGTCCGTCCGACACCGCGCAATTCTCGCCTACGTGGCCGGGTGAGCGCATCCCCGGGATGACGGTGGACACGGCAGGCTCGCTGAGACAAAAGCGCAGGGCGCCGTCGGCGAGGCTCGAAGCCTCTGCGCCGATCACCGACGCGACGCCGCGCGCCCTCGCTGCCGCAGTAGCGAGCCGATCACCCCGGAAGTAGCCGCGGCGCCAATCGTCCTCGGCGAACACGGTGTCGTCGCGCAGCGTCCCCGTGAGGCTCCCCTCGTCGAAGGGCGAGCGTGCGATCACGCCGATGTCGAGCGCCGCGCACTTCGGCAGCAGCCGCTCCGAGGCCGACTGGTCGAAGACGTTGTAGATCACCTGCACGGTGTCCAGCGCGCCCGTGTCCAGCACGCGCAGGACCGAATCCGGATCGTGATCGTTGGTCGACACCCCGAAGAAGCGCACCTTTCCCTCCCGCTTCAGATCCGCCACCGTTTCGCGCCAGCCACCGTGCTCGGTCCACGCGTCGGCCCAGAAGTGGAACTGCTGCAGGTCGATGCGGTCGACGCCGAGGCGGCGCAAGCTCTTCTCGGTGCAGCCCCGGATCCAGCTTCCCGGGTAGCAGTCCTCGATCGCCATGTCGTCCGTCGCGGGCCACACACCGGTTTTGAGCGGCACTTTGGTCGCCACGATCGGCTTCGGGCCGGCGCCGAGGTCACGCAGTACCTGCCCGATCAGCGCCTCGGAGCGGCCCTTCCCGTAGCCGTAGGCCGTGTCGACGAAGTTGACGCCGGAGTCGACGGCCATGTGTAGGGCCCGACGGGAGCGACGGTCGTCCCGCGAGCCCCAGTCCAGCCCTCCGATGCCCCACGTCCCGATGCCGACTTCCGACACCTCCAGCCCGGTACGCCCGAGCTTTCGGTAGCGCATCTCAACCTTCCGGGGGAAGCGGATTCCACTCTTCGTAGGTCATCCCGACGGCTTGTCGAGGCTCCTTGGTGCGGACGTGGTTGTAGATGTGCAGGTATGGCCGGTAGACATGGAGCAGGGAGCGAAGCTCGCCGACGGCGTCGGACGCGTGGAAGTCGATGCGCAGATCGATGTCGGGAAACGTATCCGTCTCGGCCACCACAAGCGTGGCCGAGCGCTCGTAGTAGTCCCCGACCTGGCCTCCGGCATCGCGGCCGGCCTCCAGGCCGGCCACCAGGCGGTCCTCCACAGGACTACCCGCCGCCGACTCGAACGCGTCGGCCATCGCTTCGACCACCCCTTCACCCTCGAGGGAGTTCCCCGTGGCGATGTAGCCGTCGCCGATGACGTGGCCGGACCAGTGGCCTGTCCTGTCCCCGGTGTGCGCAGCGGCGACCCCGTCCGGGGTCAGCACTGCGGTCTGGCGAAAGGCGTAGTCGGGATCAACGTCGGCCAACCCGGTGACGACTTCCGCAGGGGAGAGGCCGCGCTCCAGCATGTCGGTTGCCACGGGGAGCAGCCTGGGGTCGGCGTACGCCTGGCTGGCGATCGCGCCTATGCCGGACCGGACCACCTGGCAGTACCCGCCGGCGGCGATCGAGTGGGTGGCGATGCCGATGCCGACGCGGCCCGTCGCAGAGTCACATCCGAGGATCGTGTAGGTCATGTCGCCGCTCCGCCTTTGCTGGTCATTGCCGGCCCGGGCCAAGCCGGCCGAACTCGTACGAGATCTGGTTGGCCGCTGCGATCACGAGAAGCGAGCGCAGCCTCATGAACCGGGATTCGATCGACCTTGCCGGCCATGGCGAGGGCCCCGCTGATCTCACCGCGGAAGTCGAACACGGGCGCAGCGTTGCCGACCACTCCCCTCATGACCTCACTTTACCCATCCGGGGTGCGATTCATGGGTGCTGAACCGGCTCGCATCGCCTGGCCGTCCGGGTCGTAGGGTGAGGGGGCGATCACCCGGGCCGGGCGTTCGACCCCGACGATATGGGTTGCCAGTTCGGTACCTTCCGCGGTGTGCTCCCGGTCGATGAGGGCCATGGCGAGGCTCTTGCCGATGGTGTGGCCGTAGTCGCCCGAGGTGATGTAGCCGACCCTCCGGTCACCGTTCCACACCGGCTCGTACCCGGTGGCGTCCGCGTCGGTGGCGTCCACTTCGAGGGTGACCAGCCTCCTGGCGGCGCTGTCGTCGTCCCGCTCCTTGCGGGCCGCCCCGGCGCCGATGAAGCCGTCCTTGGACCAGTCGATCCATCGGTCCAACCCGGTCATGGCCGGGGTGTACTCCTGGCGGAACTCGGTCGACCAGACGCCGAAGCTCTTCTCGATCCGGAGCGACATCAGAGCGTTGTAGCCGTACTCGATCGCATCGAGACCGTCGGCGGCCTCCAGAAGGAGGCGGCGCAGGGCGATGTGCTCGGCGGCCGGGCAGTGGATCTCGTACCCGAGCTCTCCGGTGACCGATATCCGGCCCACCCGGGCCCGGATCATGCCGACGTCTAGCTCACGACACCCCATGAAGCGCATGCCTTCCGCCGAGACGTCATCCGACGCGACCCGTTGCAACAGGTCGCGAGAACCCGGCCCGGAGAGCGAGAAGCCGACGACGGCATCCGAGATGTCACGCACCGCCACCCCGTCGCCGAGGTGGTCGTTGAACCAGCGCATGTGCCAGGCCCGCAGGTAGTACGAGCCCACGATCCACCACGTGCCGTCCCCCCAGTTGAACAACGTCAGGTCTCCTTTGAGCCGGCCGTCGTGGCCCAGCATCGGGGCGAGCTTGATCCGCCCGGGTGCGGGTAACGCGCCGGCGAAGAGCCGATCGAGCCATGCCGCGGCGCCGGGACCGGTGACCTCGTAGCGGGAGAACCCGGCGATGTCGAGGATCCCGACGGTGGAACGCACCCGGCGGCACTCTTCGCCGACGATGTCGAACGCGTTGGAGCGGCGCAGGGTAGGCACCTCTTCTAAGCCCTTGGGGGCGAAGTAGATCGGGATCTCCAGACCGTACGAGCACCCCCACTGCGCCCCGGCCTCGGTCATCGCATCGTACGCCGGGGCCATGCGCAACGGCCGGCCCGCCCACAACTCCTCGTTGGGGTAGGTGATGACGAACCGGCGCGAGTAGAACTGCGCGGTCATCTGGCGGATGTACTCACGGTTCTCGGCGTAGGACCCGAAACGGGCCACGTCCATCGCGAAGATGTCCTCCTCCGGTTCCCCTTCGATCATCCACTCCGCCAGCGACTTGCCCACGCCGCCGCCCTGGAGGAAACCGGCCATCACCGCACACGCCGACCAGTAGTTGCGCAACCCGGGCACCGGACCCACCAGGGGGTTGCCGTCCGGCGAGAACGTGAACGCCCCGTTCACCCAGCGGCTGATACCGGTGTGCTCTAGGACCGGGTAGCGGGACATCGCAAACGACAGCTCGCTCGAGATCCGATCCACCTCCGGTGGGATCAGCTCCACGCCGTAATCCCACGGCGCACCGTCCATGTTCCAATGCCGGCAATCGCGCTCATAGACCCCGACCAACACCCCCTGGAGCTCCTGACGCATGTAGGTGTAGCCCTCGAGGTCGATCATGATCGGCACCTCGAAGTCGAGCGCCGCGATCTCGGGGATCGTCTCGGTGACCAGGTAGTGATGCTGCATCGGCGAGACCGGAAGCTCCACCGCCGCCATTCGCCCCACCTGCTTGGCCCACAGCCCGGCGGCGTTCACGACGTGCTCCGCGACGATGGTTCCACCCTCGGTCACCACCTCCCACGACCCGTCCCGGCGTGGGCGTAGTTCGAGCACCCGGTTGTGCTCGATCACGTCGCCACCCCGCGACCGGGCAGCCTTGGCGTAGGCATGGACCACCGCCGACGGATCGATATACCCCTCACGGTCCGCCCACAGACCCCCGAGCACATCAGAGACGTTCATGATCGGGCACCACTGCTCGATCTCATCGGGGCCGATCAGCCGCACGTCCTCGATACCCATCGTCTGGAACACTCGATACGCCGCCTGCAACCACTCCCACCGCTCCGGCGCCGAAGCCACCGAGATGCCACCCGTCATGTGCATCCCCACGTCGAGGCCCGACTCCTCCCCGATCTCGGAAAGCAGATCGATCGTGTACGCCTGCAGAGCCGCGATATTCGGATCGGCGTTGAGAGCATGCACAGCGCCGGCGGCGTGCCAACTCGACCCGGCTGTCAACACCTCTCGCTCCACGATCGCCACGTCGCTCCAACCCAGCTTCGTCAAGTGATACAGCACGCTGGCGCCGACCACGCCGCCCCCGATCACCACCACCCGGTACTGCGACTTCACGATCCCTCCAGTCCCGGCTTCACGATGGAGCGCATCAGTTGAGCGGCAAACGCGTGTAATGGTCCGGGCTCTCCGGATGATGGAAATGGCTCATCGGCCCGTTATCCACGAAATGCTGGTGCCAGCGCGCCATCGACTCGGGGTCGAGCTCGACGCCGAGGCCGGGTCCTTCGGGAACGCGGATGGTGTTGTCGGTCTGGCGGAAGGGTCCGCCTTCGACCACGTCCCCGATCTGCCAGCGGAACAACGACTGCGACGGCTCGGTGATCCACTGCGTCGCAGCCGTCAGATGTAGATAGGCCGCGGTCATGATGCCGAGGTCATTCGAGTAGCACCAGAAGTCCTTGCCCATCGCCTCGCAAGCGGCCACGAATCTGAGCGTCGCCCTGATGCCGCCGAGTGCCGCGAAGTTGCAGACAAAGGCATCGGGCGCCCCCAGCGCGACGGCGCGGCGCAGGTCCGGCACATGGGTGGAGAAGGGGATCATCGTATGGCGGCGCAACTCTGCCATCTCCTCAAACGTTGCGACCGGGTCCTCGTAGTTGCGGATGTTGAACGCCTCGACCTCGCGCAACACCCAGCGGGCGGTGGTCAGCGACCATTGCATGTTCGAGTCGAGGCGGATCATGGCGTCCGCGCCGAGGGCCTCGCGCAACATGGCGACAGTCCGTATCTCCAGCTCGGGGTCGCCCAGAATCAGCTTGCCCTCGAAGTAGGTCGAGCCGTGTTCCTCGCACATCCTCAGGCAGTACTCGACGATGGCCTCGGCCGACATCTCGCCGCCCGCGCCCTTGTGCTCAGGCCGGAACGAGAAGTATTCGGTGAAAGGGATCTCCTTGCGCACGGCTCCGCCCAGCAGCCTGTAGAGGGGCATGTCGAGGGCTTTGCCCTGGATGTCCCAGAGTGCCAATTCGACGGCGCCGAAAGCGACCATCGAGGCAGTCTCGCCGGTGTTCGCGGTGATCTGATAGGCAGGCACGCACCGCGCCTCGCAGTCGGCGAGATCGAACGGGTCGGCACCGATCAGAGCGGGCGCGATCTCTCGCTCGATCACCTCGCCGAAATGCCACCACGGCGCCTCCCCAAGGCCGACTATGCCCTCGTCGGTTTCCACCTCGACGATCGATTTCGACGCACCCGGATAGAGACCGGCGGTCCACCAGAAAGGTGCATCAAAGGGGACGTTCACATGCGTCACACGGATGCCGGTGATCTTCATGCGCCCACCCTCGTCAGTGCCAATCGCCCCGTATCGCTTCCTTTCCATGCAAGAAACGCCCTCGGTGCATCGTTGATGGCAGGGGTCGTGATTGTATCGTGGGGCTCAAGTCCATGCGCGGCGCCGGAGTGGCTCAAGGAGCGCGCGCAAACGCCTGAACGGGAGTATCCATGATCATCGACACCCACGTCTGGCTGTCGGAGCCGAACAGCTGGGGCGACCTGACCATGATGGACGACGCGATGATCGATGCCGGCTGGACCGAGATCGGTGAGAAGACGGGCCTGAACCAGGGGATGAGCGGCGAACAGATGGTCGCCCGTATGGACGAAGCAGGCGTCGACATGGCCATCAGTCACGCGATCAAAATGCCCCATCTGAACGCCCACGTGCCGTCCGAGTTCGTGGCGGGCGAGGTGGCCAAGTTCCCCGATCGGCTGATCGGCATGGGCAGCGTCGACCTCCTCGGCGGCCTCCCCGCGCTGCGGGAGATGGAGGAGATCGTGGATATGGGTCTCATCGGCATGAAGATCACCCCGGCGCCCGACTACGACATGAACCTCGACGACGAGCGGATAATGCCTATCTACGAGAAGGCCGAGGAGTTGGGGATGATCATCCAGGTCCACACCGGGTGGGCGGGATACGACTTGTTGAGCCAGCAGCATCCCCTGTATCTGGACAGGGTTTCGGTTCGGTTCCCCGACTTGAAGCTGATCGTGGTCCATGCCGGATTCAACTACTACGAAGAGGTCGTGATGATGATGCTGAAGAACCGCAACATGTACGCCGGGACCGGCTGGTGGGGGTTCCTCCAACCGTTGGAGGCCAACGTGCGGTTCCTGAAGTACGCCAAGCACTTCAAGGTCCTCGACAAGTGTCTGTGGGGCACCGACAACTACGACTGCCGCGAGGACGTCCCCTACATCAAGTCCTTCCCCCGCCTCGCCAAGGAGCTCAACATCGCCCCCGGCCTCCCCGACCTGACCGACGACGACATCGCCGCCTACCTCGGCGGCAACGCTGCCCGCCTCCTCCAACTCGACGGCTCCGATAAGGATCAGGAGAACTGAGGGGAAGCCGGTAGCTCATGGCCAACGTCCGTACCGTCCTCGGCGAGATCTCACCGGATGACCTCGGCGTCACTATGAGCCACGAGCACCTGCTGCTCGACACCTCGCATCTGTTCTGGCACGAGCCTTCGACAAGCGATCCGCCCGAGATCCAGGCTCTGGCAGCGGGCCCGGTGACCCCGGAGAACGCCGGCGACGTCGCCGCCCACCCGTACGTATCGAAGGACAACCTGCGGATGACGGAGCTGGACGTCGCCATCCGGGAGCTGCAGCTGTACGCCGACGCCGGCGGGCAGAGCTTCGTCGATGTCAGCGGCCGGATCCCCGGCTGGCACCCCGATGACCTCGTGGTCGCCAGCGAAGCCACCGGAGTCAACATCGTCGCCTCCACCGGTTGGTACATCGCTCCGTCCCATCCTTCCGGCCACGCCACGGCATCGGTGGGAGAGTTGGCCGAGATGTTGATCAGCGACATCGAGGTGGGTATCCAGGGGACCGACATTCGGGCGGGCGTCATCGGCGAGTTGGGCATGTGCGAGCCCCTGCACCCCCAGGAGGAGAAGGTCCTCCGGGCCGGGGGTAGGGCCCAGGCGGCCACCGGGGTTCCGCTCACCGTGCATCCGATGGTGTTCATGAAGGAGGCTCACCGTTACATCGACATCTTGGAGGAGGAGGGCGCCGACCTCGACAAGGTCTACATGAGCCATATGGACGGGAGCTGCCCCGACTACGAGTATCACGAGTCGGTGATGGACCGGGGCGTCTCCATCGACTACGACTGCTTCGGAGACACATCGTGGACCGACACCCACCTCCTCTTCGGCGGCGACCACTGGATCTCCGACCGGGAGCGCGTCGAAACGCTGGCCCGCCTCTGCGCTGACGGCTACAGCCGGCAGATCATGCTCGCCCAGGACCGGTGCCTGAAGACGCACCTGGTCGCCTACGGCGGCAAGGGCTACGCCTACATCCTCAACGAGATCGTTCCCCAGCTCCTCGATGCCGGTGTCACCCGAGACCAGATCGACGACATGCTCATCGAGAACCCGAAACGAATCTTCGCCGTTTGATCCGAGCTAGTTGCCACGGCGGTATGGACCCGCCGAGCCTGTGAACCAGCCACTCCGTTTCCGGCGGGACCTAGCCCCGATTATTCATGGTGGGGGTTTGTCCGGGTGACGGAATTGGTTGTTCCATGATCCTGGCCTGGAGTCATGGCCATTCGACGGCCCCATCTCCCGGCCGGGTTTGGAATAAAACCGCCGGGTGAAGGGTGGCCGCTTACGGATTATGTGGTTGAAGTGGCCTGATTCGTGTTGGTGTGCTGGGAACAGGAATAATCAGGGCTAGCGTAAGCGGCCGACGCCTCCCGCTTGCGGGGGGATCCTCCTACGGGACTGATAATGCCTGATGTCTTCATAGTCGACGCCTGCCGGACCCCGATGGGTCTCCTGGGCGGTCAGTTGGCCGCAGTCCGGCCCGACGACCTGGCTGCTCACGTGATCCGCTCCCTCCTCGAACGCAACCCGGGCCTCTTACCCGAGATGGTCGGGGACGTTGTCTGGGGAGCGGCCAACCAGGCCGGAGAGGACAACCGGAACGTGGGCCGGATGGCGGCGCTGTTGGGTGGCTTGGGCATCGAGGTGCCCGGCCAGACCGTGAACCGGCTGTGCGGTTCGGGTATGCAGGCGGTGATCACCGCCGCCCACTCGCTCATGGCGGGATGGGGAGACGTGATGGTGGCAGGGGGCTCCGAGTCGATGAGCCGGGCGCCCTTCGTGGTGACCAAGCCGGAGCGGGCCTACGGGGTGGGAGCGCCGCAGATGGTCGACACCGTGCTGGGATGGCGGCTGGTCAACCGCCGGATGCAGGCCGCCTACCCGCCGATCAGCCTGGGCGAGACGGCCGAGAATGTGGCCTCGGCCTACGGCGTCACCCGCCACGACCAGGACACGTTCTCGCTGGCCAGCCACCGGAGGGCGGTCGCCGCCCAGGAGGCGGGCCGCTTCGACGCCGAGATCGTTCCCATCGAGGCGCCCGCCGGGCCCAAGAGGCGCACCATGGCGCTGATCGGCCGCGATGAGGGCCCGCGACCGGACACCTCCCTGGAGGCACTGGCCAAGCTCCGGCCCGTCTTCGTGGAGGGCGGCACGGTCACCGCCGGCAATTCCTCCCCGATGAACGACGGGGCCGCCGGCCTGATCCTGGCCACGGCCGCCGGCCTGGAGCGGACCGGGCTGGCCCCGATGGCCCGCATCGTGTCATCGGCGGCCGCCGGGGTACATCCGGACGTGATGGGAATCGGCCCGGTGCCGGCCTCCCGCACGGTGCTGGCACGAGCCGGCCTCGAGGTGTCCGACCTGGACCTGGTGGAGCTGAACGAAGCCTTCGCCGCCCAGGCCGTGGCGTGCCGGGACGAGCTGGACCTGGACCCGGACCGGCTCAACGTCAACGGCGGGGCGATAGCCCTGGGCCATCCGCTCGGGTGCTCGGGGGCGCGCATCGTCACCACCCTCGTACACGAGCTGGCCCGCCGCCGGGGCCGCTTCGGCCTGGCCACCATGTGCATCGGGGTCGGCCAGGGGATCTCGCTCGTCGTAGAGCGGGTTTAGCAACCAGTGGTCAGTGGATGCTGTAACTCGGGAGAAATACACAACGCCAAAAGCTTTGCGGGTGCAAGGGACTTGATTACCTCTAGATCGCAAACTGGCCACTGACCACCGGCCACCGGCCACGAAGATCATCGGACACGCCGTGCCCTTCCCGGTCGTCGAGAACGCGAAAATCGCCGAAGAACACCCCACCCGGCGGGCCCGGCCCCCAGCCACCACCTCCTTTGGTCCGAGCGCGTTCCGCCATCCCCGCACGGGTCCGCTCCCGATTGATCCCTGGTCCGGTCCCTCCGACGTCGAAAAGCAAGAGCCCGGTGGTGTTTGTGACTGCCGGGCAGTATGGGGCGGGACGGCGGCGGGTTCAACCCCCTTGTCGGGCGGCGTTCCGGCCGTCCCGCAAGCTGAGCCAGTCCGGCACGGCCGACAGGTCGTATCGGGGTCCGTTGATCGACAGCGTTATCAGGGTGGCCCCGGCCGCCAGAAGCCCGTCGGCGCGGTCGATGTCCGTCGGGTCCTCGACCTCGATGGCGCGCTCCACCTCGGCCGGGTCACGTCCCGCCTCGCGGCACCAACCGTCCAGTATCCGGCTCTTGCGGGTGAGCGTCTCCGGACCGCCGAACCCGTGCCAGATGTCGGCGTAGCGGCCTGCGAGCCGTAGGGTCTGCTTCTCGCCCATGCCGCCGATCAGCATGGGGATGTCCCGCACCGGGGGAGGGTTGAGCAGCCGTAGGCGCTTGGTGATGCGGTACAGACCGGCTTCGAAGTCCCGGAGCCGGGTGCCGCCGGTGCCGTACGGGTACTCGTACTCGCTGTAGTCCTTTTCGAACCATCCGGCACCGAGGCCCAGGATGAGGCGACCGTCGCTGATGTGGTCCACCGTGCGCGCCATGTCGGCCAGCAGGTGGGCGTTGCGGTACGAGTAGCAGGTGACCAGGGCGCCGATCTCCACCCGCTCGGTCACCTCGGCGAACGAGGCGAGCATGGTCCAGCACTCGAAGTGCTTGCCGTCCGGATCGCCGTAGAGCGGGTAGAAGTGGTCCCAGTTGAACACCGCGTCCACGCCCATCTCCTCGGCCTGGACGGCGGCCGCCCTGATGTCCCGGTAGTCGCCGTGCTGGGGACGGATCTGCACGGCGATCCTGATGGGGTAGCTCATGTTCTCCTTCCCGGCCGGCTAGACGGGTGTAGCCCCGGCAGGGCGCTCGCCGAACTCGGGGTCCTCGGTGCGGGTTCGCTTCAGCTCCCAGAAGCCCGGCACGGTGGTGACCGCCACCAGACCGTCCCAGAGCCGCAAGGAGTCGTCACGGCCGGGTACCCGGGTGATCACCGGCCCGAACATCCCCACCCGGTCGCCCCGGGCATCCTCCATGGCGATGATCGGGGTGCCCACGTCATCGCCGACCAGAGCGAGCCCGGTATCCATGCGGCGGCGGATCTCCCCGTCCCACGAGCCGTCCCCGAAGGCCCGGGCGTGGCCGGAGTCGATGCCGATGGCCGCCAACACCTGGGCGACATCGAAGTCGAACAGGTTCCGGTCGTGGTGGATGCGGGTGGCGAACGCCCAGTAGGCCTGGAACACGCCCTCGTTGCCCAACTCCGTCCTCACCGACTCCATCACCCGCAGCATGCCGTGGGTCCGGGAGGTGGTCCGGTGCCGGTCCGAACCCGGTTCCGGATCGTTCTTGAACATCAGGCTGATGGGTTCCCACTCAACCCGTACGTCCCGCTCCGGCGTAACCTCGTCGACAACCCACCGGGCCGTCACCCAGCACCACGGTCAGAGCGGGTCCACCCAGAATGAAATGTCCATGGCCTGCTTCCTCTCCTGCGTCGATCCTGACGTTAGTGGTCTGCCGGCGGGAAGCTTGGCGTGCTCTGGCGGTCATCGGCGCCCCGTCGCTGCGTTCCGCTTCCTCAACGTGCCGCTGCGGCCACGCCTTCGTCAGCGGGCCTTGCGAGGAACCCCGCTGCCGACGCCATACCGCACCGCCAACCCGCAGACAGACCACCTACTCGGGGAGAGCCCCGGCCATCGCTCCCGTCTCGCGCTCCCTCATCTTGACCAGGGCCGAGAGGCGCTCCAGCTTCTGCTCCACGGCCTTGGCGGCATGGGGGAGAGGGTTGTCGGCCAGGAAGGCCGCCACGTCCGTCGCCACCTCGGGATGGGAGAGAGCGGGGAAGCCGTCCGCCATTCGGGCCTGGGTCATCGGCGGGGCGATCTCGAGGATGCCGTCCCAGCGATCCTTGAACTTCGACCAGGCATAGGGACCGGTCACCCGGTTGGCCAGCATCCGGGCCAGCACCCAGCTGGTGTCCTGGTTGCGGACGCTGCGGTCGGCGATGAGCTCGAAGGTGCGATCCACGGCATCCTCGGCGTCGAACGAAGCCACCGCCCGCAGGTACTTGAGGGACTCCTGGGGATTGCGGACGGTCCGGTACCGGTCGAGGAACCTCTCGTAGGTGTCGGCGTCCCCGTGCGCGGCGCAGACCGAGATGGCCGCCCCGGCCACCTCGGGATCCACCGACGTGGGATCGGCCACCCGCTGCTCGTGGACGCTCCGGGCCTGCTCGACGACCTGGGGGAGGTTGGCCAGCCGGCCCAGCGAGTCGATCACCCGCCCCCGGAGGCGGCGCACCAGATCGGATTCCTCACCGGCGGGCGCCCATCCCAGCCGATCGGCCAGGGGGGCGAGGAGGCCGGCCACCCACCGTTCGTAGCGGGGCCGGGTGCCGTCGGTGACCAGATGGTGCCCGATGGCGCCGATGGCGCCCAGTAAGGCCCCCCAGACCGCCTGCTCCTGCTCGTCCCTGAAGGCGGAGGCCAGGCCCACGAACCCTGACACGCCGGATCGTCCTGCCTCGACGAAGGTCCAGGCGTCGTCCACCAGCACGAACCGCTCCACCGGGTCCAGCAGGTGGAGCCGGTCCACGAGAGCCTCCAGCAGGGACTCCTCGTATCGCGACCGGAAGAACCCGTGCCCGCCCGCGTTGGCGATCACCCAGTCGACCGGTCCGCCCAGCGGGATCGTGATCCGCGACCCCTCCACCAGCACGCTTGTCTCGAACGGGTCCCCGCCCGCCATGCCTCGTAGCCGGACGGGGACCTTCCAGGAACTGGTGTCGGCAGGATCGGGGATCAGCAGGAACCGGCTCTGCTCCAGGGAGACGCCGCCGTCCGCGATACCGACGCTCAGTTGCGGGTAGCCGCCCTGGAGTATCCAGGTGTCCATGATCTCGCCCACCGGGCGGCCCGAGGACTCGTCCAGGCTCTCCCACAAGTCCCTCGTCTCGGTGTTGCCGTAGGCGTGCCGCCGCAGGTAGCTCTCGACCCCGGACCGGAACGGCTCCTCGCCCACGTACTGCTCCATCATCCGGAGCACGGCCGAGCCCTTGCCGTAGGTGATGCCGTCGAACATCCCCTCCGCCTGGGCGGGAGAACGCACCTCGAACTCCACCGGCCTCGTTCCGGCCAGCTCGTCGGTCTTGAACGCCCAGGGACGCTCGGCCGCCGCGAACTCCAGCCAGCGCTTCCACTCGGGACGGAAGGCATCGACGGCCTTCATCTCCATGAAGGTGGCGAAGGCCTCGTTCAGCCAGATGCCGTTCCACCACTTCATCGTGACCAGGTCCCCGAACCACATGTGGGCCAGCTCGTGCCCGATCACGTCCAGGATCCGCATCTTCTCCGCCGAGGTGGCGATCTCCTCGTCGACCAGCAGCACCGATTCCCGGTAGGTGATGCATCCCAAGTTCTCCATGGCGCCGAAGGCGAAGTCGGGGATGGCCACCATGTCCACCTTGTCGCCCGGGTAGGGGATGCCGTAGTAGGTGGCCAGGTAGTCGAGGCAGAACCGGCTGCACTCCAGCGCGTACCCGGTCAGGCGCATCTTGCCCCTGGGCGCCACGATACGGAGCGGCACCCCGTTCACATCGATCAGCGCGGTTGCCTCGAAGGGACCCACCACGAAGGCCACCAGATACGTAGACATCACGATGGTGTCGGCGAAGGTGATCGCCACCCGGCCGTCGCCGAGGGGCGCCCGCTCGACCTCGGCGCCGTTCGAGACCGCCATCAGGTCCTCCGGCACCACCAGGGTGACCCCGAAGGAGGCCTTGAAGTCCGGCTCGTCCCAGCACGGGAAGGCGCGGCGGGCGTCGGTGGCCTCGAACTGGGTTGTGGCTATGACCTGGCAGTTCCCGTCCTCGTCGTCGAACGTGGACCGGTAGAAGCCCCGGAGCTGATCGTTGAGGATCCCGGTGAAGCGGCAGTGGAGCTCCCATCGGCCGGTCGACAGGGGCTTAGGGACCCGGAGGGTGGCTCGCTGCAGTTCCTCGTCATACTCGACCTCGGCTTGGGCGCTGGCGTCGCCACGGACGAATCGAGCCTCATCGATCTGCAGCTCGGCGGCGTTAAGCACCACCCGGTCGGTAGCCTCGACCACGTCGAAGGTCACCACCTCGGACCCGGTGAAGGTGGCGGTATCGAGATCGGGTTCCATCCGCAATCGGTAGTGGCTGGGGACTACCTGGCGGGGCAACCGGTAGGAGGGCTCGGTCATCGTGACTCCATGGCTCGGGAATCGGGGAGGGAGATGCCCGAACGGGATACGATCTGATCCATGTACCAGCTCGGCATCGCCGCCATGTTACGCAGCACCGTGACCTGCCCGGCCGTCCGGTTCTCCGGTGATCACCGGTGAAGGGAAGCGGCCCGCTCGCTCTCGAGCCCATCCTCGTCCCCAAGCCGTGGGGCGGGCACCGGCTGGAAGGGCTCGGCAAGCCCCTGCCGGAGCACTTGCCCGCCGGAACGACCTACGGGGAGTCCTGGGAGGTGGCCGACCTTCCCGACGATGCCCTGTCGGCATCCGCCGAGGGCCGGACGCTGGTGGCTGGCGGCCCCCATCGTGGCAAGAGCCTCCGGCAGCTGATCGCGGAGTCGGGACGCGAGCTGCTGGGCTCCGCGCCGCCCACCCCGGCCGGCGACTTTCCCCTCCTGGTCAAGCTGCTCGACACCGCCGAACACCTCTCGATCCAGGTGCATCCGGACGAGGGGTACGCCGCCCGGCGCCGTGGATGGTTCGCCAAGACCGAATCCTGGTACGTGCTGGACGCCGAACCCGGCGCCGCCATCTTCAAGGGCCTCCGTGCCGGAGTCACCATCGAGGACGTCCGTGCCGCCGCCGGAACGCCCGGTCTGGCCGGGCTCCTGCGGAGAATCCCCGTGAAGCGGGGCGACTTCCACCATCTCCCGGCCGGGACGGTGCACGCACTGGGCGCCGGCGTCACCGTCGCCGAAGTCCAGACCCCGTCGGACACCACCTTCCGCCTCTACGACTGGACCGAGGAGTACCGGCGTCCCGAACGTCCGCTCCATGTCGAGGACGCGCTCGGGGCGCTGGCTGCCGAGCATCGGCCGGTCCCCTCGATCCCGCCTGCGGACGGCGACGGAGGCCGCCTGCTGGTATCCACGCCCCACTACTGGATGAGGGAGCATCGCCTTGCCGCAGGGGACCGTGCGGCGCTCGTCCGGGAGGCGGAGCTGCGGATCCTGATGGTCGCCGGTGGCTCGGTCTCCGTCGGGAACGGGAACGCTTCGCCAACCGGCGTCCCGGCCGGAGGCACGACTGCGATCCCCGCCGCCCGAGCGTTTTCAGCGGTGGTCAGACCCGAGGAGGGAACCACCCTCCTGGAGATCGGCCTGGTACCGGCCGGCTAGCCCGGGTCCCTTCTCATGTCCGGCGCCGGAGGCAGATGCCGGCCACCGGACCTGGATGCCTCCATCGCGTGCTAACCGCCGGGGCGGGTCCAGTCGGTGTGGAAGAACTCTCCGCGGGGGCGGTCGACCCGCTCGTAGGTGTGGGCGCCGAAATAGTCGCGCTGGGCCTGGATGAGGTTGGCCGGAAGGCGCTTCGACCGGTAGGAGTCGTAGAACGCCAGGGCCGATGCGTACGCCGGAACCGGCAGCCCGACCCGGACGGCGGTCGCCACCACCCGCCGCCAGCCCGCCTCGGCATTGCCCAGCGCATCGGCGAAGAAGCGGTCCAGGATGAGGTTGGGCAGGTCGGGTCTCCTCCGGAAGGCGGCGGTGATGTCGTCCAGGAAGGCCGCTTTGATGATGCAACCCTCCCGCCAGAGCTGGGCGATCCGCCCGTAGTCGAGGTTCCAGCCGTACTCGGAGGCGGCCGCGCCGAGCAGCATGAAGCCCTGGGCGTAGGAAACGATCTTGGAGGCGTACAGGGCGTCGTGGATGTCGTCCACGAATTCGGCGCCCAGGCCGTCGGCCTGCTTCACCCCCGAGCCCACCAGCTCCGCCGCCTCGAACCGCTGGTCTCGCAGGGAGGACACCACCCGGGCGTAGACTGCCTCGGCCACCAGGGTCAACGGGTAGCCGAGGTCGAGCGAGGATATGACCGCCCACTTACCCGTCCCCTTCTGGCCGGCGGCGTCGAGGATCCGCTCGAGGGTGGGCTCACCGTTGCCGTCCACGTGGCCGAGGATGTCGGCGGTGATGTTGACCAGGTAGGAGTCGAGCAGGCCCCGTCCCCAGGTCCGGAAGACCCCGGCCATCTCCTCGCAGGTCATGCCCAGCACCATCCGCATGAGGTGGTAAGCCTCGGCGATCACCTGCATGTCGCCGTACTCGATGCCGTTGTGGACCATCTTGGTGTAGTGGCCCGAGCCGTCCGGGCCCACCCAGTCGCAGCACGGTGTCCCGTCCGCCACCTTGGCGGCGATGGCCTGGAGCACGCCCTTCACCTCCGGCCAGGCCGCCTCGTAGCCGCCCGGCATGATGGACGGGCCGTTGCGGGCGCCCTCCTCGCCCCCGGATACGCCCGCACCCACGAACGACAGCCCCCGTTCCCGGAGATCGCTCACCCGCCGTGCCGAGTCCTCGAAGTGGGAGTTGCCGCCGTCGATGACGATGTCCCCCTCATCCAGCAGCGGGACCAATCCCTCGAGGACGGCGTCCACCGCCCGCCCGGCCTTGACCATCACCATCACCCGGCGGGGCCTCGTGAGTCGCCCCACAAACTCCTCCAGGGTCTCGGCCCCGATCACGGCGGCGCCGGCGGCCGGGCCGTTGACGAATTCGGTTGTTCGACTAGTGGTCCGGTTGTAGACGGCCACGGTGTACCCGTGATCGGCCATGTTCAGCACCAGGTTCTGGCCCATGACGGCCAGCCCGATCAATCCGATGTCAGCGGTTCTCACGTGTCCCCTCGGTCATTCAGGCCCGAATCTACCGAGGTATTCCGCATTCGCCCGATCCGGCCGACACTCGGCGTTGCCGTACGCTAGGGGAGTGGGCATTCACCTCGGCATCGACATCGGCGGGAGCGGCATCAAGGGCGCCCCGGTCGACGTCCTGTCCGGCGCCCTCACCGCGGACCGGCGCCGCATCCCCACCCCGCAGCCCGCCCTGGTCGAGCCGGTGTCCCGGACCCTCCGCGAGATCGCCGGCTCCTTCCCCGGCGTGAGCGGTCCGGTCGGCTGCGCCTTCCCGGGCATCGTCATCACTGACCGGATCTACTCGGCTGCCAACCTCGACGGCAGCTGGATCGGGGTCGATGCCGGAGAGCGTTTCTCGGAGGCCTGCGGGAGGACGGTGGTGATGATCAACGACGCCGACGCGGCGGGCCTGGCCGAGGCCCGGTTCGGTGCGGCGGCCGGGCGGTCCGGCGTGGTCCTGGTGCTCACGCTCGGAACCGGCATCGGCTCGGCCCTGCTGAACGGCGGCCGGCTGGTCCCCAACACCGAGCTGGGCCACCTCGAGCTGGGCGGGCAGGTGATCGAGAGCCGTGCCTCCAACCGAGCGCGCAAGGCCCAGGGGCTCTCGCTCGGCGAGTGGACGGAGCGGCTCAACGAGTACCTGGCCCACCTGGACCGGCTGCTCTCTCCCGATCTGGTGGTGATCGGCGGGGGAGTCTCGAAGCGCTTCAAGAAGTTCGGCCCCCGCCTGCGCTCCCGGGCCGAGGTAGTTCCCGCCGCGCTGCGCAACGATGCCGGCATGGTCGGTGCGGCGCTGTGGGCCGCCGGGCAGCGGGTCGCTCAGCCGACCGCGGCGAAGCGCCGGTAGCGTCCGGCCCGATCGGGAGGCAGCCGGACGCTGACCAGGGTGCCCTCCGCCCCGTGGTCCTCGGTCAGGACTTCCGCCTCGCGGCGGAGTTCGCCCAGGACGGCTCCGTCGGTATAGGGGATCACCAGGTCGATCTCCAGGAAGCCTCGGGCCAGCACGCCGGCGATGCGGTCCGCCAGCTCCTCGAGGCCGGTGGGCTCCGCAGCCGAGACGAGCACCGCGTCCGGATACAGCTGCTCGACGGGGGAGAGGCTGGTCAGGTCGGCGGAGTCGGCCTTGTTGAGCACCAGGAGTTCGGGGATGTGGCCGGCGCCGATCGAGTCGAGGACCCCCCTCACCGCCGAGATCTGGTCGGGCGCGCCGGGTTCGGAGACGTCCACCACGTGGAGCAGCAGGTCGGCCTGGACCGTTTCCTCGAGGGTGGAGCGGAAGGCCTCGACCAGTTGATGGGGCAGCCTGCGGACGAACCCCACCGTGTCGGACAGCAGCACCTGGCGCCCGTTGGAGAGTTCGAGCCGGCGGGTGGTCGAGTCGAGGGTGGAGAACAGGCGGTCCTGGGTGAGCACCCCGGCGCCGGTGAGGGCGTTGAGCAGCGTGGACTTGCCGGCGTTGGTGTATCCGACCAGCGACACCAGGGGGATGGCCGAGCCGCTGCGCGTCTTGCGCTGGGCCTCCCGGACCTTCTGGACCTCCTTGAGGCGCTTCTCCACGTGGGTGATGCGCTGCCGGATCCGGCGGCGGTCGGTCTCCAGCTTGGTCTCGCCGGGCCCTCTCGTGCCGATGCCTCCGCCGAGGCGGCTTAGCTCGGTGCCCTTCCCGCGCAGCCGGGGCAGGTGATAGCGGAGGAGCGCCGATTCCACCTGGAGCATGCCCTCCCGGCTGGTGGCGTGCTGGGCGAAGATGTCCAGGATCACGGCCACCCGATCGACCACGTCGCACTCGAACAGCTGCTGGAGGTTGCGCTGCTGGCCCGGTGCCAGGTCGTTGTCGAACACCACCACGTCCACGTCCAGGGCCTGGGCGTCCCGGGCCAGGTCTTCGGCCTGGCCGGGACCGATCAGCGTGGCGGCATGCGGTGAGCGGCGCCGGACCCGTGCGGTCGCCACCGGGGTCGACCCGGCCGTATCCGTCAGGAGGACCAGCTCCTCGAGTGACCGATCGACGTCGCCAATGCCGGCCCCTTCGAAGTCGACGCTGATGAGGTAGGCCTTCTGCCGGGCGACATCCAGGTCGGTGACGGTGGCGGTGAGGCGTCGTCCCCGGCGGCCTTCGGATGTCATGCCCGCTCCCTTCCCGGAGTGTGGCAGGCCGGAAGGGTCACAGATAGGAGTCCTTGCCGGTCGGCGGGTCGTCCTGCTCCTCGGCGATGATCTGGGAGTTCCTCACGGCCACCGCCAGCCGGTTGTTCTCCGGCCACAGGAAGCGCCAGGCCCCGGTCGGCACCGCCCAGAACCGGCGGCCCGTGTGGATGTCCACCAGTGCCAGAGCGTCGCTGGTGGATTCGGTCCCCGGCGGAACCAGCAGGCCGGACCGGGTGGTCGACTGCTCCATCAGGTGACCGACCCGCCATCCCGGCATGATCCGGTAACCGTTCGAATCGTGATTGTCGTTTCTGCCGGCAGCCATGTTCTCGTGTTCTCGTGTTCCGGTCGCATGAGCGTAGCCGCGTCCGCAGAAGACCTGGACACGCCGGCCCGACGACATCGGCGCGGAGTATCCTCCGGGATGGAGGCGAACGAGCGCCTGGTGGGCTCCCTGGTCTTCAAAACCAGTGGGGGTACGAGAGTGCCCCGGCGGGTTCGATTCCCGTCCGCCTCCGCCATGACCTGCGGGGTCCAAGGCGCGGCTTGGCATCCCGTTAACGCTACCGTTGGACCGTGTCTGGTGGAACATCCAACGAGCTACCGCTGCTGCGGGTGACCGGCTTGGTCGACCGTCCCCGGGGCTACGACCTGGACACCCTCCACGACATGGGAACTCCGGAGGAGGGCGCGGCGGGCGTGGTGGTGGCCATGCGCCCGCTGATCGAGGCGGCCCGGCCCCGGACGGGCGCCACCCACGTCACGGCCCTCAGCGCCGACGGCGCCTATTCCGCCTCGATCCCCCTGACCGAGGTGCTGGCGCTCGGTGAGGTTCACGCCGGCCGCGCCGACGGTGAGTCGATCCTGCGGCTCCTGGTGCCGGGTGGCATGACCCTGTGCTGGAACGTCAAGGACCTCGGTCTGCTGCGGGTCACCGCCGGGCCGGAACCCGACAGCCTCCCCGAGATACTGACCCACTGATGTCGCCGGACGAAGGGCTGGCGTTCGCCCGCCTGTTCGCGAAGCGCCGTGAAGAGATGGACGTCTCCGTGGTGGACATCGCCACCCGAACCGGGCGGCCGATCGAAGTGGTGGTCGGCTGGGAACAGGGCTCCGCCGTACCTGACGCCGACGAGTTGGTGGACGTGTCCGCCGCGCTGAGGCTGCCGATGCCTCTCCTGGAGGAAGCCTTGCGGCGGGTCGACGAGCACAGGATGCTGCTGCCGCCGCCCGAGCCGGACACCGATCTGGACGAGGACACCCTGTACGACATCGAGTTCGTCGAGCTGGAGGAGCCGCCGGATCTCCCACACCCGGAGAGCGCCCCTCTTGAGTTCTCGGAGGCGCCCGGGTCGAAACTGATCTCGAGAGCCAGGCAATCCCTCGGGCGACGGCGCGCCATGGCGCGGGCGCCGGTCGCCAATCCCTCCTACCTGGAGGACAGCGAGGAGACGATGACCTACCGGCTCCGGATGATCTTCGCCGCGGCCGGGATCGCCGTCGTGGCCCTGGTCCTGCGCTGGGCGCTGGGAGGCTTGGGGTCCGCCGTGACCGACCTCTGGCGCGCCCTGTCGGACGCCCTCTAACCCCGGATCGCCGACCCGGACGCCGGCTGCCCGCCCGGGTGGCGCGCCGGGGGCCGGCGCAGCACGGCTTCCTCGAGTCCTGCCGGATATTTTTCGCGTTCTGAAGAAAAGGGGTTAAACGCGTCACACCCCTGATATACGTTGCCTACCGCCAAGCACCTACACCGGCCGATGATGTGAGTACCGATCGGAGCGGCCGGTCCGAGGGAACATGACAGCTCGATGGAGCGAACAGCCGACACCCGGCAGCCGGCCGGGCATCGCCGACCACGCTCCAACAGGACAGGTGGTGGTGGGGGAGGGCCCGGTGCGGGGCACGGATTTTCGCGACTTGCGGCGCTAGGCGGTTCTTGAGGCAGAGGGCGTCATATATGACGCTCTGAGCCTCAGGTTCACGGCACCGTGTGTGACGTTGTGAGCCTGATGGTGGCCGGTCGTCGCCTGCGGGCCGGGTCCTCGGGAAGGTCCCGCCGGCGATCGCCGGGCACGTCATGCACCTCTCATGCACAACGGGCCGCTATATTGGCGCGTACCAGAGAAAGGAGGTGATCCGACTTGTTACCCAGTTCTAGTAGGACTCTGGAGGTGGCCGAGCGCTAGCGGCCACGGGTCGCTTCCGGTGGTCGCCCTCAGGCGTGACCGCCGGTCCGGTGGCGACTCCAACTCGGACCACCGGGCTTTCCCGTCCGCATGCCGGTCCTCATGCGGCATCGAGTGAGGCTAAGGATTTCACGATGAAGTACGGGTAGGCTTTCTGGATAAGCGAACGTAGTCCGGGGCCCCATTGACGGGGCCCCGGACTCTTTTCTTGACTCGGAAGGCGGCTCCGAGCGGCTTATTCGAGGCCGTGTTTGGCCAGCCACTCCTCGTTCCAGATCTTCGACAGGTAGCCCCGCCCCGAATCGGGTAAAAGCACCACCACCAGGCGGCCGGTGTCCTCCGCCGCAACCTTGAGCGCCGCATGCACCGCCATGCCCCCGGAGCCGCCGATCAACAATCCCTCGCACTCGGCCACCCGCCGGGCCATGTCGAACGACTGCTGGTCGTCCACCATGATGTAGCGGTCGACGATGTCCCGGTCCAGGGTCTCGGGCCAGAAATCCTCCCCGACGCCCTCCACCCGGTACTGGTGGATGTCCTCCTCGCGGGCCGCGGTGTATATCGATCCCTCCGGATCGGCCCCCACCAGCTCCACCGACGGCTTGCGCTCCCGCAGGTACCGTCCCGTCCCCGAGATGGTCCCGCCGGTGCCCACGCCTGCCACGAACACGTCGATCTCCCCTCCGGTCTGCTCCCACACCTCCGGTCCGGTCGTCAGGTAGTGAGCCTCCGGGTTGGACGGGTTGGAGTACTGGTCGGGGCTGAAGGCACCGTCGATCTCCTCGGTCAGGCGGCGGGCGACGCCGTAGTAGGAGTCCTCGTCCTCCGGGAGCAGGTTCGTGGGGGTGACGATGACCTCCGCTCCGTAGGCCTCGAGCAGGCGGATCTTCTCGGTCGCCACCTTGTCGGGGACCGTGCATATCACCCGGTAACCCCGGACCGCCCCGACCATGGCCAGGCCGGCCCCCGTATTGCCCGAGGTGGGCTCGATGATCGTCCCTCCCGGACCCAGCAATCCTTGCCGCTCGGCCTGGTCGATCATGTTGACCGCGATCCGCTCCTTGACCGACCCGGCCGGGTTCAGGTAGTCGAGCTTGGCCACCAGGTTCCCGGGTGGATGGAGTCGGGCCAGCCGGACCAGGGGCGTCCAGCCGATGGCGTCGAGGGCGTTCCCGTGTATCACGAGGGTCGATCGTAGCCCTTCCCGGCTACCTGGACCTCCAGCTCGGCGTAGGATCCGACCGGCATCCGGCAGGCGCCCCGCTCGCAGACGTAGCCGAGGGTCTCGCCCTCCCGGTAGCGCCCGGCCACCACGGGAACCTCATCGGCAGGACCCGGGGACGGGGCCAGCACCAGATCGGGCCGGTAGGTTCCGGCGAGCCGCCCGGCCCACTCCAGGGCGCGAGGCCCGGTCACGGCCACCTCCCGTATGCCCATCTGGGACGCGGCCAGGGCCGCCAGCAGGTGACCGGCCGCGGAAGGGGCCGCCTCGAGGAGCCGGTCCCCCGCCCGGACGATCTGCTCGAAGCGCTCGTGATACCTGTGGTCCCCGGTGAGATGACCGAGCAGTAGGTAGCACTCCGCCGCCAGCGATGCGCCGGAGGCGCTCGGGTTGTCCTGCTGGTCGGACGGCCTTACCACCAGGTTGGAGGCGTCGGCGGCGCTGGCGAACACCACCCCGGTCGGGCCGCCGAAGTGCTCCTCCAGCAGGTCGACCAGCTCCCGGGCGGCCACGAACCACTCGACCTCGCCGGTGGCCTGGTAGAGCTCCAGAAGCCCGAGGGAGTACGCCGCGTGGTCTTCCAGGAACCCGGGGATCGGCGCCAGGCCGTTGCTCCAGACCCGCGCCAGGCGCCCGTCGCGGCGGCGCATCTCGCCGAGGACGAACCGGGCGTTCGCCCGGGCCGCCTCCAGGTAGTCCTCCGTCCCCAGCGCGGCGCCCGCCACCGCGAGCGCCCGCAGGGCGAAACCGTTCCACACGGTGATGATCTTGTGATCCCGGCCGGGCCGGATCCTGGTGCCCCGGCGGGCCAGGAGCCTCTCCTTGGCCCGCCCGATCGCGCTCTCCACCTCCTCGACCCCGGTGCCGAACCTTTCCGCCACCTCCGAGGTGGTGGCTGACTCGTAGAGGATGTTGTCGCCCTCGAAGTTGCCGCCCTTCGACACCCCGAAGTAGGTGGCGGCCACGGGCCCGTCGTCCGGTCCGACCACCTCGTGGAACTCTTCGTGATCGAACACGTAGAACTTGCCCTCCACCCCCTCGGAGTCGGCGTCCTCCGCCGCGAAGAAGCCGCCCCCGGGATGGGCGAGATCCCGCAACATGTACCCCAGGGTGTCGACCGCCACCTCCTGGTAGTACGGGTTGGCGGTGATCTGCCACGCCCGGACGTACAGGCGGGCCAGATCGGCGTTGTCGTAGAGCATCTTCTCGAAGTGGGGGACCAGCCAGATCCGATCCACGGAGTAGCGGGCGAACCCGCCGCCCAGGTGGTCGCGGATGCCGCCTCGCGCCATGCGGGTCAGTGTGGTGGTGAGCATCGGCTTGGCCTTGGTCGCCGTGGCGAGGCCGCTTATCCTGGCCAGGAACTCCAGGATCGGCGCCTGGGGGAACTTGGGGGCGCCGCCGAAGCCGCCGTGTTGCAAGTCGAACTGCCGGGAGAGGGTCTCGTAGGCGGCGCTCACCCGGGCTCGGCCGGGCAGGTCCTCGGCGGGTGGGAGGGTGAGCCCGATCGCCCCGGTCAGCTGGTCCGCCTGTTCCCGCACGTCTTTCCGTCTGTTCCGCCAGGCGTGCTCGATCGCCTCCAGCACGCGGCGGAAGCTGGGCATGCCGTGGCGGTCCACATCGGGGAAGTACGTCCCGGCGAAGAACGGGCGGCCGCCGGGCGTCAGGAACACGGTCATGGGCCAGCCGCCCCGGCCGGTCATGGTGTGGACCGCGTCCATGTAGATAGAGTCCACGTCGGGTCGTTCCTCGCGGTCAACCTTGACCGATACGAAATGCCGGTTCATGAAATCGGCCGTTGCATGGTCGTGGAAGGACTCCCGCTCCATGACATGGCACCAATGGCAGGTCGAGTATCCGACCGAGAGCAGGATCGGGCGGTCCGCGGTCTTGGCGGCCTCGAAGGCCTCCTCTCCCCATGGGTGCCAGTCGACCGGGTTGTCCCGGTGCTGGATCAGGTAAGGGGACAACCCCTCGAGCGGCAGGTCTCTCAGCAGCGCCATGGCAGGTCACGGTGTCGGCGCATGAAATCCCCCTGGGGTCGTCAGCACCATGTTACGTAGGTGCGTGTGCTTGCCGTCCGGGGCGGCTCCGGGCGTTGAAAAGGCATCGCTAATCGAAAAGGCGGAAGAAACGCGGCCGGAAAGGCGTTGTGGAGTATGTCGGCGTACGGGCATCGTTTGCCGCGAGAGCCCGACCGACCAGCGTCCTCGTTACCTCGCCGGTGCGCGTAGCATGAACGTGTTCGGTGTTGAGGGACCGGCGGGGGTCGGCTTCACGCGCTGGACACGCGGCAGGCAGGAGTTGAGTAGTCTCGGTAAGACCGGCCCCGGGGCCGGTCTTACCGCAAGGAGTTAATCGCCGGAACGGCCGGCGGGCGATGAGTGGAGGGAACCGCATGGCTGTCGCAAACCCGACCCGGCAGAAACCGGTGGCACCCGCAGGCTCGGTAGCCAAGCGGGAGCGGGACAGAAACAGCAACAAGCTGACCGACGAGAAGGGTCGGCTCACAACCGACCTCGTGAGCCAGTACCTGGCCGCCATAGGCGAGTACGAGTTGCTCAACGCCGAGAAGGAGGTCGAGCTGGCCCAGGCCATCGAGGAGGGGCTGAAGGCCGGCGCAGCGCTGGAGGACGGTGATCTCGACGAGAGGGAGGACAGGCTAAGGGCCAGGGAGCGCCGGCTCCGTAACCGGGAGATGAAGCTTCCGGAGGAGGAGCGGCACAAGCTCGAGAAGTCCTGGAGCAGGCTCAGGGACGACCGGAAGAAGCTCCAGAAGGATCGGCTCAGGCTCAAGCGCAAGCGGGACCGGGGCCGCCGGGCCAAGGACGAGTTCCTCACTGCCAACCTCCGGCTGGTGGTCGCCAACGCCCGGAGGTATGCCAACACCTCGGGAATCGACTTCCTCGATCTGATCCAGGAAGGAAACCTGGGTCTGATCCGGGCAGTCGAGAAGTTCGACTGGCGGAAGGGCTTCAAGTTCTCCACCTACGCCACCTGGTGGATCCGCCAGGCCATCACCCGCGCCATCGCCGACAAGTCCCGTACCGTCCGCATCCCCGTCCACCTCCACGACACGTTGGCGGCGGTCCGGGCCGCGCAAGCCAGCCTCAAGGCGGAGTTGGGCCGCGATCCGAAGCCGGCCGAGATTGCCGAAGAGGCCGGCGTCACCCTCGACAAGGTGGAGCTGGCTCTGAGCGTCTCGGACGCCGCCTCGCTCGAGAAGCCGGTCGGCGAGGACGGCGCCCAGCTCGGGGACTTCATCGAGGACCAGGACGCCGATGACCCGGTGCAGGTCACCGTGGAGTTGGACGTGTCCGACTGCCTGCGCCGCTCGATCGACCGGCTTCCCTACCGGGAAGGCCGGATACTCTCGCTCCGGTACGGGTTCCTGGACGGCGTTCCGAGGACGCTGGAGGAGATCGGTGAGGAGTTCAACCTCACCAGGGAGCGGATCCGTCAGCTCGAGAAGCTGGCCCTCTGCCGGCTGCGCCACCCTTCGTTCGGGATCCGCGAGCAGGACCTCATCTAGCCGGATCTCCCGCGCCGCCGGACGGGTCGGGGGTCGAGCGAGCACGTGCGCCGGGATCGTCCCTTCGAGCGGGCGCGACACCGATGCCATCCGGGTGACCTTCAGGCCCTGGCCGGTCACCCTTCGTAGACGTCCCCCTCCGGGAAGAAGGCGCCCCACGCGAACCAGAACTCGTTGCGATGGATGGCGATCTCCAGCCTGGACCCGGCCAGCGGGCCGCTGACCGCCTCGCCCAGCAGGGTCCAGGTCGACGAGGTCTCCTGGTCCCGGAACACCTCGCCTTCCTTGAAGAACGTCAGCGGGCGCCCGTCCACCTGGCGCAGGTAGGCGATCCCCGTCCCTATCGCCCGCCCCTCGCGCACCACCCGGCTGTCGAGGGCGTCGGCGGTGTCCCCGCCCCAGAACACCGTGATCGGAACCCCTCCGACGGAGTCGTTGACCGCCCCGACCTCGGCGAGCAGGGGGAACGGGTAGGCAGTGGCGGCGCCGCCGATGGTCACCCCCACCACCCGTTCCAGGGCCCCGTAGCGGGGATCGACCTCGCCGGTGAAGAAGGGATAGGGCGCCGCCCGGCTGGAGTACCCCTCGTAGGGATTGAAGCCGTACGGTATGCCGCCACCGTTGTCCCGGGAAAGGGATCGTCCGTCCGGATAGGCGGCGGCGAACTCCCCGAACGACACGATGGCGCTCGGGATGTGGGTGAGGACCGTTCCCGCCGCGGCGCCCACGATCGCTTCGCCGGTGACCTGCTGCCACAGCGAGACGGTCCCGTCGTCCCACATGACCAGGTCGGAGTTGCGGAGGAGTCCCGACACCCCGAAGCGGAGCTCCTCGCCGCCCACCCGGCTGTCGAAGACCAGCGCCGTGTTGCACAGCGGGCAGTAGGTGACCGCGACGGGGATGCCCCCGATCCGGTCGTTCACGATCTCGTGGCGATGGAGGATGCTGAGCGCGTAGAAGCGGGAGTCGCCGCCGATGGAGACCAGCATTCCCGGCGCCCTGCTGTCGAGCCACTCGGCGGCCTGGTCGAGGGACTCGAAGATCGGGTCATCGATGGGCGGGATGGCATCCCGCGGATCGATCATGCCGATCCCGAGCAGCAGCTCCGACAGGTCGACGGTGCGGTTTGCCCAGTCGGTGGGCCACGACTCGGTGGCATAGGCCACCACCGGATCCAGGCCCTGCTTAGGGTCGGGCCCGCCCTCCGGATCCTCCGGTGCCGGGTCTGCTACCGCCGGCTCTGCCACCGCCGGCGCCGCCCCCTCCGGATCCGGCGCGGCGGTCGAGGAGGGCGCGGGAGCATCCGCCGCGCCGGTCGTGGTTGCCGCCTGCGTGGACCCGGGGACGGTGCTCGAACCTTCTGTTGCGGCGGCCGGATCGGCCGTGGTGGCGGGCGGCTCGGCCGGGACTTCGGACCCATCGTCGGCGGCCCCACACCCCGCCACCAGCAACGACGCCGCCAACAGGACTCCGAGCCACATGACGCGGCTCGTGCGAAGTGCCGGCAACCATGCCGGTGCGTTCCTAACCAAGCGACCCGTACCCATACGAGGACCCAGCATATTCCCCTGCCCGGCCAAACGACCCAGCCCGGTGACAACCGGGCGATCCTCCCGGCAGGAGCCGAACGGGCCTCCTCCATGGGTTGACGGGCAGAAAATGTCACAGCCCTGATATATGGTGCCTATCGCCAAGCACCAATACCGGCCGATGAGACAGACCGATCGGAACGGCCGGCCCGAGGGAACATGACAGCTCATGGAGCGAAGGTCCACCTCCCGGCCACCGGCCGGGCATGGGCGACCACGCTCCGAACAGGACAGGTGGTGGCGGGGGAGGGCCCGGTGCGGAGCACCCGTCTTTCGCGAGTTCGGCTCCTAGCGGCGTGGGGGAAGGTAGTTGGCGGCGACCAACTCACCGTCCGCGAAGTCCAGCACCCAGGTCGAGCCCTTCTGGAGTATTGGAGCCTGCTTCTCTCCCATGAGCGTCCGCAGGATCGTTCCCACGATCGGGCGATGGGAGCAGAGCAGGCTGGTCCCCTCAGGCCGATTACGCAACAGGGCCCTCACCTCGGCGGGCCGGGACTCCTCCCAGAGTTCGATCGCCATCTGCGGTACGCGCTTGCGGGCGGTGGCCAGGGGCGTGACGGTCTGGCAGCAACGCGCCGCATAGCTGGTGATCACGGCGTCGATCGGGAAGCCCTCCAGTCCCTCGATCAGACCAACCGCCTCGGCTCGGCCCCGCTCCGACAGCGGCCGGGCGCTGTCGGGCCTCGGCCCCCGGTCTCGCTTGCCGGCATCGGCGTGCCGGACCAGCAGGATCCGGTCGGCCGGATCCCGCCAACCGTCCGTGAGGCGCTCGCTCAGAGCGCGCTCGGTCGGGTAGGAGACATGGTCGGCCAGGGATGCTTCGTCGACCCACCGGATCCGGTCCACTTCGGAGGAGGACACGAAATCGACCTCATCGGCCCGCATCGCCCAGTAGTGGACCACCTTACGGAGGCCCTCTCGCTTGGCGTAGGAGATCTCACCCAGGTAGCGCCCGATCAGCGGACGCGCGCCGGTCTCTTCCCGCACCTCGCGCCTGGCGCACGCCACCAGGCACTCGCCGGACTCGAGCTTGCCCTTGGGAAACGTCCAGTCGTCGTATCCGGGCCGGTGGACCAGGAGAACCTCGATCCCCAGAGGTCCCTCCCGCCACACCACGCCACCGGCAGCCTGTTCGACAGGGGAGTCCCTCATACGGGCAGGTACCGGGGAGCAGGTCGGGTCATCGAGGTATGCCGCATCTTATCGGCCCCGCCGGCCGCATCTGCCGGTCCGTGAGCTATCGCGCCCCGTCTCCGAGCCGGCGCCGCAACACCTCCACCGCCTCGGCGGGGCTGTCCACCATGGTGACCAGGCCGGCAGTGGTCCGGAGCTCCCCGGTCAGGCGATCGACGATCTCGCTCCAGGCGTCCCCGAACGCGAGGATCGGCATCGGCGCCGCCCCCCGCCCCGCGGCGAGGTAGGCGTCGTTCCAGGCGATCATCAGCTCGGTGAGGGTCCCGATACTGCCCGGCATCACGATGAAGGCGCTGGCCAGTTCGGACATGGTCCTGATCCGGTCGAGCAGCCCGGCGGCCTGGATCTCCTCGGTCAGGAACCCGTTCCCGCCCGGCCGGTGCGGGAAGAGCACCGGGGCGGTCACGCCGACGACCCGTCCGCCCGCGATCGCCGCGCCCTTCGACACAGCCTCCATCAGCCCCGAGTAGCCGCCGTTGGTGACCCCGAACCCGGCCTCTACCAGCCGGCGGCCCAGCTCGACTCCCTCCTCGTAGACACCGTCACCGGGGAGAGCCCGCGAGGAGCCGTAGACTGCGACAATCCTGTCTCCCATAGGAGGGTCAGGGTACAGCACCTCCGATGGCGATCCTCGTTGGGGGAACAAACTGAGCGGGCCCGGCGTTGTCATCTATGGAGAGGCAAACAGGGGAGGCCGGCTTGAGCAGCAACCGCACTCCGTTCTACAAGCGACGTTCCATCCAGGTGGCGGCGGTCATCGTCGCCCTACCGGCAATCGGCCTGGCCTGGTGGCTAGGATCGCCGCTCTTCATCGACCGGGTGGTGGACGAACCCTTCCCCCTCGCCGCCATGGCGGTCGTCCCAGACGACATGACCGCCGAGGAGGTCGAGGCGATCATGCTCGATGCCGCATCGACAGATACACCGGCCGACGAAGACATGCCCGAGATGCCCACGACAACGACGCCAGCGGTGGCGAGCACCACCTCGACGGCTACGACCGCGGCTCCGGATGGCGATGCGCCGGCGACCACGGCGGCGACAGCTGACGAGCCGCCCACGACCCTGCCGCCCGAGCCGACCACGACCCTGCCGCCCGCGCCCACCGGCCCGGTGGCCTTGCTCTCGGGGAACCTGGTGGATGCCGACTCGTTCCACAAGGGATCCGGCCAGGTCGTCCTGTACGAGCTCGAGGACGGATCGAGGATCATCCGTCTCGAGGACATCGAGGTGACCAACGGTCCCCAACTCCACGTCCTCCTGACTCCGGTCCATGGATTGGCGGGTCGTGACCATCTCCGGGAGGCCGGCTACGTGGATCTGGGCCCCCTCAAGGGGAATATCGGTTCGCAGAACTATGAGGTGCCGGCTGACTACGTGATACCCGAGCAGGTGACCCTGGTGATCTACTGCGTGCCGTTCCACGTGGTGTTCACGACCGCAGAGTTGGCCTGACCCGGGCGCGGCCGCCGGATCCGGCTAGTCGGGTAACGGGTGACGAGGAGATCCTTGGACGCCATTGCCCACCGGTCCTGACCCGATTTCTCGCGTTCTCCCCGGGATGGCCCGGATCTGTCACAACCCCGGTATACCTTGCTTGACGCTAGTCACCTACGCCGGTGAACAGCTACCGACCGATCGGTTTGCCGGCCAAGGGGTCAGACGAGCTTCGAGGAGCGAAGGCCGATCGCCCGGCAGCCGGCCGGGCATGGCCGACCACGCTCCAGGCAGGACAGGTGGTGGCGGGGGAGGGCCCTGGGCCGGAGGCGGGCGCCCGCGATTTTCGCGTTCTGGGGAGGGTGGGGTCGCCTCTGACCGCTAGCTAAGGGTGAAGGGCCGTTCGGTGGGCAACGGTCGGGCACCTACTCGTCGTTCCCAACCATGTGGGGTTTGCAGGTTGGTCCGAAAGCCAGGAGCCGGCCCGTGTGCTCCCTCCGCCGCGGCTCGCCGGCCCCGAAACCCCGGAGGGCGAGACGGGTGGCCGCTACCATCCGGCGCACGAGAGGGGTTCTCCTTCAGTGCGTTCGGGGGAAAGGGGTGAACCATGAGAACCGATTCCATGAGAACCGATGCGATCCACAGGCTGGAGGCCTGGGCGCTCATGGTGGGGCCGGCCATGGCCCTGGTCTTCTTCCTGGTCGAGCCGGGCGGGCTGCTCGTCGAGCCGGCGGATTCGATGGACTCCGTCGGCAGGATTACCGCGCTGGCCGCGAATCCCTTCCTGGCGCATCTGTCCGCGCTCTTCGTACCGCTCGGCCTGCTCCTCCTGCTCTACGGGTTGTCCGGAGTGAGCCGGGTGACCACGGGGCCTGATTACGCCGCCGCCGGAACGAGGTTCGGTCTGCTGAGCGCAACCGTGGGCGGTGTCGGATGGATACTCGCCACCGGGCTCGACCACCTGCTCGCGCAGACCAGGGTGTCGTCAGCGGAGGCTCTAGCAGCCGCCATACCGACCTACCGGACCGGGCTGGGCATCACGTTGGTATCCGGTGTTGCCGTATCGCTGGGCCTGCTGGCCTTCAGCCTGAGCCTGGCGGCCAGGGAACGTAGCGGCCTCCACAGGACGGCCGCACTGGTGATCGCCGTGGTGTCCGCCATCTCCGTTGCAGCGCTGATCATCGGTTACACCACCCCGAGCGAGGCCATGATCGCGATCGGACGCGCCTGCTACTTCCCGTGGGTGATCTGGTTCATCATGCTCGGTTCGAGATTCCTCAAGGCGGGGCGCCCGGCATAGACACCTGACGTGGGCGCCGCCCGACCCGGAGGCCGAGCCGCACCCGGCTAGCCGAGGGTCTCCCGCACGGCCGAGACCACCCGTCGCGGGGTGATGATGGCGTGCGCCTCCACCCCGAACTGGGGCCAGGGGGCATCGAAGCCGGCCACCCGCGCTATCGGGGCCTCGAGATCGTACAGAGCCTCCTCCGCCACCGTGGCCGCCACCTCGGCGGCCATTCCAGCGGTTCGGGGAGGCTCCTGAACCAGTACGAGGCGCCCGGTCCTGGCCACCGAGTCGAGCACGGTGTCGCGGTCCCAGGGCTTCAGGGTGCGCAGGTCGATCACCTCGCACGACACCCCCTCGCGTTCCAACTGGCCGGCGGCGGACATCGCCACGCGGACCATTCCCCCGTAGGTGACCACCGTCACGTCGTCGCCGGCTCTGCGGATCCGCGCCCGCCCGATCGGGAGGGTGTAGTAGCCGGTGGGGACGTCCTCGCGTCCGGCCCGGTACAGCACCTTGGGCTCAAGGAAGAGCACCGGATCCGGACTCTCCGCCGCCGCGGCCAGCAGGCCCTTGGCGTCCACGGCCGTGGACGGGACCACCACCGTCAGGCCCGGAGTGTGGACGAAGTAGGCCTCCGGGCTGTCGCCGTGGAACTCGTGGGGAGCGATACCGCCGCCGTTGGGCCAGCGCACCACGATGGGGAGCGAAACGTTGCTCCTGGTGCGGAAACGGAACCGGGCCATGTGGCTGACGATCTGGTCGAAGGCCGGGTAGACAAACCCGTCGAACTGGATCTCGACCAGAGGACGCGCCCCGCCGATGGCCATTCCCACCGCTGTCCCGGCGATGCCGGTCTCGCACAACGGGGAGTCGATGACCCGGCCGGCGCCGAATCGGTCCAGGAGGCCGGCGGTGATGCGGAACACGCCTCCGGTCCGGCCCACGTCCTCGCCCATGATGATGGCCTCCGGATGGCGGTCCATGACCTCCGCCATAGCGGCGTTGATCGCCTCCGCCATGTTCCAGTGGGCGGTGGCGCCCTCGAGCACGGGATCGTGCCCTATCCGCCACCGCTCGTCTGGTTCCAGCCGGGAAGGGCCGGAGTCCTCACGTCTCAGAGCCGTCTCGTACTGGTGGGACAGCGCCTCGGGCACTTTGGCGTAGACGTGCCGCACCGCTTCCTCCCGGGGTGGCGGCTCCCGCCCTTCTATCTCCGCCAGGGCCAGGTCCATCTCGCTCGCCTCGTCCGTCACCTGCTCGTCGATATCGTCCGACCACAGGTCCAGGCTGTCGAGGTAGCGGCGCATGCGGTCGAGCGGGTCACGGACCCGCCAGGCCTCCACCTCGCTCTCGCTCCGGTACAGGCTCGGGTCGTCGGCGGTGGCATGAGGGCCGAACCGGTACGTGATGGCCTCGATGAGGGTGGGTCCCTCCCCGCGGCGGGCCCGGTCCACGGCCTCCTTGGTGGCCGAGTAGACGGCCAGCACGTCCATCCCGTCGACCTTGACGCCGGGCATTCCGTAACCGATCGCCTTGTCGGCCAGATCGGTAGCGGCGGTCTGGCGCCGGGTCGGCATCGAGATCGCCCAGCCGTTGTTGGAGCACAGGAACACGGTCGGCGCCTTCCAGACCCCTGCGAAGTTCATCGCGGAGTGGAAGTCGCTCTCGGAGGTGGCCCCGTCGCCGAAGTAGACCATCGTGATCAGGTTCTCCCCGGCCAGGCGGGCGGCGTGGGCATGCCCGACAGCGTGGGGCAGTTGGGTGGCGATCGGGATCGTGTGGATGTTCATGCGGTACCGGTGCACATCCCAGTCACGGTTGGGAAGGCCCCGGTAGTACGACAGCATGACCGACCACGGCATCCCTCTGACCAGTTGGGTGGCGTGTTCCCGGTAGCTGGGGTAGACCCAGTCGTCAGGTTCGAGCGCGTAGGCCGAACCCACCTGGGCAGCCTCCTGTCCCTCTCCCGGCGGGAAGGTGCCGAGACGGCCCTGGCGCTGCAACCTCATGGCCCGCCGGTCGAAGCGCCGTCCCAGCGCCATGAACCGGTACATCTCCAAGAGGTCCTTGCCGTCCAGATCGGGCGGCTCGCCGACCAGCTTCCCCGCCGGATCCAGGATCTGCAACACCGAACTGTTCCTTCCGCTTGCTGGCGGCATTTTAGGGAGGCAAGGCCCCCCGCCCGCTATCCGCCGAGTCTACGGCCGGGCTCCAAAGCGCTCGACTTGTTTATGACCATCGGGGCGAGCGAAAAGTTTCCCGCAGGGCGCGGTTCGGAGACCCTGGCTCGGTCACCGTCTGTCTCACTATGCTCCCGTCAGTGGTCCGCATACGAGCCGCCATCGATGACCTCGTTCCATACGACGGCGGCCCCGGCTTCGAGGAGTTCGCCCACCGTTTCGGCGCCAGAGGGATTGCCATGCTGGCCGGCAACGAGTACCCGACTCCTCCCTTTCCCGAGGTTCTGGACGCCATCTCGGCGGCCGCCGCAGGCATCCACCGGTACCCGGATGCGGGCACGGTCCGCCTGAGAGAGGCTCTGGCCGAGACCCTGGGCATCACCCCGGACTGCGTGTGGCCCGGCGCCGGTAGCTCGGAGAACCTCACCACGACGGCCCGGGCTGTGGGAGGCCCGGGGACCAGCATCGTCTACCCGTGGCCCTCGTTCGCCATGTACCCCATCAACGCGGTGTACGCCGACGCGGAGAGCATCATGGTCCCGCTGGACGGAGCCCTCAGGGCCGACCTCGGGGCGATGTACAGCGCGGTCCGGGAGGACACCACCCTCGTGACCATCTGCAATCCGAACAACCCGACGGGGAGCTACGTGACCCGGGCTGAGATCCACGAGTTCGCCGATCGGGTTCCCGAGTCGGTCCTCGTGCTGGTCGACGAGGCCTACGGGGAGTTCGTGGCGGCGGAGGAGGATTCCAGCCTCGTCTCCCTCGCCGTCGAACGCCCCAACGTGGTGGTAGCCCGCACCTTCTCCAAGATCTACGGGCTGGCGGGCCTCCGGGTCGGTTACATGGTCGGCCAGACCGCCACGCTCCGATCGCTCCGAAAGGCGCAGAGTCCCTTCGTGGTCAACTCCCTGGCCGAGGTGGCCGCCGTTACCGCCCTTCGCTATCCCGAGCGGGTGAGGGAAAGGTTCGAGCTCAACCGCCGGGGAGTCGAATGCCTCGAGGGCGCCCTGTCCGACCGGGGCATCCGGTACGTTCCCACCCAGGCCAACTTCATCTGGTTCCGGCTCGGCCCCGGCACGCCGGGGATAGTCCAGGAACTCCTGGAGATGGGCACCCTCATTCGCAAGGGAACAGAGGAGTGGACGCGGGTGTCCATAGGCACCGAGTCCGAGAACCAACGCTTCGTAGAGGATCTCGACCTGGTTCTGCGCCGACGCCGCTCCTGACGTCCATCCCGGTCCCGGCAGGTCTCAGAGGCCGGGGGGTTCCAGTCCCTCCAGCCAGGACTCCGACTGTTCCAGGAGCCACATGCTCAGGCCGTGGGCGCACTCGAGGACGTCGCACACGTTGACCTCCCGCATGAACATGTCCCGGAGCCGGAAGTCGAGCCGGCCCACCAGCGACAGGCTGCGCCGGGCCGGGTCGGTCACCGACATGTAGGTGTCGGTGGCGGACACCTCCACCGGCAGGGTCGTGCCCGAGACCCCGGCCAGTTCGGTGGCGAGGATGAGGAGATCGGGAGGGTTGGGCAGCGGCGGCAAGGCCCACTTGAAGAACAGGGGCAGCTCCAGCTGGCGTTCCTGCTCCTCGTCCATCTCGAGATGCTGCGCCATCAGGTCCTCGAAGGCCAGGATCACCCGGGGCTCCACCTCCAGCACCATCAGCATCTCGAGCGGTCCCTCGCAGGCCTCCTCAGGATGCAGGTCCACCTCCCAGGCCTGGCCCAGCGAGAAGGACTCGATGAAGTGGCGCTCGGCGTGCACGTGGAACCCGTGGTCTACCGCATGAGCCTTCATGTCGGTGATGAAGCCGGCGATGTCTACTGCCATGGGCGGCGCTTCCCCTCGCGGGCGAGTGGGGTCAAGGACGGACCTCGTAGTAGTTGTGGATGGGATCGTCTTCGAGGCGGAACATGCGGAAAGAGGTGAAGCCGGCACTCCTCACGATGCGCTCCGCTTCGGCAGGGTGGAATCCTAGGGTGCCGAGCCCGGCGGCGCCCTCCTGGGAGGCGGCCGAGAGCAGGCACCCCGACAGGCTGTAGCCGTACTGCATGGCCAGCATGGGGTTCCTCAGGTTGTCCTCGAAGGTCTCGTAGCAATACGTGTCCTTGATCAGCCACACCCCGTCGTCCTTCAGGGATCGCCGGACCGCGGCTGCGATGCGATCCGGGAAGGGCGCGTCATGCATGCAGTCGAGGGCCAGCGCCAGGTCGTAGCGGCCCTCACCCGCCAGGTTCTCGCCGCCGGTCTCGTGGATGGTGGCGTTGGGCAGGTGGCGGATGCGTTGCCTGGCCCGGGAGCAGGCGATACCGGAGGGTTCGTAGCCATCCACGGTGCAGGCCGGGAATCGTTCGGCCAGGGTTCGGAGGGCGATGCCCCCTCCGCTCCCCACTTCGGCCACCCGGCACCCGGCCTCCAGCTTCCCTACCAGGCCGTCCACGGAGGGCAGGACCCGCTCCAGCAGGAAGGGACCCACCCCGACCCTGTTCATGCGGTCCACCTGGCGGGCCACCGGCTCCCCCATCCGGTGGTAGGTGATGCCGATGCCGGTGCGGAAGGCGTTGACCATCTCGTCGATGCGCTCGGGATGGAACCCTCCGATGAAGGCACCGGCCGCGAAGGACATGGCGTCTTCATCGACCATCACCTGCTCGCCCTCTGGGCTGAGCGAGAACCCGTTCTCCGGGGTGCGGTCGATCAGCCCGGCCGCGGCCTGGCCGAGGAGCCACTCGCGGACCCAGCGCTCCGACAGGTCGGTACGCTCGGCCAACTCACCGGAGGTCATCTCCTGGCCTCCGGCCATAGCCCGGTAGAGGCCGAGCCGATCCCCGAGGTGGACCATGAGGCTGACAACCTCGCCCTGCTTGTAATGCCAGATCCTGAGGGTGTATTCCTTGAGGGTATCCGGGTCGGTCGAACGCACTGTCGGGATACCCTAGTTACCAATGGTGGGCATACCCCCACGCAACCTGCGGGCAGGTGAGGAACGCCGCCGCTGGCAGACCTCTAGTTGAGCCGGGGGTTCTCCGGGTAGGTGGAGAAGAAGGCGTACCGGCCTCCGGCCCGCCTCAGTACCTCTTCCCACAGATTCTCCGGTTGGGACGTGAACGCGTCCTCGGGCTGGCCGTCGACCACGAACCATCCGCTGGCCTCCAGTTCCGATTCGAGTTGCCCGGGGCCCCATCCGCTGTAACCGGAGAAGACCCGGGCCTCCAGTCCGGAGTCCACGTCAGGCTCGGCTTCCAGATCGACCACCTGGACACCCACCACTTCCGGCCAGCCCTCCAGCGGCTGCGCCCCGGCGCCCCTGGCCAGACCCAGACCGCCGCCTTCGCCGACCGGGCCGCCCACGAACACGACACGTGGGTTCGCCGCAGCGGACCACCACCCCGGTAGGTGATCCAGCAGATCGGCCTCCGTGGGCCGGTTCAGCACCAAGCCGACCGCCCCCTCCGGGGTGTGCTCGATCATCAGCACCACCGTCCGGTTGAAGTTGGGATCGACCATCCCCGGCATGGCCACCAGCAACTGCCCCGCCACAGAGGTGAACTCTTCCTCTACGCCCTCGGGCAGGTCCCCGGTGATGCTCCCAGAATCCGTCATGTCCCCCCGATCTTGCCACATCCTCGCCATCCATACCTCGCCGGCCCAGCCCCTCTATCAAGCCGCTGCCCGACCATGACGGGCCCTGGATCTCCCTACCCGTGGAGGGCCACACGCAGTGCGTCCGCCTCGAGGGCCTTCCAACGCATGCTTATTTCCGCCGTCGGGAGGTAGAACTGCGTGCCGTGGACTGCCCCTGGGAGTACGTGCAGCTCGGTCGGCACGCCGGCCGCGGCCAGCCGCTGGGCGTACTCGATGGACTCGTCCACGAACAGGTCCAGGTCCCCGATGATGATGAAGGCCGGCGCCAGCCCGGACAGGTCCTCGGCTCGGGCGGGGGAAGCGTAGGGAGAGACGTCATCGGAACCGGCCGGCTTGCCCAGCAGGGCGCTCCAGCCGGCGATGTTCGCCGCCCGGTTCCATACCTTGGGATGCTGGACCCAATGACTGGAACGGGTGATGTTGCGGTCGTCCAGCATGGGGCAGATCAACTGCTGGAAGATGATGTCAACACCCCGATCCCTCGCAACCAGGGCCAGGGCAGCCGCCAGTCCACCCCCTGCGGAGGCGCCACCCACCGCTATCCGATCGGCGTCGACTCCGAGGCTCTCCGCGTTGGACACCAACCACGCCAGCCCGGCGAAGCAGTCCTCGATCGGCGCGGGATGCGGATTCTCGGGGGCGAGGCGGTACTCCACGGACGCCACCACGCACCGCATGTCGGTGGCCCAACCCTTGCATTCGATGTCGTTCCTGGTGACACTTCCCATCACCATTCCGCCGCCATGGATCCAGTAGAGAGCCGGTGCACCAGCGTCCAGACCTGACGGTGTGTAGACCCGAACCATCACATCCGGGTCCCCGTCCGCCCCAGGAGCCCAGTGGTCCCCGACCTCAACGCCGGGAAACACAGGAGCCTGTGCGACCCTGGCGGCGATGAAGCCGTCGAGCGCTTGCCGCGCCTTGGGTATGTCCGTGAGATCCAGGAGGGCATCCGGAATCATCTCGAGAACGGCCTTGTGCGCTTCATCGAGACGATCATCGAAGTCCACCATGGTCAGCTCCTTCACATGCCGAGTCCGGCTCGCAGACGTCGGTTCGACAGTACCGCCCGACGTGCACACGCGACCGTCAAAGCGAGCCTTGGAATCGGTGACCGCGATCCACCTCGGGAGCTCGCCCGATCAGAGTCCCAGCCGCTCGTCGAGATAGGCGATAAGGGCTGCCTCGTAGCGACCTGGGTAGTCGTCCCAGGCGTCGCCGTGGGCGCAGCCTTCGTAGACGGTGAGTCGTGGCGTGTGCCGGAGCCCGGTCCGGATGCGTTCCAGGTGGCTGATCGGGATGCGGTCATCCATTTCGCAGTGGGCAAGACCGATGGCGTAGGAGTATCTGGCGGCGTCGCCCGCCGGGTACACCCCCTCGATGTCGATGCCCTTGGAGAGGCGAGCCATCAGGATCACACCCGGCCGCAGGACGGAAGCCAGCCAGGAGGGCGCGGAGGTGCGCCGCGCTACCTCCTGGACTACCAGATCGGACAGCGAGGCGAAGGACGAGTCGGCGAAGACCCCGGCGACGGCGGGTTCGCGCCATCCTGACATCAGGGCGATCGCCGCGCCGTAGGAATTGCCATGCAGGAAGATCGCTCCGGCCTCCGCCCCGCGTTCGCGGACCAGGTAGTCGACCGCGCCCAGCAGGTCGTCTTGCTCGTGGACTCCGGCGCCCATCTGGGCCTGATCGGACTCGCCGTGGCCCCGCAGGTCGAAGGCGAGCACCGAGTAGCCGCTCTCGATCAGAGTAGGGGCCATGGCCAGCATGGAGCTGCGGTTGCTGTCGATGCCATGCACGCGGATCACCGTCGCGCGGGCGTCAGGGGCCGGTAACCACCACCCTCGAAGGACGGTCGTGGGCCAACCGCGCGGGGTGAACTCGACCTCCTCGTAGTGCAGGGCGAAGTCCTGAGGGTGTTCGTCGAGTGGGTTCGCTTCGGCGTCGAGCGCGCTGTCAGCGATGTAGAAGGACACGGCCGCATAGATCAGCGCGAGGATCACCACCGGTATGACAACCCGTCTGATCCGCTTCGGGCGGCTCGTGCGGGAGGCCACCCATGACCGGAATGTGTTCAAGGGTCGGATCGTCGCACGATAGCTGCTACCTGCGGTCGCGCCCCGCCTCCGGCAGCAAGTGAGTCGTCAGGCGACGTCGCCTGGGTGGTGCTCCGGCGGTGGGCCGGGGTCGGGGCCCACTGCTACCGGCATCCCGCTGGCGGACCAGTCGGACCAGGATCCGGGGTACAGGATGCCTTCCGGGTAACCGGCGATGTGGAGGGCCAGGAGGTTGTGGCAGGCGGTGACCCCGCTTCCGCAGTAGCTGATCACCGGCTCATCCTTCTCCAGGCCCATCTCGAAGAACCGGGCCGCCAGCACGTGAGCCGGCTTGAAGGTGCCGTCCGGGCCGACGTTTCCGGCGGTGGGAGCCGATAGGGCGGTAGGGATGTGACCGGCCACGCTGTCGATCGGCTCCGTCTCGCCCCGGTAGCGCTCCGGTTCCCGGGCATCTATCACCTGCGCGGTTCCCAGGCGGTCGAGCAGCTGGTCGCGATCGACGGTGAGCGTGGAGCCTTCCTCGGTCTCGTAGGTAGTGGGAACGACGTCGGGCGGGTCCGTGGTGAGCGGGTGGTCCTGGCTAGACCAGCGACCGTACCCGCCGTCGAGCACGCTCACGCGTTCGTGACCGACGCTGCGGAGCATCCACCAGAGGCGGGCGGCTATGGCCCCGGGCCCTTGGTCGTAGACCACCACGTGGTGCTCGTTGCCGATCCCGTGGCGGCCCAGCAGGTCGGCCAGGTCGTCCGGGGATAGGAGAGGGTGGCGGCCGGGACCCTCGGAGGCCGCCAGGTCATCGTCGAGGTCCAGGAACACGGCGCCGGGGACGTGATCCTCCTCGTACCGGAGCTTTCCGGCGCCGGGCTGTCCCAGGAACCACCGGGTATCCACGATCCGCACGCCGGGGTCGTCCAGATGGTCGGCCAGCCAGCTACACGTGACAAGGGGCCGGGCCGGACCCTCGGTGCCACCCTCCGCGTCTCCGGCCTCCCCTTTGCGTCTCTCTGCGGTTTGCCTCACGCGTTCGGCGGCGGTGTCGGCGACGTCCCGAGCAGCGGTCCCGACCGTCTCGACCACGGTCTGCATGGCGCTCTTCATAGCCGCCCGGACCTCGGGGTCGTTGGCGGTCGCCGCCAGCGCCTGGCCCAGGTCGCGGGCGGCATCCACGAAGCCGCTCCAGGCCGAGCGGAGTTCGGCACCGGCCGCCGACCCTCCGTCGCGGCCGTCACTGAAGCCGGACCGCAACAGGTCGCCCAGCTCCGCGAACCCGGTGGAGCCTTCCTCCCATGAGCCGTCGCGTTTGGCGTGCTCTCTCTCTTTGCTCACGTCAAACCTCCCTGGTCGCCGAGTCTATCCCCGCGCTGTCCCTAGCCGGACACGGGCAAGCCACCGCTGAGAACGGTCCGGTCCCGTCACCGCCCCAGCCCTCGCTCGTGGCGCCTGGCTACGCAGGAGGCAACTACTATCTTCGACGCATCCGACTTACCGGGCAGGACTCCACCAGAGCAAGGCAAAGAGGCAAGCATGACCGAACAGCAGTACCCCCGACTCAGCGGCGAATGGATGACCCCCCGCCGGCGTTTCCTGTCGGCCCTGTACGGGGGCCGGGTCGACAAGGTCCCGGCCATGACCCTGAGTTCGGTGATCACCCTCGAGGCTATGGAGATCGCCGACGCCGAGTTTCCGGAGGCCCATCTGGACGCCGAGAAGATGGCCCGCCTGGCGGCCACCGCCCACGAGAACCTGGGACTCGACACGGTGATGCCCGTCTTCCACTCCCAACTCGAGGCCGACGCCCTCGACGCCTCGACCTGGTGGGGCACCAAGGACAACTGGCCGGCGGTCGACGATCACGTCCTGACCGACCCCGAGGACTTCAAGGTCCCCTCCGACTACCTGGAGCGCCGCTCGTTCAAGGCGGCCCTCGGCGCCATCCGCCTGCTCAGGAAGCGCTACCCGGACGTGGGCATCGTCGGCAAGGTCTACGGAGCCTGGTCGGTGGGCTTCCATATGGTCGGTATCGAGAACTTCCTGATGGACACCATCCTCGACCCCGACAAGATCCGCCGTTACCTGGAGGTCCTGCTGCCGGCGTCGATGATGTCCGCCCATGCCCAGCTCGAAGCCGGGGCCGACGCCATCATGTGGTGCGATCACGCCAACCGGGAACTGGTCAGCCCCGACATGTACCGTGACTTCCTCCTCGAGATGCATCAGCAGATCCAGGCCGAGGTGGGCGGTCCCAGCATCCTCCACTGCTGTGGCGAGACCACCGATCGCATCGACTACTTCGCCGAGGCGGGCTGGGACTGCTTCCACTTCGAGTCCCAGGTCGATCCGGTCAAGGCGAAGGAGATCGCCGGTGACCGCATGTCGCTGTTCGGGAACATCAACAACCCGACCATCCTGTTCAGCGGCAACTACGAGGACTGCTACGAGGCCTGCATGACCGTGCTCAACGCCGGGGTGCAGGGAGTGGCGCCCGAGGGCTCGGTACCGCTCGGGACGAAGATGGAGGTCCTGGCGGCGCTGGCCGACTCCGCCCGGGACTATTCCAACGCGCACCGCCCGGATGGCCGGTTCGTGGTCCACGATCCGCCGGAGGCCGGTGGTGACGGCTAGCCCGGCCGACGGGAGATCGCCGGTCCGCGCCACCTTTGCCTGCCCGACCTGATCGGGGTAGCCTTTCCGAGTTCGTAAGGGTCTCCCAGAAACCGCTTCCAACCGATTAAGCAGGATTGACCGATTCCAATGGTTCAGCTATCCGGTATAGCGAACGAGACGATACGGGCCGAGATCGAGGAGTTCCTCGAACGGCCCGAAGAGATCGAACGCAACGTGGAGTTGTTCAGCCGCGCCTCTCCGGCCATGCAGGACATCGCCGCCGCCCTCATCGAGGGGGACAACGAGACCGTGGACCGGCTCACCGTCGCGGCCCTCGCGGACGGCGTGCATGCCTTGGAGATCATGGACGACGGCCTGATCGCCGGCATGGGCATCGTGGGCATCAAGTTCCGGGAGGGCTACGTCTTCGTCCCCGAGGTACTGGTGTCGGCCCGGGCCATGAAGGCCGGTATGGCCCATATCGAGCCGATCCTGGCCGCGTCAGGAGTGGAACCGATCGGTACCGTCATCATGGGGACCGTCCAGGGCGACTTGCACGACATCGGCAAGAACCTCTGCATCATGATGCTCCGCGGCGGCGGGTTCACGGTGATCGACCTCGGCGTCAACACCTCGCCGGACGAGTTCCTCGCCGCTGTCAAGGACAGCGAGGCCCGCCTGATCGGTATGTCGGCCCTCCTCACCACCACCATGCCTAACATGGCCAGGACGGTGGAGGCCTTCAAGGACGCCGGCCTCCGGGAGCAGGTGCGGTTCATGGTGGGTGGAGCTCCGGTGACTCCGGAGTTCGGTGAAGAGGTGGGGTCGGACGGCTACGGCAAGGACGCCTTGGCCTGCGTGGCGCTGGCCAAGCAGTTGGCGCTCGAAGTCCGCCGCTGAACCTTCACCCGAGCCACGCCATGGCGGACCAAGACCAGCAGGCCTTCCAGGAACGGCTCGACCGGATCGGCCGCCTCTTCACCGATATCGTCGGCCATGCCGAGGTGTCATCCCGCACCCGCTGCCCCTACCGGGACCGCCACGACCTTTGCACGGCGTTGTTCAGGTGTCGCAACCAGATAGCGGCGGACCCCGAAGCCGATCTGCTGACCTGCGGCCACGACGGGACCTTCGACTACCGCACCGCATGGGAGAGCCATCCCCGCTCCCGGCAGAGGGCCAGCGCGAAGATATCCGCCATCAAGGAGGAGGCCTCCTCCCGCCGGCGGGAGGCAGCCGGAGAAGAGCCAACGGCGTGACCGTTTCCCACCTGGGCACGACCAGGAAGCTGCGGATCGGCCGGACCATCTTCGACTACGCCGATGAGTTGTCGGTCGAAGTTCCCACCTCCTGCCTGCGTACCGGCCGGTGCCACGAGTGCGTGGTGGAGATAACCGGGGGCATGGAGTCACTGGCGCCGCGCACCGAGCCGGAGAGCTTCCTCCGGGGCAGCTTCAGGCTGGCTTGCCAGGCCAGGATCGTGAGCGACGCGCGCCCGATCAGCTTCGAGCCGCTCCGCCGCCGTCCGAGGATCCTGGAATCCGGCCGCCGGCGCCCGGATCCGGACGAACGGCTCGACCCGATGGTGATCAGGACCGGCGACCAGGTCAGGTATGCGGGCGAGGTGATCGACACCTACCGCGGGGCCATCCTCGGTGTGGCGGTCGACCTGGGAACCACGACCGTGGTCCTGGAGCTGGTCGACCTCGAGTCGGGCGAGACCGTCGCCGTCACCAGCTTCGAGAATCCGCAGCAGTTCGGCGGCAGCGACGTCATGAACCGCATCTCCTACGAGGCCGGGCGGGGCGTGGCCGGCGAGCTGCGAAACGCCGCCGTGGCGGCCATCGGCCAGGGTGTCCGCGAGATGGTCGGCCACCTCGGCAAGCGCCCTCCCCATGTCTACGAGATCGTGGTGGCGGCCAACTCCACCATGCGCGACATCCTGTTCGGCATCGATGTCCAGAGCATCGGCCAGAAGCCCTACAAGTCGCTCATCGAGCACGAGTACCTGGACGGTCGGCGCCCCCACACCGCCCTGCTGGCTCTGAGCCGCGACCTGGGCCTGCGCGCCAACCGGCGTGCCCGGGTCTACGGCCTGCCACTGATCGCCAGCCATGTGGGCGCCGATGCGGTGGCCTGCCTCGAGACCGTCCGGCTGGGCCGGACCGGGGAGACCGAGATGCTGGTGGACATCGGCACCAACACCGAGGTGGTGCTCCACCATCAGGGCCGTCTCTACGCGGCCTCCTGCCCGGCGGGGCCGGCCTTCGAGGGGGGGCTGGTCACCTACGGCATGAGGGCGTACGACGGGGCCATCGAGTCGATCCGGCTCGACCGCGACGGATCGGCCGGCTCCTACAGGACCATCGGCGACGCTCCGGCGTCCGGGATCTGCGGCTCCGGCCTCACCGACCTGCTGGCCGAGCTTCGCCGCCTCGAACTCATGACGCCGCTGGGCGTGTTCACCAGCGATCGCAAGCTGGGCGCCATCGACCTGGTGCCCGATCGGGGCATCACCTTCTCGAGGCGTGACATCGGCAACCTCGCCCAGGCCAAGGCCGCCAACTACTGCGGCCAGTTCATCGTGATGCGTACCGCCGGGGTCACTCCATCCGGCATCGACCGCCTCTACCTGGCGGGAGGGTTCGCCAACTACCTGGACGTCCGTAACGCCATCGAGATCGGCCTCATCGCGCCCGTGCCCGAGGAGCGGGTGGTCAAGGTGGGGAACGCGTCCATCGAGGGAGCGCGCGCCCTGCTTCTGGACAGGACCAGACGCCCCCGGGCGGAGGAACTGGCCAAGCGGGTGACCCATCTCGAGCTGGAGACCACGCCCGACTTCTTCGAGATCTTCGTGGAGGGATGTCAGATGAAGCCCATGCCCGACACCCTCCCGCCGGCCCCTGAGAGCGCGAGCCCGGCTGCGCCCGAGTTGATGATGCGATGAAGCAACCGAGGTTCGTCGTCATCGGCGAGAACGTCCACACCAGCCGCATCGTCCTCAGGAAGGGCAAGCGCTTCGCCGTGGAGAACGGCGTGGAGGGCGTCACCTTCGAGACCCTCGACGGGGAGACGGGGCTCCTCCCGATCTCGGCCGCGATGCGGGCCACGAAGGCCTACGACGAGGGCCGGATCAAGCACATCGCCCTGGCGGTGGATGCCGCCATGGGGAGAGGGGGCGACCCGGACCTGGGCCTGGAGTACCTGCGGCGTGTGGTGGCCGACCAGGAGCGGACCGGCGCCCACTACCTGGACGTCAACGTGGACGAGATCTCGCTCCGGACCGGTGAGCAGCGGGCGGCCATGGAGTGGCTGGTCGTTTACGTGGGCTCGCTGACCGATCTCCCGATCTCCGTGGACTCCTCCGACATCACCGTCATCGAGGCCGGGCTGGCCGCCGCTCGCCGGGCCGGTGACACCCCGCCGATCCTCAACTCGGCCTCCCTGGAGCGGACCGAGGCGGTGGAGCTCGCGTTGGAGTACGGCGCCAGGGCGATCGTCACCGCCGCCGGGGCCGACGGTATGCCGTCCAGCGCAAGTGAGCGCATCGACAACGCCTCCCGGATGGTGGAGAGGGCGCTCGGCGCGGGCCTTCGTATCGGAGACCTGTTCGTGGATCCGCTCGTCTTCCCCATCTCGGTGGACGGCAGCTTCGGTCTTCACACCCTCGAGGCGATTCGTACCCTCCGGGAGCGCTACGGGCCGGAGATACACATCACCGGCGGCATGAGCAACGTCTCGTTCGGCATACCCGCCCGCAAGCTGATGAACGCCGCCTTCATCAACCTGGCCGTCGAGGCGGGTGCGGACAGTGGCATCATCGACCCGGTGATGAACCCGCTGGCCGCGGTCTTCTCGGTGGATCGCGACTCCGCGGCCTACAGGCTGGCCGAGGACACCCTGCTGGGCCGCGACGAGATGTGCATGAACTACATCATGGCCTGGAGGAAAGGCCGTCTCGACACCCCGATCGGCTGATCCCGCCTCCAGACCAGTAGTTCCAAGGGTACAAAGGGTGCCCATACGACCAATAATATCAATTATAACTATCGACTAACAAATAGCAACTAGCAACTAGAGCTCCCGCATGGCGGCGACGGCGGCGTTGGCGCCGCACATCCCGTGGACGCCGGGTCCGGGCGGGGTAGCCGCCGAGCACAGGAACACGCCCGGGATGCCGGTGCGGTATGGGTTGCGGAACGGGCCCGGGCGGCCGAGCATCCGGCTGATGTTGTAAGCGCCCGTGGCGGTGTCGCCTGCCAGGTAGTTGGGGTTGTAGGACTCGAAGTCGAGTGGCGTGGTGACCTGCGCCGCCAGGACCAGGTCGCGGAAACCGGGCGCGAAGCGCTCGATCTGGTTCTCGACCCGTTCCCTCACCGGCTCGGTGCTGCGCAAGGGCACATGGGTGTAGACCCAGGCGGTGTGTTTGCCCTCCGGGGCCCGGGCCGGATCGAAGAGGCTCTGCTGGCCGACCAGCACGAAGGGACGATCCGGGACCGCGCCTTCCGCGACCGACCTCTCCGCCCCGGCGATCTCCCCGTAGGTTCCTCCTAAGTGCACCGTTCCGGCTCGGCGGCACTCCGGTGCGGTCCACGGGATGGGGCCGTCCAGTGCGTAGTCGATCTTGTAGGAGGCCGCGCCGCTCCGGTAGCGGCGGATCCGGCGGTGGGCGGCGCGGCCGAGCGCTCGGCGGCCGTAGACGGCAACCAGCGCCCGGGGATGGGTGTCGAACAGGACCGCCCTCGTATCCGGGATGTCCGAGGGCGTCCTGACCGGGTGTCCGATCCGTATCGACCCGCCCAACCCTTCGAGGTAGCGGGCGAGGGCGCGACCGATCGCCTCAGAGCCACCCTCCGCGATCGGCCATCCGCCGACATGGGCCAGGGCGCCCAGCACCAGGCCGATGCCGGCGGTGCCCGGAGTCCCCAACGGAGCCATGGCGTGGGCGGCCAACCCGGCGAAGAGGGCTCGGCCGGCGGGGGTACGGAACCGCCGGGCGAAGGTGGCCGCCGGAAGGGCCGCCCGGATCGCGCCGGCCGCAGGCAGGGGCCGTCTGGCCAGGGGCTTCATCGTCCGTGCCGCGAAGTCATCCCAGCCGGCGGCGATCCATCCAACGGCCTGTCGCCACCTGTCCGAGTCGGCGCCGAGGTTGTAGCAGGTCCGGTCCAGCGAGTGCCACAGCGCCGCCGCGCCGCCGGTGTCGAAGGGGTGGGCCAGCTGGATCTCCGGCGCGATCCAGCGGAGCCCGTGCCGTTCCAGGGGTAGCCGGTCGAAGAGCGGCGAGGCCGCGCCCAACGGATGGAAGCCGGAGCACACGTCGTGCCGGAAGCCCGGAAGCGTCAACTCCTCGGTTCGGGTGCCCCCGCCGATGGTCCGAGCGGCCTCCAGCACCACCACCCGGTGCTCGCGTTCCGCCAGCAGGACGGCCGCGGCCAGCCCGTTGGGTCCCGAGCCGACGACTACCGCGTCGTAGGCGGCCATGATCAGCTGACGGTGCCGTCCGCTGTCTGGGAGGGCTGGTTGCGCTCGGGTGTCGACCGCAGGATCAGGTAGCCGAGCACCCCGGCGAGGATCGAGCCCGTGAAGATACCGATCTTGGAGAGATCGACGATCGTATGGTCCGTGAAGGCCAGTTCTCCGATGAAGAGGGCCACCGTGAATCCGATCCCGGCCAGCGTCGCGGTGCCGATCATGTGCCGCCATCCGATACCCGTGGGCAGGCGGCCCCAACCCAGCTTGACCACCAGCCAGGCGAAACCCGTCACGCCGACCGCCTTCCCGGCCACCAGGCCGATCGCCACTCCCAACGCGACCCTCGAGGTAACGGAATCGATCAGGTCGATCCCGGCCAGGGACACGCCCGCATTGGCAAGCGCGAATATCGGAACGATCACGAAGGCGCTCCAGTTATGGAGCAGGTGCTGGAGGCGGGACAGCGGGGAGATGGATTCCCTCGCCACGTCCGCGAGCTGCCGGGCCTCGTACTCGACCTTCTCGTGGAACCCCGGCTCGGTGGAGTGCGTCGGATAGATGTCGACGATTTCCCGCGCCGCGCGGTCGAATTCGCGGTTGTCGTACAGGGGGCGCGAGGGGGTGAGGAAGCCGAGGATCACGCCGGCGATGGTGCTGTGGACGCCGGACTCAAGGAAACAGAACCAGGCGAGCAGTGCCAGCGGGGCGTAGAGGATATGGGACCGGATGTTGACCCTGGTTGCTATGACGATGAGGGCCAGTACGGCGATCCCCAACCCCAGGTACCCGAGGCTGAGATCGGCGGTATAGAAGATGGCGATTACGGCTATCGCGCCGATGTCATCGGCGATGGCCACCGCCAGCAAGAACAGCCGCGCGCCGACCGGCACCCGGGAGCCGACCAGGGCCAGCACGCCGAGCGAGAATGCGATGTCGGTCGCCATCGGTACTCCCCATCCACGGAGGGCGGCCGGATCGCCGGCGTTGAAGGCCAGGTAGATGAGCGCCGGCAGGACCATGCCGCCCAGGGCGGCCACCACCGGGAGGGCGGCCTTGCGCGGATCGCGGAGTTCCCCCAGGACGAGTTCCCGCTTGATCTCCAGTCCCACGACCAGAAAGAAGATCGCCATCAACCCGTCGTTGACGAGGTGCTTGAAGTCTTCGGTGAGGTGGATGGGCCCGAGGGTTATTTCGAGGTGGTGCTCGTGCCAGAAGTTGACGTAGGAGTCCCCGAAAACCGGAAGGTTCGCCCAGAGCATGGCGGCCACGGCGGCCACCACCAGGACCACTCCCGACGAAGCCTCGATATGGGTAAGCCGGAGGACCGGGCGGACGAACCTGGCGGGAATAAACCGATCGGAGTCGATCCAGTTCTTGCGAGTCCGATCCACGGCTCGGGAGTCTAGACAATCCGTTGTCACTACTTGCTGCCCGGTCTCACCCGCAGCGACCAGCGCCCGGACCGGGCGGATGCGGGGGTCAAGCAACGTTTCCGACTTTCTGTTGTCATCCACCGTGCCTAACGTCCACGGACATGCCGACGGGACTAGTGCAGAACCGGGTTCTGAGGTCGGTCCTCCTGGGGCTGGGTCTCCTTTTCGCCGCGATCGGCATCGTGGGCATCTGGGTTCCCCTGATCCCCACCACCGGTCCGGTCCTCCTGGCAGCCTTCCTGTTCTCGAAGTCGTCTGCCCGCTTCGATCGATGGGTGGTCGAGCATCGGGTGTTCGGGCCGATCATCAGGGACTGGAGATCCGGCCAAGGATTCACCGTCCGCCTCAAGGCCGTCGCGGTGATCGCCATCATCCTGTCCTTTGCCATCACGCTGGGGTTCGCGCTCGACAGCCCGATGATGCGGCTGCTTCTGGGGCTGTTCGGGGTCGGCCTGATCGTCTACATCCTCCGGCTACCCACCAAACCCGAGACGGGCCCCGCGGCTTAGTACCGTCCACGGACCGGCTTCCGCCCGGCGATGCTCCGATGATCTCGCGCCGGCCGCAACCGTGTCATATCATGAAGAAGGGATGATTGCGGCGGGATTCTTGCGCGTAGTGTGTCGGCATCTCGGAACCGGCCCCGCATGACGCGTCCCGGCGGGCCGGCATCCCGCGGGGGACGACCTACAACACGCCTCCGAGTTCCTGTGACAGCGGCGAGGTGGGGACTTCGGTCGGCGCGGGCCGGGATGCGAAGCCGGCTGCTGATGATCGCACTGGTGGCGATCGCCCTGGCAGGCTGCGCGCCCACCGAGTCTCCCACCATTCCGGATGCGCCGGACCCGACCAGTACCCAGCCGCCCACCACCGAGCCGGAGACGCCGGAGGTGACCGTGGTCGAGACGATCACGACCCAGCCGGCCACGACCCAGCCGGCCACGACTCAGCCGGCTACGACCGACCCGGAGGCTCCCAAGCCGGCTCCGGAGGTGGTGGAGTTCGATTTCTCCTTCGCGATCGACGCCGACGGCTGGGTGGTCGGATTCGCCGACCTGCCGGAGAACTACGACCAGTCGATCTATGAACTCGACAGCGGGCACCGTGCCCTTCCCGACGGCCTCGACGGCTCGGGCATCTATCTCCAAGGCCACAATCGCAGCGACGACCTGTTCATGTACCTGAAGCGACGGGTGGAAGGCCTTGTCTCGGGGGCTTCCTACACCGTGTTCGCGGCCGTGGACCTGGCTACCGACGCCCCGCTGGATTCGATCGGGATAGGCGGTTCCCCCGGCCAGAGCGTGTACGTCAAGGCGGGTGCCTCCACCACCGAGCCCGACGCGGCGCCCGACAGCACCGGCCACCTCCGGATGGACATCGACAAGGGCAACCAGTCCCGGGGCGGCACGCAGATGTCAGTGCTCGGCGTTGTGGGGCATCCCGACATCGTGGGTGACGAGTTCCGCGTGAAGACCCTCGACAGCATGGACGGTCGGGTTGTGGTGGAGGCGGACGAGGAGGGCCGCGCCTGGCTGATCGTGGGCACAGACTCGGGCTTCGAGGGCCTTACCCGCCTCTACTACGACCGGATCTCCTTCACGCTCACACCGGTCGAACCGGCCTGATCACCTGCATCCTCCGGCTACCCAACCAGAGCGACGCGAGAGCAGCGTCCCGCCGATGTCGCGCTCAGAGGTGGGCGATGGCCTCTATGACCTTGAGCCGGGCTGCCCTCCACGCCGGATAGACCGCGAACAGGATCCCGAGTATTCCGGTGGCGAGCAGCCAGAAGACCAGGCTTCCCAGCACGCCGGCGACCGTCGCCGACGACGGTAGCCACGGGATAACGAAGACCGCGAACCCCAGGTCCTCCAGGGCCTTTATCAGCGCCCAGCCGAAGAAGATGCCCAGGCTGATCCCCATCAGGGCCCCGAACACCGAGACGATCGACGCTTCGGCCCGGACCATCCGTCGGGTGGTCCGCCGGTCGAGGCCCACCGCCCGCAGGAGACCTATCTCGCGGGTCCGCTCGAACACCGCCAGGGCCATCGTGTTGGTCACCCCCAGCATCCCGATGACCACGGCCAGGGCAAGCAGGGCCAGGATGAAGTTGAGCAACCCGTTCAGTTGGGCTTCGGCCTCGCTCTGCAGATCCTCGAACGTCTGGACCGCCACGTTCGGGAAGTCGGCCAGCAACGGCTCGACGGCAGCCTTCAGTTCGTCCGGGGTAACGTCCTCCACCGCCTGCGCATAGACCTGGGAGTGCTGGTCCCGCCCGGTGGCCGATATCAGGTCAGCTGCGGGGACGGCGACTATCCCGGCCCAGGCGGGCCCTTCCGCGATGCCCACCAAGGTGAATGGGAACTCGCCGGACTGCTCGAACTCGATGACCAGGGAGTCGCCCAACGCGACGTCATAGTCGTCGGCGATCGCAGCCTCGATGACGACCTCTCCCGGGCCGGGGTCGAGCGAGCCCTGGAACTCGTCGGGCGGAATGAAGTCGGCCAGGTTCGGCTCCGCCCCGGTGATCAGGATCTCGTCGGTAAGAGTCCCTGTTGGCGTCTCGACGGTGAGAAGTCCCCAACTGATCCCGATCCGGGTGAGATCCGCCACGAGATCTATTCCCTCCATGCGCTCCGCTACCTCGGGGGCGAAGGCGGCGGAAGGGTCGCCAAACTGGCCGGCCGGCAGGACGACCACCTCCGCGTCCACATTGTTGGCCAGCACTTCGTCGAGGGTCCCTCGGATGGAGCCGGTGAGGGTGGAGGCCAGCGCTACCAGCGTGATGCTGATGGTCACCGCCGCGGCGGTGGCTGCGGTCCTCCGCGGGCTCCGCATGGCGTTCCGTCGGGCGAGCCTGCCGGACGTACCGGTGAACCGTTCCAGGACGGTTCCGAGAAGGTTGGTGACGGGACCCGCCGCCAGCGGGCTGAGCACGAAGACCGCCAGGAAGATCACCCCGACCCCTACTCCCACGTAGACGATCGGGCTCGGCCCGGAACCTGTATCGCCGAACAACCCGAAGAAGAGGCCGGCCAACCCGAGCACCAGGATCACCGCTCCCACCAGGGCCCGGCGCAGGAACCCGCCCCGGGCCGGGCCGGCGGCATCCTCTCGGAGGGCGGCCATCACTGAGACCTTGGAGGCCCGCCTGGCCGGGATCAGTGCGGAGAAGAACGTGATCAGGGTGCCCGCCGCGAGGCCGACGATCACCGTTCGAGGTTTGATGGACAGCGTGGCCGTCGGTAGCTCGATCCCGGCCGCCGGCAGTATCAGCTGGAGGCCGAAGGCGAGCATGATGCCGAAGCCCACCCCTAGGACCGCGCCGATCAGGCCGATGGTCACCGCCTCGAGCAGGACGATTCCCCGGATCTGGCGCGCACCGGCGCCCAGGGCCCGCAATAGTGCCAGTTCCCGGGTGCGTTGGCTCACCACGATCCGGAAGGTGTTGTAGATGAGGAAGGAGCCCACGAAAAGGGCCACCCATCCGAACACCGACAGGAATATCGTGAAGAAGGAGAGGGCGGCCTGGATCTCGGCGGCCTCTTCTTCCGCGGCGTCCTGGCCCGACACGACGGTGGCGTGGTCCGGCAGTACCGCCTGGATGCCGGCTATGACGTTATCGATCTGGGCCCCCGGAGTGACCTGCACCGCCCCTCCGGACAGCTTTCCCGGACGTTGCAGCACGGACTGAGCGGTCGGTAGATCGAAGAACACCCACTTGGTGCCCCCCAGGCCGCCGCCCTCGCCGAACACGGCGATACCCGCCAGTTCGAGATCAAGACGACCTACCAGATCGGAGATCACCGTCACCCGGTCCCCGACCTCGAATCCCCCCAGATCGGCGACACCGCGGTCGAAGGCAACCTGCCCACTTCCGACCGGGTAGGCGCCTTCGGCGATCGTGAAGCCACCGGTGTCGTCGTAGGCGCTTCCTTCGAGATCGGACAGGCTGGACACGAAGGTGGGCGGCCCCGGACCGCTGCTCAAGACTTCACCCTCCGCGTCCAGAACGGTCACTCCGATGCCCTGGAGGTAGGGGTAGGCCTCTTCCACCCCCGGGACATCGTCGATCAGGGCGAAGTCGGCCTCATCCAGGTAGGTTCCCTCGCCAAAGCTGAATTCGGACTCGGTTCCGATCGCGATGTCGATTCCCGAATAAGCGTCGGCGAAGATGCCGTCGAAGGCCTTCCCGATCGTGTCGGTGTACACGTACACCCCGCTGATAAGACCGACCCCGAGGATGATGGCCAGAGCGGTGAGGACGAGGCGTACCTTGTGGGCCCAGACACCCTTGAGGGAGACCCGCAGCATCAGTACTCCAGGCTCTTGAGGCGGTCGAGAACCCGCTCCGGGGTGGGATCCTCCATCGAGTCGACCACCCTCCCGTCGGCCAGGAACACGACCCGGTCGGCGTAGCCGGCGGCGTTGGCGTCGTGGGTGACCATGACGATGGTCTGGGCATGGTCCTTGACCGCGGATCGGAGAAAGGCGAGCAGGTCGGCGCTGGCCTTGGAGTCGAGGTTGCCGCTCGGTTCGTCGGCGAAGATCAGATCCGGCCGGGACACCATGGCTCGGGCCGCCGCAACCCGCTGCTGCTGGCCGCCCGACAGCTCGGTCGGGCGGTGCTTGAGCCGGTCCGCCACACCTAGGGTCTCCACGACCGAGTCGAACCAGGATTGGTCGACCTTGGCGCCGGCCAGGTCGAGGGGGAGGGTGATGTTCTCGCTGGCGGAGAGGGTGGGGACCAGGTTGTAGGCCTGGAAGATGAAGCCGACCCGCTCCCGGCGGAGCTTGGTGAGCTGGCGGTCGCTCAGCGTCGACAGGTCCTGGTCTCCGATGAACACCGAGCCCTCCGTCACCGAGTCGAGTCCGGCCATGCAGTGCATGAGCGTCGACTTGCCCGAACCGGACGGTCCCATCACCGCGGTGAACTCGCCTTTGGTGAACGCCACGGATATGTCGTCGAGCGCCGTCACGCGGGTGTCACCCCACCCGTACACCTTCGTGACGTCTTCGGCGCGAGCCGCCGTACTGTTCATTCGGAAGTTCCTTTCGGAAGGGGCTTATGCAGGCCGGGATGCCGGAAACCCGGACATTCGTCGTCCCGGTGATTATTCCCCACTCACGACTCCGGCGCACGTCATGTCCATGGGGGATCACCCTCGAATGTGCTAGAGGCCGCGTCCGGCATGCGGGGAATGGCCTGATTTCGACCCTACCAACCTCGGGTTGTTACACGGAAAGGGAGAACTGGCCCTATCCCGACCCTCTCCGTGTCGGGCACGGTGGCGAGGGCCGGCCACTGGTCCGTTACGCCGCCCGGCGGTCGGCGGTTATCCTCCCGTCACGATGCGCTTGGTCATCGCGCGCTGCTCGGTCGACTACCGCGGCCGCCTCACCGCCCACCTTCCCACCGCTACCCGCCTGATCATGGTCAAGGCGGACGGATGCGTGGCCATTCACGCCGATGGCGGCGCCTACAAGCCTCTGAACTGGATGAACGCCCCCAACACGCTGGTTGAGGAGGAGGCTCGCTGGGTGGTCACCAACCCGAAGGGGGAGGAGTTGACCATCCGGATCGAGGAGGTCGTCTCCGACCGCCATTTCGATCTGGGGCCGGATCCCGGGCTGGAGAAGGACGGTGTGGAGGCTCATCTCCAGGAGTTGCTGGCCGCCAAGCCGGAGGTGCTCGAGGAGGGGCTGGTGGTGGTCCGCCGGGAGTACCCCACCGACATCGGCCCGGTCGATCTGCTCTGCCGGTCTGAGGACGGCGACACGGTGGCGGTCGAGATCAAGCGGAAGGGCGAGATGGACGGTGTGGAGCAACTGACCCGGTACCTGGATCGCCTCGGCAACGACTCGCGCCTGCATCCCCTCCGCGGAGTGCTCGCGGCCACGATCATCGCTCCGCAGGCCAAGGTGCTGGCGGCGGCACGAGGCATCACCTGCGTGGAAGTGGACTACGAGCAGCTCAGAGGCGCGCCGTCCAATCATCTGCGCCTTTTCTAGCCCTGACTGGTAGTGGCGAGCGATGAACGCCGACCGGGATCGGAGGGGAAGGGCCGGATGTGTCACACCCCCGCCATACGTTGCCTGTCACCAAGCACCTACACCGGCCGATGATGCCATTACCGATCGGATCGGCCGGCTAGAGGGAACACACGGCTCATGGAGCGAACAGCCGATTGAAGCCCGCTCGGCGCGATTTTCGCGTTCTCTTGAGACCAGGACCCCGGGCATGTTCCGGGTAGTGCTCTACCGGCCCGAGATACCGCCCAACACCGGCAACATCATCCGTCTGTGCGCCAACACCGGCGCCGACCTGCATCTGGTCCACCCGCTGGGGTTCTCCATGGATGACACCCGACTGAGGCGGGCCGGGCTCGATTACCACGAGTTTGCGAACGTCATGGAACACGCCGACTTCGAGGCATACCTGGAGGCGGCCGGGCCGGCACGACTGTTCGCCATGTCGGGAGGCGGCCGGAAGCGGTACTCCGACGTGGCCTATCGGCAGGGGGACGGCTTGCTGTTCGGTCCGGAGAGCGTCGGGCTGGGCGGGCGCATCCTGGGCCACGACGGAGTGACCGAGACCCTCCGGATCCCGATGCTGCCGGATCGCAGGAGCCTCAACCTCTCCAATGCGGTCGCGATCGTCCTGTTCGAGGCCTGGCGCCAGTTGGCGTTCGGCGGCGGGGTCTGACCGGCGCGCCGTGCGGCGGCTCAGCCTGCCAAGGCCCGCAAGGCCACCGCTTCGGCCACGGCGCTCCTGCGCAACTCGCCCAGGTCGAGGCTCTCGTTGGGGCCGTGGATGTAACTGGTGGGGTCGCCCGCTCCGGTCAGCACCAGATCGGCCCACGGGAACGCGTCGGAAAAGGCCTGCACGAAGGGGATGGAGCCGCCGATGCCCGTGTAGACGGCTTCGCGTCCGTACGCGTGGCGGAAGCCGGCCTGGAAGGCGTCGTAGGCGGGGCCGGACGTATCGAGCGAGAAGGGATGGGCGGACGCGCCCCGTTCCACCTCGACGGCGGCGCCCCACGGAACCGCCCCCTCCAGATGGCGTACCAGGGAGTCCATCGCCCGGTCGGGGTCGTCCCCGGGCGCCAGCCGGACCGATACCTTGGCCCGGGCCTCCGGCACCAGCTGGTTGATGGAGCCCGCCACCGGAGGAGCGTCGATCGAGAGTACCGACAGGGCCGGACCGGCCCACAGGCGTTCCGTGATCGATCCCACCCCGATGGTGTCCACGCCTGCCAGCACCCCGGCATCCCGGCGGGCCCCGTCCTCATCGGCATCGATGAGCGGGCGCTGCCCGCGCACCAGGCCGGGCACCGCCACGTTCCCACGCTCGTCATGGAGGGAAGCCAGCGCCCGCACCAGTACGGAGAGAGCGTCTGGGAACACTCCTCCCCACATTCCGGAATGGACCCCCGCCTCCAGGGTGCGGACCGCGATGGTGCAGTCGATCAACCCCCGCAGCGAGGTGGTCAGCGCGGGCACCCCGACCGACCAGTTGGCGGCGTCGGCCACCACGATGACATCGGCGGCCAGCAGGTCCCGGTATCGCTCCAGGAACCCGTCCAGGTGGGCGGAACCGATCTCCTCCTCGCCTTCGAGGAATACCTTCACGCCGACGGGCGGGCGGCCCTCATGTGCCCGTATTGCTCCGGTGTGGAGCACGATGCCGACCTTGTCATCGGCCGTGCCCCGTCCGTACAGGCGACCGCCGGACTCGGTCGGCTCGAAGGGCGGAGTGCTCCACAGCTCGGCGGGCCCGGGGGGTTGAACGTCGTAGTGGGCGTAGAGCAGGACGGTGGGTGCGTCGGGGCCGGGAGGGCCGATCTCGGCGAAGACGGCCGGGTGGGAGCCGTCCAGTTCGAGGATCCTTACCCCCTCCAGGCCTGCCCGCTCCAGCTGGGCGGCGGATACCTCGGCACCGTGGCGTACCCGGCCGGGATCGAATCCGGGAGCGCTTATCGAGTCGACCCGGACGAGCTCCTCCAGGTCGCTCCTCAGCGTGGGGAACAGCTCGTCGACGGCCGAAGTCAGATCATCATGCATGGTGGAGAGGCCGGGCCGCGCGCCTGGTCATTCAGCTGATGGCGCCTCGGCCATCGGAGGCGGGACGACCGGGTCGATACCCAGGTCGGCATATGTGGCCATGGGGAAGTACGGGATGCCGAGATCGGCGAAGGCGTCTGTGGCCGTGTCGCCGCGGTCCGCCAGCGTTACCGCGGCCGCCACCTCGGCGCCGGTCTGCCGGACCGCGTCGAGAGCGTCCAGGACGGATCCGCCGGTTGTCACAACGTCTTCGACCAGTAGCACCCGGTCGCCGCGGCCGATCTGCAACCCCTCGATGCGGCGCGCGGTTCCTCGTCCCTTCTGCCGTTTACGAACGATGAACCAGCGCTTGTTGCTCACGGCAGCGATGCCCACCGCCAGCGCGTCGGCGCCCAATGTGGGACCACCCGCGGCGTCGAACTCTATGCCGGCGGCGCCGACGGCCTCGACGATGGCTTCGCATGCGACCTTGAGGTCCTGCCACGCGGCAAAGGCCTCCTTGCCGTCGATGAAGTCTCTCGACATGGCCCCGCACGCCAGTTGTATCTCCTCGTCGCGGTGGCTCAGCGCCTTCGTCCTCAGGATCTGTTGAAGCCCGGCTCGTAGCGGCGAGGGCAAGGCGGCTCTCCTCCCGGTGGGGTGCCTAGGAGGGTACCGAAAAACATCCGGTCGGCCCATGACAGGCGCTGGAACCCAAGGCCAAGGGCGTGGCCGGCCACCCATGCCTCCTCCCTCTCGGGGATGCTCCTTGCCCTGACTCTTCGTAGTCCCCTCCCAGACGGAGGCACACCATGCCACCTCAACCGCAGCATCGCGAGCGCCTACGTACCGGCTGGGCGGGTGTCGCGCCTGGGCCGAGTCGCTGCTATGGCCGGGGAATCCGGTGTTCCCAAGACTGTCTCGTTGAGAGCGCCCGGAGCAGGCTAGCCTTACCCGACCGAGCAATCTCGCCGGCCGCGCACCTGGTCGAGGAGAGCATGCTCACGTACGGATTCTTGAGGATGGAAGGTTGGAATTGCGGGTCGAGGTAGCGGGAGGAAGGGCGACCGGGCCCGGCCGGCGCACCGTTGCGGCGCTACTTGCGGGAGCGCTGATCGCCTCCGCGACCGCCTTCGGTCCCGTTCCTGCCCGGGCAACAGACGGCGTCGCCGACCACCTGCCCGCCGGGACAGCCTGTACCGGAGCCGCAACCAAGTCGGCCGGGTTCCTGGACACGCTCGGCCTGTTCGCCGAATCCGCCATAGACTGCCTGGCCTACTACGGCATCACACAGGGGACGGCGCCGAACATCTTCACGCCGAATTCGCCCGTCACCCGTTGGCAGATGGCGTTGTTCCTGGTAAATGCCGCGCCCCTTGCCGGGGTCGACCTGAGCCCACCGGTCGATCAAGGCTTCCAGGACATCGGGGGCCTCCGGCCATCGGCTCAGGACGCGATCAACCAGCTGGCGAGCCTGGGTATAACACGCGGTACCTCGGCCACCACCTTCTCGCCCAACTCCCTCGTCAACCGCAGCCTGATGGCGTTGTTACTGCATCGGTTCCTCCGCCATTCGGCCGTCGGGCCGGGTGGGGTCAGCGCCCGTGGCGTCACACCGGACGACACCATCTTCTCGGACATCGGCCACCTCACCGAGAACGCGAGCCACGCTGTCCGGGTCCTGTTCGAGATGGGGGTGACGTCCGGTACTTCGGCGACCACCTTCTCGCCTTCCTCGATCGTGACGCGAGCGCAGATGGCTGTCTTCATCGCCCGGATGCTGGCGCACACCAATGCCCGGCCTGCCGGCGTGACCATGTACGCCGCGGCCGATCGGGTGTCCTCGGGCGACACCCTGATCGTGCACGTGTCGGTGCGGGACAGCAATCGCCGGCCGGTCGCACACGGACACGTGGACATGTTCACTACGCCACTGTCCAGACCCTTGACCTCCTTCGACAGCGACGGCCTCTGCGTCGACAACGTGGAGGCGGTGTTCGGTGAGTTGGTGTGCAGGATCGACCCGCTCGACCAGCGGCTCGACGATCGTGGCAATCTGCTGGCCGTTCTCCAGCCCACCGATCATTTGGCGTTCTGGGCATGGACCGGCTCCGCCGGTGACACATTCGTCTTCGGCGGTGTTCCGAGCGACATGGTTCGAGTGTCCGTGTGGAAGCGTGCTGTCGCCGTGGGTGTCCTGGACGATCTACCTCCCACCGCCATCGTGGCTCCGATGGGCGAGACCATAGAGGTCACGGTCCGGTTGGTGGATGAGGATGGCCAGGCAGTGGAGGACCAGGGGGTGCGTGTTCAGGTGAGTACCACCTTCGAGATCAACGGGATCCGGCAACGGAAGGTAGTCAGGACTTATCTAACGGATGACAAGGGGAGGGTGGAGCTGTCGTTCACGGGTAGCGATCCCAGCTCGGCACGGGTCGGTGACACCGTCAGGATGGATCTGGACGTGGATGCCGGCTTTCTCGATGTCTTGGACCGGACCACACCAGGCGTGGTCAACCACGATGCCGTCGAGTCCAGGGACGCCTGGTTTACATGGTCCGACGCGGCGGCGCGGATCGCCACCCTCCGGCTGGCACAGACGGTGCGGTACCACACGCTGCCGAAGTCGGCGCCCGGTCCCACCAACCTGATCAGGGCTTCGCTAACCGATCAGTACGGCACTCCGGTACCAGACGCCCGGATCGACTTCACATCCGACGATCCGGACGGAATAGGGAGTACGGCGGTGTCCAGACCGACCGATCAGAGGGGTATCGCGACTCTGCGCTACCTCTGGACCAGCGCGGACGCGGCCGCCGAAACCGTAACGGCCCGGCTGGCCGGCTCGGATCTGGCACCCGTCTCCGCCCGGCACTTCTGGGCGAGGCCGGAGCGCAACGATGCGTCCGGCCTGGGCGTTGTCATCCGCGTCGCCGACACCCTCCGCAATCAGATAGTGGTGGGTGATCCGACGCCCAGGGCCATCAGCTATACGGGTAGGGACAGGTTCCTGCTCGAGGGCCGGGTGGTGACGGCGGCGGTATTCGAGGAGGCTCTAGATGCCGGCCTCTACGGACGGATCACCTACACCCACTACTCCCCCGATCCCGAGCGCGTGAGCACCTTCGATCTCACCAACAGCACCTCCGGCACAAGTTAGACCTCGAAGCCGTCCGTATGCGGCGAACCTCAGGTCCAGGGCGTCACATATGGCGCTGTCAGCCTCAAGAATCCCGAGGATGCCGCAAGTCGCGAAAATCGGTGCACCGGGCCCTCCCCCACCACCACCTGTCCTGGGTGGGAGCGTGGTCGGCCATGCCCGGCCTGCTGCCGGGATGCGGCCCCGCTCCACGAAACCCTGTGTTCCCTCTGTCCGGCCTAGCCGAATCGGTCTTGCATCATCGGCCGGTAGGTGCTTGGCAATGGACAACGTATCTCGAGGGTGTGACATAGTTTGACCCTTCCAAGAGAACGCGAAAAAGCGATTGGAACTGCCCGATAGACCAGTCCAAAGTCGTCATGCGATAGGCCGTCCGGCGCGCTTCCTGCGGGCGTGATACGGAACGCAGCCGCCGGGCTGTCGTTGCGATGGTGCCGCATCCATCTGCACATCCGGAACCGGTAACCTGACCAGGTGTCCATGTCCGAAGCTCCCGCGGCCCCCTTTGAGACCGAACCGGGCTGGCACGCCGTCCTGACGGTTAGGAGAAGGCTGGGCGGGAGGTGGTCCCTAGCGCTGGTCGGAGCGCTCCTGATCCTTCATGGCGGCGGTCTGCTGTTCGGATGGGCGCCCACGCGCACGATCCTCGGTCTGATCTACCCGAACGAGGACGACCTTCCCGGGATCGAGACGCGGGACATGGGATGGGCGGCGATGTTCCTGATCGTGGGTGTAATCCTGGTCGTATGGACGTTCGTCCGGCTCGTCAGCCGGAGACCGGCTCTCCGGGCAGACCGGGACGGCTTGGCGCTGGCGGTAAGAGGACCCTTCCGGCGGGCGGTCACCATCCCGTGGAGTGAGGTGGACAGCGTGTCGGCTACGACGGTATCGGACGATTACGGAGACGTCCCGGCCTTGCTGATCCGCCTGGCGGACCCGGGCCGGATCGGACCCAACCCCTGGGGCGCTAGGTGGATCGAGCCCTCCACACTCTCCGTGAGCGCCCCGGACTGGAGACGGCATCCCCAGAGCGTTGCCGACCGGCTGCTGGGGTTCGCAGCTACGGGCACCCGCCCGCCGCCGGACGAGACCGGCCCCGACCCGACGCCTCCGTTGGCGACTGCTGATCCGGTTGTCGACGGTCCCTCTGAGGACGGGTCGGCATGATCGATGTCGGTGCCCACGTGTCCGGTGAGGATCCGGTAGCCGAAGCCATATCACGTGGCGTGGATCTGGTGCAGATCTTCCTCGGCCCGCCTCAATCGTGGAAGAAGCCCGCACCGCGGCTCGACGCTCGGGAGTTGAAGGACTCACCGGTGGACATCTACGTCCACGCCCCCTACCGGCTCAACCTGGCCAGCCCTAACAACCGGATCCGCATCCCGAGCCGCAAGACTCTGGCCAACATCGTCGATGCCGCCGAGCAGATCGGCGCGGCCGGCGTCGTGGTGCACGGTGGCCACGTGACCGGTGGTGAGCCGGTCGAGGACGGGTTTCCACGCTGGCGCAAGGCTCTGCAGAGCTTGGAGACCGACCTTCCCATCATCATCGAGAACACCGCCTCGGGCGACAACGCCCAGGCCCGCCGTATCGATGATCTGGCCCGGCTGTGGGAGGTCATCGGTGATCTCGAACCCCGGTTCTGCCTGGATACCTGCCATGTATGGGCCGGGGGAGAGCCCCTGGAAGGCGTGGTGGAGCGGGTCCTCGATGCGACCGGCCGGATCGACCTGGTCCACCTGAACGACTCGCGGGACGGGTTCGACTCCCGGCGGGACCGCCACGCCAACCTGGGCAAGGGGCACATCCCCGGAGACCTGCTTACCGAGATCGTGCGCCAGGCCGGGGCGCCCACCATCATCGAAACCCCGGGCGGTATCGCTGAGCACAACGCCGACCTGGACTGGATCAGGAACCGGCTGGCGCCCGCTCCGAGCCCGGTATAGCCGGTATCGCGCCTACCCGCTGTCCCGGTACACGGCGGCGATGTCCTCGCCGCACTCCGCCTCGATCCGGTCCATGACGGCGCCGTGGCGAGTCGCGTCAACCAGGATCCCGCTCACCTCATCGGCCGTCATGCCCTCGACCCTCACCTGCCGGCAAACTTCCCAGGCCAGGTAGTCGAGGTCGTCCGGAGGTTGATCCGTCCCGCAGGAGGCGCCGACGAGCACCGCCGCTACCAGGAACAGCGACCAGCGCCGTATGCCGGTCTTCGTGCGGTCGGGGACTTGATTCCATCGCATCGCAATCCGGCTCACGCTAGTGGTGACGCTTCCGGTTGACCCCGTTTTGGGTTCGGCGCCGGTACGAGCCGACCTATGTCTGCGCGCCAGAACCGTCGCTCGGCGGCCTGTCTTCGACCGCTAGGACCAACCCTTCCGCGTCGGCAGTGACCGTCACGGTGTCGCCGGGGCGGAACCGGCCTTCTAGCAGGCCCAGGGCTAGCGGGTCGACCAGGGCGGTCTGGAGCAGGCGCTTGAGCGGCCGGGCGCCGTAGGCGGGGTAGTAGCCCTCAGCGGCCAGCCATCCGGCCGCCTCGTCGGACAGGCTCACGGTGATGTCCCGGGCCTCGATGCGCTCGGCGAGCCGGGCGAACTGGAGATCCACGATCCGGCGGAGATCCTCCGCCGACAGCCGGGAGAACACCACGATGTCGTCGATCCGGTTGAGGAACTCGGGACGGAAGTGGCCCCGCACCCGTTCCATGACCCGGCTGTGGACCGCCTCCCAGGGAAGATCCGGGGTGATCAGCTCCGAGCCCAGGTTGGAGGTCATGATCAGCACCGCGTTGGTGAAGTCCACGGTCCGGCCCTGGCCGTCGGTGAGCCGCCCGTCGTCGAGCACCTGGAGGAGCGCCCCGAACACTTCGGGATGCGCCTTCTCCACCTCGTCGAGCAGGACCACCGAGTAGGGGCGGCGCCGGACCGCCTCGGTCAGCTGACCGCCCTCCTCGTAACCCACGTAGCCGGGAGGCGCGCCGACCAGCCGGCTGACCGAGTGCTTCTCCATGTACTCGGACATGTCGATGCGCACCATGGCCCGCTCGTCGTCGAACATGAAGGCGGCGAGGGTCTTGGCCAGCTCGGTCTTGCCCACCCCGGAGGGACCGAGGAAGAGGAAAGATCCGATCGGGCGGTTGGGGTCGGCCAGACCCGAGCGGCTCCGTCGGATCGCGCCGGCCACCGCCGACACACCGGCATCCTGGCCGATCACTCGCTCGTGGAGATGATCCTCGAGGTGGACCAGCCTGGCCATCTCGCTCTCCATGAGGCGCGATACGGGGATCCCGGTCCAACGGCTCACGACCGCCGCCACATCCTCCTCGGTGACCTCCTCGCTGAGCATGGACATGTCGGCCTGCAGATCGGCGAGGGCCTCCTCGCGGGTTGCCAGTTCCCGCGCCAGGCGGGGGAGCTCCCCGTACTGCAGCTCCGCGGCTCGCTGCAGGTCACCGGCCCGGGTGGCCTGGTCCGACTCCATGCGGGCATCCTCGATCTGTTGCTTGACCGACCTGATCGCCTCGATCTCGTCCTTCTCGTGCTGCCAATGGGTGGTCAGCCGGTCCAATTCCTCGGCGATCTCGGCCATCTCCTGGCGGACAGCCTCCATCCGGGCCTTCGAACCCGGGTCGGACTCCTTGCCCAGCGCGCTTGCCTCGATCTCTAGCTGGCGCAGCCGGCGGGTCAGGGTGTCGATCTCCTCGGGCATGGAGTCGATCTCGATGCGGAGCCGGGAGGCGGCTTCGTCCATCAGGTCGATGGCCTTGTCGGGCAGGTGCCGGGAGGTGATGTAGCGGTCGGACAGCACGGCCGCGGCGATCAGGGCCGCATCGGTGATCCGGACCCCGTGGTGCACTTCGTAGCGTTCCTTCAGACCCCGCAGGATCCCGACCGTCTCGTCGGTGCTGGGAGGCGCCACCATCACCGGCTGGAAGCGCCGTTCCAGGGCGGCGTCCTTCTCCACGTGCTTGCGGTACTCGTCCAGTGTGGTGGCGCCGATCATGCGGAGCTCGCCCCGGGCGAGCAGCGGCTTGAGCATGTTGGAGGCGTCCATCGCCCCCTCGGCGGCGCCGGCGCCCACAAGGGTGTGCATCTCGTCGATGAAGGTGATGATCCGGCCCTCGGCGGCCTTGATCTCGTCGAGGGTGGCCTTGAGGCGCTCCTCGAACTCCCCTCGGTACTTCGCGCCCGCCACCATGGCGCCCAGATCGAGCGCCACGATCCGCTTGTTCTTCAGACCCTCGGGGACGTCGCCGTCGAGGATGCGCAGGGCCAGGCCTTCGGCGATGGCGGTCTTGCCCACGCCGGGCTCGCCGATCAGAACGGGGTTGTTCTTGGTGCGGCGGCTCAGCACTTGGATGATCCGGCGGATCTCGTCGTCGCGGCCGATCACCGGATCGAGCTTGCCCGCTCCGGCGTCGGCGACCAGATCGCGCCCGTACCGTTCCAGGGCGGCCATGGTGTCCTCGGGGTTGTCGGTGGTGATCCGCCTGGTGCCGCGCACCTCCGCCAGCACGTCGGCGATGGCCTGGCGGGTGACACCGGAGTCCCGCAGGAGGCTTCCGGCCCGGGTGTCGGACCCGGCCAGGGCCGCCAGCAGATGCTCGACCGATGTGTAGCTGTCGCCGGCCTCCGCCATCGCCGTCTGGGCCTCCTCCAGGATGCGGATGGTGGCCCTGGCGAATCTGGTCTCGCTGCCGCCATACACCTGCGGGAGGGACTCCACGAGAGCCTCGGCGCCCCGCCGGAGGAGGGCCGGCGCCGCATCGAGGCGGGCCAGCAGGGGAAGCGTGACGGTGTCCGGCTGCCCGAGGAGCGCCACGAGCAGGTGGGTGGGCTCGACCGCTTGATGATGGCGAGCGGTGGCGTCGTCGCGGGCAGCCACCAGGGCCGCCTGTGCCTTCTGGGTGAACCGTCCTGCGTCCATCGTTGTTCCGCCTCTCCCGGGGCCGGACTACCTTCCACTTGTTTCAACGCCGCTTGCGCGTGGATTATGCCCAGAAAATCTAAGCGTAAGTATATCAAGTCTGACGTGAGACAAAGCCGGGGGCTCGCTGCGAACGTAAGGAACCGGGCCGGATGGCTCCCTCGGTAACCTGCCGTGAGAACCGGTGGCGCGTTCTGTCCAGAACGATCCGGGACTCGACCACGGAGAGCTAGACCCGATGGCTTTGACCAGCCTTGCTGATGGCTTGTTGTTCGGAGAGCGCTACGGATCGGGACCGGTCCGGGTGGTGGCCCTCCATGGCTGGGGTCGAGACCGGCGCGACTTCCGGCGCGTTTTGGAGGGCCTCGATGCGGTGGCGGTCGACCTGCCCGGGTTCGGCGCCACGCCTCCGCCTGCCGCGGCCGCCGGCGCGGCCGGATACGCCCGGATGGTGGCTGCCTGGCTGGAGCAGCTCTCCGGCCCCCAGGTCCTCGTGGGGCATTCGTTCGGGGGCCGGGTGGCCGTGGTGCTGGCCGCGACCCGGCCCGAGCTGGTGGCCGGCCTGGTCCTGGTGGGGGTGCCCCTCCTCCACCGGCTGGACAGAGCCGCTCGCCGGCCTTCGGTCGCATACCGTCTGGTGCGTATGGCCAACAGGGCCGGTCTGGTCAGCGATGAACGTCTCGAACGGGAGAAGCGCCGCCGCGGATCGGCCGACTACCGGGCGGCGACCGGGGTGATGCGCGACACCCTGGTGAGGGTGGTGAACGAGAGCTACGAGGACCGCCTGCCCGAGGTGACCTGTCCGGTGAGGCTGGTGTGGGGATCGGCCGATTCGGAGGTCCCGCCCGAGGTGGCGCACCGCGCCGGAGCGCTCCTCCAGCACGCTGACATGGAAGTGGTGGATGGTTGTGGCCACGACCTTCCCGGAGAGGCCCCGGAGCGGATCCGGGCGGCCATCGAGACCCTGATATGACCTGGCTGTTACCGGTGCTGAGCCTGGCGGCCATCGCCCTCGCCGCCATCAAATGGCTCCGGGTGGCCCAGCGGGAGCACTACCTGGCCGGCTCGATCGTCTTCATGCGCCGGGTGTGGATCGCCGGCCGGCCCGTGAACATCCTAGAGGAGGTGATGCTGGCCGGCGCCCTGGCCGGCTATGCCCTGGCGCCCGATTCGTTCTGGCCCTTGTTGGGTTGCTTGGGGATGGTGATCTTCCCGATCGGCCTCGGCTACCGCGGCCGGACGTCCCCGCTCAACTGGACCGTCCGGCTCAGGCGCACCGCCTCGGTCGGGGCGATCCTCCTCGCCCTAGCTACCGCCCTGCTCGGCTGGATGATCACCATCGTGCTCGACGGGGGATGGCCCGGTGCTCTCGCCATGGCCGCCGTCGTCTCGTGGTACGCCATCCCGGATCTCGTGCTGTGGATAGCCGCCCCTGTCGAGAGGCGCCTGTCGGAGAAGTTCGTGGTCCGAGCGGCCGGTACGCTCGACCGGGTGGCTCCGGTAGTGGTGGGTATCACCGGGAGCTACGGCAAGACCAGCACCAAGTGGTATGTCCGGGACCTCGTGTCCGGGACCAGGCGGGTGGTGGCCAGCCCGGCCAGCTTCAACAATCGGCTCGGCCTGGCCCGGGCGATCAACGAGACCCTGACCGATGACGCCGAGGTGTTCGTGGCGGAGATGGGCGCCTACCAGCCCGGGGAGATCGCCGACACCTGCTCCTGGATACCTCCGAGCATCGCCGTCCTGACCGCCATCGGGCCGGTTCACCTGCAACGGTTCAAGTCGGAGGAGCGCATCGTCGAGGCCAAGTCCGAGATCTTCGAGCATGCCGAGGTGGCGATTGTCAACGTGGACCATCCGGCGCTGGCGGAGTTGGCCGGGCGCCTGGGTGACCGGAAGGTGTGGCGATGCGGAACCTCCGAGGGGGCCACGGACGTGCGGGTCCGCCAGGACGGCGACCTCCTGACCATCGTGGTGCACAGCCGCGCGCTCGGCGAGCCGGTCCCGACCGGCCCGTTTCCCGCCAACCTGGCCTGTGCGGTCGCGGTGGCTCTGGAGATGGGGGTTCCTCCCGCAGTGGTGTCCGATCGGGCCCGCCGTCTCGCCCCCACGGACCATCGCCAGACATCCGGTCGGTCGGAGGCCGGGTTCGAGATCATCGACGACACGTTCAACTCCAATCCCGCCGGCGCCGCCCGGGCCCTCGAAGTCCTGGTGGGTGCCGGAAAGCCGTCCGGCCGCCGGGTGGTGGTGACTCCCGGGATGGTGGAACTCGGCCCCCGGCAGCACGACGCCAACCTGCGGTTCGCCGCGGCAGCCGCGGAGGTGGCGGATCATCTGGTGATCGTGGGCAGGGCCAACCGTAGGGCACTGCTCCGTGGCGCGCGAGGAGGCACGGTCGAGGTGATCCTGGTCGACAACAGGGAGCAGGCGGTGGCCTGGGTCCGGGAGCACCTGGGTCCGGGCGACGCCGTCCTTTACGAGAACGACCTGCCCGATCACTACCCGTGAGGGTTGACCCGAACCGGATCGTTGCGAGCGGGTGGGATGGAAGTGTCTGCTGAACATCCCGAGGTGCCGGTGCGTATCCGTTTCAGCCCCGGTGCTGTTCTCCATACGAGGGCCGTACCACCACCTGGCTGTTCCGGCCCGGCAAATATTTCGCGTTCTCTCCGATACGGGTCGACTTGGCACACCTCCGATATATGTTGGTCAGCGCCAAGCACCGACACTGACCTACAGCACGGAACCGATCGGAACGGTCAGCGGAAGGGAACAGAGCTTCATGGAGCGAGGGCCGATCTCCCGGCAGCCAGCCGGGCGTGGCCGACCACGCTCCAAACCGGATAGGTGGTGGTGGGGGCGGGCCCTTGGCCGGAGGCTCGGTTTTCGCGACTTGCGCCCTCTAGCGGTTCTTGAGGCAGAGGGCGTCATATATGACGTTCTGATCCTCAGGTTCGCCGCCGCTGCCGTTCTGTCAGGTCCTTAGGCGCGCTGACAGTTTGCGATGTTCTCGAAGCGTCACCTCGACCGGACTGCCGACCGGGGCGGTTTGGATCACATCTGGAGGCCGGCGATGAGCTCTTGCTTGAGATTGGACAGTTCCGGGCTCAGCGACACGTGGTACGTGTGGGGGTTGACCAGGCGCCGTACTCCTGGATCCAGCCGGGCGAGATCCGCTGACCGCCGTGCTCTCGCCGCTTCGAGATCGCCGAAGTCGCCGCCAACCCGCCGGCCGGATTCCAGCACCTTCACCCGGAGCGGCTCCACCCGCGACACCTGGCGGGCGGTCAGGATCCGGCCCACCTCGGGATGGCCGGGATGGACCAACTGGATGGGTCGGACGCCCGGATCGAAGCCGTCGAGGGTGATCAGGTCGGCCGTGGCCGTTCCTCGGTGGTTATAGATCCTCCACAGCCGCTTGCGGCCCGGATCCAGCACCTTGGAGGGCGTTTCCGAGATCTTGATCGCCGCGGTCCACTCGCTGCTCGAGTCCTTGACCGCGACCAGCTTGAAGACACCGTTGGGGCTCGGGCAACCGTCCGAGGTGACCAGGCGGGTACCCACTCCGTAGACGAGCCGGTCCAGCAGGCTTCCCGCATCCACCCCGTAGTCCCCGGCCTCCTCCAGGATCTGGTTTCGCACCTGCCAGATGGTGAGCTCGTCCAGATCGGATGAGAGCACGATCGCCACGTCTTCGAAGCCGGCCCGGTCGAGCATGGCTGCGGCCCTGACCGCCAGGTAGGCCAGGTCGCCCGAATCGAGCCGGATCCCCACTGGTCGGTGGCCTTTTCGGCTCAACTCCTCGAATACCTTGATGGCGTTGGGCAGGCCCGACTCGAGGGTGTTGATCGTGTCGACGAGGAGCAGGCAGTCATCGGGATACAGGTCGGCATAGGCCCTGAAGGCCTCGAGCTCGCTCCCCGATTCGGCGATGAACACCTGGACCAGCGAATGGGCATGGGTGCCGCGCGACTCGAAGCCCAGTCGGTGGGAGGTGGCGAAGTTGGAGGATCCTGCCGCGCCGCCGATGAGAGCCGCCCGGGTGGCCGAATCGGCTGCAGGGCCGGGCGCCCGTCGCATCCCGAACTCCAGCACCGCGGTCCCTCCGGCCGCCTCCACCGCCCGGGAGGTCTTGGTGGCCACCAGCGTGGCGTAATTGAGCCGGTTCAGCAGGGGGGTCTCCAGCAGCTGGGCCACGGCCAACGGCGCCTCGACGGTCACGACCGGCGTCTTGGGATGCACCACCCGGCCTTCCGGAATCGCCCACATCGAGAGGGACGCGAACCCGTCCGATCGGGTCAGCCATTCGATGAAGGGGTCGCCGAAGAGGCGCTTGCCGGAGCTGGTCTGCACTGTGCGCAGGGCGTCCGCCTCCGCGGGCCCGAACCAGGTGTGCTCCATCCAGTCGATCAGCGGTCCCAGGCCGGCGGTGATGCAGTATCCGGCCTGGTGGTCGCCGTAGTCGGGATAATGCCGGAAGTGGTAGTCGAACTGGGCGGTCCGGTCGGCCAGGCCATAGCTGTGGTAGAGCTGAGCCATGGTCAGCTGGTAATGATCGGTGGCCAGGATGCCCTCGGTGAGCACGCCGCCACGTTACCCGAGCAGGTACTCTCAAGACGTGACTGCCTATGCGCCGGACACCGCGCTGGTCGTGGTGGACGTCCAGAACGACTTCGCCGATCCGGATGGAAGCCTGTACGTTCCGGGCGGGGACACTCAGGTGGTCCCGGCGGTGAACCACCAGATCTCCTTGGCGTTGGAGGCGGGTGCCTCCGTCTTCTACACCCAGGACTGGCACCCGGAGCGGACCCCGCACTTTGCCATCGACGGGGGTATCTGGCCGGTCCATTGCGTGGCCGGGACCGCCGGCGCCGACTTCCACCCCGACCTCCGGATCGAAGGCCCCAGTGTCCACAAGGGCGCCGGGGGGGAGGACGGCTACTCGGGATTCACGATGCGTGATCCGAGGTCGGGCGAGGAGATTCCCACCGAGCTGGCTTCCATGATCAGGGAGGCGGGTTGCCGGCATGTCGTGGTGGTGGGGCTGGCCCTCGACTATTGCGTGAAGGACACGGCCCTCGATGCAGCCAGGGAAGGGTTCGACACCACCGTGCTCCTCGCTGCCACCGCGGCGGTCAACCTGGACCCCGGCGACGGGGAGGCGGCGGTCGAGCAGCTACGCCGGGCGGGCGTGTCGGTCGGTTGAGCGACGTTTCCCGGAGGCGTTCCCGGCCGTAGCTGCCGCCTATCAGGCCGGTGGGATGTCTTCGGCGCCTTCCTAGTACATCACCAGGCCGCCGCTGACGTTGATGGTGGCGCCGTTGACGAAGCTGGCGTGCCGGGAGGCCAGGAAGACGCCGCCGCCGGCCGCCACCATCGCGTTTCCCGCCTCGCGGCTCAGCAGAAAGGATGCCTTGACGTTCACGTCCATCTGCAGGTTCCATCCTCGTCGTCGACCTCGTCGAGACTGCGCCGGCGGAGCACCGCGGCCACGTTGGCCGGCGCCCACAGGTCGCCTAGCTGCTCCACCAGAGAGGTGACCAGCTGCGGTATGGCCGATGTGTCGGAGAGGTCGAAAACCACCGGCAGGTGACCGCCCCCAGGGAGTTCCGACAGGGTGGACCGCAGACCCGGCTCGTCCGGGTCGGTGGCCGCCACCCGGGCCCCGGCCCCGGCCATGGAGATGGCGATGGCGCGCCCGATCCCGCTGGCGGCGCCGGTGACGATCACGCCCCGGCCCTCCAGCCCGGCGCCCAGGTGCCAGGACCCGCCCGAGAGGTCCGGGCCGTCCGCGGTCGACGGGTTGGCGGTCACGGCCGGTCGTGGATGGTGCCCGAGGCCAGGCCGGGAATCTCCAGCAGGCGGGCCGGGTTCGCCACCATGAGGGTCTCCACCTCCGCATCGCCCCAGCCCGCGCTCCGGAGTAGCGGGACGATGTGATCGAGGACATGGGCGTATCCCCAGCCCCCGTAGGCCAGCAGGCGGGTCTTCACGCCGCCCATGTCCTGGGAGACGAACAGCTGGTCGGCGAAGCCTTGCTCGGCCAGGTCGGCAATCTGCGCCACCACGTCGAAGTCGCTCGGCGGGTACTTGCCCAGGCCGATCAACGAGTGGTCGAAGCCCATCAGGTCGAAGCCGAGGTTGGTCCCCCTGCCCAGCAGGTCCTCCAAGTAGGGCGGATGGCCGACCGCCGTGTTCATGTGGCCCAGGATCACCCGGCGGGGATCAACCCCCTCCGATTCGAGGATGTCGAGCACATACCCGCCCTCGAAGCCCCACGGGTGTACGTGGATGCTGATCGGTAGGCGGGTCTCGAGATGGGCCCATGCCGCGGCCCGGACGACACGTTCCTCCTCGGGCTGGACCGGGTCGTCGGTTCCGATTTCCCCGATGATTCCGGGACGGATACCGGTGTCGCCCACCCCGTGGCGCCATTCGTCGATCAGCTCGCCGGCGATGGCTTCCGTGGTTCGCCGGGCAGTGTCGGGCGGATGGCTTCCGGCCAGGTAGTAGCCACCGCCCATGATCACCTGCACCCCGCTGTGCTCGGCGATGCGCCGCAGGATGCCGGGATCCCTTGACAGGTGGCTGGGGGTCACGTCCACGATGGTGCGGCCTCCGGCCGCGCGGAACGGCTCCAACTCGGCCACGACCTGATCGGGATCCGTCTGGTGGTAGTTGTCCGGGAAGCCGCCGGGGTTCCATCGGGCCTCGGCGGCGGTCTCGAGGGTCAGCGGCGCCTCCGAGACCACCGGGTAACCGTGGATGCGGAGGATCGGCCGGCAATCCATGTGGAGGTGTTCGTGGATATGGGTAGGACCCAGCTCGGAGACCGGAACGGGTCCCCGTACCGTCATCGCCCGAGCGCGCCCCTCCGGCTCCGGAACGGTGGTCACCAGCCCGATCCGAAGTCGATCACCGAGCGGACCACCCGCCCGGCCCGGAGATCATCGAGAGCGTCGTTCACCTGATCGAGCGGCCGCCGGTTCCCGACCAGGTGGTCGGTGGTGATGGCGCCGTCGCGGTGGAGGTCCAGCACCTCCCGGATGTCTCGAGGGGTGAAGCCGCGGGAGCCCGAGAGGGCGGCTTCCCTCCAGATCAGGTCCATGGCATTCACCGGGAAGGGGTCCAGCGTGGCGCCGACCGCGATCACCCGGCAGCCGATGCCGGCGGACTCGACCGCCTGAGAGAAGACCTCCGCCGACCCGACCGTCTGGATGATGATGTCCGGCCCTCCCGGTCCGGCTGCCTCCTTGACCCGCTCGCTGATGCCGGGGCCCGTCCTGATAGCGACCTCGGCCCCCATCCTCACGGCCAGTTCGAGGCTTGCATCGGAGCGGCTCACCGCGATCACGCGGCAGCCCAGGTAGGCGGCCAGCTGCACGGCGTTGGCCCCGATCCCTCCGATCCCGAACACCACGACCGTCTCACCGGGTAGGGCGCCCGCCCGCTGTACGAGAGCGTGGTAGGGCGTAGCCACCGCATCGGTGAGCACCGCCACCGCAGCCGGATCGTCATGTTCGGTCACCGGAATGACCGAGCGGGCGGGGATCACCACGCGCTCGGCAAAGGCGCCGTTGAACTCCACGCCCATGCGGCGCACCCCCAGGCACATGTTGACCCGCCCGGACCGACATATCCGGCACGTCCCGCAGTAGTCGATGTAGTAGAGGGCCACCGGCTGGCCGATGCCGACCGAGTCGATCCCCGGACCCAGGGACGACACCACGCCGGCCGCCTCATGCCCGGGGATGATCGGAATGGTCGAGTCGAAGCCGCCCTTTTGGAGGAACAGATCGCTCCCGCAGACGCCGCACGCCCGGATGTCGACCACGACCTGTCCGGGACCCGGGACCGGATCGGGTATCTCGGTCAGTTCGAGCGGCCCACCGTATTCCCTGAGGACCGCGGCCCGCACCGCCTACCCCGTGCCGGGCAGTCCCAGCGAACCGGCGTCCGGCATGGGCGGAGCATCGAAGTTCGACGAGCCGAACACGTCCGGCTTCTTGCGTCCCACCCTGGTGTAGTACTCCTCGGGGACCTGGGTGGGATCCTTGAACATCTCCCACTGGCACTTCTGCCGCACGTCGGGGTCCGGATCGGTGTCCGGGTAGATAGGTGGATCCACGGTCCGGACCGGGTAGCCGAACCGGTCCATCGGCATCTCCTCCATCAGGATGATGCAGTGCGCGCAGTAGAGGCAGACCCCCTTCTGGTAATGGTTCCAGGAGGCCTCCTCCTGGCTGACACCCCAGTTGTAGGGGGGTTCCATGCGGGCCGGGGTCCCCTCGATCCAGTCTCCCCGGATGGTGCGCTGGCCCGATGAGCAGGGGTCGAACCGCAGGATGAAGCGATCGTCGGTCTCGATCAGCTCGAAGTCACCGGTGCGTTCCGGTCCCACCAGGTGGCCTCGCATGGACTCGCACGCCACGTTCATCAGCGTCTCGAGGGCTTCGTCCCAGGGATGCTTGTCGATGTCGAACTTCTCGTAGCGCCACGCGAACAAGGGCTCCAACACGACCTTGTACATGTCCACGATGCCTTGGCCGCCGAAGCGCTCCTGTATCTCCGACATGAGGCCGTAGGTGTGGTCGACATCCCGGTCGTGGGTCTGCCGCCATGTTTCCTTCATGGTGTCGAGGGCGGCCAGCGCGTGGTCGGGCTCGGCCCGGAAGAGGTGAGAGAGCAGCGTTCTCTGTGCCCGCTTGAAACGGTCCCAGTGGCGGTGCGCGTTCCAGGGCGAGCCGTCGGGGAGGGTGATCTTGGTGACGATGTCGGCGTTGATGCCGGCCACTTCTTCAGGAGACACGCCGTTGTTCTGCAGGAAGTTGCTCAGGTCGTTGATCCACTGGCGGTAGAGGATGAAGCAGACGCTGGCCTCGTCGATGAAGTAGTCCGCCAGATCAGCGGCATGGTCCCAACGTTCCTCGGCCACAGCCTCGCGGATCTTCCGGTAGGTGGAGATCTTCTGGTCTTCCCAGCTGCCGAGGCGGATCCTTCTGCCGACCGCCTCCGAGAACTCGATACGGGTCTCGGTCGTCATACTTGCCTCCTTGCGATATCGCGTTGGGGATCCGTCGTTTTCCGCGGCCTTGGAATCACGCTACCGGCAGTCTACGGCCGTGGCCAAAGCGGCACAGACCTGGCGCATCCGCTCGCCGCTGAGCCGTCCGAGGCGCGAGGTGAGATGGGCTACCGAGACGTTGAAGGTCGAATCCAGCTGCACCACGCTCGGGAGCGGCACTGGGTCATCGCCCGGCTCGAGCGCCACCTCGGTGACGAGGTTGCGGGTCACGGTACTGCACGGCGCTCCGATCACGCGGTGCAATGCGGTTATGGCCGCGTCTCGCGACAGTACGACCACCGGCCGCCGGTGCTTGTCCGGAATCTCGCACCACCACACCTCGCCTCGCTGCGGTAGGCCTTTCATGTGGAGCCGACCGCGTCAAGGAAGGCGGCCGGGTTGCCCCACTCATCCTCGGTCTCCAGTGGCAGGGCGTCGTAGATCCCGTACGACCGGTCGATCTCGGCGGCTTGCAGCTCCGCGCAGAGCGCGGCCAACGCCCGGTCGAGCAGGGAGGCGTTGTTCAGATCCGGCAAGGCGGCTCTGGCCTGTTCCAGCAGTCGGTCGCTTACGGTCGTGCTTACTCGAATCCGTGGCATGGCATAAAGATAGCACGAAAGTAGGATAACGAGTCCGACGGCTACGGACGTAGCCGGTTACGACCGTCGAAGTAGGGATCGGTCACGCCGGAGGCCTTCCGTGCCCTACCCTGTCCGCCATGCCACGGAGGACACCATGAGGGCCAGGGTCTCGGTTGCCGTGATGCTTCCGTACTGGGAGTTCTGGGAGTCCAGTGCCGGGGGCGCATCCTTCCGCTCCGAACGGCGGGACCTGCTTGACGAGGTGGTCGAGCGGTTGCAGGGGGCGGGCGTCGATGTGGTGTGGTCGGGCATGGTCGATTCACCGGAGGCCGGGGCGGCCGCAGCGGATGAGATCGGCGCCGCCGAGGCGCAGGTACTGGTGGTGGTGCAGTCGATGGCTGTTCCTCCCACCTATGCCATGGCCGCGCTCGATCGGTTGGGGGACCTGTCGGCGGTGGTGTGGGCGGTCCAGCGGTCCCGGAGGCTCGGGGCGGGGTTCGACCAGTCGGACATCACCACGATGGGCGCAACGGTGGGCACGCCCATGCTGACCAACCTGCTGGCCCGGTCGGGAAGGCCCTTCGAACTGGTGGTGGGCGGCATGAGCGAGGCGGCGGTCGTCGAGAAGCTGGTGAGAACGGTCGGCGCGGCTGGGGTGGCCCGCTCGCTGGCATCGGCGCGGATCGCCCGGGTGGGTAGGCCCATCGACGGATACGCCTGCGTTGATATCGATGACGATGTTCTGAGGGCCGCCACCGGGATCGAGTTGGTCCCCGTCGATCCGGCCGAGATTCGGACCATTTACCAGGGCGTGTCCGATGTGGCGGAACTGGAGGCCGAGTTGGCGGGCCGGTACGAGGACGCGACCGAAGATCGGGAGGGCAGGACGCGCTCCTTGCGCCTGGCCGCGGCGGTAGAAGAGCTGGATCGGGCCGGCAACATCGACGCCGGGGCCATGAACTGCCACGTGGCGGAGATCAGGTTCGCCGACGAGCCGGGAGTCACTCCCTGCTTCGGCATCGGCCGGGAGACGACGCGGGGCGTGCCGTGGGCCTGCGCCGGCGACGTGCTCACCGCGGTGGCCATGCTGGTCGCCAAGCGGCTGGGCGGAGCGGCGCTCTACCACGAGATCGAGGCGATCGATTTCGAGACCGGCGAGGTCGCGATCGCAAACTCCGGGGAGCACGATCTCGGTTGGTGCGGTGACGGCACCCGTCCCCGGCTGCAGCCGAACCCCTGGTACCGGTCGGACCGTTTCACCGGCCTCAGCGCCTGGTTCGAGTTGCCGCCCGGCCCGGCCACCCTGGTGGGATTCACCCCCCACTACGATGAGCCGAGCGGGTTCCGGCTCATCGCCGCCGAGGGGGAGATCACCGGCAGGTCGTTTCCGGACAGTCCCACGGTGGGGGGCGCCTTCCGGTTCGCAGGCGGTGGGCTGGTAGCGGAGGCGTGGGGTCGCTGGGCGCTGGCCGGCGCCAACCATCACAGCGCGGCCGCTCCGGGGTTCCTGGCTGCTGAGGTGGGCGTGGTAGCCCGCTTCCTCGGGATCGGCTTCGCCCAGGTCTCCTAGACGACTGGTCCGGATACTCATCTCACGGGCCGAGGGCGACAGATCAGGCCCCGGATCGAGAGGAGCGAAGGGAACGCGAAAACCGGGTATTGAACCTTGGAATGATGTTGTGATATATTATCCTATATGGAAGCGCTGCTCTCGTCGGTCATAAGTGTTGTCGGGGTCCTGTTGGGACTCATGTTCCTCTGGTTGCGGTCCGACATCAAGACGCTCCGGTCCGAGGTAGTCGCGACCCTCAAAGATCACGGCGAGAGGCTTGCCAGGCTCGAGGCCCTGCTCCAAAGAGGCCTCTAAACGGCTATCAGACGCTGGTGTCCCGCTGCCGGAAGCGGGCTATGGCCAGCCACGCCATGGCGACCGTCCCGGCCAGCAACAGGAAATAGGCCGGCTCGAACCCCTTGGCGAGGGGTGGATCGTCTCCGAAGTACCAGTAGAAGGGCGAGACCAACCGGATAGGTCGGAGGCCATCCGCCAGAGCGCCCAGGCCGTTCATCAGGAAGGTGGCCAGGGCTGCGATGCCGGCGATCCGGACGGCCGGTAGGGACGTGCCCTTGATCCCCCACAGCAGGAGCGCCAATCCGGCGAAGAACAGGCCGAGTAGGTAGAGCCCGGCGCCCGCCGCGAGGATCGGTCCGATTCCGAGGCCGGTCTCCCACCGGCCGTCGGCCAGCAGGGCCACGACGGTGGGGATCAGTACCACCAGCCCGGCCGAGAGGGCGACGGCCGCCAGCTTGGAGGCGACGATCCGACTTCTGGAGGCAGGCTGGGCCAGCACCAGGTCGAGCACACCGGAGTCCTCCTGGCGGGCCAGAGCCATCGACACGCCCCGCACGCAGAAGAAGATCACCACGATCGGGCCGATCGACTGGTAGCTCCGGGATGAGACGAACCCGGCCGGGGTGACGATCGCCTCCGGGTTGGTCATGCCGAACATGACGAACACTTCCCGGGGCATGGAGGTGACCAGCGCCGCCAGAGCGTCGGCATCCTGCGCAAGCGCCGGCCACGCCGAGAACATGGCGAGCGACAGCAGGCCGAGGCCACCGCCCCACGCCCAAACCGACCGGCGCCTATCCCAGATGACCTTGCGGAACGGATCGGTGAGGAGCCACGCCGCTCGGGGTTTTCGAACCCGGGACCGTGCTCGCCGTCGCACCTTGATCTCGGGAACCGCCGCCCTCTCGGTGGCGATATCCCTCCGTTCGAACAGCAGCACCGCGACCACCAGCAGCACCACGGTGGTCATCAGCAGCCATAGGTGACCGGCGCCGAAACCTGCGATCAGCGGGTTGGGCTCCCGGTACCAGGTGAACGGGCTTAGCCCTCCTGCCCCCTCCAGCCAGGGGAGTAGGCCCGAGAAGCTGGTGACGAACCAGGCCAGAAGGGCCAGGGACCCGGCCATCCCGCCGGCCGTGATCGATCGACCCGTAAAGGCCCCTACCAGCAGGGCCGCTGCGCCGAAGGTCGTCCCCAGGAGCCAGAGCGACAGACCGGCCGCCACCACACCCGCCACGGGCAGGTCCAGTCCGAAGACGGGGTTCGCGAGCAGGAGCGCCGCGGTGATAACGGCCACCATCAGCAGAGTCGCCGCCGCCACGCCGCCTGCCTTCTCGAGGAAGACCCGGCGCCGTGATACCGGATTGGACAGCACCATGTCCATGAGCCCGTCCCGTTCTTCGGTGGACGTCTCGGCAACCATCGCGCTGATCACGAAGATGAGGATCAGAAGCGGTGCGAACAGCGCGAAGAACTCGGCGGACAGGAACCCTGCCGCGGTGAGGAACGTGGCCAGGTCGACACCGACGGCGGCGAACATTTCCTGCGGGACCTGCTCCATGATGTCGTTGAAGCCCTGGTTGTCCCGCAGGATCGGGAACAACGCTCCCAGCCAGACGACCAGCGCCACCAGGCCGAGGCTGTTGCCGATCAGGGCCCGGCGCCGGTCCCTGAGGCTCTTGACCAGGATGGCGGTGGTCAAGGCGCGCCTCCTCCCGGTCCGGATTCGGGATCCCCTTGCCCGTAGTAGGAGAGGAAGACGTCATCGAGGTCGGCTTCTTCGGTGTGGATGGCGATCGCCCCGGCGTCTGCCGCGGCCCGGATCACCGCGTCCTGAGGCCCCGAAACGCTCAGGCTCAACAGCCTGCCGCCGTCATGGACCTCGACCGACATGACTCCCCGGAGACCGGCGAAGCCGGACGGGTCGGCCGGCGCGGCGAACTCGATCGACAGGTTGGACTGGACCTTGCTGCGGAACCCGTCGAGGGTGTCCACGGCGATCAGATGACCTTGGCGGATGATCCCCACCCGGTCGGCCATCCGTTCCACCTCGGGCAGGTAGTGCGAGGACAGGAACACGGTGCGGCCCTCGGCCCGCACCTCGCCGAGAAGTGTGGCGAACTCCTGCTGCATGAGGGGATCGAGGCCGCCGGTCGGCTCGTCAAGTATCAACAGCTCGGGCTCGTGCATGAATGCGTTGACCAGTCCCACCTTCTGGCGGTTGCCCTTCGAGTACTCCTTGATACGCCGGTCCAGGTCCAGTTCGAACCGGTCGGCCAGCAGGGTCGTGGATGCGGCGGTGTCGACACCCCGGAGCCGGCTGAAGTAGAGGAGGAACTCCCGTCCGGTCATCGACGGGTAGAGGGCCAGATCACCGGGCAGGTATCCGACGCGGCTGCGGATGGCCACCGAGTCGGCCGTCATGTCCAAGCCGAACACGGTCCCCGAACCCCTGGTCGGCTGCAGGAAGTTGAGGAGCAGGCGGATGGTGGTGGTCTTGCCCGCGCCGTTGGGGCCGATGAACCCGAACACCTCGCCCACCTCGACAGAGAGGTCCAGGTCCACGATGCCGGCGGTCTCACCGTAATACTTGGTGAGACCTCGGGTTTCGATCGCGTCCGGCATGTCCTACCTCCCATCTCGGGATGAATTGGCGGCGATGAAGGCCAGTACCCGCGCCCAGGCGTCGATCGAGTCTTCCGTGAACTCGGCGTAGCGGCGGTCGAAGAACGAGTGTGGGGCGCCGGGGTATACCACGACCTCGTGGGGGACGCCGGCTCCCGCCAGCGCGGCTTCGAACCCCTTCACTTCTTGGAGCGGGATGCTGGGATCATCTCCGCCCATCAGGGCGAGTATCGGGCAGGCCATGCCCGCCACCCGGTCGATGGCCCCGGCCGTCTCCTCCGGGCGGCGGGGTCTGCCGTAGAAGCCGATGGCACCGGATAGGGCGAGGCCGTTGGCGGCCTGGTGCCAGGAAGCGGATCCGCCGAAGCAGAACCCCATGGTGAAGACGGCGCGGTCCGGGTCGGATGCCCGGAGATGGGAGACGGCTGCGGCCACGTCGTCCCGGATGCCGGCGAAGGTGGTGTCATGGACATGGGGCCAGAAGTCCCACTCGTGGGGTCGCTCGCCGAGCCCGGCGGTGCGTCCGAAGTAGTCGATGGCGACGGCGTCGTGGCCGGCGTGGGCCGTCAGGAGGGCCAACTGCTTGTAGAAACGGAACAGGCCCCGCACGTCTGGCAGGACCACCACCGCGGCCGTCGACGGCGTGGCTCCGGTGGCCCCGAATGCGGACAAGCGGTTGCCGTCCCGAGCGGTCAGCACCAGATCGCGACCGTGTGCCTCCCGGTCGCCCCTGGGAATGGGAGGAGCGGAGTCCTGGTCGAAACACACGTCTGCCTCCTCAACCATCTGGTTGGCCCCGACATTGTATAGGAGCGCCGGGAGCAAGCCGGCGGATGGCCCGTTCCTGGAGGTGTCAGTCGTCCACGGTTGTCGCCGTGCCGCTAGGAGGGTACTGAAAAATGTCCCGTTGACCCGTTAGCCGAGAACGAAACCCCAGGTAGAAGCGTCGCGGGCCAACCCATCCCCGTCTTTTGGAGCACCCTCCTACACGGCAATATAGGTCATCCGCAGCATCCCGGCGGTCCGGCGCAGCACATCGCCCTGGTGGCCCGGCAGCACGGCGGCGTGGTGGGTGGCGCCCGCCTCGCACCATCGGGCGTAGGCCTCGGCCACCTGTCCCGAGTCGAACCGGAACATCCCGTTGGGGCCCTCCATGGCATGGTGCTTGGAGTCGAGGATCCGGCCCTCGGCGCCCACCAGGACCCATCCGTCGCTGTGATCGAGCGGGCTGAGGCTGATCAGCGTGGCCGGACCTTCCGGGAGCTCGAACGCCACCGCGGTCCCCGGTCCGTGATCGCCCATGTAATGATCCTCGGGAAGCAGGGTCACGCCGGACGACGCCGCCCGGATGGTGATGTCGCCCTCTCCGCCGTTGGCCACCAGTATCCAGTTCCCCGGGAAGTCGACCTGGTACAGCTCGCAGTAGAGGGCCGAACCGGCCAGGCGCTTCCCGATGGCCAGGGCGATCGCGGTGGGTATGTCCCCCGTACAGGCGAAGGGCAGCCCGGCCTCGGCGCAAAGGGCCACTCCCAGGCAGGCGGTCACGCCCACCTCCGGGTTCCAGCGGAGAGCGTCGCCGTGGCAGTTGACCGCCCCGGCGTTGGCATCGTTCCGGTGGCACAGCTCCTTCATAGCCAGAGCGAGCCGGGCGGAGCGGGCAAGGACCTGATCGTCAACCCGGCCGGCATCGAACCGGTCCCGAAGCTCGCTGACCAGAGCGGACACCTCGCCGTCGCCCACCGCCCCGAACGCCGCGGCGATCCCCGGCGGGTCGACGTCGATGACCTCGACCCCAAGACCGACCAGTTGCTCGCCGGTGACCTCGACGTCCATGTAGCCGGGGATGGGCTTGCCGATCGTAAGCAGGCGGGACTTGGTGACCGTGGCGGCAGCATCCGCCGCCTGCAGCGTCTCGCCGAGGACGGTGTCGAGATCATCCCCGATCACCGAGGAGACCAACGTGGTGAACTGCCGGCCCATCCGGACCAGCACGTTCGTGAACATGACCAGGCCGACTGTCAGGCTCCTGCGGGTGGCCTCTTCGGTGGCGTAGTCGTCCGGCACCTCGATGAGTTCCTGCGCCCCGACCGCCACCACCGGCACCCGGGGGAGATTCCGGATCGCTTCCCATCCGTAGCTGGGCGGGGCTGCCATGGTGGGTGCGAAGACGATCACGTCGACGTCAGAGCGCGTGAACAGCAGGCCGGCCTCCCGTCCCGCCTCGTCATTGTCCACCACCCCCGGGTAGACGACCGATCCGAACTGCTCGAGCCGGGTCCGCAAGGCGTCGGCGAATGCCGTGCGCTCCTGCCGGAACTCGGGCGGCATGGCCGCGTCGAAAAGCCCGAAGTAGACGGCCAGCAATCCGATTCTGAGTGGGGGAGCGTTATCACCGGGCATACCTGTCCTCGTCATGGCTCGGTCCGATTCTGACACACCGGCGGGCGCGTTCGGCGGCGAGCAGCCCGTGATAAGGTATCGAGAGTCGGATTCCAGGTGCCGAAGCGAGCCGCCGGCCCCGGCGCCGCGATGGTGGAACCTGCGAGGGAGAAGTGATGACCCCACTCCCATCCGTTCGATCGCGCGGTAGATAGCAGGGTTTATGTCGCTGGACGCGATCCTGGTGCTCGCCATCCTTGTCGGGACCGTCGCCCTCTTCGTTGCCGAGAAGTACCCGCTGGACATGGTGGCTTTGCTCGGCCTGGGGGCCCTCCTAGGTCTGGGCTTGGTCACGCCGCAGGAGGGGTTCTCCGGATTCAGCAATCCGGCGACCCTCACGGTGGCTGCCATGTTCATCCTCAGCGCGGGTCTCCAGAAGACCGGCGCCACGGCTGCGGTAGGCCGGCTCATGGTGCGTTTCGGCAAGGACCACTACACCGCGCTGGTGGTGGTGATGAGCACGATCACCGTGATGTCGGCTTTCGTCAACAACACGGCCGCGGTTGCCGTGTTCATCCCGCTGGTCACGATCCTCGCCAACCGGCGCCGGATCTCCGCCTCCAAGCTGCTCATCCCGCTCTCCTACGCCTCGCAGTTCGGGGGCGTCTGCACGCTGATCGGTACTTCCACCAACCTGCTGGTCAGCTCCATATCCGAGCAGGCCGGGTACGGGTCGTTCAGCATGTTCGAGTTCAGCCGGATGGGCCTGATCCTCTTCGCCGCAGGAGTCACCTTCTTCCTTGTGTTCGGGCGTTGGCTGCTACCAGACCGCCAGGTGAGCGAGCTCGCCAGCACGTACAACCTCGGCGAGTACGTCACCGAGATGCGGGTGCGGAGTAACTCGCCGCTGGTCGGCCAGACCGTGCTCGAGAGCCGCCTCGGTGAGGAGCACGACGTCACGGTGCTACGCGTTCTGCACATCGGGGATGCCGGATGGGCGCCGCTCCGGCAGGTCCTCGAACCGGATCAGGTGCTCCTCGTGCGCGGCGAGATCAACGAGTTGATCCGCCTGCGCGACTCCATGGGCCTGGAGCTCAATGTCGACTTCGAACTGAGGGACGAGACGCTGCAGACCGAGGACCTGCGCCTGGTGCAGGCCCTGGTCGCGCCGGGGTCCGAGCTCATCGGCCACACCCTCAAGGAACTGGACTTCCGTAACCGCTACAAGGCGCTGGTGCTGGCCATGCAGCGCCGGGGCGAGACGATCCACGACCGGCTCAGCACCGTCACCCTCAGCCTCGGCGACGTGATCCTGGTCCAGGCACACGAGGCCGAGATCAGGGCGCTGCGACGCAACAGAGGCTTCATCGTGCTCGACGAGGTCCCGGGTACGGCCCTACGACACCGCGCTCCCTTGGTGATAGGGATCCTCGTTGCTGTCGTCGGGTTGGCCGCCTTCAACGTCTTCCCGATCCTCGTGACGGCGCTGCTCGGTTGCCTCGCGTTGTTGCTGACCCGCGTGCTGAGACTGGACGAGGCGTACCAGGCCATCAACTGGCAGGTCATCTTCCTCCTCGCCGGGATCCTCCCGCTCGGGATAGCCATGCAGACCAGCGGCGCGGCCGGGTTCCTGGCGGAGCGGGCGGTCGGAGTGGTGGGCGGTATGGGGCCGGTGGCCGTGCTCGCGGTCATCTACCTGATGACCTCGGTGATGACCGACACGATGACCAACGCGGCGGCGGCGGTGCTCCTGGCGCCCATCGCGATCTCCACTGCGGAGCAGATGGGAGTCGACCCGCGGCCCTTCCTGATGGCGATCACCTTCGCCGCCTCGACCGGGTTCTCCACACCGGTGGGTTACCAGACCAACACGATGATCTATAACGCGGGTGGCTACAAGTACACGGACTTCCTGCGTACCGGCGTGCCCTTGAGCATCACCTTCTGGATCCTGTCGGTGATCTTCATCCCCCGCCTCTGGTCGTTCTGATCGGACGGGTTAGCCGGAGCGCCGGAAACACCGGAGGCAGGACGATGGAGTACTTCGCAGCGCCTGATGACCCGGCTAGTCCCGCGGGAGTCGGCTCGTGACCTGGGAGATCGGACTCCTGATCCTGCTGCTGGTGGTGATGGCCTACCTGTTCCTGACCGCCAAGCTACCGGTGGATCTGACCGCCTTCCTGGGGCTGGCGGTGCTGATCGTCGGAGGCTACGTCGGGCCTACGGAAGCCTTCAGCGGTTTCGCCTCGCCGGCGGTGATCACCATGCTGGCCATCTTCATCATCAGTGCCGCCCTCCTCTACACGGGCATAGCCGACATCGTGGCGTCCAAGGTCTACACCCTGGTAGGCAGCAGGGAGATCCCGCTGATCATCACCCTCATGCTGGTGTCGGGCATCCTCTCGGCGTTCATGAACAACATCGCCGCCACCGCGGTCCTGATGCCGGCAGTGGCGGGAATCGCCCGGAGGGCGGGGCTACCGGCCTCCCGCCTGATGATGCCCCTCGCGTTCGGGTCGATCCTCGGTGGTACCACAACCATGGTGGGCACCCCGCCCAACATCGTTGCCGCCAGCATCATCGCCGAGCGGGGCATGACCCCGTTCGGTCTGTTCGACTTCACTCCGATCGGGTTGGTGCTCCTCGCCGCCGGGATACTGTTCATGATCACGGTCGGTCGGCGGCTTCTGCCCAGCCATCAAGTGGGTCACGCCGAGTCGGAAGCGGCGGAGCTGAGCAACATCTACCACCTCGAGGAGCGGCTGTTCACGATCCGGATTCCCCAGCCGTCCGCGATGGACGGCGTCACCCTGTCCGACGCCAACCTGTCGGGCGCCCTGGGCATCAAGGTCGTAGCCATACACCGGGGGGCCAAGCATCTGTCCCCGGCGGCCGACACCCTTCTGAGGGGCGGTGACGTTCTTCTCGTGGAAGGCAGGCTGTCGGACCTCGAAGACCTGTTGCGGGTCGGGGAAGTGGAGCTCCGGCCGACCTCGACCCGCCAACTCCCGAGGCCGATGCGAGGCTTCACGGCCATCAGGTTCGAGGTTCCCGCCTCGTCTGACCTGGCCGGAAAGAGCCCGCGCGAGGCGCATTTCAGGGCACGTTACGAGACGGTGATCGTGGGGCTGGAGCGGGACGGGGAGGTCTTGCGGGAGAACCTGGCAACCAGGACGATCCAGGCCGGGGATCATGTAATCGCCATCGGGCGCCGTTCGCAGTTGCTGGAGATGCAACCCGACCCGAACTTCCTGGTGAAGGACCTGGGGTTGTCGGCGATGCGGTCCTTTGAGGGCCATCTCTCGGTGCTCCGGGTCCCGGAGGGCTCTTCGCTGGCGGGATCGACGGTCGGGTCGAGCCGGCTGAGCGAACTGGTGGGCGTGACGGTCGGAGGGATCATTCGCGATGACGTCACCCGTCTCGACGTGCGTCCCGACGATGTGCTCGAGGCGGGCGATGGTCTGCTGGTGGCGTGCGAACCGGCCCGGTTCGAGCGGTTGGTCCGGCTCGGTGACGTAGAGGTGGATTCCCGGGTGGGTGAGGGAGAACTCGATTCGGAGAACTTCGGCATCGTAGAGGTGTCGCTGGCGCCCCGCTCGGCGATCGAGGGCAAGACCTCGCGCGAGCTGCAGTTCCGGGATCGTTACGGCCTCCAGTTGCTGGCGGTCTGGAGGGACGGCCGCGCCATCTACGAGGACCTGGCCGATCTGGCCTTCCGTTTCGGTGATGGGCTACTGGTGCAGGGTCCCTGGGACCGGATCCGTCTGCTCGGTTCTGACCCCAACTTCGTAGTGCTCTCACCGGCGGGGATGCGGCCTCGCCGTCCCAAGAAGGCCCCGATAGCGCTGGGGGCGTTGTTGCTGATGGTCGCGATGGTGGTGCTGGGCATCCAGCCCATCCACGTGGCCGCCTTCATCGCCGCCAGCCTCGTGTTGCTGTTCGGCACCGTCACCATGGAGGAGGCATACCGGGCCATCGAGTGGCGCACCATCTTCCTGGTGGCGGCGGTCCTGCCGGTGGGGATCGCCATGGAGAGCACCGGCGCGGCGTTGCTCCTGGTCAGCAGGGTGAGGGAGTGGCTGGGACCGATGGGCCACCTCGCCATCCTCATCGCCCTGGTGGTACTTGCCAGCCTTCTCAGCCAGGCTCTTGACGGGGCCCCGGCGGTGGTCCTCCTGGCGCCGGTCGCCCTGGAAACGGCTGCTCAGCTGGGCATGAACCCCTACGCGGCCATGATGGGGGTGAGCCTGGCCGCGTCGGCCGCCTTCATGACTCCGTTCAGCCACAAGGCCAACCTCCTCGTCATGGGAGCGGGTGGTTACCGGGCCATCGACTACGCCCGCGTCGGTACTCCGCTGACCGTGGTCGTCCTGGGCATAGTCGTCGCCCTGGTACCGGTCTTCTTCCCCATCTGAGCCGCCGCGCGGCACCCTGACGGTAAGTCGCGCGTTCGACACCGGTGTCCCATCCTTCGGCAGCTGCATAGGGCCGATGAGAACCCGATTATCTAGGCTGGGAAGGTGAGCGAGCCGGGCAACGTGGCAGGCGACTTTGGTCAGCCGACGAAGGTGATCCTCCGCGGATCACTACGAGAGGCGACGAAGGCTCCTCCCACCGTCTACAAGACGGTCGGAGGCCAGCGATTCTTTGACGATCTCGTCGACCGTTTCTACGATGCCGTGGAGGGAGACCCGTTGCTGCGGCCCATGTATCCGCGGGACCTGCGGAGATCCCGCGAGCGCCTGGCCGGCTTCCTGGCCCAGTACTGGGGTGGGCCGCCGCGCTACAGCGAGGAGCGGGGCCATCCCCGCCTGCGGATGCGCCACATGCCCTTTGCCATCGGCCCTGCCGAGCGTGACGCCTGGATGGCGCACATGGCAGCCTCTCTCGATGTCGCAACCCTGGCCGACGGCACCGGCCGCCCCCTCCCTGCCGAGGTCCGGGCCGCCATGTTCGACCACTTCGACAACGCCGCCACCCACCTGATCAACCAGCCCGGCGCTTGACCGGGACTGGGACCGTCGCATGATGTTGCCCGAGAACCGTTCCTTCGAATTGTCCCGGCAGCTTCTCGAAGGTGCCATAGACATCCACGTCCACGCCACCCCGCACCTGCCCAGCAGCCCGCGACGGCTGGACCCCATCGAGGCGGCCATCGAGGCCCGGGACGCAGGCATGAGGGCCATCGTGCTGATGGACGTCTTCCAGATGAGCAACGGGATCGCCTGGATCGTGAACCGGGCCGTGCCCGACTTCACGGTCTACGGCGGTCTGATCCTCAATACCGCGTACGGCGGCCTGAACCCTCGGGCTGTCAAGACGGCGATCGGGTACGGCGATGGCGCCAGGTTCATCAGCTTCGGCGCCCACTCCACCTACTACCAGGCCTCCAGGGAGGGCCGGATCGTGGACGGGAAGTTCACACCACTGAAGGACCTGTACCCGGAGTTCAGGAGGGAGGAGGTGGATCGGTCCATCCGCATCCCCGTTGAAGGGCCGGCGGGGCCCGAACTGGACGAGATCCTGAGCGTCATCTCGGACCATCCCCGTGTCTTCCTGAACACGGGCCACGTCTCGCCCGAGGAGGCCATCCGCCTGGTCGAACTGGCCGGCGAGTACGGCATCGGCAACGTGCTGGTGGCCACCGCCGTCACCCAGGTCGCTTCGACTGACCAGCTCCGGTACATGGCCCGGAGGGGCGCCTTCATCGAGTACACCCTCGGCGCCTACACGCACACCACGTCGATCCCCAAGACTCATTACTACGTCGAGCTGGAGTACGCGGCGGACGAGGAGATGACGGGTGAGGCGAGCGGCGGCATCCGGAAGGCCGCCGAACAGATCCGGCAGGTGGGGACGGATCACTGCATCCTGGCGACAGACTTCGGCGGGTACACGTTGCCGGCGCCGGTCGAAGGCCTGCGCGAGTTCATCGCGTGCCTTCTGGACCTGGGCCTGCCGGCCGGGGACATCCGCAAGATGGTCAGGACCAACCCCGAGCAGCTCCTCGGTCTCAACCTGTAAGGAAGTCGGCGCCGGGACCGCCGGCGTCGCTCAGGTGCGGGCGGTACTGTGAACGCCAACGGTTGCCGGCAAGTGGGTGAGGGGCGTCGTGACCAAGCCTGTGGTGTGGTGCGTGGTTGCGGGAACCTTGTTGATGCTGCTTGTTGCCGTTCCGCTTGGCGCAACCGGAACAGGACCCCAGGCTCACCCCGAAGCATTTTGTTTTCTGTCTGTCATGGCCAAGTCTTCGTTTGAGCCAAGCGAACCCATCGGGCATGGTTGGGATGTCGGCAGCAACGAACCGGTCAGAGCAGTTGACACCGGTTTTCTCGTTCCGAGATCGCGCGAAGAGATTCCGGGTCACTTCTTCCGGGGTCGTAGAGACGTTTTGGTGTCGAGTGGTCCTGTCGATGCAGGTAGCCCGGCAGGACCTGGCCGTTGGGTACCGGTCAGCTGTGATGTGCTGTTCAATCGTTGCAGCAGCATGTTCGAGAGCGGTTTCGTAAGCGAACTGACTGCTTCGTATCCGACCAGCCGTTTCACGGCTTCCGTGCATGACTACCGCACCGGATGCGTGTATAGCTTGAACCCTGAACTGCGACTGACTGCCGCAAGTGTCATGAAAGCCCAGATCCTGGCGGGTCTCCTGTTGTTGACGCAGGAGACCGGACGGGAGTTGACCATCAGGGAACGGAACAACGTCAGGTTGATGATGCATCACAGCCATAATTTCCCGCCGGCGTCCGAGCTCTACATCGCTGTTGGCGGCGCCAACGGCATGGAGCAGTTGGATACCCGGTTCGGCTTGACCGACACCGTTCACTCTGATCGATACGGCGCCACGGTCACCACCGCAGCCGATCGCACCCGACTTGTCGGCCGAACATTGGTAGACGGTGGGCCGCTGAACCGGTCTTCCAGGGAGACAGCGTGGGAGTGGATGTCCTCGGTCGGCATGATCCAAAGCTGGGGTGTTACCGCCGGCTTGCCTGCTAACCACAGGGCAGCACTGAAGAACGGCTTCTATCCGGTACGTGGTGGCGGGTCGTGGCGTGCAGGAACTACGGGAGTGGTGTACACGCCCACCGGCGGGGCGTACGCCTTGACTGTGTTAACCGATCTGAATCCCAACGAGGCATCAAGGATTGAACTTGTCGAAGCCATTGCCCGCCACATCAACGCCGCGTTGACGGTCGGGGAGGTTGCCGTCAGGCCTCTTGACGCCGTCACCTGCGTTTCGGCGTTCGGGGGTTGGTCCTGGAAGTTCGTGTCCGAGAGACTCGACTACGGCGACCCCGTCCGGTTGCGACAGTTGAACGGAGGGGAACCGGCGCCGTTAGCGGGGCAGCGTATCTGCAAACTGTAGTCTGTGTGGAACCAGCAACAACAGGTCGTTCCCATTAGGGCCGATACCATTCCTCGGCTCCTCGCCGGATACCGCCATCCGGTCTAAAGGAGACAGCGGTTCTATGCTCTTGCTCGATGAGATCGGACGCCGTGACCGTGGACGAATACCTGGCGAGCCTTCCCCTGGACCGGCGGGAGGCGATTTCGACGGTGCGGGCGGTCATCCTCGACCACCTCCCGGACGGGTACGAGGAGGAGATGCGCTGGGGGATGATCTCCTACGAGGTGCCGCTCGCGATCCAGCCCGACACCTACAACGGGAAGCCGCTCATGTACGCGGCGCTTGGGTCGCAGAAGCGGCACATGGCCGTCTACCTGTCGGGTGTCTACGCCGATCCGGTCGCCCGTGAGGACTTCGAGCAGGCGTACCGGGCTACCGGCAGGCGTATGGACATGGGCAAGAGTTGTGTCCGCTTCCGCCGCCTCGACGACCTGCCTCTCGAGGTCATCGGGGAGGCCGTCGCCCGTTATCCCGTCCACGACTTCGTAGACCTCTACCACCGGGGGCGCCGGCGCTGAATCCGGTGGACGGCGGCCGGAAGATTAGAACGCTTCTGGACCGCCCCGTTTCGAAGGCCGCTGCTACGGTCATTTAGTCGTATTCGGCGGCTTGGTGGTGCCATGCGCCAGCGCTAATGGGAGGTAGAAGATGCTCCGAGGGACTAGGTATCGGTTCAGACCCGGGTTGGTGATCGCCTCGGTCTTCTTCCTCCTCGCTGCGGCCTGCGGTGGCGACGAGGAGACAGCCGAGCCGGCGGCTACCCAAGCCCCCGCCACTACCGCGGCGGCGGCGCCGGAAACCACTGCGGTGATGGCTGATGAGCCGATCAAGTTGGGTTATATCTCGGGTGGTGATGCGGATCCGTTCG
>JAPPGU010000013.1 GCA_028821265.1 bacterium | reverse complement strand
ACCCCCGAACCTCAGGAACACCGCACCACCCATGACGCCCTACGCCTCAAGAACGACGCCACCCCCGAACCTCAGGAACACCGCACCACCCATGACGCCCTACGCCTCAAGAACGCTGCGGTTCCCGAACCTGAGGCACAGGGCACCACCCATGACGCCCTGAACCTGAGGAACACCGCACCACGGATGACGCTCTGAGCCTTAGGTTCGTGGGAGGGGTGGGCGCTGAGGCGGGTCAGGAGGGTGGGTACAGCCCCACGTTGGCCGATTCGGCGGTCTGCCAGAAGACCTCGGCGATGCCCTCGATCTGGGCCACCAGGTCCTCGGCCACGGCCGGGTCGGTCGACTTCTTGGCGTCGCCGGCCGCCTTGATGGCGTTCCAGAACAGATTGTGCAGCTCCGGGAACTGCTCCAGATGGTGCGGCTTGAAGAAGTCGGTCCACAGCACCGACAGGTGGTGCTTCACCAGCTCGGCCTGCGACTCCTTGACCGCGATACAACGGCTGCGGAACACCTCGTCATCGCTCCCGTGGTACTTGTTGGCGGCCTGGAGAACCGACTCGGCCTCGATCCTGGCCTGGGCCGGGTCGTAGACGCCGCAGAACAGGTCGCAGTGGGCGTGGGCCTGCCTGGATGGTGCGAGAATCCCCATGAACATCTCCTCGGGTCTGGTGGTTTACCGGATGAGGGAGACAATACACTTGTCGGCGTCCCGTTAATGCAGCCTCTACCCGCCCTCGCGCCTTGAGTCCCTGGAGGCGGCATGCCCGCCGGAGCGCCGTCGCCCTGGTCGGACTGGCCGGGACCGTGCTCGCGTCCCGCTACCGCCGCTTCCGGGTAGTGGACCATTCCATGCTGCCCGCCATCGAGCCGGGTGACCACCTGATGACGGATCGGGCTTGGGAACGGCGGGGGATCGCCCGGGGGGACGTCATGATCTTCCGGGCTGACGGACGCTACATGATCAAGCGGGTGGTAGGCCTGCCAGGCGAGACGGTCGGCATCGAGGGTGGCGTGCTGATGATCGGGGGCCGGCCGGCCGTTGATCCGTGGTGGCATGCCGCTACCCGTCCCGAAGGCGAGTGGATCGTGCCAGCCGACTCCTGGTTCGTCCTGGGCGACAACCGGGCCGACTCTTCGGCCGACAGCCGGACGCTCGGGCCGATCCGGCGCCCGAGCGTCCACTCGAGAGTGGTGGGCCGGTACTGGCCTTGGCGCCGAGCCGGGCGCGTCTAGTGGTCCTAGTGGTCTGTCTGCGCAACAACCGGGTGCTCTGGCGGCCATCGGCGCCCCGTCGCTGCCTCGCCATACCACACCGCCATTACACAGACAGACCACTTAGGAGGCGTGACGCGCCGTCCCCACGCCAGGTCGATCCTTGGAATAGGCCTCCGAGTCTGAGAAACTGAGACGACCTATGCCCCGAAAGAACCTCTTGCTCGTGGCTGTCTGGCTGGTGCTCTCCGTCGCCTGTGGCAGCGGGGACGACGCCGTTCCCTCGACCACCCCCTCCGATACGTCCACCCAGGTCAGCGAGGACACCGTCGCCCCCACATCCGACCCGGGATCCGGTAGCGAGCCGGCCGGGGAGGCGGGGACGGAGGCGGGGACGGAGGCGGGGACCGCCGCCACCACGACCGGGGAGGTTGGCCAGGACGCCGGCACCACCAGCGGCGCCACCACGGGCACCACCGCGGGAGCCGCCACCGATGGGGGTACCGAGCCGGACGGAACGGGCGCCACGACTACCGCGGGGACCTCGGAGCCCACCGATACCCCGGAGCCCGACGACACCTCCCCCTCGACCACCGTCTACTCCGGCCCGGTGTCGCCGGTCAGCGGTCTGCCCGTCGCGTCTTCCTCCCTGGTGGATCGCAAGCTGATCGCGGTCAAGGTCGACAACCACTGGAACTCCCGGCCCCAGTCGGGACTCGAGCATGCCGACGCGGTGTTCGAGCTGGTGGTGGAGGCGGGGATCACCAGGTTCATCGCCCTCTTCCATCACAGCGACTCGCCGTGGGTGGGCCCGGTGCGGTCGCTCCGTCCCACCGACTCGACCCTGATCAAGCCGCTCAACGGGGCGCTGACCATCAGTGGAGGCCAGTCGTGGATAGTCGGCAAGTCACTCGTACCGTTGATCGGAGACATGGGACCGCCCCTGACCGACCGCTGGAATGAGCGCAAGGCGCCCCATAACCTCTATGCCGACACCGCCGAGGCCCGCCGGATCGCGGAGGACCGGGGCCTCGACCAGAGCCCTCCCCCGACCCTGTTCAACCGGGGCCCCTCCACCGCCTCGCCGATGGACGTGGCCACCTACATCTTCCTCGACTGGACGGACACCACCGATGTGGTGTGGCACTGGGACGGGAGCCAGTACCTGCGTTCGGTGGAGGGGGTGTCCCACCAGTGGATCGCCCAGGACGGCACCACCGGCCAGATCGCGGCCGACGTGCTGGTGGTGCTGATGGCCGAGCGTTACACGGCCTGCCCTTCGGGTGACGGTTCGTGCGTTCCGGCCTGGCACACCACAGGGGAGAACCGCGCCGTCGTGTTCGCCGAGGGCCTGGCGCAGGAAGGGCGGTGGAGCCGCGCCGATGTCGGCGACTGGTTCACCCTCACCGGGCCCCAGGGCGAGCCGGTGACCATGCCGGCCGGCCGGACGTGGATCATGATCTACCCGGAGACCGCCGGGTTGGTCTGGTAGCGGTGATGCCCGGGACCGGCGCCAGCATCGCCGAGGCCGTCCGGAGCGGCACCCGGTCCGCCCGCCAGGTGGTGGAGCAATACCTGGAGGTGGCGGAGCGGCTCAACCCGGAACTCAACGCCTTCGTGGAGATCGACCGGGCGGGGGCCTTGGAGCGGGCGGATTCGGTCGATGCCGGGCTCCGGGAGGGATCGCCCGCCGGGACGCTGTGCGGCGTACCCATCGCTCTCAAGGACCTGATCGACCACGCCGGGCACGTGAGCACGGCCGGATCGGCCTTCTACCGGCATAGGGCAACGGCGTCCGCCACGGTGGTGCGCCGTCTGGAGGCGGCCGGCGCCATCATCATCGGCAGGACCGGACTGCACGAGTTCGCGTTCGGGTTCTCGTCGGAGAATCCCTGGTTCGGGCCGGTTCGCAACCCGTGGGATCGCGACCTGTCGCCGGGAGGGTCCTCGGGCGGGTCGGCGGCGGCCGTGGCGGCCGGCATGTCGGCGGGAGCGATCGGCACCGACACGGGAGGATCCGTGCGGGTGCCCGCCGCCCTCTGCGGTGTGGTCGGCCTGAAGGTCACCCACGGCGCCGTCCCCCTGACCGGCGTGTTCCCCGTGGCGGGCTCCCTCGACACGGTCGGACCGATAACCGCCACGGTGGGCGACGCCCGCCTGCTGTATGACGCGATGAAGGGGTTCGACCCGGCGGATCCCCGGTCGGCCCGGGCGCCCGATTCCCCGGATCGGGCTCCTCGGCTTGAGAACCTGCGCGTCGGAGTGCCGGCCGGCTGGCTGTCCGCGGCGCCCACCTCCGCCGCCATGCACCGCTCGTTCGATGGTTTCTGCGACCGGCTCCGCAGCGTGGGCGCCCATGTCGAGCCGGTGGAGGCCCCCGGCCTGGTGCCCGATCCGACATACATGGCGGTGGTGGCCGGAGAGGTGGCGGCCGTGCATCGGGAGTGGCTCAGCGACCCTGACAAGCCGTACGGTCCCGACCTCGAGGTGCGCCTGGGGGCGGCTATGGAGGTGACAATAGACCAATACACCGAGTCGATGGGCCGGAGAGCGGCCCTCCAGCAGGCCGCCCGCGAAGCCTTCCGTCACCATGACCTGATACTCACCCCGGCGGTCGGCCATTCCCGCAAGACCATCGGCAACGACACCATGGCGATAGACGGTGAGCCCCACTTCTACCGGGACGTACTGAACGGCTACAGCTCGCTCGTGAACCTGACCGGATGCCCGGCCATCGTCCTGCCGACAACCGATCCCGGCGCCCCTCCCCCCTCTGTCCAGTTCCTGGCGCCGTGGTGGGGAGAGAACGTGCTGCTGGGTATCGGGGAGGCGCTGGAGCGGGCCGGCCTGATCCGCACCGGCCTCGCCGACCCGTCATCCGGGTGAGGATGTCCCCGGCGCGGACCTACTCGCCGGAGCCGGCCTTCGCCCTGGCGGTGGGGTAGATCCCCATCGCACCCTTCATCAGGCTGACATCGGCCACGAGACCCAGCATGATCGCCTCCAGCCTTTCGAAGCGCTTGTCCTGCCCATCGAAGCGCTTTTCCATCCGGTCGAAGTAGCTCCTCACCAACCACCAGTTGATGCTCACGGCGACTCCGAAGAGGCTGACTATTCCGATCCAGTCGAGAGCGGGCATGCTGCGCATCCTTTCTGCCGCCAGTGTAACGCCGATCAGGGAGCGATGTCCCGACAGCGCCATGCTGTTTGAATATGTGGCCATATATCGTGAATATCAGATCTAGGTAACGTTACGTATAGTCGGGTGTGATGACAATACCCTTGTCGAGTGATGCCGGCACCGGCACACCACGGCCGATCCGCCTCACATGCCCGCACGGAGGGGGTAGACTCCAGAGCATCCGCACCCGGATTGACCGTCCGGTTCTTGCGGAGTGTGCGCGTGCCGAAAAAGCCAGGCGCGCGTCCGGATTCGCGCCTCAGGATCGGCTGGAAAGAGAAAGACGGTGGACAGCGACCACAACCCGGTCAACCCCTTGCCCGAGGCGCCCGGCGTCACGGGCACCAACGGTGGGGTGAGCGTCGACCGGACGGACCGGATGGTCATCCGCTTCGCGGGCGACTCGGGTGACGGCATGCAGCTGGCCGGCAACCGGTTCACGGACGCCGCGGCCATCTTCGGGAACGACCTGGCCACCCTGCCCACCTTCCCGGCCGAGATCCGCGCTCCCGCCGGCACGCTTCCCGGCGTCTCGTCCTTCCAGCTCCAGATAGCCGACTGGGACATCCTGACCCCCGGTGACCGGCCCGGGGTGCTGGTGGCCATGAATCCGGCCGCCCTCAAGGTCCACCTCCGGGATCTGCGCGAGGACGGGATCCTGCTCATCAACGAGGAGGCCTTCGACGAGAGAAACCTCCACAAGGCAGGTTTCGAGACCAACCCCCTCGAAGACGGCACGCTCACCGGCTTCGATGTCCACCGCGTGCCGATGGAGACGCTCACGAAGGAAGCCGTCAAGGGCTCGGGGGTGAGCGGCCGGGCGGTGCTCCGCTCGAAGAACTTCCTCGCCCTGGGGCTGCTCCTGTGGATGTTCGGACGCGACACCAAGGTGACCGCCGACTGGGTTAGGAAGAAGTTCGGCCGGATCGAGCCGGTGATGAACGCCAACCTGGCAGCCCTCAAGGCGGGGTACAACTACGGGATCACCACCGAGAGCTTCGCCCGCCAGATCGAGGTGCGGCCTGCCACGCTCCCGCCCGGTACCTACACCAACGTCAACGGCAACGCCGCCCTGTCGTGGGGGCTGGTCGCCGCCTCGGTGCTGTCGGGCCTGCCGCTGTTCTACGCCTCCTACCCGATCACCCCGGCCTCCGAGATCCTCCACGAGCTGGTGCGCCACCGGAACTTCGGAGTCAAGACCTTCCAGGCCGAGGACGAGATCGCCGCGGCGGGCGCCGCGCTCGGCGCGGCCTTCGCCGGGTCGCTGGCCGTCACCGGCACGAGCGGGCCGGGCCTGTCCCTCAAGGGCGAGACGATCAGCCTGGCGATGATCACCGAGATGCCGATGATCATCGTCGACGTGCAGCGGGGCGGCCCCTCGACCGGGCTCCCGACCAAGCCCGAGCAGTCGGACCTGTTCCTGGCGGTGTGGGGTCGCCACGGCGAGTCCCCCCTGCCGGTGATCGCCGCCTCCTCCCCGTCGGACGCCTTCGAGGTGGCCATCGAGGCCGCCCGGATCGCCGTGAAGTACATGACCCCGGTCATCCTCCTCTCCGACGGCTACATCGCCACCGGTTCCGAGCCGTGGAGGCTGCCCGACATCGCATCCCTACCGCGCCTCGGCGTTCCGTTCGCGACCGGGCCGAACGCCGGCGACAAGTTCCTGCCCTACCTGCGTGACCTCCAGACCATGTCCCGCCGCTGGGCGATCCCCGGCATGCCCGGCCTCGAGCACCGCATCGGCGGCCTCGAGAAGGAGGAGGGGACGGGGAACGTCTCCTACGACCCCGACAACCACCAGCTCATGACCGACATCAGGGCCTGGAAGGTGGCGAACATCGCCAACGACATCCCGGAGGTGGAGGTCGACGACCCCGACGGGGCGGACCTGCTGGTGCTGAGCTGGGGCTCGACGTACTCGGCGGTCAAGGCGGGGGTGGGCAACGCCCGGCGGAAGGGCGCCAAGGTCGCCTACGCCCGGATCCGGTACCTGAGCCCGTTCCCTCCCAACATGCCCACCGTGCTGAGCAGCTACGACCAGGTGCTGATCCCCGAGATGAACAACGGCCAGCTGTCGCGGATGGTGAAGGCCGAATTCGTCCGGCCCGTCATCTCCTTCAGCAAGGTGGAGGGGGTCCCGTTCAAATTCGGCGAGATAAGCGCCAAGATCATGGAGATTGCAGGCCGATGAGCTACACACGGGTCGACTTCCAGACCGACCAGGAGGTTCGCTGGTGCCCGGGCTGCGGCGACTACACGATCCTCGCCGCGGTCCAGAACTTCTTCGCCGGGCTCGACATCAAGCGCGAGAACGTGGTCTTCGTCTCCGGCATCGGGTGCGCGGCCCGCTTCCCCTACTACATGAACACCTACGGCATGCACGCCATCCACGGCCGGGCGCCGGCGATCGCCACCGGCGTGGCCGTGGCCAACCCGGCGCTGTCGGTGTGGGTGGTCGGAGGGGACGGGGACTTCCTGTCGATCGGCGGCAACCATCTGATCCACGCCCTGCGCCGCAACATCGACATGACCCTCCTGCTGTTCAACAACCAGATCTACGGGCTGACGAAGGGCCAGTACTCGCCCACCTCCGAACCCGGCAAGACCACGAAGTCGTCACCGGGCGGATCGATCGACTACCCGTTCAACCCGGTCAGCCTGGCGCTGGGCGCCGAGGCCACCTTCGTGGCCCGGACGCTGGACATGGACCGGAACCACACCACCGCCATGCTGAAGGCCGCCCACGCCCACCGCGGCTCGGCCCTCATCGAGATCTACCAGAACTGCAACGTGTTCAACGACAAGGCGTTCATCCAACTCACCGGCAAGGCGGAGCGCTACGCCAACCGGATCGACCTGGTCCACGGCCAGCCGGTCGTGTTCGGCGCCGACAAGGAGAAAGCCGTGGTCTGGGACGGCGGCCGGGCGACGATCGCCGACCGGAACTCGGTCCACCCGTCGCAGATCATCGTCCACGACGCGCACGCCGAGGACGCGTCCGCGGCTTTCGCCCTCTCCCGCCTGGCCCACGGACCCTACGGCCCGACCCCCCTGGGCATCTTCCGCGACGTCTACCGCCCGGTCTACGACGACGCGCTCCAGGAGGCCGTCACGCGCTCCACGGCGGCCCGCGGCAGCGGTGACCTGGGCAAGCTGGTCACCAGCCTCGGCACCTGGACGGTCGAGTAGGGCCGGACAGATCCTCGCCCTTGCGGGCGTTCCGGCCCGGAAATGCCCACAAGCCGTGCCCATATAGACATCAGACTGACGGAATGTCCATATGGGATGCCGGGAGAGACGTCGGCTAGCTCCCGGACGAGGCGAACCTGCCTGCTCCCGACCCGGCGATCCGGCCGAAGACCGCGCCGATGGTGAGACCGAACCCTGCCAGGTAGCCGGCGGTCAGCACGTTGCCCGACATGATCTCGCCGGCGGCGAAGAGGTTGTCGACCCGGCCTCCGCCGGTCTGGAGGTGGGCCTCGGCGTCGACCTTGAGGCCGAGGTAGGTGAAGGTGATCCCGCACCGCAGCGGGTAGGCGTAGAAGGGCGGCGTGTCGATGCGCAGTGCCCAGTTCGACTTCGGTATGTCGAGGCCGGTGGTGCTCCGCCCGTCGAGGCCGCCGTGGTCGAAGGGAGGATCGTCCGGGACCGACGCGTTGTACTGCCGGATCGTCCGCTCGAGGGCATCCGGCGGGAGCCCGGCCAGCTCCGCCAGACCGTCGAGCGTCTCCGCCTTGTACGGCGGGTAGAGGCCCGGTATGAACAGGTCGTTGACCTGCGAATCGAAGATCGAGTAGGCGATCTGGTCCGGTTGGGCCGCGATCAGGTGACCCCAGCTGGCGTATCTCCTCGGCCAGAGATCCTCGCCCTCGTCCGCGAAGCGCCGGCCCGCCTTGTTCACCATGATCGACAGCGGCACCGAGTCGATCCGGGTGACGATCCCCCCGTCGAAGTCCGGGGCGCGGGCGTCGACGCTGATGGCGTGCGCCCCCTTCGGATTGCCGACCGATAGCGCGCCCCGATCGAGCAGGGCCTTGAGAGGGCCACCCATGTTGAAGGGCGACCCGCGGATCACGAACCGGTCCGCCGGTTCGCCCCACAGGTCGCGGAGCCAGGCCTTGTTGGCCTCGAAGCCGCCGGACGCGACCACTACGGAGCGGGCCGCCAGCTCGGTGGGCTCGCCTGCGATGAGGGCGACCACGCCGGAGGCGCGGCGCCCGTCCACCAGGATGTCCGTCACCGGTGTCTCGTAACGCACGTCGATCCCCTGCCTCCCGGCGGACGCGTACAGGGCGTTGAGCATCGCCTTGCCTCCCCCAAGGAAGAACCGGTTGGTGCGGGACAGATGAAGCGTGCCCTTCAGGGACGCCTGCCAGTGGACGCCGTGCTGTTCCATGAAGCCGGGAACCGAATCGGACTCTCTGATCACCATCCGGGCGATGTGCTCGTCGATGTCCTCGTCGCTCACCTTGACGAGGTCCTCCCAGAGCTCGTCCTCGGTGTAGGCGCCGGTCAGGACCTCGTCGCCGCCCGCGTGGATGTGTCGTATGTTGCGGGTGTGGCGCGTGTTCCCGCCCCGCATGTCGATGGGAGCCGACTCCAGGACGAGGACCCTGTCTACGAACCGGCGGGCGGTGAGGGCGGCGCAGAGCCCCGCGTTGCCTCCGCCCACCACGATCACATCGGCCGCTGCCTTCATGGCGGGCCCTCACCTGCCGTCACGGGGCCTCCGGGTTCCGCCGGTCCCGGCCGCATGCGCCGCGGACTCCGGGCGACCGGATTACTGGACATGGCTGTATTGTACGTTTCGTGAGCCAGCCCATCACGAGCATGAGCGCTCCGACCGCAAGCGTCGCCATCGAGACGGACCCGCCGCGAATCCTGGAGCGCGGCCTTCTCGCCGAGGCCCAACGGCAATTCGACATCTGCAACGCCTGCCGGTACTGCGAGGGCCTGTGCGCGGTGTTCCCGGCCCTCGAGCGGCGCCCTACTTTCAGCGAGGGCGACGTCCTCTTCCTGGCCAACCTGTGCCACGACTGCCGGAGCTGCTACGACGTCTGCCCCTACGCCACGCCTCACGAGTTCGCGGTGGACATCCCTCCCTTGATGAGCGCCATCCGGGAGGAGACCTACAAGAGCTATGCCCGTCCCAGGGCTCTCGGGCCCGCCCTGCTGGGGCCGACCCGGGGAAGGGCCTGGCTGGCGACGGTCGTGGTGGCGGTGACCGTGGTGATCGGACTGCTCATCCTGGGATGGGACCGGCTCGTGGCCCCGCCCGCCGCGGAAGAAGCCTTCTACGAGGTGGTCCCGTTCCTGGTGATGACGATCCCGGCTTCGGTGATCGCGGGCCTCGCCGTGGCGTTCCTCGGCGCCGGCCTGGCCGCCTTCTGGCGGGACACCACCGGGGGCAGGCCGGATGTGGGCTCTGTGAAGGACGCCGTCTTCGCCGCCTTCAGCCTCAGGAACATGCACGGCGGAGGGCCGGGGTGTACGTATCCCGAGGAGACGCCCGCCAAGAGCCGGCTGGTCATGCACTCCCTGGTGTTCAACGGGTTCCTCCTGACCTTCCTCGCCACCGTCCTCGCCGCCATCTGGCAGGAGCTGCTGGGACGGATGCCTCCCTATCCGCTGCTGAGCGCACCGGTGATAATCGGGACGGTCGGCGGGATCGCGACCATCGCAGGTTGCGCCGGGCTGCTCGTGTTGAGAGCCGGGAGCCGGGAGGAACTCGAAGCGGCCGGGGCGCGGCGCCTGGACCTGGACTTCATCATCCTCCTCGTCCTGGTCAACGGGTCAGGACTGGCGCTGCTCGCATTGCGGTCGACGACGGCCATGGGGGTGCTGCTGCTGGTGCACCTGGCGCTGGTGGCGGCCTTTTTCGTGAGCCTGCCGTACGGCAAGTTCGTCCATGCCACCTACCGGACGAGCGCGCTGGTCCAGGACTCGCTGGAAGACCGGGCGGAGCGGGCCTCCTAGTCCACGCCGCGTGGCGCGTCACCGATCGTCCCGGAGCCGCGTCATCCGGGATTGACCACTAGGCGATCAGGTCGTTGCCTCCTCCACGAATTCCCTTGTTCGTGGCAGCTGCGCGATCCGGCTCGTCGCGGAGGGCATGGCCTTGTCGTGACCCTGGTGCGGAAGAATATTTTCGCGTTCTCGTAACAAGGGGTTGAAACCGTCACATCCCCACCATATGTTGCCTATCGCCAAGCACCAACACCGGCCGATGAGGTGAGACCGATCGGACGGCCGGTCCGAGGGAACACAAGGCTTCATGGAGCGAACAGCCGAGGCCCGGCATCCAGCCGGGCATGGCCGACCACGCTCCAACAGGATGGGTGGTGGCGGGGGCGGGGCCCGATGCGGAGCATCGGTTTTTCGCGACTTTCGGCGCCTGGCGATTCTTGAGGTAGAGGGCGTCATATATGACGCCCTGATCCTCAGGTTTAGGGCACCATGGGTGACGTCCTGAGCCTGAGGAACGAGGCACCATGAGTGACGCCCTGAGCCTGAGGAACGAGGCACCATGGGTGACGCCCTGTGCATCAAGAAGGCCTCGGGCCGGGAACTTGAGGCACAGGGCACCATGGGTGACGCCCTGAGCCTGAGGAACAGGGCACCGGTTGCCGCGGCCGGTCTCTCGGGTTCTTGAGGCTCGGGAACCCATCGATGGAGCCGATGGGAACCGGGCTCCTCCGTGGGCAATCCCCGGACGTGCCTCAGCCCGTACTCAGCACCACCTTGCCGGTTGCCTGCCGGTTGGCGATGGTGGCCAGCGCATCCACCGCCGACTCCAGCGGGAAACGGGCACTGATCCGGGGGCCGATGATCCCCTCGGCGGTCCAGTCGAGAAGGCGGGCGAAGTTGGCTCGGTTGGCCTGCGGATCCCGCTCGGAGAAGGCGCCCCAGAACACTCCTACGATCGAGCATCCCTTGAGCAGGGGCAGGTTCATCGGGGCCTTGGGGATCCGGCCGGACGTGAAGCCCGCCACCAGGATCCGTCCCTCCCAGTTGATGCAGCGCAGGCACTCCAGGAAGGTGTCCCCGCCCACCGGGTCGTAGATGACGTCGGCGCCGCTACCGCCGGTCAGCTCCCTGGTGCGCTCCTTGAGGGACTCGGTCGTGTAGATGATCACATCATCGGCGCCCAACGAGCGGGCCGTCTCCGCCTTGGCGTCCGTACCGACCGCCGCGATGACCCGGGCGCCCAGCGCCTTGGCGATCTGGATGCCCGCCGAGCCCACCCCGCCGGTGGCGCCGGTGATCAGCACCGTCTCGCCGGGCTCGAGGCGGGCCCGATCCACCAACGCGTGGTAGCCGGTGCCGTAGGTGAGCGACAGGCAGGCGCCCTGCTCCATCGTCACCTCGTCCGGAAGGCGGAACACGTGGTCGGCAGGCGCCACGAACCGCTCCGCCATGGCCCCGACGAGGAGCTTGTACCCGAAGGCTCGGTCCCCCACCGATACCCGGGTGACCCCGTCCCCTACGGCCAGCACCCTCCCGGCCGCCTCCGCCCCGGCCACGAACGGCAGCTCGGGCCGGTCCTGGTACATGCCGGCGATCATCAGGATGTCGGGGAAGTTGAGCCCCACCGCCTCGACTCCGATCAGGACCTCCCCCGGTCCCGGCGCCGGGTCGTCCACCTCTTCGTAGCTGAGGTTGCGGTAATCGCCGAACTCGTGGACTACCTGGGCCTTCACTACCTACCTCCCTGGACCGTCAGGCCGGATCAGGAGAGGAACATGGGCTTGCCGACCAGGGACCGGACCCTGGGCCGGTAGGCCTCGGCGTCATAGAAGGTCTCCACGTCCACCCGCCGGGCCCCTTCCGCCAGCACCTCGAGGCCGGCCGTGGTGTAGACGCCCCGGCGGATCGCCACCATGTCCCCGCTGGTCCCGGCCAGCAGCATCTCCGCCGCCATGGTGCCGAAGTTGGTGCCCACCATCAGGTCCAGCACGTCAGGGGGACCGCTGCGCATCAGGTATCCGACCCGCTGGTTCATGACGCCGATACCGGTCATCCGCTTGATGAGGTTCCCGGTGGTCTCCCCGATCCCGCCCAGCTTGCGATGGCCGTAGGCGTCGGCGGCGCCGCTCTCCACCCGCTCGCCGCCCAGCATCGTGGCGCCTTCGGACACCACCACCACGGCGTAGCTGCTCGGGTTGGCCGCCCGGTCGGCCACCACCATGGCGGCCAGCCGATCCATATCGAAGGGCACTTCGGCGATAAGGGTCCGATCGGCGGAGGCCAGATAGCCCGACACCAGGCTGGTCTCCCCCGAGTAGCGGCCGAACAGCTCGACCACGGCCACCCGCTCGTGGCTTCCCACCGCGCTCCGCAGGTCGTTGATGAACCCGACCGAGCGGGTGACGGCGGTGGAGAACCCTATGCAGTAGTCGGTTCCCGGCACGTCGTTGTCCATCGTCTTGGGAATGGCCACCACCGGGATACCCTCGTGGTGCATCCGGAGGGCGTAGGAGAGGGTGTCGTCACCGCCGATAGCCACCAGCGCGTCAAGGCCCAGGCGCTCGATCACCCGTACGGCGTGGCCGGTCAGGTCGTAGGGGGCCTCGGATTCGGAGGGAGTGACGAACGGGGGCAGGCCCTCCTCCGCTACCCGGCCCGGGTTGGTGCGGCTGGAGTGCAGGATGGTCCCGCCGGTCCGGTCGATGGTGCGCACGGCCAGGGGATCGAGGGGCATGGTGTGGGCCGAGATCGACCGGGGATCGTCAGGATCGATGCAGATCATCGCTCCCCAGCCGCGGCGCAGCCCCAGGACGGAATGGCCGGCCTCGTCCATCCGGTTGGTGAAGGACTTGATGGCCGGATTGAGTCCCGGGACGTCACCCCCGCCGGTCAGGATTCCGATACGCATTCTGCCTCCAGGTCGGCGGCTCCGGATGGCGTCCCATCCCCGTGGCGGGACGCCGATCCGCATGCTGCATTATCCCGGCCACGGTAACCGAATGCAGATCGGACCGGCCATCGGGTTACGCTCCCCGCCGTGAAGCTCCTCAACCTCGACCATGTGGCGATCGCCGTTCGCGACCTCGACCGGGCGCTGGACGAGTACCGGTGCCGTTACGGGATAGAGCCCCTGTACCGGGAGGTGGTGGAGGACCAGGGGGTCGAGGAAGCCATGCTGGCGGTGGGCGGGTCCTTCGTCCAGCTGCTGCAACCCCTGGACGCCGACACCCCGGTGGGCCGCTTCCTGGAGCGCCGGGGCGAGGGAATGCATCACGTGGCGTTCGCGGTGGTGGACATCGAGGCGGCCCTGGCCCACCTGAAGGCGGAGGGCGCCCGCCTGGTGGACGAGACCCCCAGAAACGGGGGGCGCGGCACCCGGATCGCCTTCGTGCATCCGAAAGGTGGAAACCAAACCCTCGTCGAGCTAGTCGAACTCCCTACATGACCGAAAACGGATCGTCCGATCATGCCGGGGTGGATTTCCGCATCGACGGCGCCGCCGGACCGTACGAGGCGGCGGTGATCGCCGCCGTGCTCCAGCACGCCCTGGCCGAGGAACGCCGCAACGGCAAGCCCGCCCCGGCGCGGCGCTTCACCAACTGGACCGTGGCCGGATGGAACCACCGTTATCACCGGCCCAGGCCCGCCACCGGGACCCGGATCAACGGCGCCGCACGACCGAGCGCGCCTCGGCGGAGCCGGCCGCGTACGTAGTCACCAGGTAGACGACAGCCACCACCGCTCCTCCGGCCAGCGTCGCCAGCACGCCGGTCGACATGCCCGGCACCCGCCCCCCGGTTATCGCCGTGGCGACCAGCCAGCCGGCTCCTCCGGCGACCAGCGCACCCAGCGCCGCCTGCCCGACCGCGCGCACCATCCCCTCCAATCCCTCGCCGCCGTGGAGGCGACGCCACAGCAGCCAGAGGGTCAGCGCATGGCCGGTGACGGTGATCGAGGCGGCCACCGCGATGCCGGGGACGCCTCCGACCCGGTACCCGAGGAAGTACATGGGTACGGCGGGCAGGACCCAGGCGGTGCCGGCGATGACCGGGGCCCACATCTGGCGGTGGGCGTAGAAGCTGCGGGCGAACAGCTGGTGGATGCCCCACGCCGGAATACCGAGCGAGTACCCCACCAGGGCCGCCGCCACCAGCACCGTGCCGTCCTCGCTGAACGCTCCGTGCTGGAAGGCGACCCGGACGGCGGGCAGGCCGACCGCCACCGCGGCCGCCACCGCCCCGCCCGACGCGAACAGGACCGTACGGATGGTGCGGCCCATCGACTCCCGCATCTCGGCGCCGCGACCCTCCGCCACCAGCCGGGCGAGGAACGGGAAGGCGGCCACCCCGGCGGCCTGGGCGATCACGCCCACCGGCAACATGTTGACCCGCCGGGCCAGGTTCAGGCTGAAGATCGACCCGTCCGATGCCGCCGCCGCCACGATCTTGCCGATGGACTCGTCGAGCACCACGATCGACTGGCCCACCATCAGGGGGAATGCCAGTAGCAGGTACTCGCGGAAGGCCGGATGCCGGAAGTCGGGAACCCTCACGCGCACCCGGAAGCCCGCCCGAGCGGCGCCCCACCATTGGAGGGCGAAGTTACCGATCGAGGCCCCCGCCACCGCGCCGACGATGAAGCCGGTGGCCGAAGCCTCGCCGGACGAGGTTCCCAGCAAGCCGCCCACGATGATCCCGAGGTTGTAGATGATCGGGGCCAGGGTCGGGACCAGGAACCGCCCGTGGGCGTACTGGACCGCCGTGAACAGACCGCCCACCACGAAGAAGACCTGCGCCGGCAGCACCAGCCTGGTGAGGCGGGCCACCTCGGCCAGCTGCACGGCGTCGAGACGGTCGCCCGAACCGAACAGCCACCCCACCACCAGGTCGGCGGCCAGCGTCGCCGCGACGGTCAGGGCGATGATGAGCACCGCCACCGGCCCGAGCACCGCGTTGAACGCGGCCCGGGCGCCCGCGCTGTCGCCTCTGGCCCGGTACCTGCTGAGGATGGGGATGAACGTGATCGCCAGGAAGCCCCCGGCCAGCAGGTAGTTGAGGAAGTCGGGGATGATGAAGGCGGCCTCGTAGGCGTCGGCGGCCGGGCTATCGCCCAACCGGTTGGCCAGCACCACGTTGCGGGCGAACCCCAGGATGCGGGATACCAGGATCCCGACCGCCACCACCGAGGCGGCCCGAGCTATCCCTTCTGTCGTCCGGCGCATGGCTTCAGCCGTCCCGGGCGGCCTGCAGGTCCTCCAGGATCCGGTCGGGGACGACCAGATCGCCCCGTCCGACCCCCACCCGCTGGCCGGGCTTGTAGGAGCCGTGGAAGTCCGACCCGCCTGACGGAAGGAGGCCGAACGACCGGACGGTCGCCTCGAGTCGGCGGCGGGTCTCGGCCGGGTACTCGCCGTAGTAGCACTCCACGCCCACCAGACCGTAACCGGCCAGGCGCCGGAAGGCGTCCGCATACTCCTCGGCCGTGTTCAATCCCAACGTGTGGGGATGCGCCACCACCGGCACTCCGCCCGAGCGGCGCGCCAACCCGATGGCCTCCTCGGGCGGGAGCAGCGGGCGGGTGGCGTAGGCCACGCCCCGCGACCCGAGGTACTCCCGGAAGGCGGTGGGGATGTCGGGAACGTATCCCTTGGCGACCAGGAGGGCCGCGAAGTGGGGCCGGCCCACGCTCCCGCCCCGGGCCTGGACGAGGACCTCCTCGTAGTCGATGTCCACACCGATCTCGTCAAGACGCCGGGCGATGGCCCGGTTGCGGCGGTCCCGGCCGGCCCGGAACTCCGCCAGGCGATCCTGGAGCGGGCCGGGTCCCGGTTCCAGGAACAGCGCCACCATGTGGAGCCCGCCGCCCTTCCATTCGCAGGCCACCTCCGCACCCGGGATGAGCTCGATACCGGCCCGGCCCGCCTCGGCTCGGGCCTCCTCGATCCCTTCGAGGGTGTCGTGGTCGGTCAGGGCCACCGCGGAAAGACCGGCCCGGACGGCCAGCGCCACGACCGCGGCCGGGCTCTCGCTGCCGTCGGAGGCGGTGGAGTGGGTGTGAAGATCGACGGCCATCCGGAGATGAGGCTAACCCCGATTCCTCGGATCGGGCGCCGGTAAGGAGTCGGGCTGGTCGTGGCATGCAGGTCCCGGTGATGTCCGCTGCCGAGAACCGGTCCCGAGTCCTCTGTTTGCTACGTCCATTACCCGACTGTCGTGGTGGCATGGTCCCGCCGCCCGGACAAGGGGGTTGAAACTGTCACACACCACTTGCATACTGGACGGCAGTCACAAGCACCGCCGGTTCTCACCTAATCGACGTCGAGGGAACCGGAACTGGGATCGATTGGGAGCGGACCCGTCGGGGGATAGCGGAACGCGCTCGGACCGAAGGAGGTGGTGGCTGGGGGATGGGCCCGCCGGGGACGGCGGGTTTCGGCGATTTTCGCGTTCTCGACGTCTCGGGGTCCCTCATGTGTTCGGCTACTAGGCCACCCGGAACCCGGTCCCTATGGGCCGCCCGGTGCGGCGGTGGTGTCGGTGACGGCCGGGACGGTGGTGGACGCTACGCCGGCGCCGCTGTCGCCGGTGAGCAGGTTCCCGACCACGAAGACCACCACAAGTATCGCAACCAGTACCAGCCCCGTGGTGATCCGGCGCCGCCATTTGGCCCGCTGAGCAGCACGGCGCTCCTCCTCGAGGCGCGCCTGGCGGTTCTGCTTCTGCCGGGCTCTCTTCTCGCTCCCCATGGGGGCTATTGTAAGAGTCTCCGACGCGCCACAGCACGCCAACGCGGATCGGAGCAATAGAATGCGACCCACCCGCGCCCCTCCCTGGAACTGCTTGCCATGTCTCTGGTCGTCCAAAAGTACGGCGGCACGTCATTAGCCGACTCCGAGCGCATCGAGCGCGTCGCCCACCGGGTGGCTCGTACCAAGCGCTCCGGTAACGACGTGGTTGTGGTGGTCTCGGCGATGGGCCGCCAAACCGACGACCTGATCGCCCTCGCCCGTCAGGTGAGCGCCAGGCCGCCGGCCCGGGAGATGGACATGCTCCTGACGGCGGGCGAGCGCATCTCCATGGCGTTGCTCGCCATGGCTCTCCACGACAAGGACATCCCCGCGCTGAGCCTCACCGGTGCCCAAGCCGGGATACTCACCGACTCGGAACACGGTGAGGCGAAGATCACGGCGATACGAGGGAACCGGGTGGGGGACGGTCTCGCCGCAGGGCAAGTGGTGATCGTGGCCGGCTTCCAGGGGGTGAATCCCGATTCCAGGGAGGTGACCACCCTGGGGCGGGGCGGTTCCGACGCCACCGCGGTGGCGCTGGCCTCGGCCCACTCCGCGGCGGTGTGCGAGATCTACACCGATGTGGACGGGGTGTACACGGCCGATCCCCGGGTGGTGCCCGACGCTCGCAAGCTCGCCGAGGTCTCCTTCGACGAGATGCTCGAGCTGGCCGCCGGGGGCGCCGGGGTGCTGATGGCACGCTCGGTGGAAGTGGGGAGAAAGTTCAAGATCCCGATCCACGTGCGGTCATCGTTCGTGCAGGACGAGGGGACCTGGGTCAAGGAGAATGTGATGGAAGAAGCAATTATCAGCGGAATCGCTCATGACACTTCGGAGGCGAAGGTGACTCTCTGGGGAGTACCCGACCGGCCCGGCGTCGCGGCGGCCATCTTCGAGAAGCTGGCAAGCGCGCGGGTGAACGTCGACATGATCGTCCAGAACGTGGGCGCGGATGGATGCACCGACCTCAGCTTCACCGTCCCCGAAGCCCATATCGAGATCGCCCGCCAGGCCACCGCCGAGCTGGTCGTGGAGCTGGAGGCCACGGGCTCCTCCGTGGATGCCAACGTGGGCAAGGTGTCGCTGGTGGGAGCGGGAATGAGATCAACGCACGGGGTGGCGGCCCGGGTGTTCCGCGCCCTTGGCGACGCCGACATCAACATCGAGATGATCTCCACCTCCCCGATCCGGATCTCGTGCGTGGTGAACCGAGACTCGGTGGAGGACGCGGTGCGGGCCTTGCACGCCGAGTTCGACCCGCCCGTGATCACGGCGGAGGTCGGCGCCGATGCCTGATCCGCGCGTGGCCGTGGTCGGCGCCACCGGAGCGGTGGGCCGCACCATGATCGAGATCCTCGAGGAACGGGACTTCCCGCTCTCGGAGCTGCGTCTCATGGCGTCGGCTCGGTCGGCCGGCCGGGTGGTCGCCACCCGCTGGGGCGACGTCGCGGTGGAGGATCTGTCCTCGGCCGATCCCTCGGGGATCGACATCGCCCTCTTCTCCGCCGGTGCGGGAAGGAGCAGGGAGTTCGCCCAGTCCTTCGTGGACCGGGGAGCGATCGTCATCGACAACTCCTCCGCCTTCCGCATGGCGCCCGAGGTTCCGCTGGTGGTGGCGGGCGTCAACGACCACGCGGCAGCCGACAACGACGGCATCATCGCCAACCCGAACTGCACCACCATGACGCTCATGATGGCCGCCGGACCGCTCCACCACCACGCCGGGCTGGCCCGCATGGTGGCCATGTCCTACCAGTCGGTCTCGGGGGCCGGGATGACCGGCATGGACACCCTCTGGCAACAGACGGTCGAGCTCGGCAACCGCCGTGAGGCACTGGTGCAGGGAGGATGGGAGGAGGGCGAGACCGACCCGTTCCAGCGGCCCATCGCCTTCAATGTCCTGCCCATGGCCGGGACGCTCACCGATGCAGGCCACACCGATGAAGAGTGGAAGCTGGTGAACGAGAGCCGCAAGATCCTCGAGCGGGACAGCATCGAGGTGGAGCCGACCTGCGTGCGGGTGCCGGTCATGGTGGGCCACGGTATCTCCGCCTCGATGTGGTTCGACTCGGCGGTCGACCCCGAAACCGCCCGGCGGGTGCTCACGGACGCACCCGGTGTCGAACTGTGGAGCGATGAGCGGGTGGCCACCCCGCTGGACTCGGCGGGCCAGGACCCGGTGCTGGCGTGTCGCATCCGTCCCACCATCGGCGTGCCCGGGGGCATCAGCCTGTGGGTGGTGGGCGACAACCTGCGCAAGGGGGCGGCGCTCAACGCGGTGGAGATCGCCGAGCTGCTGATCTGAGCTAGGTCGTGATCCTCGGGTAATCTGTTGGCGATGGCCGATTCCTACCCCGTTTGGCGATCTGGCATCGCATCCGAGGGAGCGGCCGCCCGCGCCGAAACCGGATCCGCCTCGGTCGAGGAACTACGCGCCCACCGGAAACGGATGCTCGTCACCTCCTACCGCCTGTTCGGCGCGTTCGGATGGGGATCGCTGGGAGACGGGCACATCACGGCTCGGGACCCGGAACGCACCGACGCCATGTGGCTGATCCGCTACGGGGTGCCGTTCCACCGCACCACCACCGACGACCTGGTGCTGGTCGGTCCGGATGGGCGAGTGGAGGGCGGCGGCTCGATCAACATGACCGCCTACCACATCCACGCTCCCATCCACGAGGCCCGTCCCGACGCAGTGGCGGTGGCCCACACCCACACCCCGTACGCCACGCCCTGGGCGGCCAACGTGGAGGGCTTCCGCATGATCTGCCAGGAGGCCACCGCCTTCCTGGACGACCACGAGGTGTACGAGGGCGAGGAGGTCCAGGTCTCGGACTTCGACACCGGCAAGAAGATCGCCGCCACGCTGGGCGAGGCCAAAGCGGTGCTGTTGCGCAATCACGGACCGGTCACCGTGGGCGGCTCGGTCGAGGAGGCGATCGGCTGGTTCCTGCTGCTCGAGCGGGTGGCGGAGGTCCACGTCAAGGCCCCCGATGCCCGGCCGATCAGCGCCGAGGCAGCCGCGATCGCGGCGCGGGAGATCGGCCACGTGTCGAGCGCGCTCGCCGCATTCGAGTACGCGGTGGCGTCCAAGCTGGAGCCCGGAGCCGCCGGGTAGCAAGTCCCTCCTGCAGGCGGCCTACCCCACTCATTCTCAGTAGCGCAATCCGGTACAAGCTTCCGTCGGAGGGTGGACTAAAGACCTCTTAACAAGAGGCGGGCGTAAGTTAAGGAAACCCCGTCCGCCTTTACTAAGCGGGACGGCGAAAGGCGTGTTCGGAACCGTCTTCGTGGGCGGACACCTTCCGATCAAGGCCCGCCGGGCCGCGAGAGTCAAGCACCAACAGAGTGCTGGTCGGGCAGGCGGGATTTGAACCCACGACCTCTTCGTCCCGAACGAAGCGCGCTACCAAGCTGCGCCACTGCCCGTGTGGGGCAACAAGCATACCCGCTCCCCCGCCCGGCGGACACCCCGCCCGGCGCCTACGCGGGAGGTTGTGCCCTCCCGGTCGCGTCCACCCTGATTCTGGAGACGCGGCGCCGGTCCATGGTCAGCACCGTGAGCCGGAGTCCCTCGTAGCTGACGTGGTCGCCCTCCGCCGGGATGTTCCCGGACAGGCTCAGGAACAGCCCGGCCACGGTGGAATAGGGTCCGTCCTCGACCTCGGCACCTGTTGCCTCTTCCAGCTCGTCTATCGGGGTCCGGCCATCCGCCAGCCACACCTGCCGCCCGATCGGCAGGATCGTGGGCACGCGGGGGTCGTACTCGTCCTGGAGCTCGCCCACCAGTTCTCCGACGAGATCCTTGATCGTCACCAGCCCGTCCACTCCCCCATGCTCATCGGTGACGATGGCGAAGCCGATCCGCCGGACACGCAGGTCTTCCAGCACCCGCATCACCGAGGCGCTCTCCGGCGCGTAGTAGGGGGTCCTGAGCAGGCCCGAGATCCGTTGACTATCCAGCTCCTCGGTGTGGCTGAGCACGTCCTTGGCGTAGAGGATCCCCAGGATCGAGTCCGGATTCCCCTCCTCGCCGACCACCGGGAAGCGGGAGTGGGCCGTTCTCGCTACCTCTACCCGGACGTCGGAAGAGGTGACGGGCAGGGCCAGGGCCACGATGTCGACCCTCGGCGTCATCACATCGCGGACCGGCTGGTCGGCCTTCTGGAAGAGGCGCTCGATGATCTCCCGTTCGCCCGGCTCGATCTCGCCGCCCCGTTCCCCGAGCACGGCCAGCGCCCGCACGTCGGCCGGCGTGACGCCCGTATCGTTCCGAGCAGGAAGGCGGAGCAGCCGCAGGATTCCCTGCCCGAGGCCGATGAACACCCCGGCGATGGGCCTGATCGCAACCGCCAGGGCCCACACGGCCACCGCCACGGTCATCCCGTACCGCTCCGGATAGCGGGCCGCCAGCGTCTTGGGAGTCACCTCCCCGATCACCAGCACCAGGATGGTCACCACCACGGTCGACAGGATCGTCCCCCACGTCTCGCCTACCAGCTGGAATGCCAGCGCGGTCGCCACCGACGTCGCCAGGATATTGACGAAGTTGTTGGCCACGAGGATGGTGCCGATCGAGCCTTCCAGGTCGTCGACCAGTCCTTCCAGCCGCCTCCCCCGCCTGCCCGTGGCCGCCAGCTGCTGGACGCGCTCCCGCGCCACGGCTGTCAGCGCCGTCTCGCTGCCCGACAGGAACCCGGACGCCAGGAGACACAGGGAGAATATGGCCCACAGGATCAGCTGGTAGGTGTCGGTCATCCGGTCACCGGGAGCGGCGGCCGTCCGGCAGGTCGGTCGTCCCTAGGAGCATGCTGAAAAGGACGGGGATGGGTCGGCCCGCCACGCCTCGGCCTGGGGTTCTGGCGCCCGTTACGGGCCACCGGGTCTGCTTTCAATGTGCTCCCACAGGAGCCACTTCCGCCAGCGTCCTCCGCAGATCCTGGGCGCTGAAGGGCTTGGCCAGCCATCCGTCGGCGCCGGACCGCTTGGCGATGAAGGCATCTGCCTGACGGTCGAGGAGCAACACGATCGGCCCGGTGGCGGGCGTGATGGCCTTGAGAGCGCGGGTGATCGCCATCCCCCCCATGGAGCCGACCTGCATGTCCACGATGGACAGATCAGTGCCCGCCGCGGTGGTCTCGACCTGGTAGGGGTCGGTGACCTCCACGATCTCGGCCGATCCGCTCAGGGCGGCGCGCACCTGATTCCGCACCCAGGAGGCGTCGGACACCAGTAGAACTCTCACATCATCACTGTAGCGAGTCCGTGCTTGGACCGATACGGGCTGAGCCCCGACCGGGCCGTCTGCCCTGGCGCGGATCGCATCACCAGGTTCAGATTCCGCGCATCGCTCTCCGGAGGCCCCACCACCGACGGCGGCATCCGGCGAGGGCAACCCGAGCACCCTCTAACATCGCGGCCCGTGGTCTCCCGCATCATCCCCCTCCTTCTCATCATCGCGTTCCTCCTGGTCCTCGGTAATCCGGCCGTCGCGGACGAGCCGGGCGGTTACATAGAGATCATCGAGGTCGGCGGCAACCTGGACCGGCCTGCCCTCGACTTCGTCTCGGACCGGGTGGAGGCCGCCGCCCGGGGAGGCGCCACCGCCGCCGTCATCCAGCTCGACTCCCGCGCCACCCTCTCCGGCGGCCTGCTCCAGCTGGCGGCCCGGATCGCCGACCCGCCGCTCCCGCTGGTGGTCTGGGTGGGGCCGGCGCCCGCCTCGGCGTTCGGCGGCGCAGCTCACCTGCTGGCCTCCGCCCCGATCAAGGCGGCTGCTCCCGGAGTGCGGATCGGGTACGCGCAGCCTGTCGTGGCCGGCGATGCCGTGAGCCGTCCGGTCGGGTCCGGACCGCTCGACGGGCTCGCCGGGTCGGCCTTCACGGTCGCCGAGCCCACCGCGGGCCTCGTGGACATCGTGGCGCCATCGATCAGCAACCTGCTGGTGGAACTGGAGGGCCGCGCCGTGGAGGTCCGCGGCGAGTTCGTCACCCTCCGAACGCTGCGCTCCACCGCCGACGGCGCCGCCGCCATCGAGACGGTCTTCTACGAACCCTCCATCGGGGTGAGGCTGCTGCAGCTGGCCACCGGGGCGGAGGCTGCTTTCTTCTTCCTGGTGGCCGGGCTGGCGGTCGTGGTGTTCGAGTTCTACGCCCTGGGGCCCGGCATCGCCGCCGGCGTGGCGGCCCTCATGCTGCTGATCAGCGGCTACGGCCTGGCTGTCCTCCCGCTCCGGGGGTGGGCGGTCGGGTTGGCCCTGGCCGGGATCTGGTTCATGACAGCCGACTTCCAGCGCGGCCGGGCCGGGCCGCTGACCGCCCTGGGCGCCGTAGCGATGCTGGTGGGTGGCCTCTACTTCACCGACGCCGCTCCGCAGATCCGACCGTCGTGGTGGGTCGTGACCGTGATCACGGTATCGGTGACCGCGTTCTACGTGATAGGGATCAGGACCGTAGCCCGGGCTCGCTTCTCGACCCCGACCATGGGCCGCCGCCACCTGATCGGCCGGGCGGGCGTGGCCATCACCCGCTTCGACCCCGATGGGGTCGTGGAGGTGGAGGGCGCCCGGTGGCAGGCCACCGCCCATCGAGAGGCGGGCCTCGATCCGGGTGATCGGGTGGTGGTGCGAGCGGTTGACGGCGCGGTACTGGAAGTCGATCCGATCTAGTTACTAGTTGCTAGTGACTCATTGCTAGTTGCTACTTCATATCGCAAAATACCGATAAGGGACCCCTGGGTTCCGTCCCTCGAAACGACCCGTCTAGGTGGAGAGCGCGAAAAACACCCCTTCCAGGCGGGTGATTCCACTGGTACTTTCCAGGTACAACTCAGGCGGAGTAGGAGGCGGTCCACAGTATGGACTACGACGACTCATGGCATCTCCACGCGCGATGTCGCAACAACTACTCACACCTCTTCTTCCCCCCCAGCACCTTCGAGAGGAAGGACGACCGGGAGCGGAGAGAAGTCAGAGCCCGGGCAGTGTGCAACGCATGCTCGGTAAAGCAGGAGTGCCTCGACTACGCCCTCAGCATCCGAGAACCGTACGGGATCTGGGGCGGATACACCGAGGCGGAGCGGCGGGAGCTGCTCACGGTCTGATCCGGCCAGTGGTCTGTCTGCGAAGCTACCAGTGTGCTCTGGCGGCCATCGGCGTCCCGTCGCTGCGTTCCGCCTCCTCAACGTACCGCTGCGGGTACGCCTTCGTCAGCGGGCCCTGCGAGAAACACCGCTGCCGACGCCATACCACACCGCCGCTCCACAGACAGACCACTAGCGGTTGACGGAACGCTCGTTGCCGTAGCGGGTGGTTATGTCGCGCCGGTCGGCCCACTCAAGGAACGGCACCGCGTACTTGCGGGTCAGCCCGGTGGCGTCACGGAACTCCGCCACCGTGAAGCGGTCGGGGAGGTCAGCCAGCCGGGCGACCAGCCCCTCCACTTGGCCGGGCAGGTAGACCAGCTCCTCGGAGATCCTGACGAGGCGCCCTTCCCTGAGGAGCGCGTGCAGGAGCTCGGGATCGACCGCCATCTCCTTCAGCCTGGGCACCGTCGGGCCCGCTGATTCGAGGTCGGTCCGTATCCGATCCCACTCCTCCTCCTCGGACCGATCAAGCTCGGGAGAGAATCCCGCCAGCGCCACCACGGATTCCCGCTGGACGAGCCGATCGTCGAACGGCAGCACGGCGGCGAGAGTGTCGATGTCGACCCCTAGCGCGCTGGCCAGGCTCGCCTTGGGCATCCCCGGACGCAGGGGGTTGTCCTCGTGGAACCGGGCCACGATGGTCCCGGCTCGCCGGGCCAGCCGGCCGGCATGGTCCTCGCTCAGCAGGGACCGGCCCGCCACCACCCCCCGGTCGGGCCTGCCTCCTCCCGAGTGGGCGGCCAGCACCGCCGGGCTCTCGGCGCCGCGCCATCCGAGCAACGCGCCGGCGCGCCGGTCGGGGTCCATCCCGAGAACGGGCTGGAGCGCGGCGGCAGCCCTACGGGCGTCGCGTCCCTTGCGCGGCGCCACCGGCTCCACGACCTGCCCTCCGGCCACGATCAGGCGCCTCCCCACGTCGCGCAGCACGAACCGGTCACCCATCCGGACCGGTACCGGCTGCTCGGTTCGGAGGACGCCCACGGTCCGGTCGTCGATCTCGCCGACCGAGAAGAGGCGCACCGGCCAGGCCCCGCTACCCAGGTGCATCTGGTAGGCCCCTCGCCTCGACAGCGGATGGTCCACGTATCGGGCGGTGCGGAGCGTCACCAGGAACCGATCGCTCGGCACCCACTCGCCGGGCCGCCCCAGCATCCACCCCCTGGCCACCCTCCTCCGGTCGAGCCCGGCCACTCCGGCCGCGGTCCGGGTTCCGGCTCCGATCCGGTCGCGCTCCGCCTCGTGAGCCTGCAACGAGCGCACCCGTCCGGGGACGGCGCCGGGGAGGACCTCCACCTCGTCGCCCACCGCGATGGATCCGCCGACGAGAGTGCCGGTCACCACCGTGCCGGCGCCTGCCATCGGGAATACCCGATCGATCCACAGCCGGGTGCGGTCGCTGCGCTCGGCGGGCATCCCGGCGATCGCCTCCGCCAGCGCCGCCCGGAGAGCGTCCAGGCCATCCCCGGTCACCGCCGACACGCCGACGATGGGGCACCCCTCGAGGGAGGTGCCCGACAGCCGCTCCTCGACCTCCAGCGTGGCCAGCTCGATCAGATCGGCGTCCGCCCGGTCGGTCTTGGTCAGCGCCACCAGCCCGTGGCGGATGTCGAGCAGGTCGAGGACAGCCAGGTGCTCCTCCGACTGGGGCATCCATCCCTCATCGGCGGCCACCACCAGCAGCGCCACGTCGAATCCCCCGCTGCCCGCCAGCATGTTCTTCATGAACCGCTCGTGGCCGGGAACGTCCACGAAGGAGACCTCCTGGCCGCCGATCCTCGCCCAGGCGAACCCCAGGTCGATGGTGAGCCCCCGCTCCTTCTCCTCGCGCCAGCGATCCGGGTCGCGCCCGGTCAGGGCCTGGACGAGGGTGGACTTGCCGTGATCGACGTGACCGCCGGTACCTACGACCGGCATAGAGCCCGCAAGGCGGCGGCCAGCACGGCGTCGTCGTCTGCGTCGACGGCCCTCAGGTCGATGAGGAGGTCACCGGCCGCCCGGCGGGCCACCACGGGCGGATCCGACCCGACCAGGGCCGGCCACAGATCCTCGCCGCGGTCTTCCAGCACCAGCACCGGCGAGGGAACGGCCATGCCGGGAACCGACCCGGCGCCCGGCACGGCCTCCGACATCCGCACGTCGGGAACTACCCCCGCGAGGGCGGCTAGCCGCTCGAGCCGATCGGTCAGGGTGGCGACGGAACGGCCGGCCATCTCCCAGAACGGGACCTCGCTGCCCCTCCCCTCGGCGTAGAGCTCGGCGGTGCGGGTCAGCGCGGCGATGGTGGAGCCGTCCACCCGGACCGCCCTGGCCACCGGGTTGGCCTTGAGTCCGGCCACCAGCTCCGCCCGCCCCACGATGATCCCGGCCTGGCATCCCCCGAACAACTTGTCGCCCGAGAAGGTCACCAGGTCCACGCCCTCGTCCAGGACCTGCCGCACTCCCGGCTCGTCTCCGATCCAGGAGGGGGGCGGCCCCTCCAGCCATGGGACCTCGGTGTCCAGGAGCCCGCTCCCCACGTCGTAGACCACCGGCAGGCCGAGGCGCCCACCCAGGCCGACCAGCTGCCCGACGGTGGCCTGCTCCGCGAACCCCACCACCCGGTAGTTGGACGGATGGACCTTGAGCAGCATGGCGGCGCCGTCGATCGTCTCCTCGTAGTCGGATATACGGGTCCGGTTGGTGGCACCGACCTCCACCAGCTGCGCTCCAGAGGCCGCCATCAGCCGGGGCAACCGGTAGGAGCCTCCGATCTCGATCAGCTCGCCCCGGGAGACCGGCACCGGGCGGCCGGCGGCCAGCGTGTTGAGAACCAGGAAGAGGGCTGCGGCGTTGTTGTTCACCACGAGGGCAGCCTCGGCGCCGGTCAGGTGCGCCATGAGCCGGGACAGGTAGGCGCCGCGCGAACCGCGGCGCCCCGCGTCGAGGTCGAACTCCAGGTTGCCGTGGCCCGTGGCCGCCCGGCGGGCCTCCTCGGCGGCGGACGGATGGAGGGGTGCTCGACCCAGGTTGGTATGGAGGATCACACCGGTGGCGTTGACGACCCGTCGCAAACGGGTCCTGGACAGGCGCGCGGCCTCACGACGGGCGGTCGCGGCCGGGTCCACGGAGCGGCCTTCCAAGGCGCCGGCGCGGGCTTCGTCGATGCTGCGCCGGGCGATCTCGGTGGCCAGCGCCACCGGCAGGCCGTCCTCGACCCCGGCGAGCAGATCATGCACCAGCGCACCAACCGAGGGAAGGCGGCGCAGGTCAGGCATCGAACAATGATACCGGTGGCCCGACCCGAGGCCGGAGGGTGCCCAAAAAACCGGGTAAGGGTGGTGCCGTAGGCGCTGCGCTTCCGGGCATCCCGGATTGGACATCGAATAATGGGGTCCGGGGAATAAGCTGGCCCCATGGGACTCATTCTGGGTACCGCCTTCATCGTGGTACCGATCCTCGAGCTGGTGCTGTTCGTCTACGTGGAGCGGCGGGTCGGGCTGGGCTGGCTGGTGCTGGGAATCATCATCACGGCGATTGCCGGCGCCTTCCTGGTGCGGCAGCAGGGCTTCTCGGTCTGGCGCCGACTCCAGACCGACCTGGCATCGGGCGCTCTCCCGGGTCGGCAGCTGGTCCATGGCGCCCTGGTGCTGGTGGGTGGAGCGCTACTGCTCACGCCCGGCTTCCTGACCGACGCGGTGGGCTTCGCCCTGATGGTTCCCTTCGTCCGCGAGGGGCTCCGCCGTCTGGGGGTTCGGTTACTGCAGCCGCGCGTGGTCATCATCGAGTGACCGGAGTCCACCGGCTGCTCGCCCCCAACCCCGGGCCGATGACCGGACCGGGAACCAACACATACCTGATCGTGTCGGGCGCCGATTGCGTGGTCCTCGACCCCGGACCGGAGGAGGAGTCCCACCGCCGCGCCATCGTCGGCGCCATCGGAGATCTCCGCCTCCGGGCGGTGGTGGTGACCCACACCCATCCCGACCATGCTCCCCTGGCCGGCCCGCTGGCCGCCGGGTTCGGCGTCCACACCTATGGCTACGCGCCCGGACCGGGGTTCAGCCCGAGCCGCCGCCTCCGGGATGGCGACCGGCTCCGCTTCGGTGAGGCCGTCCTGACCGCCGTCCACACACCCGGCCACACGGCCGACCACCTCTGCTTCCGGATGGGTTCCACGGTCTTCACAGGCGACCACATCATCGGCGGATCGACCGTGCTGGTCCAGGAAATGGGCGACTACTTCCGGTCGCTGGACCGGATCCGGGCACTCCGGCCCGAACGCCTCCTCCCCGGCCACGGCGACCCGATCGACAACGCCGCGGACAGCATCGCCGCCTACATCGCCCACCGCCGGGAGCGGGAAGCCCAGATCCTCCGGGCGGTCCGCGATGGCGCCCGCACGGTCCGAGCGGTGGCCCAGGCGGTATACGGCGAGGTCGATCCTCGGCTGCGCTTCGCCGCAGCCGGCTCCGCGCTCGCCCACCTCCGACACCTGGCCGACAGGGGAACGATCTCTCTCGAGTACGGGGAGGCAACCGGGGAGATCGTGGCCGTCGGGGAGGCGGTTGTCTCGTGACCAGGGCCAACCCCCGGCGAAGGTCGCTCCTGCCGCTCATGGCGCTCGTGCTGGCCGTGTCCGCCGCGGCGATACCGGCGCCGGCACAGACCACCGAGGAGGAAATGGCCCGGGTCGAGGCGGAGCTGGCCCGCATCCGGGCCGACGTCCAGCAGCTGACCGACGAGTACCAGGCGGCCTGGGCGGCGGAAGCCGATCTCGCGTTCCGTATCGGCGGCCTGGAGTCATCGATTGCCGGCTACGGGGTGGAGCAGAGACGGCTCCAGGACCAGATCCGGGAGCGAGCCGTGGACCTCTACATGAGCGGCGCGGCCGGGAACGACCTGGCGGCCCTGATGATCGCCGCCTCGCTCTCCGACTTCGAAATCAGGACCGAGTACCTCGACGATGCCCGGGAGCAGGACCAGGTGCTATTCAACGCGTTGGAGGTGCTGACCCGCCAGCTGAACGAGGCCGCCGACACGCTGCGCCGCGACCGCCAGGAGCAGCAAGAGCTGCTGGATCGCCTGGAGGAAGTGTCGGTCGGTCTGAGCGAGCGCCTCGCCGCCGGCCAGGAGGCCCATCTCCGCCTCGAGGAACGCAGGGCGCAGGAGATCGCCCAGGCAGAGGCCGAAGCCCGAGCCCAGGCCGAAGCGGAGGCCCGAGCCCAGGCGGAAGCGGAGGCCCGAGCCCAGGCGGAGGCCCGAGCCCAGGCCGAGGCGGAGGCCCGAGCCCAGGCCGAAGCGGAGGCCCGAGCCCAGGCGGAGGCTGAGGCGGAGGCGGAGCGCCAGGCCACCAGTACCACCTCGTCCACTACCACCACGGTCGCCGTGACCACCGCTCCCACCACCGAGGCCACGACCACCACTTCGATCTCCGTCACCGACACGACCCTCGCACCGCCCACCACCGTTCCTGCCGACGGCCCGGTGACGGGCGACCCTCCCTCCGGCGCCATGGCCTGCCCGGTGGACGGGTTCCACAGCTTCACCGACACCTGGGGGGCACCCCGTTCGGGCGGTCGGAGGCACCAGGGCGTGGACATGCTGGCCGACCGGGGCACCCCGGTGGTGGCGGTGGAGGACGGGACGATCCACCGGATGTCCAATACCAGTCGGGGCGGCATCGCCGTCTGGCTGGATGGCATCGGGGGAGACCGCTACTACTACGCCCATCTCGACGCCTGGGCCCCCGGATTGGCGGTCGGCCAGATGGTCTCCCGCGGGGAAACCCTCGGGACCGTCGGAACCACCGGCAACGCCCCTGCCCACATCCCCCACCTGCATTGGGAGTACCACCCCGACCGCGGGGGACCCGTCAACCCGACGCCGCTGGCCCGGGAGCTGTGCGGTTGACGGACAGGTCCTGCCGCCTGTGTGGATGGATAGCCGAGTTGCCGGAGGTCCGCACCGGCGTCTCGGTGGAGATCGACGCGCCGGTGGATCAGGTCTGGGCAGAGGTGACCGACTTCGCCGCCCACACCGAATGGATGGAGGACGCCCACGCCATCCGCTTCGGGACCGACCAGAGGGAAGGACCCGGCACGGTGTTGCTGATCGACACCCGGGTCGGTCCGCTCCGCACCATGGACCGCTTCGAGATCACCGAGATCGAGCCCATGAGCACGGTAGCCGGCCGGCACACGGGCCTTTTCCGGGGCGAGGGCCGCTTCGAACTCTCCTCGCCCAGCCCCGAACGGACCCGTCTGGTGTGGCGCGAGCGGATCCGGTTCCCGTGGCTCTTCGGCGGCCCGGGCGCAGCCCTGGTGGGCCGGTTGGTGCTAAGGCGGGTGTGGGCCAAGAACCTGGCCACCCTGAAACGAAGAATCGAGACCTGATAGTCAGTGGTCAGTAGTCAGTGAATGCTCTAACGCAGGGAGCAACGCGGGCATCCAACAGACTCCAAGGGCACAAGGACTTGACGGCCTCTAGGTCGCAAACTGGCCACCGGCCACGGGCCACCGGCCACTACAACTAGGAAGGTTCGAAGCCGGCGCATCCGTGGGCTTCCACCGCGGCGAAGGTCTCGGTGGCCAGTTCCAGCACTCGCACGAACACGACCTCGGCGCCGTCGATCACCACGGTGGCGGTGCGGGCGCTCTCCACGTGCACGTAGGGGGACCGGTCGTCATAGGCGGACGCGAAGCCCACCATGGCGTCGTAGGGGGTCGGCTCCGCCTCGTGGGTGCGGTCGTACTCGGTCTCCCACGACCAAGCCGGAGACCCGCAGTCGATCGCCCCGTCGTAGCCGTCGGGGTCCTCCTCCCCGCCGCAGGCCGGCATCACGATGCACGCCAGCACCGCGAGCGCCACCGCCGGCCCTCCGGCGGCCCGAAACGCCCGGTTCACGTGCCCCTGAACTCCGCCGTTCGCTTCTCCAGGAAGGCCAGCACCCCTTCCCGGGCGTCATCGCTGGCAAAGGTCGCGTCGAAGGCTTCCGCCTCCACCGCGAGGGCCTCATCCATCGGGCGCCCCCAACCTTCGTTGATGGCACGCTTCGCCATTCCCAGCGCCACAGCCGGACCGGCGGCCAGGGTGGCCGCATACTCCAACGCCGATTCCAGCAGGACCTCGGACGGGAACACCCTGTCGGCCAGCCCGATGGCGAGCGCTTCCTCGGCATCCAGGTGGCGGCCCGAGTAGATGATCTCCCGGCCCCGGTTGGACCCCACCAGGCGGGTGAGGCGCTGGGTTCCCCCCGCACCGGGGATGATCCCCAGCAGTATCTCGGGCTGGCCGACCCGGGCGTCCTCGGCCAGGTAGCGGAAGTCGGCCCCCATCGCCAGCTCCAGCCCTCCGCCCAGCGCGTAGCCGAACACGGCCGCGATGATCGGTTTGGTCATCAACTCCATGCGACGGACCAAGGCTCCCAGCCGGTCTGCCTCCAGAGACCGGGCGTCGGCGCCTTCCTCGTGCGCCTCCTTGAACCTGTTGATATCGGCACCCGCCGCAAAGTGGGGCCGCCCGGTGATCACCACAGCCCGGATGCCGGGATCGGACGCCTGATCGAGCGCGTCGTCCAGATCGCGGACGACGTCGGCGGAGATGGCGTTGACCGGAGGGCGGGTCAGCTCGATGAGCCCTACCGCATCATGGGTGGTGAACGACGTGTATTCCAAGACCGCTCCTCGCTGTGGGTTCCGACAGGTTAGATGGGCGGACTCGCCAGGCAGGCGGGCCCGGTATGTCCGCGCCGACCAGTCCCGGCTCACCGCATCTCATCTGGCGCTCCGGACCGGAACGTCCGTGCCAGCGAAAAGGCAACCTCATCCCCGGAGGTGGGCCTGGTGTGCCTCGACAGCTCGCCATAGCTCGCCTATGCCGACACCCTTGGTGGCCACCGTTTCCAAGACCGGGGGCTTCCAGGACCGCGCCGGGCCCATGGCGAGCATCACCTCGAGGTCCCGGAGCGCCGACGCGCTGCCCGCCAGGTCGGCCTTGTTGACCACGTATACGTCCCCGATCTCGAGCACGCCGGCCTTGGCGGTCTGGACGCTGTCGCCCCACCCCGGCGTCACCACCACCACCGTGGTGTCCACATGGTGCATCACCTCGACCTCGGACTGGCCCACGCCGATCGTCTCGACCAGCAGGATGTCGAAGCCGGCCCCTTCCAGCACCGTAACGATGAGAGGAACCGCCGCCGACAGGCCGCCCAAGTGGCCCCGTCCGGCCACCGACCGCACGTACACGCCCGGATCGTCCACATGGTCCTGCAGGCGGATCCGGTCGCCCAGGAGAGCCCCGGAGGTGAGCGGGCTGGAGGGATCGACGGCGACCACGCCCACCGTCCGCTCCTCGGTCCTGATGGTGGAAATCAGGGTAGAGATGAGGGTGCTCTTGCCGACTCCGGGCGCGCCGGTGATGCCGATCCTCATCGCGCCGCCGGCGAGCGCTGCGAATGCCTCCAGGAGATCGCCCGCCGCTGCTGGGTCCTCCTCCACGGCGGTAATGGCCTGGGCGAGGGCCCGCCGGTCGCCGTTACGAACCCGATCCACCCATTCGCCCACCACCAGGGGCTCGGGGGTGGTGCGGCTGACCCCGGTCGGCATCGCTACACGCCCCGATGCGGCACCGGAAGGCAGGCTCGGGCTCAGATGGCGTTGACGGCGGTAACGCCGGGGACCCGATCCTTGAGGATCCGTTCGATACCCGCCGTAAGCGTCATCATCGACATCGGACAGCCACTGCAAGCCCCGACCAGGTTCAGGTTCACGGTCCCGTCCTCGTCCACTCCATCGAGGATCAGGTCGCCGCCGTCGTACTGGAGGGCCGGACGGATGTACTCCAGGGTGGAATCGAGCAGGTCAGGGTCGACGTCGGCCCGTTCTTCACGTACGGGCGGGCGGAGGGTTACCGCGGTCTCGGTAGCGCTCATGGGTCGGATGCATCCTTGCGGAGGGTTGCGGGCTTGCGAACGAAGCGGGCTTGCGGAACGGAGTGGAACCGGCCCACCCGTCAGGATACCCCGCCGGGGGGGTACGGGGAAACGTCCTTTTCGGCCCGCCGGCTCGCAACGAATCGCCTGACCAGAGTCAGCAGGCCGCCCTCAGCTGTCGAAGGAGGTCGCAGAGATCTGCAGTGAGAGCCAGTCGGTGTCCAGTTCCTCCTTGCGGACCCGCAGTTCGAGATAGAGAACCGCCAGCACCACGGCGATGAAGGGCTGGGTGAGGACCCAGACGATCTCCGATGCCAGCAACGAGCCGGACGATCCCAGCAGGAAGCCGAACACCTCCACCAGGATCACCACGAGGATCAGGTTGGCCACCACGACAAGCGCCGAGGTGGTGGCCAGGATGCCGAAGATGGCCATCCGGCGCCCGGCGGTGATCACCCAGGAGCGGGCGAAGGCGGTGAGCGGTCCGGCCCCTTCGATGATGACGGCGCTCAGCGTGGCGCTCCAGGCCACGACGAGGAACAACCCAGGGAACACGAACATGGCCGAACCGAGCGTGACCCCCGACCAGAACAGGACGGTCACCACGGCCAGGGACACCATCCGGCTGATGGCGGCCGCGGTGGTGTCGCGCCACGACGACTCGACACCGGCGTAGGTCTCGCCGACCGTCCGGATGACCGCCGCGAACAGGATGCTCGTGATCAGCAGGCGTATCGCCAGCCAGGGTCCCAGGGCTCCGACGAACGTCGAAAGTTCCTCGTTGGTGGGTATGGCAGAGAGCGGAGGAGGATCGTCCGCCAGCACGTAGTAGAGCACTGCGTAGGGAAGGTCGAGCACCGCGGCCGTAGCCATCAGCGTGCCGAAGCGGTGGCGGTAGGCGGCAATGGACTGTTTGAACACCCCGCCCGTGTCCAGCGGCCGGAGTTGGAACTCTGCCATGCGCCGATTCTAGGAGTGGGCGACCACGCGGAAACCCGGCGACCGGGTAGTGCTACCACGCGACCCCACCACACCTCCGAACCTAAGGCTCACAACGCGCCCCAGCACGCCCGCAACCTAAGGCTCACCGCGGCTCGTGCTGGAATCGGAATCAACCAGCCTGCGAGCTCTCAAGGATGCCGGGTCGCGCCGGGCACAGTCCGGCTATGAAACCGGAACGACATCGACGCGGCGGCTGGTAACGGCGACGAGCGCGGCGAGGTCATGGGGATCGGATGTGATGATGCGATCACCGTGAGCGGCCATGGCTACCAGTGCCGCGTCGATCGCGTCGCTCAGTCCAGAACGAGCGAGCAGTACACCGGCACGGCGACCCAACTCTTCGTCGAGGGGCACGGTCTCGACAGCCTGTAGAGCGCGGGCGAGGCGAGTCTGGTGACCGGTTCCGCCCCGCCATACCTGGGCGATCACACCACCGTGGGTCATCGGCGGACCCCCTGACAGCAGGGCAGCTTTGAGGCGGCGCCACGTCGCACGATCGCCACGCTCAAGCGCCACAAACGCGCCCGCATCCAAGATGATGCTCATCCGGCTTGGCGGACCGCCATCCGTGCTACCGCGGCGGCATCCCTATCCCGCTGCGCCTGTTCGGCCATCTCGTCCTCGGTGATGACCCCGTGGGTTGCCTCGTAGTCGCGGATCAACTCGCCGAGCACCGTAAGGCGCCGCTCCCTGATGCGCCGCTGTGCCATAGCACCCGCCACCCACTCACTCACCGATCGGGCCCGGCCGTCATCCACAGCCGCATTGGCCTCTTCGAGAAGGTCTTCGTCCACCGTGACCGTGACACGTCGCTTACGCATATAGTCAGCATACCAAAGTAAGCATATAATGTGCGCTCACGGTCGAAACCCGCCTACTCAAGGCTTGCCGGACAACCCCCTACCGAAGGGCGCCAACCTTCTCCCTACCCCGTCGGAACCGCCGGAAGGACGGGGAGCCGGTATCCTGCGATCCTGGCGTTCTAGGAGTGAGTTGAGAGTCGCGATCGGCGCAGACCACGCCGGCTACCCACTTAAGGAGCACCTCGCTTCGATCCTGCGAGGCGACCACGACGTGATCGACCTGGGCACCCACTCCACCGCCCCTGTCGACTACCCCGACCTGGCGATCGCGGTGGCGGAGGCGGTGAGGCGCGGGGAAGCCGACCGGGGCATAATCGTGTGCGGGTCGGGGGTCGGCGCCGCCATCGCCGCCAACAAGGTGGCCGGCGTACGGGCTGCGCTCGCCCACGATCACTACTCGGCCCACCAAGGGGTCGAGCACGACGACGCCAACGTCCTGTGCCTGGGCGGCCGGGTGGTCGGATCGAACGTGGCGGAGGAGCTGGTCGAGGCTTTCCTGGGCGCCACCTTCTCGGGGGAGGAGCGCCACCGCCGCCGGCTGGACAAGATCGCCCGGTTGGAGCAAGGCCGCTAGCCCGTCCCGAGGCCTGCCTTCCTCACCCCAGGGCCTCTATCCACCGGGCGGTGCGCTCCGCCATGGTCCGCAGTACCTCCCGCTGGGTGGTGCCGGTCCGCTTCGGAACCCGGAAGCTGTGATCGGCATCCGGGATGATCTCCACGACCGACCGCTCCAGCCCCATCAGATGCTCCTCCACCAGATGCGGGAGGGCCAGCCTGTCCTTGCTACCGGTGAAGAACAGCATCGGAACCGGCACCCGGGGTAGGTGGTCGGCCCGTAGCCGGTCGGGTTTGCCCGCCGGATGCAAGGGGTACGCGTACAGCACCAGGCCGGCGCACGGCTGACCCTCGACCGCCAGGTACGAGGCCATGCGACCGCCCATCGAGCGGCCCGCCATCACGAACCGGCCGCATCGCTGCCCCAGCCAGGCCGCCGCCGCCCGGTGGCATCGCAGCAACGTGTCAAGCCGGTCGGGGAACCTGCGTCCCGCCTCCACGTAGGGATAGTTGAACGTCAGCACCGGATGGCCGTGGTCGACCAGCCCTTCAGCGATGGTCGTGATCCCCGGATGGTCCTGCCCGGCCCCGGCGCCGTGGGCGAGCAGCACCGCGGTGCGCGCCGATCCCTCGGGAGTCCGCCAGCGCCCGGTCACAGAGCCTTCGCCCACTTCAATGGTGACCTGCCGCGTCAACTCAGGATCTCCTTCGTGTCGCAACCCGCCGTTAGGGTTCCGGTCATGGACGGAACACAACAACAGATAACACAACATCGCGTGAGGATCGGCCGGGCGGATGTGCGGGTGTTCGAGGACGGGGCCACCCTTGCCGCCGGGGCCGCTTCCATGATCGCCTCATTCATCAGGCGGGAAGTTACCAAGGCCAGGGCGGCGGGCGGACGCCTGGTGTCGGTGGCCATGGCGGGTGGATCGACCCCCGTGGCCACTTACCGGCATCTTGCCACGATGGACATCCCATGGTCGGGTGTCTGCGCGTGGGTGGGCGACGAGCGCTACGTACCGCTCGACCACGAGGACAGCAACGGCGCCATGATCGGCCGGTCGCTGCTGGACGGTACCGGGGCCCGGTTCCTCCAGGTGCCATGGGCCGACGACCGGTCCGCCCCCGACGCCGCCGCGCTCTACGAAGCCGAGCTTCTCGCCTCGATGGGAGGGGACGCCCGCGGGCCCCGCCCCGACCTGATCCTGGCCGGCATGGGAGGGGACGGCCACACCCTGTCCCTCTTCCCCGGCAGCGATGCGCTGGACATCACCGATCGTTGGTATATCGCCACGGAGGTGTCCGCCGCGCAGCCATGGCGCCTGACCGCTACCTACCCGCTGGCGCACCGGGCCGCCGCCGTCTACGTGCTGGTGTCGGGCGAATCCAAGGCCCCTGCCCTGGCGGAGGTGCTCCAGCCCACCGGCGACCGCCCGCTTCCGGCCCGCCGGCTCATGGAGGGCGGGGCGCCCGTCTCCTGGTTGGTCGATCGGGCCGCCGCGGCCGGGCTCGACCTGCCGTGAGCGTCGCCCGCTGGACGCCCCGGAACCCGATCGACCTGGAGGCTTCGATCGCCCGCTTCGTCCGGTACGGAGCGGATCTGCTGGGCGCCGTCTCGAACGGCTACCTGTACCGGACCACCGCCGACGGCCTTCCCTACCGCATCCGGCAGGGGGACGACGGAAGCATCGAGGTGGAGACCGGCGCCGGCCGGGACCTGGACGCAGCGGTGGAGGAGTCGCGGTTCCGGCTGGGCGAGACGCTGCCGCGGGCACCTCTGGAGGAGGTGGCGGCCCGGGTTCCGGCCGTGGCCGACCAACTCGGGCGCATGCCCGGCTACCGCATCCCCCTCAACCCCGCGGGCCTCGAGGTCCTGGTCTCCTCGATCAGCGCCCAGCAGGTGAACATGCGCTGGGCCAACACAACCATGAGCCGCCTGATCCGGCGCTACGGCACCGAGGTGGAGATGGACGGGGTTCGATGGTGGCGCTTCCCCGGCGCCGAGAAGCTGGCCGTGGCCGACCCGGCAGACATCCGGGCCATGCAGTTCACCACCCGGAAGTCCGGATACATCGTGGGGGTGGCGGGGGCTGTCGCGGCGGACCACCTGAGCGGACTCGAGGAGGACGGCAACGAGACGGTGATCCGGCGTTTAGTGGCGCTGCGTGGCGTGGGTAGGTGGACGGCGGAGTGGTTCCTGGCCCGCTGCCTGGCCCGGCCCGATGTGGTCCCCGCGGGTGATCTGGGCGTCCGCAAGGTGGTCTCCCGCTACGTGATGGGCGCCGAGAAGGGCGAGGTACTGCCCGAAGCGGACGTGCGGGCGGCAGTCGAGTCCTGGGGCGACGGGGCCAACTGGGCGGTCCACCTGCTGCTCGAGCGCTGGGCGGAGGAGCACGCGAGGTAGCCCCGATGCCCCACCCGGCCGGCCTTCTCGGTCCCTGAAGAACCGGGGCTAGTGGCGGCGGATGTCCCGGGGCGGCAGCCGGGGTCCGTAGGCGGGGGCACGACCGGCGTAGCGTTCCAGCAGCCGCACCACCCGGCCCCGCTGGCCTTCGTAGGGGGCCAGGAGCTCCAGCATCCTCTCATCCGTCCCGCGCGGCTCTCCCGCCAATGCCCAGGCGACGGTATTGGGCAGATGGAAATCCCCCACGGGAACCGCATCCGGATCGCCCCGCACCACTCCGAGCGCCGAGGCGCTGGTCCACGGACCGATGCCCGGGATCCGGTGGAGGTACTCGTACACGCCGGCCAGGCTGCCCTCGCTGATGGCGGTGATACGGTCGGCGTCCCGGCACACCCGGAGGATGATCTCGGCCCGGCGGCGCTCCACCCCGAGCGGGTGGAAGTCGTAGTACCGGAGCCCGGCCAGGCGGCCCGGGTCCGGAGGCAGGAGCAAGGTGGTAGGCCCCGGCGCCGGCTCACCGTAGCGTCCCGCCATCCGCCGGTAGCTGCGCCCGGCCTCGATCCCGGTCACCTTCTGCGCCAGGATGGTCGGGATCAGGACCTCGACCAGCCCCCCGACGGCCGGCATGCGCACTCCTTGTCCACGCCTCGCCGCGCGCGCCACGGCTGGATGCACAGGGACGAGCGCCGCAGGATCGTCGTCCTCGCCGACCCAGTCCGGTACCTGCTCCAGGGCGAGTTCGGCCCCCTCCCCCCACGCATCGGCGACCAGCCTCCGGTCCTCGATCCGCAGCCGGACCGTGGCCGGCCCCGAAGCGGTACGGGTGGCCCTCCACAAGCCATCCGCCCCGGCCCGCAGCGACGGACCCTTCAGCCCCTTCACCACCAGGGTTCCGCGGAGATCCAGCGCCCGGCTGAGGGGTAGCACCCGGGTACGGGATCGCCCTGCTAGCGCGGTCGACATACGGCCAAGCTAACAGCCGACCCCGGCTGCCCGGACGGGAAGGTTGAAACGTGTCACAGGCTTTCTATATGTTGTCTATCACCAAGCACCTACACCGGCCGAGGGCACCTGCCGATCGGTTCGGCCGGACGACGGGAACATACGAGGGCTCATGGAGCGGGGGCAGAGCAATCCGGCAGCCGGCCGGGTATGGCCGAACACGCTCCGAACCAGGAAAGGTGGTGGTGGTGGTGGGGGAGGGCCCGGTGCGGAGCACCGGTTTGGCGGCGCGATTTTCGCGTTCTTCCGGTGGCTCGCGGCCTAGACGAGTTCTATGACCGCCATCTCTGCGTTGTCGCCGCGGCGGGGGCCGATCTTGACTATCCGCGTGTAGCCGCCGGGCCGTTCCCGGTACCTTGGAGCGACCTCGTCGAACAGCTTGGTGACCACCTCTAGATCCGACAGGTCCTTGAGCACCAGCCGGCGGGAATGGAGGTCGCCGCGGCGGGCCTTGGTGATGATCTTCTCGACATAGGGGCGGAGCACCTTGGCCCTGGTCAGGGTGGTGGTGATCTGCTCGTCCCAGATCAGGGACTGGGCGAGGTTCGCCAGCATGGCCTTCTGGTGGGCGGGGTCACCGCCCAGGCGCTTGCCCTTCCTCGGTCTGGGCATCGGCTAACTGTTCCTGTCCCGTGAGGCAGCGATACCGAGCCCTAGCTCGTCGAGCTTGGCGATCACTTCCTCGAGGCTCTTCTGCCCGAAGTTGGTCATGTCAAGAAGGTCTTCGCGGGTCTGCTTGGTGAGCTCGCCCACGGTGTTGATCTGGGCGCGCCTCAGGCAGTTGCGGGGACGCTCCGAGAGATCTAGGGCCTCGACCGGCAGGTCAAGGTCCTGCGAGACGGTCTCGACCACGGCCACGTCACCCAGCTCCAGACCGATGCCCTCGCCCACATCGGCGAACAGGCTGAGGAGCTCGCGCAGGGTCTTGCCGGCGGACGAGAGCGCCTCGCTCGGCTCCAGCGAGCCGTCGGTCTCGATGTCGATCTCCAGGCGATCGAAGTTGGTCATCTGGCCGACCTGCGTGTTGTCGACCCGGTAGGAGACGTTGCGGACCGGGGAGAAAATGGCATCGATCGGGATCATGCCGATGGCATCGTTCCGGTCCGAGACCGCGGTGCGATAACCCACTCCCTGCTCCACGACCATCTCCGCCTCGAAGTGGACACCCTCCTCCAGAGTGGCGAGGTGCAGGTCCCGGCTGACGATCTCCACCCCGGTCGGGGCTTCGAGATCGGCCGCCGTCACCGCACCCGGACCCGTGGCCGACAGCCGGAGCGTGAGCGGCTCGGGGTCGGTCATTCGCACCACCAGGCGCTTGATGTTCAGGATGATGTCGACCACATCCTCCTTGACGCCCTTGACGGTGGTGAACTCGTGGTAGATGTCGTCCATCCTTATCGAGGACACCGCGGCACCGGGTATCCGAGAGAGCAGCGTCCGCCTGAGGGTGTTGCCGAGCGTGTAGCCGAAACCCGGCTCCAAAGGCTCGATCACGAACCGGGCACGGGTCTCGTTGAGCGGCATCATCTCGATCTGTGGACGCTGAACAACCAACGCTTGCAAGGTTTCTTCCCCTAAGTCTCGAGGGTCACTTCTAGTCAGAGAATGCGTATCGGGCAGGCAATGAGATGGCGAAGGGCACGGCTACCGGACGAGCCTCACCTGGAGTACAGCTCGACAACCAGCTGCTCCCGCACCGCCGTGTCGATCTGGGTTCGGCTCGGGACGTCGATCACCTGGACGCGCCGCTCGTCGAGGCTGACCTCCAGCCACTCCGGAACCCGGCGGTCGCCGGCCGTATCCGCGGCATGGCGGATCACGATTATCTCCCTGGACTTGGGCTTCACCGTCACCATGTCTCCGGCCCGCACCCGGTAGGAGGGAATGTCCACCTTGTGGCCGTTGACCTGGAAATGGCCGTGGTTGACGAGCTGGCGGGCCTGGGGACGTGTCCTGGCCAGGCCAGACCGGTACACCACGTTGTCGAGGCGGCACTCCAGGATCTGGAGAAGGTTGTCCCCGGTGATCCCCTTCAGCCGGGCCGCCTCCTGGTAGTAGCGGCGGAACTGCCGCTCGAGGATGCCGTAGATCTGGCGCATCTTCTGCTTTTCCCGGAGCTGATGCAGGTAGTCGGAGTCGTTGCTCCGCCTGCCCCGGCGCCGGCCGTGCTCGCCCGGCGGGTAGGGGCGCCGGTCGAAGTACTTCGACTTGTTGTCGTCGAGCAACTGGCCGAGACGGCGGCTCTTGCGAGTGCGGGGACCGAGGTAACGCGCCACGATTCATCCCCTCCGGCGCTTCTTGGGACGGCATCCGTTGTGAGGCAACGGTGTGACATCCCGGACGCTCGACACTTCGAGGCCCATGTTCGTGAGCGTGCGGACCGCGGTATCCCGACCCGATCCGTTCCCGCTGACGATCACTTCCAGCTTCCTGATGCCGTGCTCCCCGGCCCGCCGGGATGCTTCCTCGGCAGCCACCTGGGCCGCGTACGGCGTCGACTTGCGGGAGCCCTTGAACCCGACCGACCCACCGGACGTCCAAACGATCGTGTTGCCGTTCACGTCGGTGATGTTGATGATGGTGTTGTTGAAGCTGGCCCTGATGTGCGCCTGGCCGAACGCTATGTTCTTGCGCTCGCGCCGCCTTACCCGCTTCCCTTGCCTTCTAGCCAACGCGACCTCCGCAACTCAATTCACGACCAGCCCTGCCCGAAGTCACTTCTTCACCTTCTTCTTACCGGCGACCGCCATGCGCCGACCCTTGCGGGTCCGCCCGTTGGTATGGGTCCGCTGGCCGCGCACCGGGAGGCCTCGCCGATGCCGAAGGCCCTGGTAGCAACCGATTTCCATCTTGCGCTTGATGTTCTGGGCGACCACCCGGCGCAGATCGCCCTCGACGCGTAGGTTGGACTGGATGTAGGTGCGGATCCGGCTCACCTCGTCGTCGTTGAGCTCGTGCACCTTGGTGTCGGGATCGATCCGCAGCCGGTGACACATGTCCCGAGCGGTGTTGATGCCGATGCCGTATATGTAGGTCAGGCCGATCTCGAGTCGCTTCTGCCGCGGCAGGTCGACTCCGGCTATGCGCGCCATGAGGCCATTACCTCCTCAACCCTGCCGCTGCTTGTGGCGCGGGTTGGAGCACACCACCCACACCCGCCGGCGGCGCTTTATCAGGCGACAGTTGTCGCACATCTTCTTAGTGGAGGGCCGTACCTTCACCGTTCGCCCTTTGGGGTCAACCCCGTCGATTCACTGTGATCGTTCGGCGCCGGCTCAGACAAAGAGCTGGACCGCATGCGTAACCGTTCACCCGCCAAAGTTGGATGTCCGCGCCAGACCGGTCGGCGACGCATGACCGACAGGCGATTCTACCCGACCGGACGGGCTGTGAGCAAGTCATTGACGGTGAGAACGACGGGGCCGGCGGCGGTCAGCGCCACCGTGTGCTCGAAGTGTGCGGACCGCCGGCCGTCGGCCGTGAGCACGGTCCACCCGTCCTCGGCGGTCACTGTGTCCGGCGTCCCCAGGTTGAACATGGGCTCCACGCAGACGGCCATGCCCGTCTTCAACCGGTATCCCTTTCCGGGAGGCCCGAGGTTCGGTATCTGCGGGCCCTCGTGCATGGAGCGCCCGATGCCATGCCCCACGTACTGGGAGACCACACCGTATCCGTACGGGACCGCCGCCGTCTCCACCGCATGGCCTATGTCGCCCACCTTCTTGCCGGGGTGGACCTGATCGATACCCGCCCAGAGGGCGCGGCGCGTGACCTCGATCAGCCGGGCGGACTCCTCGTCCACCTCGCCGATCGGGATGGTGAGGGCGGCATCGGCGTGGTACCCCTCGTAGATCGCACCGGCGTCGATCGAGAGGATGTCACCCTCGGCGAGGCGATCGTCCCCCGGGATTCCATGCACGATCACTTCGTTGGGCGATGCGCATATGTGGGCCGGAAACCCCTGGTAGCCGAGGAACGAGGGCTTGCATCCCCAACCGCGTATTACCTCGGCCGCGATCTGGTCCAGGTGCCTCAGGGTCACGCCCACCTCGGCCGCCTCGACGACGGCCTCGTGAACGGCGGCCACGCACCTTCCGGCCTCGGCCATCTTGGCGAACTGGCGCTTGTTCTTGATCGTGATCATCGGCCGTACCGGGTGCTCGCCGCGATCCGTGACGGGGAAGACACTTCCGGCAACGCGGTAGACCGGCCTAGAGCGCGGCCAGGGCCGTCAGGATCTTGGCGGTGATCGCCTCGATCTCGCCGACTCCGTCCACGCTCAGGACGAGGCCCCGCTCCCGGTACACGTGGATCAAGGGCGCCGTCTCCCGCTCGTACACCTCCAACCGGTTGCTCACGGACGCCCCGGTGTCATCCGTCCTGCCACGGGCCAGTATCCGTTCCGTCAGCACCTCGTCCGAGGCCTCCAGGACCACTACCGCGTCGAGCGCATAGTCCCCTATGGCCCCGTCGAGCGCGTGGACCTGGGCGAGGTTGCGGGGGAACCCGTCCAGGATGTAGCCGTCCACCGTGTCCGGATCACGGAGGCGTTCCAGCATCATCTCCACCGTGAGAACGTCCGGGACCAGATCGCCGCGGGACAGGATCTCCTCGACCCGCAGGCCCAGCGACGTCCTCGACCCCACGTGGCGGCGGAACATCTCGCCCGTGGAGATATGCGGGATGCCCAAGGCCTCACCGACCCGCTCCGCGTGGGTGCCCTTGCCGACGCCGGGGGCTCCCAGGAAGAGGATTCTCACGTCAAGAATCCCTCGTAGTTTCTCATGGTGAGCTGGCTCTCGATCTGCTTCATCGTCTCCAGGGCCACACCGACCACGATGAGGATCGACACGCCCGAGAACCCGACCGGGATCGCCCATATGGCCGAAGCGATCGCCGGCAGGATGGCGATGAGCCCGAGGAAGACCGAGCCGGGCAGGGTGATCCGGTTGAGAATCCGCCCCAGGTAGCGAGAGGTCTGCTGGCCGGGCCGCTGGCCGGGGATGAAACCACCCTGGCGCTGGATCATCTCCGACTGGCGCGCCGGGTCGAACTGGATGGCCGTATAGAAGTAGGTGAAGAACACGATCAGGAAGAACAGCACCCCGATGTAGAACCAGCTGGTGGCGCCGCTCGCGTAGCCGGACGGCGCCAGGTGGACGTTGATGAAGTCCCTCACAGCCGAGAAGAACCCTTCAGTGCTGGGTATGGAGGTGGAGATCAGCACCGGGAAGAACAGGATCGAGGTGGCGAAGATCACCGGGATCACCCCGGCCATGTTGATCTTCAGCGGTATGTAGGTGCTCTGGCCGCCCATCACCCGGCGGCCCCGGATCCGCTTGGCGAACTGGATGGGGATCCGCCGCTGGCCCTGCTCCACGAAGAGGATGCCCACCACCATCAGGATGAACAGGCCGATGATCAACACGAAGATGGGCGCCCGGCCGGTGGGAATCGTGTACTGCCAGATCAGGGTGAACTGGCTGGGCAGGGCGGCCACGATGCTGATGAAGATCAGCAGCGACATCCCGTTGCCGACCCCGCGCTGGGTGATCAACTCGCCCAGCCACATCACGAAGGCCGTGCCCGCTGTCATGGTTACCACCATCAGCACCACCCGGGTGGGCGTGTAGTCCTCGATCAGGACGATCCCGCCGGTGAAGCTGCTCCCCCGGCTGAAGAGGTAGGTGATGCCGGTCGACTGGAGCAGCGCCAGAATCACGGTCAGGTACCGGGTCCACTTGGTGATGACGGCCCGGCCCGACTCTCCCTCGTCCTGCAACTTCTGCAGGCGCGGTATGACCACCGACAGAAGCTGCATGATGATGCTGGCCGTGATGTACGGAAGGATTCCCAGGCTGAATACGGACAGGTTCTCGAGGGCGTTGCCCGAGAAGAGGTTCAGCAGACCGAAGGCGCCACCGGGTTGCTGGCCGGCCATCGCGTCCAACCGGTCCAGTTCGATGCCCGGCACCGGAATGGTGGCCCCCAACCGGTACAGGGCGAAGACGCCCAGCGTGAACAGGATCTTGCCCCGGAGGTCCGGGATCTTGAACATGTAGCGGTAGACGTTCAGCATCGGCCGATGCTCCCTCCGAGCCGATTGCCGGCGCGGTCAGCCCGGCAGGCCGATCCCGGGCCATAGCCCGGGGAGCGCGACACCGCGGGCGCCGTCGTCAACTGACGATCACGCACGATCCACCGGCGGCTTCTATCTTGGTGCGGGCCGTGCGGCTGAAGGCATGCGCCTCAACGGTCAGGGCCTTGCTGATCTCGCCCCTGCCCAGCACCTTGATCCTGCCCCGCTTGCGCGCCAGTCCCTGGTCGCGAAGGTGGTCCGGCGAGACGGTGGTGCCGTCCCGGAACCCGTCCAGGGCATCCACGTTGACCACCGTGAACTCCTGCCTGTTGTGGGGCTTGAAGCCCCGCAGCTTCGGGAGCCGGGCCTGCAAGGGGGTCTGGCCACCCTCGAAGCCGGGTCGCAGGCTACGGCGGGCCTTGAGACCCTTCGTTCCCCTACCGGCCGTCTTGCCGCGCCTTCCCGCCTCGCCGCGCCCGACCCGGATCTTCTTCCGCTTCGAACCTTCCGCCGGCTTGAGGTGGTGGAGTTTCAGTTGGTTTGTCTTGGTAGCCACGGACGCCACCCTCCCGGATAACCGGCTCATCCTCCGGACCCCGGACTGCGGTTCGCCCCAGCCTGCCTCAGCCGGCGAACCCCATGCCCGACCCTGACCCGTCGGTGAGCCCTCGTTCTTACTTCGTTCCCTGCGGTCGCGCCTCCCGGACTTCCACCAGATGGCGCACCCGATGCAACATACCCCGCAGCTCCGGACTGTCCGGACGCTCCACCGAGGCGTTCAACTTCTTCAGACCCAGGCTCCGGACGGTAGCCCGGGCCTTGTGCTTCTCGCCGATCAGGCTCCGGCGCAGCGTGATCCGGAGCATCTCGCCGCTCATGGCCGGCTACTTCCTCCGCCCGCCGCCCGCATCATCTCGGTGGAGCGGTAGGCGGCCAGCAGTCCCGGAGGTGTGATCTCCTCGGCGGTCTTGCCCCTTGCCCTCGCCACGTCCTCGGGACGCCGCTGTCCCTTCAAGCCGTCGATGGTGGCCTTGGCGACGTTGAGGTGGGTGGGCGCTCCCAGGGACTTGGCCAGCGCGTCGCGGATCCCGGCCGCCTCCAGGATCTGGCGGACGGCGCCACCGGCGATCACACCCGTGCCCGGCGCGGCCGGCTGGAGGAGCACCTTCGAGGCGCCCTGCTGGCCGATGACCCGGTGGATCAGCGTGGTGCCCGCCATCGGAACGGTGAACATCGACTTGCGAGCCGACTCGATCGCCTTCTGGATGGCGGTCGGAACCTCCTTGGCCTTCCCGTAGCCGATCCCGACCCGGCCGGCCCCGTCGCCCAACGCCACGAGGGCGGTGAAGGAGAACCGGCGTCCCCCCTTGCTCACCTTGGAGACCCGGTTGATCTCTATGACCCGCTCATCGAATTGGGGGGTGGAGTCCAAGCCCCCGTCGCGCCGTCTTCTTCTAGAAGTCAAGTCCAGCCTCCCTCGCCGCGTCGGCCAGAGCCTTCACACGTCCATGGAACGGATGCCCGCCCCGATCGAAAACCACCTTGGTAACGCCGGCGCCCGCAGCCCGGGAAGCGACCAGACGGCCCACCTCGGTGGCGGTCCCGGTGGTCAAGGGCTTCGACCTGAGCCCCGGCTCCTGCGAGGAAGCCGCGGCCAGCGTCCGGCCGGGGCCGTCATCAATGACCTGTGCATAGATGTACCGGTTGCTCCGGAACACCGCCAGGCGAGGGCGGGCCGCCGTGCCGGCCAACCGCTTCCGTACCCGCCGGTGACGGCGGAGCCGAGCCCGTGATCGTGCCCCGCTCATCGCACTGTCACTCCGGTCTTGCCGCTCTTACGAACCACGTGCTCGTCCTCGTAGCGGATGCCCTTGCCCTTGTAGGGCTCGGGCGGCCGGACGCGGCGTATCTCGGCCGCTACCTGGCCTACCTTCTCCTTGTCGATGCCCTCCACCACGATGGTGGTGGCGTCCGGAACGGTGAAGGAGATGCCTTCGGTGGGCGGAACCGCCACGTTGTGGCTGTAGCCGACCTGTAGCTCCAAGCCGTCGCCCCGGCTCAGGGCCCGGTAACCGACCCCGACGATCTTGAGGGTCTTGCGGTATCCATCGGTGACCCCGATCACCATGTTGTTGACCAGGGCCCGGGTCAGCCCGTGGAGCGCTCGGCTGCGGCGTTCGTCGTTGATCCTGGTGACCACGCACCGGCCGTCAGCCACCTTGACGCCCACCCGGTCCTCGAAGGTCCGCTCCAGGGAACCCCGCGGGCCCTTGACGGTCACCTTCTGGCCGGAGACGGTGACCTCCACCCCTCCGGGCACCGGAATCGGAACCTTGCCAACCCGACTCATGACTACCAGACCTCACACATGAGTTCACCGCCCAGACGCCGCCGCCGGGCCTCCCGATCGGGAAGCAGGCCCTGGGAGGTGGACACGATCACCGTGCCCAGGCCGCCCTGGGAACGCGGCAGGTCGTCGGCGCCCTTGTACACGCGCCGGCCCGGCCGGGAGACACGACGCAACCCCTGGATGATGCGCTCCTGATTGGCCTTACCGGCGAACTTCAAGCGGATGGTCAGGGTGTTCCCCTGGGCCGCCGGACTCACGTCGTAGCCCTCCACATAACCCTCCGACGCCAGCACCCTGGCGACCTGCTCCTTCAGCTTCGAGGAGGGCATGCTCACCCTGGCATGCAAGGCGATGTTGGCGTTGCGGATCCGGGTCAGCATGTCGGCAATGGGGTCGGTCATCATTGCGGTCTCGCTCCCTTACCAGGAGGACTTCTGAACGCCTGGCAGCTCGCCACGGTGCGCGAGCTCCCGGACCGCAATCCGCGACATCCCGAACTTGCGCAGGTAGCCGCGGGGCCGTCCGGTGATGCCGCACCGGTTGCGGTACCGGGTCGGGCTGGCGTCGCGAGGCATCTTCGCCAGGCTCGCGTAGGCGTCCCGCTTGGCGTCATACGTGGCGTCGGGGTCCTTGATGACGCTGATGAGCTCGGCCCGGCGCTCCCGGTAGCGCTCGACCATCTCGGCCCGGCGCTTGTTCTTGGCGATCATCGACTTCTTGGCCATATCGTTTCCTCACATCTCAGTTGGTTGCGGCAGCCCGACGCCGGAAGGGGAAGCCGAAGGCCTCCAGCAATGCCCTGGCGCCCCCGTCGTCGGCGGAGGTCGTGCAGATGGTTATGTCCATACCGCGGACCGCCGTCACCTTGTCGTAGTCGATCTCGGGAAAGATGAGCTGCTCGCTCACCCCGAAGCTGTAGTTGCCACGCCCGTCGAATGACGACGGGCTCAGACCCCGGAAGTCCCGGATGCGCGGGATGGCGATGGTAATCAGCCGATCGAGAAACTCCCAGGCCCGATGCCCGCGGATCGTCACCGAACAGCCCACCGGCATCCCGGTCCGCAGCTTGAACCCGGCGATGGACCGGCGAGCCCGATTCAGGCGGGGCTTCTGGCCGGTGATGGTGGCCAGGTCGTCCATCGCCGAGGCGGTCTGCTTGCGATCGCCCACCGCCTCGCCGATGCCCATGTTCACCACGATCTTGTCGAGGTTGGGGATCAGCATCGGGTTGACCAGACCCAGATCCTCCATGATCCGGGACCGAACGGTCTCCTCGTACTGGCGCTTCAGGCGGGGCACGTCACCCCCAGGAGCGGACTTCGTCTCGGCGGCCATGATCGCCTACACCTCCCCGTCGCACTTGACGCAGCGGCGGAACTTGCGGCCCGTGTCGCTCCTGCCGACTCCGGTCCTGACCGGCCCGCAGTCGCCGCACACCAGCATCACGTTGGAGATGTCGATGGGCATGTCCTTGTCGACGATGCCCGCTTGCAGCTCGCGGCCCCGGGCCTTCTGGTGCCGCTTGGCGGTGTTGACACCTTCCACGATCACGCGGCCCTGGCGGGGCAGGACCCGCGCCACTCTCGACTCGCGGCCCACGTCCTTGCCGGAGATCACCACGACCCGGTCGCCTTCGCGGATGGCCATCAGATCACCTCCGGCGCCAGTGAGACGATCCGCATGAACTTCCGGTCCCGCAGCTCGCGGGCCACCGGCCCGAATATGCGGGTGCCCCGAGGGAGCCGGTTGTCGTTGATGACCACGCATGCGTTGTCGTCGAAGCGGATGTAGGTGCCGTCCCGGCGGCGCTGCTCCTTGGCAGTCCGCACCACCACCGCCCTGACCACCTCGCCCTTCTTGAGCGCCGCTCCGGGAGCGGCGTGCTTGACAGTGGCCACGATGATGTCGCCGATCCGGGCATACCGGCGGCGCGACCCTCCCAGCACGCGGATGCACAGCACCTCGCGGGCGCCGCTGTTGTCGGCCACCTTGAGCCGGGACTCCTGCTGGATCATCTCGCCCGTCCCAACACCTCTACCAGCCGCCACCGCTTGGTCTTGGACAGGGGCCGGGTCTCCATGATCATCACCCGGTCGCCGTTGCGGGCGGTGTTCTCCTCGTCGTGCGCATGAACCTTGGTGACGCTGCGCACGATCTTGCCGTAGCGCGGATGGCGCGTCCGCCGCTCGAGCTCCACCGTGATGGTGCGGGCCCGGGCATCGGACACCACCATGCCCACACGCGTCTTGCGCCGCCGCCGATCAGGCATGACCGACCTCCTCGTTCTCGTGCATCACGGTCTTGATCCGCGCGATCAACTGCCTCAGGCGGCCCAGAGACGCCGTGTCCTCCGACTGGCTGACCGCCAGCTGGAACCGGAGGTTGAACAGCTCCTCCTTAGTCTCGTCCAGCTTCTCGTCCAGCTCGGCCGGGGTGAGTTCCCTCAGCTCCAAGGCCTTCATACCGCTACCTCCATCGTCATTCTCTACCCCAGCAGTTCCCTGGATACGAACCGGGTCTTGATCGGCAGCTTGTGGCCGGCCCTGCGCATCGCCTCGCGCGCCATTTGCTCGTCCACGCCCGACAGTTCCATCATCACCCGCCCCGGCTTGACGACGGCCACCCAGAACTCGGGGTTCCCCTTCCCCGAACCCATCCGGGTCTCGGCCGGCTTGGCCGTGATCGGCTTGTCGGGGAAGATGTTGATCCAGACCTTCCCTCCCCGCCGAACCGTACGGGTGATGGCGACACGGGCGGACTCGATCTGGCGAGCGGTTATCTGGCCCGGCTCCAGCGCTTGGATGCCGTAGTCGCCGAACGACACCGCCGTGCCGCCCTTGGCGTAACCCTTCATCCGCCCCCTATGGACCTTGCGGTACTTGGTTCGCTTGGGCATCAACATGATCTACTACTTCCCGGCCTCATCGGCGCCGGAGTCGTCCTCGGGCTTGGCGGCGGACCCGCCCTCGTCACCGGCCTGCCCGGACGGCGCACCGGTCTCGGCCCGGGCGCTGTCGTAGGCCGACTTGGCCTCGGCCTTGCTGACCTTGCGGCCACCGCCGGCCTCGATGATCCTCTTGCCCCCTCCGGCTTCGATCACCCGCGGCGCGGCGCGTCCACCGGCTCGCTGCTCGGCCCGGCTCTTGGCCGGCGTCATCCGGCCCGACGGCCGTCCGGCCGCCAGCGCGGCCTCGCGCGCCATCTGCTCGCGCGTGGTCTTGAGCGAGGCGACCACATCGCCCTTGTAGACCCAGACCTTGACCCCGATACTCCCCACGCTGGTGGCGGCCGTGGCCTGGCCGTAGTCGATGTCCGCCCGGAGGGTGTGCAGGGGCACCCGGCCCTCCCGGTACCACTCGCGGCGGCTCATGTCGGCGCCGCCCAGGCGGCCGGCGCACTCCACCCTCACTCCTTCCGCGCCTGCTTTGAGGGCGGTCTGCACCGTCCGTCGCATGGCGCGCCGGAAGGCCACCCGGTTCTCCAACTGGTCGGCCACGCCGCGGGCCAGCAACTGGGCGTCGGTCTCGGGGTCCTTGACCTCGATCACATTGAGCTTCACCCGGCGCCCGGTCATCTTCTCCATACCTGACCGGATCCGCTCCGCCTCGGCGCCCTTGCGGCCGATCACGGCGCCGGGACGGGCCGTGTGGACGTCCACCTGGAGGCGTTCGCGGGTGCGTTCGATGTCGACCCGCGACACCGCCCCCCGCTTGAGTTCGCGCTTCAAGTAGTCGCGTATCCGGTGGTCCTCGTTGGCCAGGAACGTGTAGTCCTTATCCGAGTACCAACGTGACTTCCAGTCGGTGACGATTCCGAGGCGGAAACCATAGGGATGCGTCTTCTGGCCCATCAGTCGACCTCCTCGCGGCCGTCGGAAACCACGATGGTGATGTGGCAGGTGCGCTTGCGGATCCTGGTGGCGCGACCCCGGGCCCGAGGCCGGAAGCGCTTGATGGTCACGCCCTCGTCGGCATAGGCCTCGACCACGCGGACCTCGCCGGCCAGCGTGTCGAGGTCCTCGCCGAGCTCGAACTTCGAATTCATGTTGGCGACTGCCGAGCGGATGCACTTGAGGATCGGCTCCGCGGCTCTCCGGTTGGAGAACCGGAGGGTCACCTCAGCATCGGCGACCGACATGCCCCGGACCTGGTCCAGCACCACCCGCACCTTGTAGGGGGACTGGCGGATATGGCGGGCGCGGGCGACTGCTCTCATCTCGACCTACCGCCTCGTAGCCTTTTCCCGCTTGGTGCCGGCGTGTCCCCTGAAGGTCCTGGTAGGAGCGAACTCGCCCAGCTTGTGATCGACCATCTGCTCGGTGATGTAGATGGGAACGTGGCGGCGGCCATCATGGACAGCGATGGTCAGGCCCACCATCTCGGGGATGATGGTGCTCCGGCGGCTCCAGGTGCGGATCATCCGCTTGTGGCCGGCGCTGTTGGCGACTTCCACCTTCCTCAGGAGGTGCTCGTCCACGAACGGGCCCTTCTTACGGCTCCGAGCCATCTGCTACCTCCGGCCTTTCTTGTTGCGGCGGCGCACGATATCCCGGTTGCTCGCCTTGTTGCGATTCCGGGTCCGGCCCTCCGGCTTGCCCCACGGGGACACCGGATGGCGGCCTCCCGACGAGCGTCCCTCGCCACCGCCCAGCGGGTGATCCACCGGGTTCATCGCAACGCCGCGGGTCTGGGGACGGACCCCCTTCCAGCGGTTCCTGCCCGCCTTGCCGAGCTTGGTGAGCTCGGCCTCGGTATTGCCGACCTGCCCGATGGTGGCCCGGCAGTCCAGGAGCACGTAGCGGACCTCGCCCGAGGGCAGTCGCAGCAGCGCCCTGTTCCCCTCCTTGGACATCAACTGGACGCCCGTTCCGGCTGCCCTGGCCATCCTGGCTCCGCCACCCGGCTTCAGCTCGATGGCATGAACCACCGTTCCCGCCGGAATGTTCCGCAGCGGAAGGGCGTTTCCGGGCCGGATCTCGGCCTTGGGGCCCGACTCCAGCATGTCCCCCACCGATACTCCCACCGGGTGCAGGATGTAACGCTTCTCGCCGTCCACATAGTGCAGCAGGGCCAGCCGGGCATTGCGGTTGGGGTCGTACTCCACGGCCGCCACCCGAGCAGGCACCCCGTCCTTGGTCCGGCGGAAGTCCACGATGCGGTACCTACGCTTGTGACCGCCACCCCGATGGCGCGACGTGATCCGGCCATGGTTGTTGCGCCCCGAGGAGCGCTTCTTCTTGGCCAGCAGGGACTTCTCGGGCTTTGACTTGGTGATCGACGCGAAGTCCGACACGGTCTGGAACCGGCGTCCCGGTGAGGTGGGTTTTCTCTTCTTTACTGCCATCTCGAACTCACCTGCCTCAAATTCCGAAGATGTCCACGGTCTGCCCGATGGGCAGCGTGACCATGGCGCGCTTGGTGTCGGCACGCCTACCGACCGTGAACCTGGTCCGCTTCCGCTTGCCCTTGCGGTTCAGCGTGTTGACGCTCAACACCCGGACGCCGAACAGGACCTCGACCGCCCGGCGGATCTCCTCCTTGCGGGCCCGCCGATCCACCACGAAGGTGTACGTGTTGGCACGCTCGATGAGGTCGTATGACTTCTCCGAGACCACGGGCTGGATGATCACGTCACGCGGGTCCTTCATCGTACGTCCTGTCCCAGCCCGGCCGGCGCCGCGCCGTTCTCCATGACGAAGTCCTCGTCCGAAACGTCGAAGCGACCCGATTGGGATCCGGCCGGACCGGTGGAAGACTGCCCGAGGGCCAGTCCGGAGAAGATGACGGTGCCGGCCCAGAGGACGTCGTACGTGTTCAGCATCCCGGGTCGCCCGAGGATGACCTGGGGCAGGTTCCGGAACGACCGGAGCGCGACCTCCTCCGAGCGGTCGACCACCACCAATGCCTTACCGGTGGCCCCGATCTCGCTGAGCAGGGAGACGGCCAGCCTGGTGCTGGGCACCTCCCAGTCGAACCCCCCGATGATCTTGATGGCACCTTCCGACGCCCGGGCCGACAGGGCGCTCCTGAGGGCCAGCGCCTTCATCTTCTTGGGGGCCCGCTGGACGTAGTTGCGGTCGCGAGGGCCGTGCGCCTTGCCGCCGCCCACCCAGATGGGAGAGCGGATCGACCCGTGGCGGGCCCGCCCCAGGCCCTTCTGGCGCCATGGCTTGCGCCCGCCGCCTCGCACTTCGGCCCTGGTCTTGGTGCGAGCCGTGCCGGAACGCCGGGCCGCCAGATGGGCCACCACCACCTGATGCATCACGTCACGGTTGGGCGTGATGCCGAAGACTGCCGGGTCGAGCAACACCTCGCCCTGCTGGACGCCGGCGGAGTCGTACCTGGGAGCAACCAGATCAGCCATCGCCCATCAACCGTTCTTGACCGCTTCGCGGACGAAGACCAGCCCGCCTCTGGGACCTGGGACCGCGCCCTGCAGCACCAGCAGGTTGCGCTCGGGGTCCACGCCGACCACGGCCAGGTTGAGAACCGTGGTCTGCTTACCACCCATCCGTCCGGGTAGCTTGGTGCCCTTCATCACCCGGGCCGGGGTGGCGCAGGCGCCGATGGCGCCCGGCGAGCGGTGCACCTTGTGAACACCGTGGCTGGCGCCCTGTCCGTGGAAGTTGTGGCGCTTCATAACGCCCTGGAAGCCCTTCCCCTTGGAGACTCCGGTCACGTCGGCCTTGGTTCCGGGCTCGAACACGTCCTCGACCCGCAGCACCTGGCCCAGCTGGAACTCCGAGCCGTCATCGACCCGCACCTCCACGAGGTGGCGGGCCGGGGCGACGCCGGCATTGGCGAAGTGGCCGGCCTGCGGCTTGTTGACCTTCCTGGCGGGCATCTCGCCGTAGGAGATCTGCACCGCCGAGTAGCCTTCGTTCTCCTCGGTGCAGATCTGGGTGACGTGACAGGGCCCGGCCTTGATCACCGTCACCGGGATGGCGCGGGCGTGATCGTCGAAGATCCGGGTCATGCCGATCTTCTCTCCGAGAATTGCCGACAGGCTCATGTCTCGATCTCAACTTCCACTCCGGCCGGAAGGTCCAGCCTCATGAGGGATTCGATCGTGTTGTGGGTCGGCCGGAGGATGTCGATCAGGCGCTTGTGGGTGCGGATCTCGAAGTGTTCACGCGAGTCCTTGTACACATGCGGCGACCGGATCACGCAGTACCGGTGGACTTTGGTAGGGAGCGGGACCGGCCCATGAACGATGGCATGGGTGCGGATGACTGTCTCCGCTATCTTGCGCGCCGACTCATCGACCACCTGGTGGTCGTAAGCCTTCAGCTTGATGCGGATTCTCTGTTCTTTCATGCTGTCTTCCTGCCGGTTCCCATTCCGATTCGTCGGCCTGTAGTTCTTCCTGCGTTCCCGTTATTCGATGATTTTGGTGACGGTGCCTGCTCCTACGGTGCGTCCGCCTTCTCT
>JAPPGU010000083.1 GCA_028821265.1 bacterium | reverse complement strand
ACGGAAACACGATCCGGCTGCGGGGCCGGGGAGCGCCCGGGCCGAGGGGCGGTCCCCCGGGCGATCTACTGGTCAAGGTGAGCGTGGGTCAGCATCCCGTGTTCTCCCGTAAGGGCGACAACCTGACCATGCAGCTGCCGATCACGTTCACCGAGGCGGCGCTGGGCGCCAAGGTGCGGGTGATGACGCTGAACGGCCCGGTCACGCTCAAGATCCCGGCCGGCACGCCTTCCGGCAAGACCTTCCGGATACGCAAGGAGGGAGTGCGAAGGGATAAGGGGCGCCCCGGCGACCTGCTGGTCACGGCGCAGGTGACCGTCCCGGAGAAGCTGCCGAGGGATGCCAGGAAGCTCCTGGAAGAGTTCAAGGACAAGTACGAGACCGCCGACCCGAGAGCGCATCTCTAGTGGTCTGTCTGTGGAATGGCGGTGTGGTATGGCGTCGGCAGCGGTGTTTCTCGCAAGGCCCGCTGACGAAGGCGTACCCGCAGCGGTACGTTGAGGAAGCGGAACGCAGCGACGGGGCACCGATGACCGCCAGAACACGCCTGGCTGTTTCGCAGACAGACCACTAGGACGGTGGCGTCGAAGATGATGAATACTGCGGAACGCCTATAGGAAGGAGGCTACGGATGCCCGGCAAGAGAATCTCACCCGAAATGGAGGCGGTCTACGTCATCTCGGTCGCGGCCTCGCTATCCGGCATGCATCCCCAGACCCTACGCATCTACGAGCGAAGGGGGCTGATCGAGCCGTTCCGGACTCCCGGTGGTACCCGCCGCTACTCGGATGCCGACCTCGAGCGCCTCTCCCTGATCCAGGGCCTGACCGGCCAGGGCATCAACATCGAAGGCGTGAAGCGCATCATCGCCCTCGAAGAGGAGAACCGGTTCCTCCGGGATGAGGTGCGGAGGCTGCGCCGCCAGAAGAAGGCCGCCCAGGAGACCGCCATCGCGGCAACCGAAGCGCTACAGGAGACCAGGCGCAACCTGGCCGGCGAGATCCTGGTACGCCGGGACATCCTCCGCTTCCCCGACTTTCCGCGGTAGCCGGGAGGAGCGCCCGTGGAGTTCGAGCCGATCGGATTCGGTGGCCGAGAGCGCCCCAGAGTTGTGTTGCCCGCCCCCGATCCTGGTTTGTCGGGCCGGATCGGCTCTGCCTCGACGCTCGATGAACTGGCCCGCGTGGTCGCCACCCATCCCGACTCGATGGATGCCTGGGCGGCCCTCGGGCAGTGGTACGAGCGGAGCGAGGCCACGCCGGCGGACGAGATCGCCGCCTATGCCTGTTTCCGGGTCGGCTACCACCGCGGGCTGGATGCGCTGCGCCGCAACGGCTGGAACGGCAGCCAGTCGGTCAGGTGGGAGGACGAGCCGAACCGGGGATTCCTGCGCTGCGTCTCCAAGTTGGCGCGGATGGCCGAGCGCCTCGGCGAACTCCCCGAAGCCGAGCGATGCGCCCGGTTCCTGGTCGACCTGGATCCGGACTGGAACCCGTCAACCGGCATGGCGAAACCTGCGGGCTGATTGACTAGGATTCACTGAGCGGTCCTGCCACCAGGGCTGTGAACGCTACGCGAACCTGAGAGGGGGAATGCATCAATGGCATCAACCGCAGAACGACTCACCAACCTGGTCAACGAGAACATCGAGGTTGATGGCCAGAAGCTGGACATCCCGGACGATCTGAACATCAGCCTCATGAACTCCGGTGTGTCCTCCCTGGAGGCCGTTGCCCTGGCGAAGCTGATATCTCAAGAGTTTGGTGTGGAGTTTGCTGTTGAGGACTGCTAAGCGTTGGACACGTTGAAGGATGTCGCAACCTTTATCGACAGCAATTCCTAGTCGCTAATTGTTAGTTGCTAGTACAGATGAATAACTAGTAACTAGCAACTACGAACTAGACACCAATCGAGTTGATGTAGTCGCGTACTATCGCCGCGCACTGCTCCGGCTGTTCGAGCGGAAGAAAGTGGGTAGCTTCCGGAAGGAAGTCGTAGTCGACGCTCAGCATGTCACTGAGGTCAAGTGTGGGCAGGTACGAGTACGGTACCAACGGGTCAGCCCCTAAGACCTTGGTCGGGCACTCGAGATCGTTGAAGTCCACGAGCACCGAGTACGAGCTTGCGTAGTCGATTATCTGTGCCTCAAATTCCCGGGGGCATCTAAGGGTGTACGTGTCGCCGGTACCGTCTCCGCGGAGAGTCGTCCTCGCCATCAGATCGAGGACACCCGGTACAACGTGACGGAAGACGGGCGAGAAGCCGAGAAGCCCAACAAACTCGTCGTAAGAGCGGAACCGATCGCTACGGCGGCGTGCGATGGCCGCCGTCCGGGTAGCGGCTATGTCGAACTCCTCGTAGCTCCTACCAGGCGTGCACAGGGGTGGATCCAACAGGATCCGTGCCGCGAAGCCGCTCCCCCTGGTCGGGGACAGGAGGCTCACCAGGCCGGACAAGGAATGGAAAACGCCTATCGTTGGTTTCTGTCCATAGATTTCATCAATAGTCTCTAGAATAATATCGTGATCCTTAATGAACGTAGGTATGGTGTGGGCTCTCAAAGGCCCCGTTTCATTCCAGCCATGGTTTCTCAAATCGTAGAGTATGAGGTCAAAGTCTTCGGCAAGTAACGACCAGAATGGTAAGTACAGATCAATAGCCAGTCCGTTACCATGGCTCAGAACGAGCCGCTGACCCGACGCTTTCCCATGGCGGCGCAGGGTGACCTGGGTGCCGTCCTCCAGACGAACACCATGCACCGAACTCGGTTCCGGAACCTTCCACACAGGATCAGAACCCTACTCAAGCCGACGACCCTGCATGTTCGTCCGGCTGATCGCCGACCTGGAAGGCTGCGTTGGGTGGCCGGGCGGCGTTCTACAATCGGGCGTATGGCCGAGTCCGACCGCCGACCGATCGACTACATCGCCGTAACCAGGGAGACCTACACCCGCCTGGGCTACCGGCCCTACCGCTGGGCTCTCAACGAGGATCCGCCTTCGTGGGCCACGCTCGGCAAACCGCTTTCGGAAGCCCGGTTGGGGTTGATCGCCTCGGGTGGTATCTACCGCCACGGGCAGGTGGCCTTCACGCATCGAGACGACGTGACCCACCGGGAGATCCCCACCGACGTGGACAGCGCCGAACTCCGGGTGACTCACTTCGCCTTCGATCCGGCCGCCGCCCGGCGGGATCCCAACGTGGTCTTCCCGATCGACACCCTTCGGTCACTGGTCGCCGAGGGCACGGTGGGAGAGTTGGCGCCGCTGGCGCTCACCTTCATGGGCGGCATCTACTCGCAGCGCCGGCTGGCCTCCGACTTGATCCCGGTACTAGTGGACCGTGTCCTCGAATTGGAGTTGGACGCGGTGCTGCTGGTACCTGTCTGACCGGTGTGCCACCAGTCAGTTGGGCTGGTCAGCAGGGCGATCGAGAGCAAGGGCGTGCCCACCCTGTCGATGACCAGCGCCCGCTCCATCACGGCATCGGCCAACCCGCCTCGGGCGGCTTTCACCGACTTCCCGCTGGGTCACACCTGCGGGCCGCCTGACCGGCAGGTGGAGCAGCGGTCGATCATGCGTGACGCCCTGGCGCTGTTCGAGACCATGGACCGGCCGGGAATCGTGGACTTGGGCTACGCGTGGCCCGCGCCATGGAAGGAAGCAGCGCTGCGACCGGAGGATCATCGCACCCCTCGTCACGACACCCCCCAGTACCAGAATCGGGATGACCGGGAGGCCGCGGTGGCGGCGTACGGGGTCGGGATCGCCTGCCGGGCCGGCGCCCCGGGCGAGATACCTCGCTGCTGATGGTCTCCGAGCTGTTCGATCCGCAATCCTGGCGCCCGGTAGAGGGCTTCTCCTTCGACGACATCACCTACCACCGGGCGGTCGATCAGGGAACGGTACGGGTGGCCTTCGATCGGCCCGAAGTGCGCAATGCCTTCCGGCCGCAGACGGTGGACGAGCTCTATGTCGCCCTCGATCATGCCCGCCAATGGAGCGACGTGGGGACCGTCCTGCTCACCGGGAACGGCCCGTCTCCCAAGGATGGGGGTTGGGCTTTCTCCTCGGGCGGGGACCAGCGCATCCGCGGTAGAGCCGGCTACATGTACGCCGAGGGTGAAGGCGCCGCGGACATCGACCCCGCCCGTCTCGGAAGGCTCCACATCCTCGAGGTCCAGCGCCTGATCCGGTTCATGCCCAAGGTGGTCATCGCGGTGGTGCCGGGTTGGGCGGTAGGGGGTGGTCATAGCCTCCACGTGGTGTGCGACCTGACCCTGGCCTCGGAGGAGCACGCCGTCTTCAAGCAGACCGACTCGGACGTGGCCTCGTTCGACGCCGGATTCGGGTCGGCCTACCTGGCCCGAATGGTCGGCCAGAAGCGGGCTAGAGAGATCTTTTTCCTGGGCGCCGACTACTCGGCCGAGGAGGCATTTCGTATGGGGATGGTCAACAAGGTGGTGCCTCATGCGGACCTGGAGGAGACCGCTCTGGAATGGGCCGGGATCATCAACGCCAAGAGCCCCATGTCGCAGCGGATGCTCAAGTTCGCCTTCAACCTGATCGATGATGGTCTGGTGGGCCAGCAGGTCTTCGCCGGCGAGGCCACCCGCCTCGGCTACATGACCGAAGAGGCCCAGGAGGGGCGGGATGCCTTCGTGGAGAAGCGTCCCAAGGACTTCTCGCGCTTTCCCCGTTACTACTAGTTGCTAGTTGCTAGTTGCTAGTTGCTAGTTGTAGTCAGTAACTAGACTAGAGACTACAAACTAGGAACTATTGTCGGTCTTGGCTTGCTGGGCCAGGTAGAGCCAGCCGAGGCCATGAAGGGCCACGCCGATGAGCAGGACCAGGGTGACCAACCAGTGGCCGAGAACCGCGGCGAACAGGGCAGCGATCACCGCCAGCGTCACCAGCGCCGACCGTACACCGTTCAGGGGTCCGTACATGGCGCGCCAGTATAAGGAGCGGGCGTCAGTATCCTCAGCGGGGTATGCGTTAGGGACTTGACGGCAGGACTCACCGGAGCAAGGGTTTCGGGGGAATGGTGTGGCGACGGTGCCCGCCCGTCCTTACGTGGAGACTGGAGACGATGATGGACAACGAAGTCTGGAGATGGGTGTGGACCGGCCTGGCCCTGCTCATGGGTCTCGGGGAGATAGTCACGGCCGGGTTCTTCCTGCTCCCGTTCGCGATCGGCGCCGGGCTCGCCGCGATTGCTGCCTGGACAGGACTGAGCGACCTCGTCCAGTGGTTGCTCTTCTTCGTCGGTACCGGGATCTCCTTCCTGTACGTGCGTCGCTTCATGAGAGCCCAGGATGAGGACGGGGGGCTGGTGGTGGGGCCCGGTCGCTACGTCGGGATGGAAGCCCGGGTGCTGGAGAGAGTCGACACCGCCGCCAACACCGGGATGGTCCGGGTGGAGGCGGAGGAGTGGCGGGCCTCCACCGATGGCAAGCCGATTGCAGAGGGTAGGAAGGTGGAGGTGGTGGCCCTGCGCGGCACCCGCCTGGTAGTCAGAGAAATTCAATAGTGATCTGTCTATGGAATGGCCTGGTTGTTTCGCAGACAGACCGCCAGTCGTAGAGACCAACAGAGAAAGGAAATCCGATGGAGGTAGCGGGCGTATTGCTCCTAGGCATCATTGCCCTGGCAGTCTTGCTGATCGCAGCGAGCGGGTTCCGTATCGTGCGGCCGTACGAGCAGGGTCTGATCGAGTTCCTCGGCAAGTACAAGAGGACCGTGTCCCCCGGGCTCCGGTTCGTCATCCCGTTCGTGCAGAGAATCCTGAAGGTCGACATGCGGGAGCAGGTGGTGGATGTGCCGCCGCAAGAGGTCATCACCAAGGACAACGTGGTAGTCACGGTGGACGCCGTGATCTACTTCGAGGCGACCGATCCGGTGAAGCTCAAGTATGCCGTTGGCAACTTCATCCTGGCCGTCACCAAGCTGGCGCAGACCAACCTGCGTAACGTGGTCGGCGATCTCCAACTCGATGCGGCGTTGGTGTCTCGCGAGCTAATCAACGGCAAGCTGCGCCAGATACTCGACGACGCCACCGACAAGTGGGGAACCCGGGTGGTGCGGGTAGAGATACAGCGAATCGAGCCTCCACCGGACGTGACCGACGCCATGCATCGCCAGATGAAGGCGGAGCGGTCCCGCCGGGCGGTCGTGACGGAAGCCGAGGGCGAGAAGCGGTCGGCCATCCTCAAGGCGGAGGGTGTGAAGGAGTCCGCCATCCTGCGGGCCGAAGGTGAGGCGGAGGCCATCATGCGGGTAGCCGACGCGGACAAGTACCAGAAGCTGACGGTGGCCGAGGGTGAGGGACAGGCCATCGAGAGGGTCTTCCTGGCGATCCACAACGGCGATCCGACCGATGACCTGATCGCTATCAAATACCTGGAGGCTCTGCAGGGCATCGCCGACGGCCAGGCCACCAAGATCTTCCTGCCCCTCGACACGTCGGGCCTATTGGGCGCGGTGGCGGCGATCGGTGAGATGTTCAAGGAGGGCGCCGCGACCGGCGGCCGCGGAACGAATTAGTTGCTGCTTGCCCGGTTAGTAGCTGCTGGCTACGAACCCCTCAGCGACAACTACAACTAGCGACTACAAACTAGGAACCAGCTAGAGGATCTGGCTGAGGAACAGTTTGGTTCGGTCGTGCTGGGGGTTGTGGAAGAAGTGCTCCGGAGTTCCTTCTTCCACAACCATCCCGTAGTCGAAGAAGAGCACCCGGTCGGCGACTTCGCGGGCGAAGCCCATCTCGTGGGTGACCACGATCATCGTCATGCCCGACTCGGCCAGCTCCTTCATCACATCGAGGACTTCCTTGATCATCTCGGGGTCGAGCGCCGAGGTGGGCTCGTCGAAGAGCATGATCTTGGGGTTCATGGCCAGGGCGCGGGCGATGGCCACCC
>JAPPGU010000064.1 GCA_028821265.1 bacterium | reverse complement strand
GCTTCGGCCTGTCGGGCAACAAGGTGCGCAAGCTGGAGTTCCACATGGCCGCGGCGATGGAGTCCGGCTGCGACACCGTGATCACCTGCGGTCCTTACCAGTCCAACCACTGCCGGGCGACCGCCCTGGCCGGCGCCCGGTTCGGGCTCGATGTGAAGCTGGTGCTCCGTACCCCGGACGGGAACGAGCCGGAGGTCTCGGTGGCCAACCTGAGGATCGACACCCTCGCCGGTGCCGAGATCCGTTACATCTCCGAGGCACAGTGGCCCGACCGGGACGAGATCATGGCTGCGGACGCGGCCGAGTTGGCCGAGCAGGGCCATAAGTCGTGGGTGATGCCCCAGGGCGGATCCGACAAGCTGGGGATGTGGGGTATGTCGCTGGGATTCCGCGAGTTCGTCGGTCAGGTCCCCGAGGTGATAGGCGCTGACGTGGCGGCCATGTTCCATACGGGGTCGTCGGGCGGCACCACTTCCGGCTTCGGCTGGGGCGCCGACCGCACCGGTTTCCGGAGTCCGGTCGTGGCCCTGTGCATCTCGGAGCCGGCCGAGAACCTGATCGAACGGGTGGATCGGATCTGGAGGGCCGGGGTGGAGACTTTCGGAGGCGACATGCCGCAGCCGAACCTCCGGTACGTGGACGACTACCTCTGCGGCGGCTACGGCAAGGTGAACGACGAACTGGTGGAGACCATGATGGAGGCCACCCGGCTGACCGGCTTGCTCTTCGACACCACCTACACCGGCAAGGCCATGTACGGAGTGAAGAACGAGATCCGCAAGGGCCGGTTCGGCCCCGACGACCACATCGTCTTCTGGCACACCGGAGGAGGCTTCGGCGCCGTCAACTGATTCTTCATGTTTCCTGCCACACCGACGCACATCAGGCACGTCGACCTCATGAATTGATGCCTGCCACTCCAACACCGGGCAGGTGAAGGTCACGCGAGGCCAAAGCGCATCTACCAGATAGCTATAACCCCAGGTCAAGAGCCCGAAACGGGCACTCCATTCACCGTACAGACCCCCGGATCCATGAAGAATTGGGGCTAGCCCGGGTCAGGTGGTGCGCACGTCGAGCAGGGCCTGCCTGCCTTCCCTCACCTGCAGCAGAGCGCGTTCCAGGGCGCCCTCGAGTTCGCCGGGATCGCCCACCTCTTCCGCGTAGGCGCCGCATGCGGAGGCCACCTCTGAGAAGGCGGGTGACGGGCTGAGATCGGTGAGCGGATATTTTCCGAGAGTCTCGGCCCAGCCGCCCGGAGCGATCCTCCGGACCGCGGTGCGCACCGCCTTCCAACTGCTGTTGTTGAACACGACCACCAGGAGCGCGAGACCGAGTTGCTCGGCCGCCAGGTGGCAGGCCAGTGGGTTGCTGAAGATATAGGCGCCGTCGCCGAGCGTGCATACGACGGTGCGGTCCGGCTCCCCGAGCTTGACTCCCAGTGCGGCGCCGAAGCCCCAGCCGAGCCCCGAGACCGCCGACGGGCCGTAGTAGCTGCCCGGGCGGTCGAGCCCGAGTTGGTCCGAATGGGCGTCGTACTCGTTGACGAAGATTCCGTCCGGCGCGAGCGCGTCTCTGATGCGGCGGGAGAGAAATGCCGGATCGATGGGCCGGGCCGACTTCGTAGCCTCGGCCCGGCGCCTCGCTCCCGCCCGTGACTCCGCGTGTTGCGCGGCCAGCCGGTTCAGACTGCGTTGCAGGGAACCACCGGCGAGCCTGCCCTTCACAGCGGCCGTGAGCGCCTCCAGCGTATGGACAGGACTTCCGCCGAGAGCGACATTGATCGGGAAGTTCCACATCGGATAGTCCCGGCGGATCGGATCGAGACCGATATGCACGACCGGCACATCAGGGGCGGGCGCGTCCTGCGGGAACCAGGGAACGTCCGCTTCGACGACGATCAGGAGATCGGCATCCTCGATCAACGGGACCGCGTCGAATCCGAGATGCTGGGGATGCGAGGAAGGAAAGGACATACGCTCTCGGAAGACTTCTACGACACCTGCTCCGGCAGCTTCGGCGAACTCGACGAGCGCAGCCACCGCTCCGGAGTTCCGTCCCAGCGAATTGGTGATGACCAGCGGGTTTCCGGATCCCGCTACGAGATCGGCGACTCGAGCGATCGCGGACTGCTCTGCGGCGGTGGTAGAGGCTGGGCCGAGGCGTGGTGGCCGGGCGTCAACTGCCGGGGTGGCAGGTGCGGCGAGGAGTTCCCGGGGAAGGGACAGGTAGACCGGGCCGGCCGGATCGGCGGTAGCCACTGCGAGTGCCCGGTCGACCACATCGTTCACCTGGCTCGGGTAGCGCAATTCGTAGTCCCAGCGCGTGTACTCACGGACCATGGAAGCTTGGTCGAAGCTCTCCTGGGCCCAATGGATGTACATGTCACGCGATCCGGGGCTCCCATCGGCGAGGACCGGGGTTCTGCCCGCCATGACCAGCATCGGAACTCGCTGCCGGGATGCGTTCATGATCCCCGAGGCAGCATTGGCCGTTCCGACGCTCACATGGAGGAAGACCGCAGACGGCACGCCGGTCGCCATCGCGTGTCCATGTGCCATGCTGACCGCTGCCATCTCGTGGGCGACCGTTACGGGTTGCGGCACGGGTCCGGTGCCCTCGGCATCGAAGTGGGCGTAGGCCTCGATCAGCGGTGCGGCATCGGTTCCCGCATTCGCGAACAGGTACGGCACGCCTGCTTTGCCGAGCCGGAGCAGGAGGGCCTCGGCGACAGTAAGGCTCGATTCGCTCATCCGGCCCTCCGGTTCGAGGTCGACTGGCGCGAACTATTACCGGCGCGGGCCGGGCTCGCCAGCAGTCCGGGACACGAAGGGCCACCAGACCTCGCAGGTGTTCCCGCGGTCGAATTCTGGTTCCGGAGGCCGTCTGCCGGAATGGGGTTCCCCCGCAAGCCGCCGGTTCGGAACCTAGCCGTCGGCGACGACTTGGCCTTCCTCCGGCTCCTCGGGAGAGGTTGCGGTCGCCGCTTCCTCGGCCGGAGCGGCGGCAGCGGGTTCCGGCTCGGGCGTTCCCCCGTCGAGGCCGAGGTTCACCCTCGCCTCCGCCGTAAAGTAAGTTTTCGGAGAATCCGGGTTGGCGGGCTCGGGCGCCAGTTCTGGCTCTCTCGGTTCGCGGCTCATGGTCACGGTCACGATCCGGTTCTGGAGCAGCCAACCCACCGCTCCGATTCCCCCGATGAAGGCGAACAGTTTCAGCAACCTCTTCATGGTGACGGCCCATCTCTTCTCGGTTGTCATCCACCGGTCCCGGAGCCACCTCCGATGGCGAGGACCTCATCGCCCATGGTACTCGGCCGCAGAGTGTCTGGGATCGGGGACCGCGCCTGCTGTAGCCTCGTCGGAGAAACCAGCGCGTCCGGAGGCAGTTGCCTTGAAGATCGACTACTACCTGGAGGAGAGCCCGCTCGGCGCCGTTTCGGAACGGGCGGCTCGGGCCCGGGCCCTCGGCTTTGACGGGATCTTCACGGCCGACACGGCCCATGACCCGTTCCTGCGGGTGATGGCCGCCGCGTCCGCAGCCCCGGATGTCGAGGTCGGCACCTCTGTGGCGGTGGCGTTCGCCCGGTCGCCGATGGTGGTCGCCCAGACTGCCTGGGATCTCGCTTCCTTCACAGAAGGCCGCTTCCGGCTGGGCCTGGGAACCCAGGTGAAGCCCCACATCGAGCGGCGATTCTCGATGCCCTGGAGCCGGCCGGTGGAGCGGATGGCCGAATTCATCGGCGCCTTGAGGGCCATCTGGGACACCTGGCAGAACGGAACCCGCCTCCGCTTCCGGGGTGAGCACTACTCCTTCACGCTCATGACTCCCTTCTTCGATCCGGGACCGATCGCCCATCCGGACGTGCCCATCCACATAGCCGGGGTCGGTCCCCGGATGTCGCGGCTGGCAGGAGAGATGTGCGACGGCTACCACGTCCATCCCTTCCACACCGTCCGGTATCTGCGAGAGGTCACCCTCCCGGCCATGCGCGCCGGTGCGCGTGCGGCGGGGCGCTCGCTCGATCAGGTGGAGATGGTGTCTTCGGTGATGGTGGTCACCGGCCGGGACGAGAGCCAGATCGAGGAGTCCCGGCTGGGCGTCCGGCGACAGATCGCCTTCTACGCTTCCACTCCGGCCTATAGCCGGGTTCTCGATGCCCATGGCTGGGACTTCGGCCCGGCGCTCGCCGCGCTGGCGCGGCGGGGCCGGTGGGAGAGGATGACCGATCTGATCCCCGATGAGGTGGTCGCCGAGGTGGCGGTGGAGGCGCCGGTGGACCGGCTCGGGTCGGCCATCAGAACTCGCTACGAGGGACTGCTGGACCGGGTCGGGTGCTACTCGATGGGAGACGCCATCTCCTCGATTACGGATGAGGAGTGGGCCACGGTCCTGGCCCAGGTCCGCGGCTGAGGCCGGACAGGCGCCCGGCGACCTCAGCCGCTCAGGGCGAGGGCGGCCTAGACCCGCGGATCGGCCACCGCCTCCCTCAGGCCGCCGGCCGGGACGGCGATCGCCGATGTGGGTCCCCAGTCCGGCCCGGCGGTCGTGGACGCCGATCCCGTGCCCACGAGCTCGCAGGGCGTCGATCAGCCCGGAGTCCGTCCGGCTCTCGACCGCGACGGTGGATGCAGTGGCGTTGATGTCCTGGATGGTCCAGCGGGGCACGGTCTGGGCGATGCCCGGCTCCAGCCCGGCATGATGCAGGTGGGCGCCCGATCCGGCCCGGCCAGAGGAGTTGAGGCAGATGGGGGAGTCGATACCGGGCCGGTGCTCCAGGGCGAAAAGGTCGCCCCCGATCCCGCAGGTCTCCGGACCGTCCCCTGTACGGCGTTGGTGTCGATCACTCCGCCGGCGGCGTTCCCGCCGCCGGCCATGATCTCGATGGCGGCCAGCGTCGACAGCTCGTGCGGGGCTACCGCGGCCGCCCCGAACCCGCGAGCGGTGTGTACCGGAACCGGATGGGTCATGGCGCTCAGGTTAGGGGATCCGGTGGCTACCCTCCCGATGCGGAGAGGAGCGTGGGACATGTCGTCGCATCCGGTCAACCTGGAGGACGTATTCCGCGACATCATGGCCAACTTCGCGGCCAGCGTGACGGTCGTGACCAGCTACTGGGACGAACGCCACCACGGATTGACGGTGTCGGCGTTCACCTCCGTGTCACTGGTTCCTCCCCTGGTACTGATCTGCATCGACCATGCCTCGCACAGCATCGAGGCCCTGCGGGCGGCGGGGGGTTTCACGGTCAACATGCTCCGGGAGGGCACCGCCGACATCGCGCTGCGGTTTGCCTCCAAGGACCCGGACAAGTTCCGCGGCCTACCGGTGCGGGCGCCCCGGTACGAGGGGGCCGGTCTGTCCCTGCCCTCGCACTCCTTCGCCTGCCTGGAATGCCGCACGGTCGAGTCGGCCGAGGCAGGGGATCACACCATCTTCATCGGCCACGTGGAACACGCCGCCCGGTACGACCCGGGTCGCCCGCTCCTGTACTGGCAACGGGACTTCCGCCGCCTCCAAGTCGACTAGGCAAAGAGCGGCTCCCGGCAAACCGCCGACCTCTTCCATCCGGTACCCGGATCCGGCCAGATCACTACCGCGTGCGCAAAGAAGGCATCGCTGCATCCGGCCGTGCCCTGCCATTCCCTCGACACGGAGATCGTATGACTCGGGATCGGGTTCAAAGGGCGTCTGCGGCCTATAGGCTTCCGAAGTCGTGGTCGATGAAAGCCTTCAAGGTGCCGCCACTGATCTGGCCGTTGACCTGGCGGGTTATCAGGCCATCCGCTCCGATCAGGTAGGTGACGGGTAGTCCCATGAAGGGGTAGTTGTCGGTGACGCTGCCGCTGTCGTCGATTCCGAGCGGGTAGGACGCTCCGACTTCGGCGGCGAAACTTTCGGCGGACCCGGGCGCATCCTCCACGGCGACGCCCAGGAACGCCACATGGGGATTCTCCTCCGCCACCCGCGAGAACTCCGGTATCTCGACCCGGCAGGGGGCGCACCAGCTGGCCCACAGGTTGAGCACCAGGGGGCGCCCGTCGTCGGATCGGTACTCGGACATCACGAACCTGGACCCGTCGAACAGCGCCACGGACATGTCCGGGGCGGGTTCTCCGGCCAGCGGGCCTCTCGGGAAGCCCGCCACATCTATCGAGAGCGATCCGGTATCCGCGGGTGGCGGGTCAGGGGTGCGGGTCAGCACCGCCGCCCCGGCGATGACGATCGCCACCGTTGCGGTGGCGGCGAGCTTCCAGGCCACCGGCATCCGCTGCCGTCCTGCGTGTTCCGGGAGAGAAGCGGGCGCCGCGTCGGTCGGCGGATGATGGTTCGACTCGGCCACGGCCGCAGGGTAGTGAGGGCCGGTCCATAGGCAACGGGCAGCGAGCGGTCACGTCCCTTTTTTCGCGTTCTCGCCACGGGAGGCGACAATGTCACACCCTGCTCGTATGTTCCATATCGTCAAGCACCGAAGTGATCGACCGTATCAGGGCGTCAGTCGATCATTCGAGGGAACAGCGAGCGCGTCGGGGCGAACCCATCCATACCCCAGATAGGGGATAGGCATGGCCGACCACGCCCCAGAGGCCCAGGAGGTGGTGGAGGGGGCCGGGCCCGCCGGGTCGGGCCCGGTTTCGGCGATTTTCGCGTTCTTGCGGTTCCTAGCTCGGCAACGGTCCGCGCCGGGCGTCCTGGCTCGCATCACTTCCCGACGGGTTCGGCATGTCGTCACCCTCTCCTAGACTCCGTGCGCTATTCGACGGGAGGACGGGAGAACATGCCGCGCAGGAACGGATACACCCAGGGAGAGCCGTGCTGGGCGGATCTCAGCGCCGAGGACACGGAGGGCGCCAAGGCCTTCTACGGAGGATTGTTCGGCTGGACCTGGGAGGACCGGGGCATGCCGGACTCGGACATGACCTATTCGATGGCCCAGAAGAACGGTTGCAACGTAGCCGGCCTGGGACCGATCACGCCCGAGTTGCTGGCGATGGGGCTGCGGTCGGTCTGGAACACCTACCTGGCGGTCGATTCGGCCGACGAGGCCTACCGCAAGGCGATCGAGGCCGGCGGCAGGGGACTGGCGGAACCGTTCGACGTCATGACCTCGGGTCGGATGGCCTACATCATGGACAACCAGGGTGCCGCCGTCGGTTTCTGGCAGGCGGGAGACCATACGGGCGCCCAGCTGATCAAGGAGCCCGGGACGATGAGCTGGCACGAGCTATACGTGCCGGACGTCGGCGCGGCGACCGGGTTTCTCGGCACCGTCCTCGGCGTGACCGCCGAGACCTCCGACATGGGTCCGATGTCCTACACGCTGCTCAAGGCCGGTGACGAGATCGTGGCCGGGGTGATGGAGCCTCCCGAGAACGTTCCTCCTTCGTGGAGCGTTTACTTCGGCGCCGCCGATATCAACGAGACCGCCGGCAGTGTGACCGAACTGGGCGGCCAGGTGATGAACGGGCCCTTCCCCACCCCGCTCGGGCAGATGATCGTGGCCGCGGATCCGGCCGGAGGCGTGTTCCTCGTCCACGACTACTCCACCGCCGCCGATTGTTAGAGCGACGGGGTCAATCTGTCGCGGCCATCTCCTTGAGGACGGTGTGGAGGATCCCGCCGTTGCGGTAGTAGTCGA
>JAPPGU010000047.1 GCA_028821265.1 bacterium | reverse complement strand
CGGGTCCAGGGCACCGACCGGAGCATCTGCTGTATCGACCCTCCCGAGCGGAGTACCCGGGTGGCCTCGTCAAGGCAGTCCGGGGAGTAGGCCGCGCAAGTCACCTGCGGGCGCTCGTCGACACAGACGGCCGTCTGGTTGGTCGCGGCCCACTCGGCCAGCCGCTCCAGCGTGCCGGATCGCACCAGCGGTTGATCGACCGCCACCGCGACCACGGGGCATCTGAAGACATCCAGCGCCGTCTGGAGCCCGTTCAAGGGTCCGGCCGGGCCGGGTTGCAGGTCGGGAATCGCCTCCAAGCCCGCCACGCCCCGGCGGCGCCCCACCATCACGACCTGGTCGAATCCGGCCATCGCCTCGGCCACCCATCCGGCCATCGGGCGGCCGCCCACCTCGACCAGGGCCTTGTCGCTCCCCATGCGTCGCGACTCACCGCCCGCCAGGATGATCCCGACCACGCCTCTCATTCACATCACCTGTATCCGCAGGAGTCGTACCGGGCCGTAGGCATCGACCGGTCGATCCTCATCCTCTCGGACCCGGCGTGCCGAGGAGGCCGGCAGCACTAGCGGTCGTTCTTGGCGCCTGCCTTGGCGGGTTCCTTCTTGGATGCGGCGCCGTTGGAGGTACTGTCCGACTTCTTGTCCTTCTTGTCGGCGGAGCCTTCCTTCTTCCCGGAGGTGGATGGCTTCGAAGTACGGGAGTCCGTGACGTAGAAACCAGACCCTTTGAAGACCACTCCGGCGGGAAACAGCACCTTGCGCAGGGCGACCTCCTGGCACTCCGGGCAGGTATCGAGCGGATCTGCGGAGAAGCTCTGGAAGATCTCGAACCGGTGACCGCACTCCTTGCACTGATAGACATACGTGGGCATTCGCAGGTACTCCGGTCGGGACTGGGGGGAACGGCCCGCGACGGTGGACCGTTGCCGGCGGGATCATACCAGCACGCTCCTACAAGCATGCGGGAAAATAAGGGGATGGCCGGCCCGCGCTACCTCGGCCCGGGGTTCCGTTTCCGGCCATGTCGCCAATGGGACATTTTTCAGCACACTCCTAGACTCGGCGGAGATGCTGATCGGTGCTATCGCCCTATTCGTCGGAGCCTATCTACTGGGCGGTATCAACATGGCTCTGGTCGTGTCCCGGGGCCGGGGAGTGGACATCCGGCAGGTAGGGAGCGGGAATCCCGGCGCATCCAACGTGCTCCGTGCGGTCGGTAAGGGTCCGGCAGCCGCCGTCTACCTGGTCGATCTGGCCAAGGGTTTCGTGCCCGCATTGGTCGGGTCGCTCGCCTGGTCGCCCACGATCGGAACCGTGGCCGGCCTGGGGGCGGTTCTCGGTCACTGTTACCCGGTCTACCACCGGTTCCGCGGAGGGAAGGGAGTGGCGACGGCCGGCGGAGTGATGCTGGCCGTGGCGCCTCTGGTCATGGTGGCCATGGTGATCGTGTACGGGGTGGCGCTGGCGGTCTCGCGTGTCTCGGCGGTCGGGTCCCTGGCGGCGGCGGTGGTTTCCATCCCCGCCTTGCTGCTCACCGGCCAACCACCCCGGACCGTGGCCTGGTTCGCGTTGATGATGGCGCTGATCGTCTTCCGGCATCGCTCCAACCTGAGCCGTCTCCGCTCCGGCACCGAGAACCGGCTCGCATGATGCGCCGGACGGTTACGCCGCGATGAAGGTCGACGTAGCACTGGTCCCGGCCGCAGGCCGCGGTACGCGGATGCGGCCCGCCACCAACGCCATCCCGAAGGCTCTCCTGACGGTCGTGGATCGTCCCAGCATCCAGTGGGTGGTCGAGGAGGCGGCCCGGGCCGGGGTGACGGAGGTGGTGGTGGTGGTCGATCCCGACGGGGGAGCGATTATCGAGCGGCACTTCGACGAGTCACGATTCCTGCCCGGCCTCTCCGGTGTCAAGGTACGAGCTGTCATCCAGGAGGAGGCAAAGGGCTTGGGCCATGCGGTGCTGGCCGGCCGGGAAGCCATCGGCCTGCGGCCCTTCTTCGTCATGCTGGCCGACGACCTGGTCCGTCCGGGGGAGGAGCTGCTCAGCCACCTGGCTCGAGCCGCCGACCTCGATACCTCGGTGGTGTACGTCCGGAGGCTGCCCGATGGGATGCTGGGAGCGAAAGGCGTGGTCGTTCCCGGCTCCGGCCTGTCCGATTCGGTGATGGAGATCGAGGGGGCGGTGGAGAAACCGGGTGCCGGGGCGCCCTCCAACTACGCCATACATGGCCGCTACCTGTTCGTGCCCGAGGTGTTCGACCACCTGACGGGCGTCGCCCCCGGTTACGGCGGTGAGATACAGCTCACCGATGCCGTAGATTCTCTCGCCCGGGCAGGCCGGTGCCGGGCCTACGTGGCCGACGTGGAACTGCTAGATGTCGGGAACCCGCTCGGATACCTGCGGGCGAACACCGTCCTCGGTCTCGCCGACCCCGCCTACCGTGACGCTTACCGGTCCATAGTCGACGATCTTCTGGTGGAATGATCCCATGCGCTCCCTAGAGCAGGCCCAACGAGACGTACTGGCCGCCGTTCCCACCCTTCCGATGCTCGAGCTTCCCGTGTGGGATGCCCTGGGGCTCGGCCTGGCGAGCCCGGTGGTGGCGCCCCACGACGTCCCACCCTTCACGAATTCGGCCATGGACGGGTACGCGGTGCTGGGCGCCGATGTCGAGGAGGCGCCGGTGACGCTGCGGCTTCTCGAGGACGTCCCGGCGGGCCATGTCGCGCATCAGGCCGTAAGCTCCGGTGCGGCCATCAAGATCATGACCGGCGCGCCCATGCCGGAGGGCGCTGACACGGTGGTCAAGGTCGAGGACACGGAGCCGCTGCCGGACGGAGTGCGGATCATGGCGGCCACGCCCACGGGCACGGCGGTGCGGCCCGCCGGGGGCGACCTGGCGGCCGGGGATCCCGTGTTCGCGGCCGGCGAGCGGCTCACGCCCCCCCATCTGGCCGTGCTGGCGTCGCTGGGAGTTAGCCCGAGAGTGCATCGCCGGCCCAAGGTGGCGATGCTGTCCACGGGAGACGAGGTTCTACCGCCGGAGACCGGGAACCTGGGTCCCGGCCAGATCCGGGATACCAACCGGCCCCTGCTGGCGGCCATGCTGGACGAGTTGGGTGTGGAGGTCGTCGACCTCGGCATCGTGGGAGACGACGCCGACGTGCTCCGTAACACCCTGGAGTGGGGAGCCGGTGAGGCCGACATGGTGCTGACGTCGGGCGGCGTGTCGATGGGGGAGTACGACCTCGTGAAGATCATCCTCCGGGAACTCGGCACGATCGACTTCTGGAAGGTGGCGATGCAGCCCGCCAAGCCCTTCGCCTTCGGCCACATCGAGGGGACGCCCCTTCTGGGCCTGCCCGGCAATCCTGTGTCGGTGATGGTGGCGTTCGAGCAGTTCGCCCGCCCCGCACTCTTGCAGATGATGGGATGCCGGGCCGTGTTCCGTGCCCAGGCCGAGGCCCGGGCCGCCGGGGCCTGGCGGACCGATCCGGCCAAGACGGTCTTCGCCCGAGTGGTCACCGAAGTCGAGGACGGGGTAACGCTGGTCCGGAGCAGCGGTGGCCAATCGTCCAACGTCCTCTCCGCGCTGGCCCGGGCCGATGCCTTCGCGGTCATTCCCGTGGGCACCGGGAGGGTGCAGGCCGGTGACCCGATCACTATCGAGCTGTTCCGGTCGCCGGAGGCTCGGACCGCATCGGAGGTTCTCGATGGGTGAGCGAGGCCTGACCCACACCGACGCCCGGGGCCGGGTCAGGATGGTCGACGTGGGGGACAAGGCGGTTACGGAACGTCGGGCCACCGCGGAAGCCCGGGTGTCCATGTCCGGCGCCACGCTCGACCTGATCTTCGAGGGTGCCCTGCCCAAGGGCGATGCCATCGGCACTGCCCGCCTGGCCGGGATCATGGGCGCCAAGAAGACCTCGGACCTCATCCCGCTGTGCCATCCGATCTCGCTGTCCGAGGTGGCGGTTGAGATAGACAGGGTCTCCTCAGCGGCCCGCATCCGGACGACGGTGCGCAACGCCGACCGTACCGGGGTGGAGATGGAGGCCATGACCGCGGCGGCCGTGGCGGCGCTGACCCTGTACGACATGATCAAAGGGGTGGAGCGGGGCGCCCGGATCGAGAGCGTGCGTCTGCTGCACAAGGCGGGCGGACGGTCGGGAGAGTGGTCCGCCCCCGGTCTCGGCGGGTAGCCCACCCCCCGCCGCCGCGGAGGCTAACCCGGGTCCTGAAATCCTTGGCTTCCGCCCGGCTCGGGTATAAGCTGCACTCCCGGTTAGCGGATCCGGGAGACGGCCTCGGACATGCCTTGGGCTCTATTTCTGGCAGTCGCGGCTGTCTGGGCTATGTTCCTCATCCCGAGATGGTGGGCCGATCGCGCCACTCAAAACCCAAGCGCCACACGCCCGGATTTCCGACCCCTCCAGCGATCGAACTCCGAAGCCGGAATGGGCCGGGTGATGGGGCGGGTACTGGCCCGGTCGGGCGAGGAGGACAACACCGTTTCTCATCGAGAAGCCGTGCTGGCCCGCCGGCGCCGGGCGGCGGCGGTTCTCTTTGGCGCCGCCGTAGCCAGCCTGGCCGGCTGGTTCGTTCTCAATAGCCTGTGGATGCTCCTGATACACGTCATCGCGGATGCGGTGTTCGTCTGGTACATCATGATGCTGCGCCGGATACGGGCTTTCCGCGAAGACGTGAACGCCCTGTTCGCCGACCATGACTACGTTGCCCCCACCCGCGACCACTCGGCGATAAGGGTCGTGCAGCGCCGCTAGCGGTGTCTGGGGGAAGGTCGATGGCCGCCGGAGCACACCAAGTCGTTCTCGAATAGACCACTAGATCCTCGTGAGCAAGCCGGACCTTTCCTCCATCGAGAAGGCGGCGCGAGCCGAGTTGGATCCCAAGTTCGCGGCCCGGGAGGTGGCCATCGCCAACGGGCGGCAGGTAATCCGGTTCTCGGCCAAGGCGATCCGCGCCGGTCATCGGGGTGAGTTGAACGAAGCCGGAGCGATGCTGGCCGAGGCCGGCGAGTTGCTTACCGAATCGACCGCCGCCATCGCAGATCATCCCGACATCAAGATAGGGATCCTCAACGACGCGGCCAAGGAGTACGCCGAGGCCCGGCTGTTTCTCGCGATGGCCCGGGGAGACGAGCTCCCGGCGGCCGCAGAGCTGGGAACGCGGATGGGGGCCTATCTCAACGGCTTGGGAGAAGCCGTCGGGGAGTTGAGGCGCAGACTCCTCGATCAGCTGAGAGCGGAGGACTTCGCCGAGGCGGAGCGATTACTGGAGATCATGGACGAGGTGGTGGACCTGCTGGCCTCGCTCGACTATCCCGACGGCATGACCGGTGGCCTTCGCCGAACCACCGACGTCGCCCGCAGCCTTACCGAACGGAGCCGGGCCGATCTGACCTCGGCCCTGGTCGCTGACCGCTTGCGCCAGGACATGGCCGCCTTCGGTACCCGGCGAGAGCCCGATTGAGCCCCTTTCCCGGTTGCGTTCCCCCGCCGGTAAGGCGGGTAGAATGGAGGCTCCTCCAGGGGCTGTAGCTCAGTTCGGCAGAGCACCTCGTTCGCAACGAGGGGGTCAGGGGTTCAAATCCCCTCAGCTCCACCATAGCGTTTCACACCATTCCAAAAATCACCAGTGACCAGGCGTTTCAAGATTTCAAGCGCCGTTGGTCGTTTCACGAGATACCAGTTGACACCCCTTAGTCCCGCACCTAAAGTGGTACTAGAAGTAGTACCACCCCAGAGCAGTAACTGCTCAATTGGATGGATACTACTCCTGTTACTACCTGATGCTGCAGGAAGGGCTAGCATGAACCGATCAGGACGGCCGTTGACAGCGGCGTTTGTCCGGACTGTCAGAAGGCCAGGAAGGTACGGAGACGGCCGGGGAGGTCACGGTCTCAGCTTGCTAGTAAAGGCCACAAAGAGCGGTCGCGTCGGGAAGTACTGGTCACAGCGGATAGTCATCGACGGACGTCCTACGTCTGTCGGGCTCGGAAGTTATCCACGGATCAGCCTGGCAGCGGCCAGGCAGGCGGCTCTTCAGAACCGGCAGGAGCTCGACACGGGCCAGGATCCGCGCCGCAGCCGGATTCCAACCTTCGAGCAGGCCACCGACAACGTGATCGCCCTTCATCGTGACAGCTGGAAGCGCGGATCGAGCACGGAAGTCGCGTGGCGGAACAGCTTCACCACCTATGTCTATCCGACACTCGGCTCGACGCGAATAGACCGTATCGCCACAGCAGATGTCATGGACAGCCTCGTTCCGATATGGCGCGAGAAGCCCACACAGGCTGAGCTATTGAAGCGGAGGATCGGCCAAGTCATGCGCTGGGCAATTGCGCAGGGGTACCGAACTGACAACCCCGCGGGCGAAGCCCTGGACGCCGCACTGCCCAAGAACAGCAAGCGAACCACCCACCACAAGGCGCTTCATCATACCGAGGTCTCGGCAGCGCTCGCCAAGATCCGTACGTCTCGTGCCGCCGTCTCGACCCGCCTAGCAATTGAGTTCCTGACGTACACAGCAACCCGGACAGGCGAAATTCGGGCCGCTAGATGGTCCGAGATCGACCTAGCCGACCAGGTCTGGACAATCCCAGCTGAGCGGATGAAGGCCCGCCGCCAGCACCGAGTACCCCTAGCAGACGCAGCGATTCAGGTGCTCGATCAATCCCTGCGACACTTCGGTTCCGACGGCTTGCTATTTCCCGGAAGGGACGGCCGACCGCTCGGGCATGCCAGCATCGGGACTCTGTTCCGGAGACTTAACATCGGAGGGACACCACACGGGATGCGGAGCTCATTCCGGGATTGGTGCTCAGAGTCAGGCGTACCGCGCGAGATAGCCGAGCGAGCGTTGGCTCACGTCGTCAAGGGAGCTACGGAGTCAGCCTATGCACGGTCTGACCTGCTTGAACACCGCCGTGAGCTAATGGAGCGATGGGCGAACTACATCACCGACTCGTAGGATCTCCATCAACTACCCAGGGGATTGTTGCTCCGCGGCCTCGTGTTCTTGACCTTTCTACCTGCGCGATTCACGAAGGATGTGCAGGCAGCTAGCGGTGCTGCGTACCTCACTGCTAAGCCATAGCGCGGCCCGCACCTCCACCTTTATTTGCTATATATCCCCTGTTCAAAGCCATTTTCGGATTATCAGTGTGAGTATCGTTTAGCCAGTCAATCCCGCGGGGACGTATGGAGCACCGAGGGCTCACGCTGAGCTGAGGTTGGGCTATGGAATCAGGGTCGGGCACAACGCCGTGGCGATGCTCATGAGACGAGCCGGCCTGGGGGGCCTGAGCGGGCGCCGAGGCCCAGACGGCGGCTGATCAAATCAGTGGATACCCCGGCGGACCTCGTCGATCGTAACTTCGCCCGCAGCCGACCTGACCGCCTGTGGGTGACGGATGTGGAGCGCCACGAGGCGTTTGTTGACCGTGCGGTGGTGGGAGGCCGCCGCCTTGTGCTCGTCGCAGCGGGCATAGTGAAGCTGAGGGCAGCCCGAACCCCGGGAACAGGGGTGAGGGTGGGAAGCAGCCCTGACAACGACGGGATTGGCACCGCCAGATGGTCCGGGTCCGGCTAGTGGGACAGTAGGGCGTACGTGAGGAA
>JAPPGU010000062.1 GCA_028821265.1 bacterium | reverse complement strand
CCCACCCGGCGGGCCCATCCCCCAGCCACCACCTCCTTCGGTCCGAACGCGTTCCCCTATCCCCCGACGGGGTCCGCTCCCGAATTGATCCCGGTACCGGTTCCCTCGACGTCGAAAAGCAAGAAACCGGTGGTGTTTGTGACTGCCGGACAGTATGCGGCGAGTCAGTGACACGTTCAACCCCCTTGTTCGGGGGCCGGACCCGGGCCGCCGACAGAGGTCACAGGTCACAGAACTCGGCTAACCCGGGGAGGTGAGCAATCGGTGACCACGTCACGTGTTCAGGCCCTCGATCTGCAGGTGGTCGCGCATCGGGATGGCCTGGGTGGTGCGTAGCCCGAGCCAGGCGGCCACTTCCGCCAGCTCCGAGGACAGGTCTCCCTGCGCCACCGCGTAGTGGTGCTCGCGGCCCTGGACCATCACGGTGTTGACCAGGTCCATCAGCTCGATCGGCTCGCCGTTGAGCCGGAAGCGGGTGAACCAGCCTCGGGTGCCGTCGAATCCGGCCTTGCCGGTGTCCACCACCTCGGCGGTGGCGATGAACAGCTCGCTGAAGTCGTCCCCCGCGTAGGCGATGGTGGTCTGCTGGGGAGCGAACAGCAGGTCACCCGACACCCCGTAGCGGATGTCCGACTTGCGGCCCAGCGTCACGTGGTCCACCCAGCGGATCCCGTTGCCGGCGCCGAAGTGGCGGGGCGTGACCCCGCAGTGCCAGAGCAGGGCGGCATCGGCTTCGAGGTCGAGGGTGGTCAGGTCCAGCAGGGTGGCCGACCCATGGTTCGGCGACATGGAGTTCATCAGGAGCATCGTCACCGCTCCGGGCACGTCCCCCTCGCACGAGACCGCCACACCGTCCTCCGAGCCCAGCAGGCTGTAGGCCATGCACGGCGCCATGTCGAAGTCCTCCTGGAAGCTGGGCCAGCACTGGACGGCCAGGGCGTCGTACCCCTCCGTCTCGATGATCCGGCGGAGCGCCAGGTAGAGGCGGGCGTTGCGGTCCATGCCGACCGAGGGGGCGGTCACCTCCGTGGCCAGGTCGGTGGCCATCCGCACCACGGAGGCGGCCGGACGGGTCTCGACGGCCCGGGCCACGCGGACCACGTCGTCGATGGTGTGGGTGCCGATAGTGGTGCCGAAGCGGCGCTCCAGGCTGCCCTCGTCGAACAGCATGTTGTAGAAGCCGGGAGAGATGCCGCCTATCCAGCCGATCCGCGCCGAGGCCATCGCCTTGATCCCCGCCAGCGCCCGGAAGGTGACACGGAAGCGCCGTTCGGTCTCCGGCTCGTCGATGTGGCCCAGGAACCACTTGTACGGCACGCCCCGGTCTCGCAGGTAGCGGCGGATTATCGAGGCGAAGTGGTTGGTAGAGACCAGCGAGTGGAGCTGGATCGATCCCTCCAGTACCGGCTCGGGAGTGGCCCATAGGCCGAGCCGGGGGGCGGCCGCCGCCAGCGGCTCGAGCAGTTCGCCCGAGGCGCAGGCAGCCGCCTGGAGGACCAGGAAGTCGAGCTGCCGGGACGACAGGTGGTCGGCGGCGGCGCGGGCGGCTTCGAGATCACCGATCCCGTGCTCGATGGCCACCAGGTCGAAGTCCAGCTCTTCCGAGAGGCGGCTGAGACCGGTTATGGCCCGCCGGTACTGGTCGTGCTCGTCGGCGTAGTAGCTCTCGAACGCCACGCCCACGTATCCGACCCGGAGTCGCCCTCCGCTCATACCCTCACCTCGCTTCTCAACTGGTCGGCCCAGGACTCGAGGACCAGGGCAACTGTATTGGCGCCGGGATCCTCTGTTCCCAGGCTGTGGTCCGGGGCGAAGCGGGCCCGCCCCGCCGAGGGCCGCATGCCGGCGGTCGCCCGGGCGCCCTGGCTCGCGGCGCGGGCCGCCGCGGCCATCACCGCCTCCAGGCCATCCCCCCTGTCCATCGACTCACGGGCATCGCGCACCGCCGGCGCCAGGGCGTCGATCATGGTCTTGTGACCCGGCTCGGCCTTGCCCACCCGCGCCACCCGAGCCAGGCCCTTCTCCATTCCGGCCACCAACTGCGCTGCGTCGGGCGCCGCCGCCTTGGAGAGCTGCCCCGCCAGAGCGCCGAAGAAGGCGCCGAACAGGGCCCCGGCGGCGCCGCCCACGGTCTCGTGGAAGGCGGATCCGGCGGATCGCATCACGTCGGCGGCCGTGCTCTGATCGCCGTGCTCGGCGCGCCGGGCGGCTTCCGCCAGGGCGGTCGCCATGTTGACCCCGTGGTCGCCGTCGCCGGCCACCGAGTCGAGCCGGGACAACTCCTCCTGGTGGTCGTTCACCCGTGTGGACGCGGCGACCACCAGGCGCACCGCCAGGTCCCGGTCGATCATCGCCGCTACCGGCCCACCATCGTGAATCCCGCTCCCCTGGCAGTCCGGTCGTAGAGCTCGAGCAGCTCGCCGTCCATGTGGCAGATGGCGAACGAGAAACCCGCCATGTCAAGGGTGGTGGCATAGGGACCCATCCAGGACCGGACCGCCTCGATGCCCCTCCGCTCCAGGGCGGCGCGGGCCCCCCGGTAGAGGACCGACAGTTCCATCAGCGTGAGCGATCCGGCGTTGTTGAGCAGCAGACCCACCTGCGCCCCGGCCGGCAGTTCGGCGTCATCCAAGAGGCGGTCGATCATCAAACCGGCGATCTCGTCCGCCCCGACATCCTCGCCGAGCCGGTCGCCCGGCTCGCCGTGAACCCCCATGCCCACCGACAGGGTGGTGTCCTCGGGGTCCCCGAGGGGTTGCCCGCTCACCGGATGGGCCACCGTGCCGGTCGCCGCCGAGAGCGAGCGGGTTCGGTCCCGGACCTTGCGGGCGACCGCGGCGCACTCCTCCAGGGAGTCGCCCCGTTCCGCCGCCGCCCCCACCATCTTCCACACGAAGAAGAGCCCGGCGCCGCCCCGCCGCTCGGTGATCCGGTCCTTGGGAGCCGACGCCACGTCGTCGTAGAGGACCACCATCTCCACGCCGTCGATGCCCTGGTCCTCCGCTTCGTCGATGGCCAGCTCGGCGTTCATGATGTCCCCGGCGTGGCTGGAGACCAGCAGGAGGACCCCGCCGCCCCGGTCGGCCGCCTCGATGCCCCGCAGGATCGCCGCCGGTCCCGGCGAGGAGAAGATCGGACCCGCCACGTTGACGTCGAACAGCCCCTCCCCCACCCAGCCGATCATGGCCGGCTCGTGGCCGGAACCGTTGCCGATCACCACGCCCACCCTGCCCTCGGCCTTGGGAACGGCGCGGACCACCATGCCGTCCCGGAGCGAGATGATGCCGGCATGGACGGCGACGTACCCCTCCAGCATCTCCGCCACCGCACGGGCGGGGTCGTTGAGGAAACGCCGGGTACGGATGCTCATGCGATGTTGTCCCGGATGAAGCGGGCCGCCTCCGCCGCGTCCTCATCGGGACGGTCGGTCAGGTCCCGCCAGGCGTAGGTGGCCTGGCCGGTCTCGACCTTGGAGTTGGGGAAGGTCTCGAACACCACCCAACCCTCGTAGCCGGCCTCGTCGAGAGCCTCGCTGAACGACGCCCAGTCGATGTGGCCGTACTGGGGCGCCCGCCGGTTGTTGGCGGCCACCTGGACGTGGCCGATCCGGCTCCCCGCCAGGCGGACGGCGTCGGCGAGGTCGTCCTCCTCCATGTTCATGTGGAAGGTGTCGAGTTCGACCTTGACGGAGGGATGATCGACCATGTCGATGAACTCCAGGCAACCGGCCACGGTGTTGAACATGAAGGTCTCGAAGCGGTTGAGGACCTCGAGACATATTTCGATGCCGAGTGCGGAGGCGTAGCCGGCGACATCGTGCAGGGCGGCTGCGGAGCGTTGCCGGTAGCCGTCGTGGTCACCCTCGGGGAAACCCATCCAGGTGGCGTAGGTGACACCCCCCAGGATCGGGCTGCCCAGCCGGGCGGAGTCATCGAGGCACCGCCTCAGATGGTCGACACCGGCCCTGCGAACCGAGGCATCGGGGCTGGAGATGTCCATGGTCGGGCTCAGCCCGGTGCTGCACAGAACGTCGAGGCCCAGCGAGCGGGCGGTACTCGCCATGCGGTCAACTCCCACGTCCAATCCCGCCACCAGCGATATCTCGACCCCTTCGTAACCGGCCTCGGCGGCCTTGGAGAACACGGACGACTGGTCGTCCGACCAGTTGTCGAGCCAGTAGAAGATCTCGATGCCGACCGGTCGGGTCACGCGGTCACCTCCTCGACTGCGAACGCTATCCGCAGGAGCGGATGGGCGGGCTGGCGGTTGCTGAAAGTCACTTGCACCACGGTACCCCGCACCGGTACTTCGTCACAGATCACCCGGTGGGTGATGCCCCCGTCCACCCCGTCGAGCCGGATCGAGGCGAGTATGTAGGGAACCTCGATGCCGCCGAAGGGAGGCGGGCTGTGGACGCGGGTGGCGGCCACGATGCTCCCGGTGCCGGGCAGGTCGTACCAGGTGGTATCGGACAGGTCAGCATCGCAGAACTTCCGCGGGGGGAACCAGGTCGACCCGCACTCCGGGCACTCGGTGGCCCGCAGCACCCCTTCGTCAAGACCCCGATAGAAGGGATCGGCCGACCCGACCGCATGCCGGTACCGCTGTGCCATCTCGATATGGAGCAAGGAGAAGGGATCTCCCGATGGGGTGGTCCCCCGTTCGACACCGGTCACCCGCACGGTGCGCCCCTCCCCGCCGGGTCAGACCCGAGAGCGCGAAAATCGCGCCGCCGAACGGCAGCCCGCACCGGGCCCTCCCCCGCCACCACCTGTCCTGCTCGGAGCGTGGTCGGCCATGCCCGGCCGGCTGCCGGGTATCGGCCCTCCGCTCCATCGAGCTTGATGTTCCCTCGGACTGACCGGACCGATCGGCAAGGAGCTTCCAGCCAGTTTTGGTGCTTGGCGATAGGCAACATACAACAGGGGTGTGACAGATTCAACCCCCTATTCTGCGCGGTCTCGGAAACCGCGACGGCAGCACAAGGGCTGGTCGCGTTCATGGGGTGCGCCCGAACACGTTGACCACCGCCAGCGAACCGACTCCGGCGTGGGTGTCGGTGATGCCGATCCTCGCATCCGGGACGGCTCGGGCGCCCGACACCTCCCCCCTGAGCTGGCGGGTCACCTCCACCGCCTGGGCGATGCCGGTGGCGCCCACCGCCGATCCCCTGCCAAGAAGCCCGCCCGAAGTGTTGACCCATACCTGCCCGCCCAGGTCGAAGCGGCCCTCGGCCGCCGCCAAGCCACCCTCCCCCACCGGGCAGAGACCCAGGTCCTCGTAGGCCTGGACTTCCGCTCCGCTGAAGGAGTCGTACACCTCGGCCACGTCGATCTCCCGCGGCGGATCATCGATGCCGGCCATCCGGTAGGCGTCCCGAGCCGCCCGCCGCTTGGCGGCGAAGTGGGGGAACAACTCATCCGACCGGTCGGAGAGGCGGGGATGGTCGGTGGAGGACCCGGAACCCAGCATCGCCACGGGAGGACGGTCCGGGAAGGTTGACGCGTGCTGTTCGGCCCATTCCCGGGTGGCCAGCAGCACGGCCGCGGCGCCGTCGCTGAGCAGGCTGGCGTCGTACAGGCGATAGGGATCGGACAGCGGGGGCGAACCACGCACGTCCTCCACCGTGATCGACATGCCCTTGTGGGCGTCGGGGTTCTCCAGGGCGATGCGCCTGTTCTTCACGGCGATCTCGGCGAACTGCTCGGGCGTGGTGCCGTAGCGCCGCATGTGCTCGGTGATCATCAGCGCGTAGGGAGCGGCGAAGGTCCCGAATACGGGCGTCTCCCACTCGAAGTCGGCAGACATGGCGAGGAGCTCCGTGGCAGTGGCTCGGTCGACGGACTTCCCGTTGGTCTCCCCGCCGAACACCAGCACGGATCTGGCCGTGCCCGAAGCGATCGCCATCATCGCGGTGCGGATGGCTAGGGCGCCGGTAGCGCCGCCACCCTCCACCCGGAGCGTGGGTTTGCCGGCCAGCCCGACACTGTCCTGGAGGATGTGACCGAGACTCATCTGGCGGTTGAAGTGGTCGCTCTCGTACGCTGCAACACCCATATCGATGGACGAAGCGGAGACGCCGGCGTCGAGGAGCGCCGCTCGGGCCGCCTCGACCACCATGTCCCGGACACTCGCATCGGCCCGGAACCCCACGAACGGGGTCATGCCAACCCCGACCACCAGCACTGCGTCGCTCATGATGCGGGCGCCTCCGGTGATCCGTCCTGACATCGCACGTCATAGGACAGAAGGATGCCACCGCCTTCGCCGGCCGATCCGGCAGTAACAGATCGGGTGGGACCGGCCACACTCGAGACCATGGGCGGGACTCTTGGCGACAGTTCGGACCGCATCTAACTCGCCTCAGGTCCAGAGGCTACGCCGCGATCATCTTGTGCGATCCCCTCCAAAGGCCGACGCCGATCAGGACCTGCCAGATGGAAGTGATGCCGCCGCCTACCACGAGGATGGGCAGCATGTTGTCGGTCAGGTCGTGTGCGTGTTCGATGATCACCAGCGCCACCACTTCGGCGACAGAGGCGACCACTACCGCGGCGGCGGCGATCCTGGGCAGGCCGGCGGGCACCCTGCGCCATATCGCCAGGCCGAGGACCAGGAATCCGACCGTCTCGCAGAGTTCCTTGATCATGAACAGCCCGGCCCTCACTCCTTGCAGGGTGACGGCCATGGCGGTCAGCCCGTCGGTCTGGTCTGCTCCTACGCCCTCCCCGACACCGTGGTTGATGAAGTGGACGATCATGTGCTGGATGCCGTTCACCGCCAGATGCATGACCGCGGAGACGAGCAGGATGGCGATGCTGATACGCACCATGGCGTCAGTCGTGCCGTGACCGGCGACGATACTTCGTGACAGGGTGACCAGTCCGGCGACCCATAGCAGGACGCCGAGGATGGTCAGCAGCGACATCGAATGGGTGAGTTCCGCGTTTTCGGCCCTGAACGTCACGAGGCGGACGTAGTCGATCCTCGAACCTGTCCCCCTCGGGAGAAAGAAAGTACCCACACCCACCAGGACCACGCCCGCCACAAGTGACAGGCCGGACAGTCGACTCTCCTGTGTGGATTCCATAACACCCTTCGTTCTTCGTACTTGCCGCGCCTTAATAGTAACTGTTCCACTTTACCACCGACCCGATGTCGGGGGCCGGCTACCGGTTTTCCGGAGACCACCGGCTTTGGAGACCCGTATCCGGCAGGACTCGGATGCTCCGTCCCGAGGGGCAGCCGCCTACGCGGTTGGGCGGGCCCTCCGTGCGGCCTCGACCTCGACGGGCGGCGGCATCGGATTCGGCTTGGTGCCGTAGAGATCGACGTCACCCGGCCGGTCTCCCCCCGGCACCTCCAGATCCGCGACCGACTCGAGGGTCATGAGATCGGCCGCCATGTTGTGGAAGCGGTTCAGGGGTTCCTCGAAACGGGGCGCCATCGGACCCGGCGGCGCGCCGGCCTGTGAGACGCCCCGCTGGACCCGTTCGCATATGTCGATGTCCTCATCGTTCACGTCCACCCAGAACCGGCGCGTGGTCTCGAAGGCTTCGGCGAACCGTTGCCGTCCCCGCTCGTCTTCCGATGACGGCACGGCGCCAAGCGGGAACAGGAACGTGCAGTGCTCGATGGTCCGCCCGGCGCCCAGCGGCTCGAGCAGGATGAGGAACA
>JAPPGU010000061.1 GCA_028821265.1 bacterium | reverse complement strand
CTGGTCCCGGAAGCCTCCAGCGTCCATCACACCGACTACCCGGTGGTGGACGAGGACACGATCGACGAGGACCTCGAGCGGTCGATGGCTGTCGCCCGCACGGTGGTCACGCTCGGCCGGTCGCTCCGGTCGGACCACTCGATCGGTGTTCGCCAGCCCCTGGCGCGGCTGGCGGTGATAACCCGCGATCCCGAGGTGACGGCCGCGGTCCGTCGCCACGGCGCGGTGATCGCCGAGGAGTTGAACGTCAAGGAGATCGGCACGCGCGATGACGAGCTGTCTGTGGTCGAGCTGGCGGCCAAGGCCAACTACAAGCGGCTCGGTCCCCGCCTCGGCGCCGCGGTCCGGGAGGTCGCGGCCGCGCTGGAGATCCTGCCGTCGGACCAGGTGGCGTCCCTGCTCGAAGCGGGCGGGATGACCATCGCCGGCCACGAGTTGAGCGCCGACGACGTGGTCGTCACCAGGAACCCCCGTCCGGGATTGGCTGTGGCGTCGGATGGTTCGCTGTCGGTGGCGCTCGACACGGTGCTCACCGGCGAGCTACGGAGCGAGGGCCTGGCCCGCGAGGTGGTATCGCGGATCCAGCGCGCCCGGCGCGACCTCGGCCTCGAGGTCACCGACCGGATCCGGCTCCGGTATCAGGCCGGCGACGATCTGCTCGGCGAGGCCATCCGGACGCACGCCGGATTCATATCCGGCGAGGTGCTGGCGGTGGAGATCCTCTCCGGGCATGTGCAAGGCGGGATGCGATTCGAGATCGGTGATAGCACCCTGTCGGTACGCCTCGAGAAGGCGGCCGCCTGACCGTCTAGCGGAACCGGCGGGGCGAGAAGGGATCCATCTCGAGGTCGGTGGGCCGGTCGCAGACGATCTGGGCCACCAGCCGCCCGGTCACCGGCCCGTGCGACAGACCGAGCTTGCCGTGCCCGACCGCATAGGTCACGTTGCGCCAGCCGGGTGACCGACCGATGATGGGAAGCCCGTCGGGTGTCACCGGTCGCAGACCCGCCCATCTCTCGAGCACGGTGAGCTCGGGATCGAGCCGCACGCGGGATCGAACGTTGGCCTCCACCGTGGCCAGCCGGCGTAACGACGGCCGGGTGTCGAGGCGGCCCAGCTCGAGCCAGCCGCTCATCCGCAGCAGGTCTCCGATCGGGTTCACCGCCACCCATCGGTCTCCCAACAGGATGTTGTTGCGAGGACCCTGGCGGGGCGCCGCCACCGTCATGCTGTAACCCTTACCGGCCTGGATGGGGATCGACTCGCCGAGCAGGGCGGCCACCCCGGGGGTCCACGCGCCGGTGGCGATCACAACCTCGTCAGCCGCCAGATCGCCCCGCGCGGTCACCAGGCGGTCCACCCCGCCGTCCGAGGTCCGGAAGTCCAGCAGCCGCGTCTGAGGAGCGAACACCACCCCGCGTTCGGAGAGCACCGACACGATTCCCGACATGAAGCGGGCGGGATCGAGACCGGCGTCATCCAGGCACCGGAATCCCCCGACGACTCCCTCGTCGAGTGCAGGCTCCTGCTCGCGGATCTCGGCGGCGTCGTATCTCTCGATGGTGACGCCGTACCGCTCCATCGTGTCGGCCTCGTGCCGAGCGGCTTCGAAGGCCGCCGGATCTCCGTAGGCGTACAGGAGTCCCGACTTCTGGTAGGAACATTCGATGCCTTCACGCCTGATCCACTGCACCGCCAGATCGGCGCTGAGGAACCCGAGTGTGGACAGGGCGATCGCCCCCGCATGGGCGGCCCGGGAGTTGCAATTGCGGGCGAACCGGATCATCCAGCGCAGGTACGACGGGTCGATCGACGGACGAACGGTGACCGGACCGGTGCGCCGGATCATCCCCCGTACCACCCCGGGCAGCACGCCCGGCGCGGCCATCGGGATCAGATGGCTCGGGGTGATCAACCCGGCGTTGCCCGCGGCGCTGCCGCGCCCGATCCGCCCCACGTCGATCACGACCACCTGCCGACCGTGCGCCGCCAACTCGTATGCGACGCACAACCCGACCACGCCGCCACCGATCACCGCCACGTCGGCGCGGCGCGGCAGGGACGTCACGGGCGGCGACCCTTCGGACGATGGATGCGACATCTGGAACCCCTCGGCGGACCGCTTCTCAACGCGGGACGGGACCGTCCTGCTGCTCTCCAGGTGTCATCGCGGCGCGGAATTGGTCCAGAAGGTGTTCGCCGGCCTCCAGCACGTTCTCGACCATCTGTTCCGATGTCCGGGCGGCCTCGTCGATCATGTCCCGGACCCGGGCCACCGCCTCATCGGCCTGCACGGTCACCACGGTCCGGGCCTTGCCGGAACCCTCCGCGATCCGGCTCTCCCGGCATTCGTCGAGCGCCGCACGCAACCGCCCGACCTCACGCTGCAGCCGGTCGTGGAGTCCCTCGTACTCGGAGACCGTCTTGACCACGATGTCGAGAAAGGCGTCCACCTCGTTCTCGGCGTACCCGCGCAGGGCAACCGAGAACTTGACCGCCTGGACCTCGTTCGAAGTTATCCGCATACCATCCTCGTCATCTGCATATGATCCTCGCCACGATCATTATCGCCACGATCAGGATGATCGGCGACAGATCCAACCTGACACCCCCCACTGGGATGGCGGGTAGGGAGCGCCGGAGCGGCCGGAGCGGCGGATCCACGATCCGCGAGAGTACCGCCACCGCCCGGCCGACAGGGTGATCGCCGGGAACCTCGATCCAGCTCAGGACGGCCCGGGCGACGATCGCAACTACATAGAGCTGCAGCAGATTGCAGATCAGCCGGATCAAGCCCGCCTCAGACGTCGATGTCGTACAGGCCCAGGGAGGCCAGGCGCTGTAGCTCCTGCCGGGTGATCGTCACCCTCGGAGGGCGCACCAGCAAGACTCCCGCGGCCGGTTTCTGGATCGTCCCCTCCAGCGCGTACACCAGTCCGCACAGGAAGTCGACCAACCTCCGTACCGTCGGAGGATCGAGGCTCTTCAGGTTCACCACCACCGGAACCTGTTCCCGGAGCACGTCGGCGACCTTCCTCACGTCATCGAAGCCGCGGGCCTCGAGTATCTCGGTGTAGCTGGCCGAGATGACGGCCGCCTCCGGACCCCGCACGATGACATCCGAGTCACCCCGGGCGGAAACCACCGCAGGCCGCTGGTAGGGGGGGACCGGCTCGGCGATCCGTGAGCTCCGGTCTCCCGATGTGGGTGGCTGGTCGTCCACTATGCGGAACTGGCTCCGCGGCGGAGGCCGGCGGCTGGGCATATCGGGCCTGGTTCCATAACCAGGGTTCAGGGCGGGCTCTCCTTCGTCCACGAGACCCATCCATGTCAGCAGTTTGTTCATGGCGCTCATTTCTGTACCGCGACGGCTCAGTGCCCAAAGATAGCCCGTCCGATGCGAACGATGGTGGATCCTTCCTCGATCGCGACCTCAAAATCGTCCGTCATGCCCATGCTGAGCGCCATCGGACGCTCCAGCCGACCCGACAACTCGTCCCTGATCTCGCGCATCCGGACGAAGTAGGGGCGGGAATCCTCCGGTCTCGCGCCGATCGGAGGTATCGCCATCACTCCGGCCAGCGGGACCCCCGCCGCGTCCCACCGCTCGAAAGTCTCGACCACGAGATCGGGTTGGACCCCCGACTTCTGGGGCTCCCTCCCGATGTTGACCTGTAGCAGGGTCGGTGGAGGCCGGTCCGCGCCGCGCAGCCACGGCTTCACGAGCCGGTCGCGGTCGAAGGAGTGCAGGAGTGCCACCAGCGGCCGGACCATCCGCACCTTGTTGGTCTGGAGCGGGCCCACGAAGTGCCACTCGAGGTCGCTCGGGAGCTGGCGGGCCTTCGCCGCCAACTCCTGCCCCCGGTTCTCACCGAACACCCGGTGTCCGGCGGCGATGGCCTCTTCCAATACCGCGGGCGGGCGACCCTTGCCGATCGCCACGACCTTCACGTCGTCGCGGTCCCGGCCCGACCGGCGGGCAGCCTCCTCGACGCGCCGGACCACCTCGCGCAGGCGGACGGCCACGCTCACGGAATCCATCCCAGGGCCGCCAGGCGATGCTTGGTGCGGTCGGCCCGGAACGAGAACCAATCCTCCTCGCAGCGAGTACACGCCTCGACCGACCACCATTCGGCGTGCGGGACCTGCTCACGGATGGCGGTCGCCAGGTCAACGGTCGTCATGCCACCGGTGGACTTGACGTGCCGGTCACGGAACAGGACGGCGACTTCGGGACCGACCTCGAAACAGCAGGGGCCGATCAACGGACCGATGGCAGCCCTCAACACCGGACCGGGCCGCCTGCCCAGACCCTCCAGACGGCGGGCTGTCGCCGCTACCACGCCGGCCACCACCCCCCTCCATCCGGCGTGCGCCACGCCCACGGCACTCTCGGTCTCCAGCACCACGCCTGCACAGTCGGCGGTCATGACCGCCAGGGGAAGACCCGGTGCGCCGGTGACGAGCCCGTCGCCGGGCCCGGCCCGGCCCGGTTTGGTAGCGGTGAGGACATCCGCCCCATGAACCTGGCGGAGCGAAGCCCACTCCGATCGGATCCCGAGCGCCCCTGAAACGACCTCGCGATCACCGGACAACATGTCGCCGGCCGCGGCAGTGGTGAAAGCGACGCCCCGGAACCCGGGAGGCCGGATCAGCACGGTCGACCGGCCAGGTGTCCTCGGCGTCTCCGCGTGCCCTCTATTCCCGGAGCCAGTCGGGAATGTCCAGCGGATCATCCTCGGCCGACCGGAAGACGCTCTCCGATCGGTCGGAGTACGGGGTGCGCCTTGACGCGCCCGATCCGGACGGACCGGCGGAAGGCGATCCCACCCCGGCCGCGATCACGGTGACGCGCACCTCCTCGCCGACCGACTCGTCGGAAGTAGCGCCGAAGATGATCTGGGCATCGGACTCGGCGTGCTCCTGGACGGCCATGGCCGCCTCGCTCACCTCGGCGAGGGTCATGTCGGGCGGGCCGCATATCGACAGCAAGACACCCTTGGCCCCGTCCATCGTGGTTTCGAGCAGGGGGCTGGACATGGCCTGCTGGGCCGCCTGCAGCGCCCGGCTCTCGCCCGATGCCCGTCCGATACCGAGCACGGCCGCGCCCGCCCCGCCCAGAACCGTCTTGACATCCGCGAAGTCCACGTTGATGAGGCCGGGCGTGGTGATGATCTGGGCGATGCCGTTCACCCCGTCCGTCAGAACCTGGTCGGCCATCGCGAAGGCCTCCATCATCGTGGTGGAGCGATCGGCCTCGGCCAGCAGGTTGTCGTTCGGAATGACGATCATGGCGTCGACCGCCTCCCTGAGCGCGGCTATGCCCTGTTCGGCCAGCTTGGAACGGCGATGACCCTCGAATCCGAAGGGCCTGGTGACGACCGCGACGGTCAGGGCGTCGAGGTTGCGGGCGACGTCGGCCACCACCGGAGCAGCGCCCGTTCCCGTTCCCCCGCCCTCTCCGGCGGTCACGAAGACGAGATCCGAGCCGGCCAGCGCCTCCTCGATCTGCTCCCTGTTGTCCTCGGCGGCGGACCTACCCACCGACGGATCCGCGCCGGCGCCCAGTCCCTTCGTGAGTTCGCCACCGATGTTGAGCTTGACATCTGCCTCCGACATGAGCAGTGCCTGCGCGTCCGTGTTCACGGCGACGAACTCAACTCCCCGGATTCCGGCCTCGATCATGCGGTTGACGGCGTTCGTGCCGCCGCCACCTACCCCGACCACCTTGATGACAGCCACGTAGCTACGGAGGGGGCTTTCGTTGATAACGGTCATTGGGTGCGTCGTTCCTTCCATTCACCGCTTCGGCATTGGCAGTCCGCTCCGGACGGACCCAATCCTACAGGCAAAGTTTCGCGTTCTAGTGGAGACTCGGAAGCATACGCCATCCGATTCCTTAAGGTTCTAGATAAATCTCTGCTTCTAGTTGAGATTTAAGGTATTCGAGTCCGGGCAGGGTATTACCGACCGACTTCCAGGGCCGGACTGCAGGACGGCTCGGGGCTGTGACATCGATGAGGCCGACCGGGGCGGTGTCGAGGATCGTGAGTAGCGAGGTCGCCTTCGCCGCCATGTCGCTCGGCAGGCCGAGCCGGGCTATCCGATTACCCACCCAGACCCAGAGTTCGCCATCGCTGGCCTCGAAGAGGCTCCGCTCGGCCAGGTGACCGGGCAGGGCTGCGATGAAGTCCAGCGCTCCGCTCACCTCCGGGGCTTCGATCCTGACGCCCAGGCCGGGGTCATCGGTGACCACCCGTATCTGCGGGAGCCTGGTGGTGGGCGTGGACGCATATGCGAGCACCACTCCATCGTCGGCCAGAACGCCCCACCTGTCCCCCAAGTCGATCCAGGCGGTGTCCACCCGCTCTCGCAACACCACTTCGACGCGGGTGGGGAACACGAGCTTCACGGAGGCGGCTGCGATCCTGGGGTCCTCCATGAGGTCCGATTCCACCGTGGATGCCCGGATGGTGACCAGCGGCCTGCCTTCGACCACCCCGCTCCGGTGGAGTATCTCCTCGACCGGCACCCGCACCGCGCCGCTGACTGCCACTTCCTCGACACTCATGAACGGGGACACCAGGAACCACGCCACACCACCGGCACAGGCCATGATTACCAGCATCCAGATGGACCTCCGGATGCGAGCCCGAGCCTGCTGTTCGGCGACCTCCTGGCGCCGACGTTTGATGCGGGGCTCGATGGTCAATCCCGGTTTCCTCTAGGCCTTGCCCCATCCTGCGGAAACCCGATGAACCTCACCTCCGGTTCCAGCAGGATTCCCGTCCTGTCGAGTACCAGTTGCCTCACGTCCCGGACCAGGCCGAACACATCCTGCGCGGTGCCGCCCGGATCCACGACGAAGAAGTTGGCGTGCTTCGGGGAGACGTGAGCGTCGCCGCGGCGCATCCCCTTCAGCCCGAGCGCGTCGATGATCCGCCCGGCGCTGTCTCCCGGCGGGTTGCGGAACACGCTACCGGCGTTGAGGGTTCCACCGGGCTGGTGATCGCGCCGCCAGCGGATGGCTTCGCGCATCAACGCCGCGATCCTCTCCCGATCACCTTCACGCACCGAATAGGAAGCATCCAGCACGACCTCACCGGCGCCCAGGTTGCTGGTCCGGTAGCCGAGACCGAGCTGGCCGGCCTCCCGCTCGACGACCGATCCCGAGCCGGCATCCAGGATCGACGCCGACCTGATCACGTCAACGGTCTCTACGCCGAAGAAGCCGGCGTTCATGCGGACCGCCCCTCCCACCGAACCGGGTATGCCGACGTAGAACTCCAGCCCGGACCAGGACTCGTCTGCCATCCTGCGCGCCAGCACGGGCAGGCTGACGGCCGCTCCCGCCCTGACGACCCGCGCCTCCCGGTCCACGGCCACCTGCCTGAACCCGGCGCCCAGCCTGATCACCAGACCGGGGTATCCCTCGTCGGAGACCACCAGGTTGCTTCCCCGTCCCATGACGACCATCTCGATCCCGCGTGCCCGGGCAGCCATCGACACCGACCGCAGCTCCTCCACGCTCCCCGGCTCGCAGAACCAGCGGGCGGGCCCGCCCAGCTTGTACGTGGTGAGCCGGGACAAGTCCACGCCCGCCCGGACATGGCCACCGGCTACGAGTCCGTCCCAGCCCTGCATCAGCGCCCGGCCAGCCGGTCGACCAGGCGGTCCGGCAGGCTGGTTATGTCGCCGGCGCCCAGCGTGAGGACCAGGTCATCCGGCCGGACCTCCCCGGCGACCAGATCCGCCGCCTCCTCCAGGCTCGGGACGTAGCGAACCGCCCCGTGCCGGCCGCTCGCCGAGTCGGCCACCAGCTCTCCGGTGACGCCCGGCCGGGGCGCCTCACGGGCCCCGTATATGTCGGTCACCACCACCCGGTCCGCCCCTGCCAGGGCCTCTCCGAACTCGGACGCCAGCGCCGCCGTCCTCGAATACAGATGGGGTTGGAACACCACCCAGAGCCGGTTCCGGTCCACCGGGGCCAGCGCCTCTATGTCAGCCGCCACTTCGGCGGGATGGTGGGCGTAGCTGTCGATGATGGTCACGTCACCGACCGTGGCCCGATGTTCGAGCCGCCGCCGTACCCCCTCGAAGCGCGCCAGGCTCTCGATCGCTGCTGCCAGGTCGTGACCCAGCTCGGACAGCAGGGCCAGCACGCCACAGGCGTTGCGGGCGGTATGCAGGCCGGGACTGCCCACCTTCACCGATCCGGGGGGGAACCGTCCACCCAGCCGGAACGACACCGACCCGGCGCCGGGCTCGACATCCGAGATACTCCAGACCGCCTCGGGAGAGGTGCCGTACCCCGGCCGCCCGGTCCGCTCGGCGAGGCGCCGCCCGCCCGCATCGTCCACCCCTACCACCACCGGGCCGTCGACCCGGTCGACCACGTCCCGGAAGGCATCCTCCAGGCGCTCCTGCGTCCCGTAATGGTCCAGGTGGTCGGAATCGACGTTGGTGACCGCCAGCCCGGCCAGGACCAGGTGGGCGAAGGTCCCGAAGGCCTCATCGGCCTCGAGCACCAGCAGGTCCGCCGCGCCGAGGTGGGCATTGTCACCGGAGCCCGCCAGGTCACCACCCACAATGAAGGAGGCGTCTATCCCCAGTGCTCTCGTAGCTGTCACCGCCAGGGCCGTGGAGGTGGTCTTGCCGTGCGTTCCGGTGAAGCCGAGAGTGGGTATGCGACCGGTTATCTCGCGGAGCAGGCGCGGACGGTCCCACACCGTGACCCCCGCGTCTCCCGCCGCCACCAGCTCCGGGTCCGTGGCGGGAACCGCCGACGAGGCCACCACCAGGTCGCACGCCACCATCCGGTCGGGGCGGCTGCCCACCCAGGTCGCTACGCGGTGGCTATCCAACCCTTCGAGGCCGGCGCCCCCGACCAGGTCGGACCCGGACACGACGTGACCCATGGCCGACAGCAGCTTGGCGAGCGGGCCGATCCCGGCGCCCCCCGCCCCCACGAGGTGGATTCGTATGCTCTCATCGAGCCGCGACATCCGCGCCATCCATCATCATGGTGGCAATGGTGGCAGCAGCACCCGGCCTGGCTGCGTCAATTGCGGCCCGGCGCATCCGGTCACGCCGCTCGGGGTCGGCCAGCAAGTCCTCCAGAATCCCGCCCACCGAACCCAACTCGGCATCGTCCACCAGCACCGCGGCGCCGGCTTCGACCATGGATCGGGCGTTGGCGAGCTGGTGGCGACCGGCGAACGAACCGGGTACGAGGACGCTGGGGGTGCCGGTGACGGCCGCCTCCATCACGCCTCCCCCGGCCCGGGCGATCACCACGTCCGAGACGCCGTAGAAGAGGTCCATCCGGTCCTCGAAGCCCAGCACCCGCCTCGTCACCGAGGACGAGTCTCCGGCGGTCGATACCTGAGCCCGGTTCCGGGCGCCCGCGAGGTGAACGATCTGGATGGGTGCGCCCTTCCACCTCGCCGACAGGGCGGTGACCGCCTCGTTGATCGAGCCGGCGCCGAGGCTCCCTCCCATCACCCCGACCGTGTCCGGACCGGACTCCAGCCGGTACCGCTCCAACGCGTGCGGCCGGACCGCCGCCTTATCGAGCGTGGTGAGCGATGACCTCAGCGGGTAGCCGACGACCTCCCCGGCCAGCCCCCTGGTACCGGGAAACGAGACCAGGGACCGGTCTGCCCAGCGGCCGGCGAGGCGGTTCGCCAGCCCGGCCCCGGCATTCTGTTCGTGTATGTACAGCGGCACGCCGGCCTGACGGGCGGCGATGGCGACCGGCACCGTGACGTAGCTTCCCATGCAGAGCACGGCACCGACCTCACGCCTCCGGAGTTCCCGCGCCACCGTCCGGGTGGCCTTCCACACGAGCTGCGGGATGCGGAGGTTGCGGGCCGACAGGCGCCTCTCCAGGCCGTGTATCCGTATCCGCAGCAGCGGGTAGCCCTCCTTCGGGACCAGGTCCACCTCCATCCGGTCTCCTCCGATGAACAGCACGTGCTCCCTGCCGACCCCGGCGGCGACCAGATGCTCCGCCACCGCCAGACCCGGAAAGATGTGCCCACCGGTGCCTGCCGCGGCGATGGCGAACCTCACCGGACCCGCCGCTCCGGCGCCGGATCGGGTACGTGCGGGGCGTTGCGCGCCACGTTCACCAGGATCCCGACCCCGGCCATGGCCACCAGCATCGCGCTGCCGCCGACCGACACCAGGGGCAGGGCCAGGCCGGTGACGGGAATGGCGCCCACCGCACCCCCCACGTTGACCAGCGACTGCACCCCGAGCCAGGCGGTGATGCCGCTGGCGAGGAGTCGGGCGAACATGTCGCTGGTCCGGTAGGCCACCCAGACGCCGACCAGTGACAGGCCGGCCAGGGCCACCAGCAGGGCTGTCGCCCCGATGAAACCGGTCTCCTCACCGATGATGGTGAAGATGAAGTCGGTGTAGGGATTGGGCAGGTATGACCAGCGGGACCGGGAGGCGCCCAACCCGACACCCAGCCAGTGGCCGCTTCCGAGGGCGATGAGGCTCTGGATCATCTGGAAACAGGCGTCGCTCGGGTCGGACAGCGGGTCCAGGAAGCACAGGAATCGCTGGCGGCGGTATTGGAGCGAGTACGTGGCGTACCCGATCACCGCCAGTCCCGTGGCTCCGATGCCGGCGATGTACCGGAACGGCACCCCGGCCGCGATCATCATGACCCCGGCCGCGCCCGCCACGATGATGGCGGTCCCCAGGTCGGGCTGCCAGACGATCAGGGCACAGGTACCGCCCACCGCGAACACCATCGGACCCATCCACTGGCTCGCCTCGTCGAGGCGATCTCTTCGCCGGGCGAGAACGGCGGCCAGGAACACGATCACGGCCAGCTTGGAGAACTCGGAGACCTGGACGGTCAGATCGCCGAACTCCAGCCACCGGTTGGCGCCGCCTCTCCTCACGCCGACCATCAGGGTCACCACCAGCCCGGCGAAGGAGAGGGCCAGGGCATAGGGCGCGATCCGGCGGTACCAGTTGTAGGGAACCATGGCCATGATCACCATCGCGCAGAGACCGACGACCACCCACTGCAGCTGCCTCTTGAACACCGCCAGCCGATCGGCCTCCTGGATAATCCCGGAGGCTGAGGAAGCCGACAGAGTGGCCCCCAGGCCGATCACCAGCAGGCAGGCGGCCAGCACCAGAACGAACACCACCACCCTGGTTCGAGACAGAGCGATCTCGTCCCGGCGGCGGGCCCAGACGCGGAGGTCCGCTATAGACGACAGGCGGTTGCTCATTCAGCTGCCGCCGCGGATGCGGGCGCCCTCGGGTCCCGACCGGCCCGGACCCGACCCAGGTACTCGTCGACGTGCTGGATGAAGACGTTCCCCCGGTGCTCGTAGCAGGTGAACATGTCGAATCCGGTGGTGCCCGGCGAGAGCAGGACGGTATCCCCGGCCCGGGCTTGGTCGGAGGCCATCCGTACCGCCTCCTCCATGGATCCGGCCAGCGCGGTCGGCAGATCCGCGGCCATCTCCACCAGGTCGGGACCGCACTCCCCCATCGCCACCATGTAGCGGACGTTGGGCGCCCGGACGAGCGGGGAGAGATCCAGGCCCTTCCGCACTCCGCCCGCGATGAGCACCACGGACGGATAGGAGCGGATGGCCGCCATCGCGGCATGCGGGTTGGTGGCCTTGGAGTCGTCCACCCACGTCACGTCGCCGAGCGAGCCCACCACGGTCCGCCGGTGGTGGCGGTGCCGGAAGCGGGACGCCACCCTGGCCGCCGCCGCCGGATCGGCGCCCAGTTCCACGGCGGCCACGGCCGAGGCCGCCAGGTTCACCCGGAAGGAGTAGTCGAGGTCCGGCATTTCCCCGATCGGCGCCATCCCGCCGGGAAGCATCAGGCCGCCGGCCGCGAACCCGAACGGTCCCTCCGGGCCCGGGCCCGCTTCGGCGCCGGTCACCGGCGCCTGGCCGCCCGGAGCCCCGAGCGCATGGGCGACCGCGCCCGGGTCCCCTATGTCGTAGACCAGTAGGTCCCCGTCGGAAAGATGGCGGGAGATTCGGCCCTTGGCCAGCCGGTACGCGATCAGCGACCGATGCCAGTCCACGTGGTCGTCCGCGACGTTCATGAACACCGCTACCCGTGGCGCCAGCGAGTAGGTGTACTCGAGCTGGAAGCTGGATATCTCGAGGACCACCACCTCGCAGGTTCCCGGCCGGACATCGCTGATCGGTACCCCGATGTTGCCGGCCGCCACCGCCCTGATGCCCGACTCCTGGAGCATCTCCGTGGTCTGGCGGCAGACGGTCGTCTTGCCGTTGGTGCCCGTAATGGCGATCACCGGGCAGTCGAGATGCCGGACGGCCAGCTCGACCTCGCTCCAGATGGGTATTCCCGCCGCGCGGACATCCGTCAGCGGCGGCAGATGGGGCATGAAGCCGGGGCTGGCCACCACCAGCGAGACACCCGCCAGCATGGAGGGGTCCCACTCCCCGGCGGCTGTCTCCACCCCAGAAGGAACGCCATCGAGAGCGTCGGCGCTCCGGTCGTAGATGCGGTGCTCCATCCCCAGTCGGGTCAGTAGCCGCGACGCGGCCTGCCCCGAGATGCCCGCACCCAGCACCAGGGTGTGCATCAGGAACCTCCCACCTGGCCCACGGCGAGGAAGTCGCCGTAGAAGATCCCCAGGCCGAGCGCCACGCCGATGGCCGCGATGATCCAGAAGCGGGTGATGATGGTGGTCTCGGGCCACTCCTTCATCTCGAAGTGATGGTGGATGGGCGCCATCCGGAATACCCGCCTCCCTCCGAACCATCGGAAACCGGCCACCTGGATGATCACCGACAGGGCTTCGATCACCCACAGTCCGCCCAGGATCACGAGAAGCAGGTGCGTGTTGGTCAGCAACGCGATCGCCGTGACCCCGCCCCCCAGGGCCTGGGAGCCGACATCCCCCATGATTATCCGGGCGGGACAGGCGTTCCACCAGAGAAAGCCGAGGGAGGCGCCCATGATCGCGGACGCCACGGTCGCCAGGCCCAGGCTTCCCTCCACGTTGTAGATCTCGGGATGCCGGAAGATCCAGAATGCGATGATCATGTACGAGGCCGCCACCAGGGCCACCGATCCCGATGCCAGCCCGTCCAGGCCGTCGGTGAAGTTGACCGCGTTCGAGAAGCCGGTGAGCAGCAGGAGCACCCAGATGGCGAACGCCGCCGCTCCCAGGTCGAGGGCCGTGGGCCGGGTGAAGGCGAGGGCGGTGGAGGCGCCGCTCGCCACCGCGCCCCACGTGAACAGCCCGGCCACCGCCAGCTGACCTATCAGCTTGGCCGTGATGCCGAGGCCCTTGTTGCGGAACCTGGAGAGCTTCTGGTAGTCGTCGATGAAGCCGACCACGCCCATGCCGACGATGGCGCCGATCACGAGCAGTCCGGAGGTTTCGAAGCCGGTATTGACCAAATCGACTCCCCGGTCGTCGAACCGGACCCGGAACTGCGACACCGCATAGCCGCACAGGATGGCGGCGATGATGACGATGCCGCCCATCGTGGGCGTGCCCGACTTGTGCATGTGGCCTTCCAGCTCCTGCTGGATGAACTGGCCGATGTTCAGCGCCCGGAACAGGCGGATTGCGTAGGCGGTGCCGAAGATGGCCACCCCGAAGGCCACCGTGCCGGCGGTGAGCATGGCGATCATCGGAAGCCGCCCGTGAGACCGTCCGCAAGCATGACCGCTATCCCGACCGGACCGCTAGCCAGGAAGCAGCGACTTCCCGGTCATCGAACGGAACCACCCGCGCACCGAAGTCCTGGTACGTCTCGTGGCCCTTACCCAGGATCAGCACCACGTCGCCGGGAGAGGCATGGTCGATCGCCAGCCGGATGGCCACGTGCCGGTCCACCTCCGCCAGCACGCGGGCCCGACCGTCCCGGGTTCCCGCCACCACCTGCTCGACCAGCGAGGCAGGATCCTCGCTACGAGGATTGTCGGAGGTGATCACGGCCAGGTCGGCCCGGGCCGCAGCCGCGCCCAGCAGGGGGCGCTTCGTGGCGTCCCGATCTCCGGCGCCCCCGACCACCACGATCACCGAACCGCTGCTGTGGGCGCGGGCGGTTCGTACCACGGACTCGACCGCCTCGGGGCTGTGGGCATAGTCGACCAGCACCTGGAAGGGCTGACCCATGTCCACCGGATCGAGCCGGCCCCTGACGCCGGCCATGGCGGCAAGACCTGCTCTGATAGGGCCGAAGCCGATACCCACCTGGTGGGCGCACGCCGCCGCCAGGGCCGCGTTGTGGATGTTGTGAAGACCTCCGGGACGCACCTTCAGCGCCACCTCCCGACCTCCGATCCCGCAGCGGAAGCGGGCTCGGGACAGGTCCGGGTCAGGAGAGTTGATCGACACATCGTGGCCGGGCCCGCGGCCGACCGTGACCACGGGCCGGGTAGCCGAGCCGGCCAGACGCTGCCCGGCGGCGGTGGTCACATCGATGACGTGAACCGCGGCGCGCCCGTCGAACAGGCGGGCTTTGGCCCGGTAGTAGTCCTCCATGTCTCCGTGGAAGTCGAGATGGTCCTGGGACAGGTTTGTGAACGCGGCAACCCTGAAAATGGTCCCCTCGACCCGGCTGAGGGCCAGGGCATGCGAGGACACCTCCATCGCCACCGTGGAGACCCCGCTGTTCACCATTCTTCGAAAGAGACGTTGCAAGTCGGCGCCCTCCGGTGTCGTGTGCGAGAGGACCTCGTCGACCCCCTCCACCGTAACCCCCAGCGTTCCTATCCTCCCGAACGATCGACCCGCGGCGCGGGCGATCGCCTCCAGCATCACCGTAACCGTGGTCTTGCCGTTGGTGCCGGTCACGCCGATGATCTCCAAGCCGCGGGAGGGCTCACCATGCACCATGGAGGCGGCCACGCCGAGCACCCGGCGGGTATCGGGGACGCGGATCTGGGGAATCGCGACCGGCGGTATCCAATCCTGCACCAGGGCGGCGGCCGCTCCCCGCCGGGTTGCATCCTCCACGAATCGGTGCCCGTCCACGACCCGGCCGGGGACCGCCACGAACAGGAACCCGGGGCCGGCCCTGCGGCTGTCGTGGGTCACGTCATCGATCAGGATCGATCGGTCGCCCCTCAGGTCACCGCCGATGCGGGCTGCCAGGTCGGCAAGCGTGAGCCGGTCATCAGGCATCCGGTCGCACTCCCATCTGGTGGAGAGACGCCTCCATGATCCGGGAGAAGGCCGGAGCGGCCACCGCGCCGCCGGTCCGTTCGGCAACGGTCGAACCCACTTGAGGCGAGTCGACCACGACCACTATCACCAGGCGCGGGTCGTCGACCGGCGCCATCCCAACGAAGCTGGAGACGTAGTCGGCGGTATACGCCCCGACGTCGAAGTCGAACCTCCGCGTGGTACCGGTCTTCCCGGCCACCGTGTACCCGGGCACGGCCGCATTGGTACCGGTGCCGCTGTCCACCACGGACTTGAGCAGGAGGCGCACCGTCCGGGCCGTGTCCTCCGTTATCACCCTGGTCCCGGGTGCCGGCTCGGTCTCCTGCAGGCCGTCTCCATCCGCCCAACCGATCATCAGGCGGGGTCCCAGGCGTACGCCCCCGTTGGCGATGGTGCTGTAGACCGAGGCCATCTGCAGGGCGGTGACCGAGAGCGAATACCCGATGGAGGCGGACGCCGGGCAGGTCGGGCAGCCGTGCGGGAGGTTGACGGCTCCACCGGCTTCGCCCGGGTAGTCGATGCCTGTGACCTGTCCGTACCCGAACGCCTCCAGGTACGACCGCAGGTTGTCCACGCCGAGATCACGGCCGATCTTCACCATGCATACGTTCGAGGACAGGCGGACGCAGTCCCTGACCGTCATCACCATCGGTTCATGGGGGCTGAAATCCCGGTAGCAGCCGAACTCCTGCTCACCATCGCCGTCACAGGTGCCCTCGACCACCTCGAACTCATCCTGCACCAGGTACTGGGTGTCCCAGGCCACCACTCCCTCATTGAGGGCGGCCGCCACCGTCACCGCCTTCTGGGTGGAGCCGGGCTCGTAGACGGAACGGATGGCCATGTTGACGAGCCGGCCCGACTCGATATCGTCCTGGGTCCTGGTGGTGGGGTCGAACGCCGGCGCCACCGCCATGGCCAGCACCTCGAAGGTGGCGGGGTCCATGGCCACTGCGATACACCGCTCGGCCTGGGCAACCGCCAACGTCTCCACGCACTCCCGGTAGGCCATGAACTGGATCTCCCGGTCGATCGCCAGAACCAGGTCGGCGCCCGCCACGGCGGGCTCTATCTCGGTACGGCCCTGCGGGATCAGCTGCCCTCTCGCCGCCCGTTCGGCGAGCACCCGTCCGGGAATGCCCGTCAGCAGGTCGTCGTACTCGGCTTCGACACCCTCGATGCCCTCCGAGTCTATGTTGACGAACCCCACCACATGGGCAGCGAGCGGTCCGTAGGGGTATACCCGCTTGGGCTCGGGCAGGAGGTGGATCCCCGGGAGCTCGAGATCCTCCACCTGGGCTGCGGTGTCGGTATCGACCTGGCGGGCGAGGAACTGGAAGGTGGTGTCCGAGTACAGCTTGTCCCGGAGCGCGTGGATGTCGATGTCGAGAAGCTTGCTCAATACGGAGGCCGTGCCCGCCGGGTCGTCGATCTGGCGCGGGTCCGCATAGATGGAGCGGGACTGGGAAGTGATGGCCAGCTCCCGATTCTGCCGGTCGAAGATGGTGCCCCGTACCGCCGCGGTCTCCTCGACCCGGATGAGTTGCCGGTCGGCAGCCTCCCGGTACACGGCCGCGTCCACGACTTGAACCTGGTACAGCTGGTAGCCGATGAACACCCAGCAACCGACGAAGATGAGAGCTATCGACAACAAGCGCACGTCGGTCGACTGCTTGACGAGCCTCCGCGGCTTGTTGGTCGCCATCGGCTCAGCCTTCGCCGATCCGGGTCGAGCCTCCGCTGTCTTCGATCGGAGCAGTCTCTGCCGCGGACACCGGGATCACGTCTTCGGGCAGCACCATTCCGAGCATTCTCTCTGCGATCGGCACGATCTCCCACGGAGACTGGAGCGCTCTCTTCTCCTCCTCCAGGTGCGCCTTACGTTCCAGCTCCACCTGTATCTGCGCCTGCGTATTGCTGATGTCGTACATCACCTCGTCGACCGCGGTCCGCAGGAAGATGAACGCCAGGAACGCCGCCACCGCCACCACCGTGTAGATCACCCAGGTGAGCGGGCGCCACCACGTCGCTCCTCCCCCGGACAGGACCCGGAGACCCGCCGGAGCGGGTGCGGCGACCGGATGCCGGCGTGCGGTCACGCCACCTTCTCCACAGCGCGGAGACGGGCGCTCCGGGCCCTCGGATTGCGGAGCACCTCTGCCTCACCGGGCTTGACGGCTCGGCGCGCTAGAGCCGTCAACTCGACCGGCGGGGCGACAGGAAGCACCGGGCCGGGTTCCCGGCCCTCCCCCCGCCGGAACCGGCGCTTGACGATCCGATCCTCGAGCGAGTGATAGGCAATCGCCACGCATCTACCCCCCGGGCGGAGTGCTTCGATACCGGAGTCCAGCCCTGCTGACAGTGCGCCCAACTCCTCGTTCACGGCCATCCGCACCGCCTGGAAGGTCCGGCGCGCCGGATGCCCGCCCGATCGCCGGGTGGCCGCGGGGATGGCCCGCCGGACCACCTCCGCCAGCCGGGCGGTCGTCTCGATGGGCCGATGCGCGACGATCGCTCCGGCGATACGCCTGGCGAAACGCTCCTCTCCCAGCGAGCGGATGATCCTCCCGAGCTCGGCCGGAGAGGCCTGGTTGACGATCTCATGGGCTGTGCGAGCGGCATCCGGACCCATTCGCATGTCGAGCGGACCCTCATGGCGGTACGAGAAGCCACGCCTGCCCTCGTCGAGTTGATGGCTCGAGACACCGAGATCGAGCAGGACTCCGGCTATCTCGTCCAGACCCTGGCTCGCCAGGATCCGGTCCAGTTGTCCGAAGTTGCCCACTACGAGCCTGAGCCGGCCGTGCTCAAACATGCGGTCGACGGCGGCAGGATCGCGATCGATGCCGAGAATGCTGACCGAGTCGTCGAGCCTGGCGAGAAGAGCAGCCGTGTGACCTCCTCCGCCGAGGGTCGCATCGACGATCACCCCATCCTTTATGGGCGAGAACAAGCTCACAACCTCCTCCAGCATCACGGGTACATGGAACGGCCTACCGCTCACCGGCTTCTTTCCTGGTTCCTGACCCATTGCCAGCCCTCCGATGCTTTCTTACCTAAGGGACTGCGGGCGGAGTAGGGACAATCCATTGGGTGTCCGGAGGGCTGGCAATGAGCAGGTCATCGTGCCGGTGGGTTTGTCTGGTGTCAGTCGTCGAGCTGTGGTGATTTCTCCTGTCCTCCGGAATAGGCCGCCATGGCCGATGGTTGGTAGCGGGCCCACGCCTCCGCGGCCCAAATTTCGGCGTACTCGCCGGCCCCTACGAAGATCACATCCTGCGAGAGCCCGGCGTACTCGCGCAACCGGAACGAGAGTTGAACCCGGCCGGCCGAATCGAGATCGGGACGGGTGGCGCCGGAGAAGAAGGCCCGCACCTCGGCCCGGCCCGCGGCACTCGCCTCGTCGAGCTGCCCGAGTGCTCTCTTTCTCCTCTCCCACACCTCCCACGGGAACACGTACAGGCAGCGGTCTCGACCCCTGGTCACGTAGAAGTCGCCGTCGAGCAAATCGCGGTATTCGGCCGGGAGCACCACGCGACCCTTGCCGTCGACCTTCCGCGACAACTCGCCTAGAAACTCCTGGCGTCGTTCCTTCATCGCTCCGCTCGTAGTACCGTCCGCTGTCGATCAGGGGAACTGGGATCCGAAGTCTACCACTTCCTCCCACTCGACGACACTATTCTTACACAAATTGACACCAGCCGGAAATCGGTGGGTCATGCACGTCCGGATCGGCCGGGCGTACCGCCCGGCCGGCGTGGAGAAGGTGCCCGGGAAGGGCCGAAGCCCGGCGGGCTAGGATGAGAACCGGTGTCAAGATACGCGGAACGGCAACGGTCGCTCCGGCCTGGCACCACCCGAGAGAACCGGCCGGCTAATCCCCTGAGGACCCCATGGCGACCTCACAGATCGAGCAACAGGTGATGTTGCGTCTCAATTCGGCCGAGGTTCGCTATACCAAGGGACGGCGTCTCCTCGTCCAGGCCTTGCAGCAATCCGACGGCCCACGCTCGGCCCGGGATCTGCACGGGGACCTGGAGGAAGCGGTGCCCATGTCCTCCATATACCGCACCTTGACGACCATGTCCGACCTCGGCATCCTGGTCCCCCACCATGGCAGGGGCGGGAACATCCGCTACGAACTGGCGGAGTGGCTGATGGGGCATCACCACCACCTGATATGCAGGTCATGTGGAACCATCGACGACATCGAGTTGACCGAGCACACCGAGTCGATAATCGACTCGCTGGTGTCGGCGGCGACCGAGGAGAAGGGATTCACGGCCGCCGGCCATTCCTTCGAGATCGATGGCGTTTGCGCCTCCTGCGCCGGGTCCGGTTAGCAACACCGGATAGCCGGGGCGGGCGTTCCGAGCCGCCCTCCCGGACACGTCCCGCGGGCCCGAAAGCAGCCCCGCCGGCTTGGTATGGTTACCCCGAGCTGAAGAGGTATCCGGTTGGCAGAGCGAGCACTGGTTCTGAACGCAACTTACGAGCCGCTCTCCATCGTGAGCGCCCGGCGCGCCATAGTGCTGGTACTGCGCTCCAAGGCGGACACCGTGGCCGCAACCAACCTGGTATGGAGGAGCGCGGACCACAAGTTCGAGGTCCCCTCCGTGGTCCGGCTGCGCGACTACGTGAAGGTCCCCTACCACCGCCGCGTCCCGCTCACGAGGACTGCGGTCTTTGCCCGGGACCACCACCGGTGCCAGTACTGCCGCTCGCCCGCCGAGAGCCTCGATCACGTGGTGCCCAAGGCCCGGGGCGGCAAGCATACGTGGGAGAACGTGGTGGCCTGCTGCCGGCGCTGCAATGTCCGGAAGGGAAGCCGGCTGCCCGAGCAGGCCGGCCTCAAGCTAACCCGGACCCCGGTCACACCCAGCTACCAGGGATGGCTGTACGCCGCCCTGAGCAAGTCCAGGGACCCGCAGTGGGTCCCTTACCTCCTGGCCGAGCCGGCCTGACGGCGCCGGAGACGGTCGGCGCCCGTGATAACCTTGCCGACCTCTTGAGATCGAGGTAACCGACATGCCCGCAGCAACATCCGCGATGCTCGCGCTGGGAACCCCGGCGCCCGGCTTCGACCTTCCGGACACGGTGAGCGGTAACCGGATCAGCCTCCACGATGTCGCCGGTAACAAGGCGCTCGTGGTCATGTTCATCTGTAACCACTGCCCGTACGTGGTCCACATCCAGCAGGGACTCGTCGACTTCGGCCGGGACTACGCCGGGGCCGACGTGGCCATCGTCGGCATCAGCGCCAACGACGCCGTGGGCTATCCGGACGATGCGCCCGACATGCTCGGGAAGGTGGCGCGCCGGCGGGGCTACCTGTTCCCGGTGCTCTATGACGAGACCCAGGAAGTAGCCACGAGCTACACGGCGATGTGCACCCCGGACTTCTTCCTGTTCGGGCCGGAGCGAACCCTCGTCTATCGAGGACAGTTCGACGGAGCACGACCGGGTTCGGGCGTACCGGTGACCGGGGAGGACCTGCGAGCCGCCCTCGACGCCGTCCTGGAGGACCGTCCCGTAGCCGGGAAGCAGTATCCCTCCATGGGGTGCTCCATCAAATGGAAGCCCGGTAACGAACCTGGTTTCTAGTCGTTAGTCGCTAGAGACGGCGGAGGGTTCGACGCCACCGGAGGAACTCCTCCACTTCCCTCTCGGTCGGGGTGGAATCGGGCCGGCCGTAGGCGGTCAGCATGCGCCAGTCGAGGTAACCGGGCTCCGGCCGGGGCACGAACGGCGCCTTCCTGAACCAGCCGGGAGCGGCCGTCGCCGCCGCCAACCGGATCGCCTCCCAGGCAAGGGACGGATGGCGGACCGCCACCCTGAGGAATACGGTGCCCATGCGCCCGGCCAGGTAGCTGCCAGGCACGATCTCAGGTCCCGACCGCCTCGTCGAGTTGGTCCTGGACGGATTGGCGGCTCTTCTCGACGTGGTGCAGGAACTGATCCCGATTCAGTTCGAAATGGGTCGTGTCCTCGTCGACCTTGTTGGTCAGCTTGTCCAGCTCCACGAAGAAGGACAGCTGACCTCGAAGGAGGTCCAACAGGTTGTCAGGCTCCACGGAGAAGATGGTTTCGCCGTCGGTCACGAGCTTCACGTCCCTAGGGTCGACCCCCTGCCGCCGCAGGTAGTTCCAAGCCCGCCCGATCCGCTGGAGCGACAAGCCGTTGGACTTGAGCGTGACCACTACCCGCAGCATCACCAGGTCCCGGAACGAGTACTTCCTCCGCTTACCCGGACGTCCGTCCGTGCTCTGGATGGAGGGCTGCACCAGGCGCAACTTGTCCCAGTAGCGAAGTTGGGATTGGGTGGCTCCGGTCAGTCTCGAGGCATCCTCGGAATTGAAGCCTTCTTGCAACAACTTATCTCCCTGGGATCTCCGGGGCACCAGTGCTACCGGAGTCTCTTAAGCCGTGTCGTACCGTGCCCGCAACCTGGCAGAGGCAACTGCGATGTCAAGCTCAATTGGTCGAAGCCTCCGCCGCGAGGGGTCCGCGAATCCTAACCTGTACGAGCGCTCAGCGCCCAAATGGCCAACGGGAGTTTCGGCCATTTGGCAGAAAATCCCGCATCGGCTGACCCGGCACCCGGGTCGTGAGCCGGAGGATCCGGATCAGAGTCGCCGTTGACAGCAACAGCACGCAGAATCCCCCCACCGCCACCACGGTGTTGAAGGAAAACGTGACGAGTAGGACCAGTGAGCCGACCACAACTCCGGCAACCGCTACGCGTAGATACCACTGGGGAATGCGGTTCAAGGAGGAAGTACGTTTGGTGAAGTCCGGGTCTTCGGCTTGAAACTGGCGCTCGATCTCGTCGAGGATCTGCTGCTCCCGCTCATTCAATGGCATCGAAGCTGCTCCGGTCCGTGTCCATCGCTATGCAGTATACGCAAGCCCGGAGCACTGCGTAGCCCGCAGTCCGACCCGTGCTGCAACGATGTTCAGGGACCACGAAGTCGCGAGCATGTCGCAAAGCGTGGAGGACTCACGCGCCGTGTTCACACCGTATTCACAGGGTGAACCTCCTGGTGCGCGGAGGCCCGGAGCGGATCGGACAGTACGCTGGATGGATGGTATCGGTTGTGCATCTGGTCAGGCACGGCGAGGTCGACAACCCTGACCAGGTCGTGTACGCCGACCTGGCCGGATTCGGATTGAGCGAAGGGGGGCGGCGCCAGGCCACCTGGGCAGGTACTCATCTGGCAGCGCATCCGATCGGCGCCGTCTACGCGTCGCCGCTGGCTCGGGCCCGCGAGACGGCGCAGGTCATCGCCCTCCCGCACAGGCTCGAGCCGCTCGTGCTGCCGGAGGTGACCGAGTGGGCGTTGATGAGCAGGTGGGCCGGCCTGCCCTGGGCGGATCTGGACATCCATTTCCCCGGGGAGCTAGGCGCCTACCTGAACGACCCCGTTGGGCTGGACTTCGCTCCCGAGTCGGTTACGGAACTGGCCCTTCGGGTCGGGAGAGCGGTCGACCACCTGGCCGATCGCCACTCCGGGCAAGAGGTCGTGGTGGTGTCCCATCAGGATCCGATCCAGGCAGCCCGGCTGCAGCTGACCAAGCAGCACCTGGGCCGGCTCCATCAGGACAAGCCTCGCCATTGCGAGGTGATCAGCCTGTCACGATCCGCAGGATGGCGCCAAGCCTCTCGAGTAGCGCCTAGTTGCTAGACCGTATCTCCGGTGCGGAGCTGCTCGATCAGGGCGGTGTCCGTCTCGAACGCCAGCTCGGGCAGGTCATCCAGCGCGAACCAGCCGATGTCCGAGGCATCCGACCCGGCGACCGCCTCTCCGTCCGCGGCGGTGCCGGCGAACCATATGCACACGCTCACCTTGGCCGGATCGTGGAAGTTGGTGGCGACGAAGACCGGAGGGCCGATGGTCGCGACCAGTCCGGTCTCCTCGAGGAGCTCGCGGGCCGCGGCCTCGCGCACGTCCTCGCCGTAGTCCACGTAGCCGGCCGGAATGGACCATCGCCCGGACCGGGTGGCCCCAGGCCCCCGCTCGACCAGCAACACCCGGCCGGCACGGTCCCGGAGCAGCACCGCGGCCGCCAGCTGCGGCGCCCGGAAGTCGATGCGGCCACAATCCGGGCACACCCCCCGCTCCCGACCGTACAACTCTGCCCGGTCGAGCTCGGCCCCGCAGGCGGGACAGTAGACGGCTTCTCCCGGCCACCCGCCCTCGTCTCTCGATTCCACGGCGGCCATCGTACCGGTCGGCTTCTGTTCGGGGAGACGGCGCGCCAGAATGGGGCCATGCCGTATAGGGTGTCGCTGGCCGCGGTTCTCGTCCTCCTGAGCGGGCTGCTCTGGGCTGCACAGGTCCTGTTCGGAACGTCGCCCTGGGGAGTCGGCGCCGCCCCGCTGGTGACCATGGGGTTCGTGATCGAGGCCGCCGTGCTCGTGGTGGCCATGCTCCTATCGCCAGGACGCTGGGTCCGTATCTCGCTCGCCGTCATCGGAGCCGGCTGGGCGCTGACGGCCCTCCTGACGCCGATCGGCGTCCTCTGGGGTCTGGCGCTGTCGACCGGCGCGGCGGGAACGGGGCTGGCCTGGACACGCTCGCTTGACGAGTGGTTCAGTCCGGTGAAGGCCGACCGGGTGCCGGCTGCGGCCACGGCTCTGGCGCTGGGACTGGTGTGGCTCCCTGGTGTCGCCGGCCGGTTGGGAGCGCCCGAGGTCACGGTCGGTGGCTGGATCCTGGTGGGGTTCGGGCTGGTGGTGGGATGGGCCTACGCCCGGGCCGTCAAGGGGTCCCTGTGGGTGGTCCGCCTAGGCCTGTTGCCGCTGGGCGTGCTCGCCTCGGTCGGGCTGGTCCCCTGGGCGGCGACGTTGCTCGTCGCTACCACGGCGGTGCTGACCTGCCTCGCGTGGACACCAGATGCCCGTCTGGCCACCGAACCCCCGCGGCCGCGACGCGGCAAGCCCGTATCGATCCTGCCCGAAGTGACCCCGCCGGGCCTCATGGAGGCGGCCGGATACAGCCGGTCGGGACGGCCCCTGGACGAGCGCGACTGAGGATGGTCCGCCCGCGCTACACCTTCGCAGTGCCGGTCGGGCTGGCCGGGCTGATCGGAGGATTCATCGGCGGGACCGTGGCCCGCGTGGGATGCCTCGACAGCTCGTGCGAGAGCCTTTCCATCCTGTTGGTCGCGGCGGTGTCGGCGCTCGTCGCCGCCGGCGGGGTGGGAATCGTGGTGGTTCTCGCCGACCGATCCCTGAGAGAGTGGCGGTCGGAGAGCCGCGATGCGGCCGACGGTAACCTCTCCGCACCTCAGGATGCCCGCGAGACGGAGGATGACGGCCGGCTCGATGGCGACCGCGGCCGGCGGGGATCCCTGTGGGACATGGCTCTGGTGGGGATGGTGGTCGGAGCCGGCGCGACTTTCGTGCTGGGCGCGGTGGCGCTGGGCGTGGGCGCCCTGACGGGACGCGTTCCCCTCGTTCTGTGGCTGCTCCTCGCCCTGGCCGCGGTGGCGCTGGTGGGCACCGTAGGCTTGGCGATCACACTCATCGCCCTGCGCGCCCGCCGAGGTCGGTAGTTTCTAGCCCGGTCCGAAGATGAGCACCACGTTGTGCCCGCCGAACCCGAAAGAGTTGGTCATGGCGTATTCCACTTCGGCCTCGCGCGGCTCGTTGGGAACGTAGTCGAGATCGCAGTCGGGATCGGGTGTGGTGTAGTTGATGGTGGGCGGGATGATCCCGTGGTTGATCGCCTGGATGCAGAAGATCGACTCCACGGCGCCGGCGCCGCCCATCAGGTGTCCGGTCATCGACTTGGTGGACGAGACGGGGACGGCCCGGGCCGCCTTCTCCCCCAGAGCCAGCTTGATCGCTTGCGTCTCGGTGACGTCGTTGGCCTTGGTCGACGTGCCGTGGGCGTTTATGTAACCCAGCTGCTCCGGCTCCAGGCCGGCCGAGTCGAGGGCGGCCTCCATTGCCCGCGCCGCCCCTGCCCCGCCCGGACGGGGCAGGGTCACGTGATGGGCGTCGGAGGTCATCCCGTACCCGATCACCTCGGCATGGATCCGAGCACCCCTGGCCAGAGCCCGCTCACGATCCTCGAGTATCACGCATACGCCGCCCTCCGACATGACGAAGCCGTCCCGATTCGCATCGAACGGGCGGGAGGCGCCGGTCGGATCATCGTTACGGGTGCTGAGCGCCTTGCTGCTGTTGAAGGATCCGATGCCGAATTCGCAGATGGTGGCCTCGGCGCCACCCGCCAGCATGACATCGGCGGCGCCCCGCCGGATTAGCTCGGCGGCGTCGCCGATGGCGTTGGCAGATGCCGCGCACGCCGTCACCACGCAGGTCACCGGCCCGCGCATGTTGAAGCGGATGGAAGCCACCCCGGCCGCCTCGTTGGGGATGATCATCGTTACCGCCAGCGGGCTGATCCGGGAAGCCCCCCGGTCCATCATCACCTTGATGTGGTTGTCGAAGGACAGCATCCCCCCGAGGCCGGAGCCGACCACCACCCCGGCCCGGTGGGAGTCCGAACTGTCGGCCACGAAGTCGAGACCGGATTCGTCCATGGCCTGCTGGGCGGCGCTCACGAAGAGCTGCGCCGAGCGGTCGAGCCGGCGGGCCTCCCGCCTGGGGATGACGAGTTCCGGATCCCAACCGCGCACCTCGCCGGCGAATTTGGTCTGGACGCCGGAAGGGTCGAACTGGGTGATCGGACCGATCCCGGACTCGCCGGCCAGGGCCGCCTTCCAGGTCTCTTCGACAGTGTGACCGAGTGGGGTGATGGCGCCCATACCGGTCACCACCACCCTCCGGAACTCCCCGTGCATGGTCCGACCCCCGAGGCGCCCTCTCAGGAGGAGAGCTTGGCGACCACCAGGTCGACCGCCTCGCCCACCGCCGTTATGTTCTCGGCCTCCTCGTCGGGGATCTTGACACCGAACTCATCCTCGAGGGCCATCAATAGCTCGACCACTCCGAGCGAATCCACCTCGAGGTCCTCCTCGAAAGTCGCCGCGTCCGTGATCTTGTCGGCATCGAGGCCTAACTCGTCAACGAGCAGATCCCGCATCTTGGCCTGAACTTGCGAGCGATCCATGTTGCTTGTCTCCTTGATGTGATTGTGTTCCGAGAGTCCCGACTCAGAGGGCAAGCCCGCCGTCGACGACCAACACCTGGCCGGTTATGTACGAAGCACCATCCGAGACCAGAAACGCCACGGCCGAGGCTATCTCCTCGGGCCGGCCGATCCGGCGGAGGCTGGTCGTAGAGCGTACCTGCTCCAGGAAGGATTCCGGCATACCAGAGGTCAGGTCGGTTATGACGAAGCCGGGTGCGACCGCGTTGACCGTAACCCCTCTGGAACCCACCTCCTTGGCGAGAGACTTGGAAAAGGCGATCACGCCCGCCTTGGAGGCGGCATAGTTGGTCTGGCCCGGATTGCCGGTCAGGCCCGCCACGGAGGCGATCGACACTATCCTTCCCCACTTTTGCCTCAGCATCCCCCTCAGCACCGCCTTGCTGCACAGGTAAACAGACTTCAGGTTTGTCTCGAGAAGGCGATCCCAGGCCGCCTCCTCCATGCGAAGCAGCAGGCTGTCGTCCGTGGTACCGGCGTTGTTGATCAGGATGGCCGGACGACCGAACTTATCCTCCACCTCCGAGAAGAGCCTGGCCACGTCGTCCGCTCGGCTCACATCCGCCCCGAACGCGGCCGCCGAGCCACCGGATGCTCCGATGCAGTCCACCACCTCGTCCGCCGCTCCGGACCGGCTCCGGTAGTTCACCGCCACCGAATAACCCCGGCCGGCCAGGGCCACGGAGATGGCGCGCCCGATCCCTCGGGAACCACCGGTCACCAGGGCCACCTTGCTCATTCGAGCTCGAGCCTCCCGAAGGACTTGAAGTTGGCCGCCAGCAGATCCCACACCGACTCATCGGTGCCGGGAAGCTCGTCATCGACTTCTCCGACAGGCGTGACTCGCTCGCCGAACCGCACCGCGGCGGCCGCCCACGTGAGACCCCCGCCGAAGGCCGCGAACACCAGGTTGGCTCGGGGAGGAACCCGCCTCACCTCGATGGCCTCGGTCAGCGCGATCGGGATGGTGGCGGCGCTGGTGTTCCCGTAGGCATGGATGTTGAGGAAGACCCGGGCGGGATCCAGCCTGAGCCGCCGCGACGTGGCGTCGATGATCCGCTGGTTCGCCTGATGGGGAATGAGGAGGTCGATGTCGTCGAGATCCCATCCGGCCTCGTGTACCACCGCCTCCGAAGCATCCGCCATGGCGGTCACGGCCCGCCGGAACACGTCCGATCCCTGCATCACGATCCTGGGAGGTACGAGCGACGAGCCGGGCTGGACGGTGCCGTCCCCATGTACGGCCAGTAGATCGGCCATGTTCCCGTCAACCCCCAGCTCGGAGCCGAACACCCCGGCCTCGGTATCGGTCGGTTGGAGGACGACCGCTCCCGCCCCGTCCCCGAAGAGGATGCAGGTGGCGCGGTCCGTGTAGTCGAGGACCCAACTGAGCCGCTCCACACCGACCAGCACCACCGTGTCGACGACCCCGGTCCGGACCAGGGAATCGGCGGTCACGTAGGAGTAGACGAACCCCGAACAGTTGGCGTTGAGGTCCATGGCGCCGGCATTGACCGCTCCCAGCTTGGCCTGCACGTAGGAGGCGGAGGCGGGAATGATCGACTCGGGGGTGCAGGTGGCATTGATGACGAGATCGATCTGTTCCATCTCGACGCCGGCCGCCGCTATGGCGCGGCGGGCGGCCAACTCGGCCATGTCGCTGGCGGCTACGTGGGAGATACGCCGCTCCTTGATACCGCTACGAGAGGTGATCCACTCGTCGCTGGTGTCGACCAGTTGCTCGAGGTCGGCATTGCTGAGGACGGTCGGAGGAAGGGCCTTGCCCCAACCGGTGATCTCGGCGTACCTCATCCGTCCCTTTCTTCGTGGCGTTCGGCCCGGTTCGCCGGCAGGCATCGATACGACAGGGGAACCCCTTGTTCGGACGGATGGGCAGGTCGGCGGAGCCTCGCGCAGGCAACTCTAGTGGGCCGGGGCGGACGGGAGTGGAGGGGCCGCGGAAGGCGGTGACAGGTCATGACCGGCCGAGGCGGTCGGCAACCTCCTCGACCTCCGCGATCGACGAGGCGACCAGCACCCGGCACCCGCGGACCGCCCGCCTGGCCAGGCCGGCCGTAACGTCCCCGGGGCCGACGTGGACGAAGGCTTCGACCCCGGCTTCCGCCATACCCCGCAGGGTCTCGCCGAACCGGACCGGAGCGGTGATCTGGCGGCTCAGCATCTCCCTGACATCACCCTCCGGCATCGGTCGGGCGGTCACGTTGGCCCACACGGGGAAGGCGAGGGGGCGGATCCCGACCCCGGCCAGCGCGGTGGCCAGCCTCGACCCGGCCGGTTCCATGAGCGGGGTATGGAAGGCGCCCGCTACGTCAAGTCGGATCGCCCGCCGGATGCCCAGATCGCGGGCGTTGCGGACCAGCCATCCGATGTCCTCGAGCGCTCCGGCGGCCACGACCTGGCCCGGAGCATTGAGATTGGCCACCCAGAGCTTGCCACCCTCGAGCCTCCGGTCCGCCGCGACCTGGTGGGCTACCTCATCGGAAACCCCGAGGAGGGCGGCCATTCCGGAGTCCACCCTTGCCACCGCATCAGCCATGGCGCGGGCTCTCCGGTCCACCAGCCCGAGCCCGGTCTCGAACGAGAAGGCTCCGGCCGCCGCCAGCGCCGTGTACTCCCCGAGCGAGTGCCCGGCCGCCGCCGCCGGTGGGCCACCCACCCGTTCGCTGAGTTCCGTCCAGAGCTGGTACGCCAGGGCGTAGAGGGCCGGTTGGGCGTGTTCGGTAGCGGTCAGCCTCTCCTCCGGCCCGTCCAGGCACACGTCCCGGAGAGACCATCCGAGCACCCGGTCCGACACGTCGACCAGCCGGTCAGGCCGGGCGCCGAAGAGATCGGCGCCCATGCCCACCCGCTGGCTTCCCTGGCCCGGAAACAGAACCGCGTACCTCACTGTTGATCTTCGACCTGACGTCCCGCTACACGGTTACCGCGCCGGCGCCCGGCCGCTCGGTTCAACCGGCGCGGAGGTAACGGTTGAGGGCCATGCGTATCGGCCTCGGAACGGTGTCGGCGACAGCGCTGATCAGGTCGATCATCACGGTGAGTGCCTGGTCGGGGCCGTCCCAGTGTTCCCTTACCACCGCCACACCCACCTCCTCGATGACGTGGCGCAATGCCAGCGCCATCAGCAGGATGTCGTCGGTCTTGCCAAGCACGGGAATGAAGTCGGGCACCACGTCGATCGGCGAGAGGGCGTAGGCCGTGGCGATCCCGGCAAAGATCTTGGCGCGGGCCGGCACGCGGGGATCCCCGGCCAGGCGGGCCACCAGCTTGCCCACGTTGGGCACCAGCATGACGGCCTCCCGGATGAGCGCTCGCGTGCGCTCATCCGCCAACCTTGCTTCCAACCAGTCACGTATCACAGCAGGCTCTCCCGGGCGTGGAGTCCGGCGCCGATGACGCCGGCGTCTTCCTTGAGGGCAGCGCATACTATCGGCGTCGGATCCCGGTGGTCGGATCCCTCCAGCGCATCCCGGAACGACTCCCGCGCGGCATCCAGGAACAGATCCCCGACCTGCGAGACGCCCCCGCCGACCACCACGATCTCAGGATCCATGGCCGCCACCAGCCCGGCGATACCGACACCCAACCACAAGGCCACCTCCTGAAGCGCTCCGGTCGCGTCAGGATCGCCTTCCATGGCGGCCCGGGTCAGGTGCCCTCCCTCCGGTAACTCCCCGCGGGCCAACTTCGCGACCAGCCCTCCCGGACGCGCCGCAGCCACGTCCCGTGCCATCTGATCGAGCCGGCGACCCGAGGCGAAGGTCTCCCAGCAGCCTCTCTGACCGCATGTGCAGCGAGGCCCTCCGACATCCACGGGGATGTGCCCCACTTCTCCGGCGAACCCGCGCCCGCGATAGGGACGGCCGTCGATGACCCAGGCACCGCCGATGCCGGTCCCCAAGGTGATCATGCAGACGTGCCGGTAGCCGCGGCCGGCACCCACGCGGGCCTCGGCCAGACCGGAGACGTTGGTGTCGTTGTCCACCACGGTGGGAAGGCCCAACTCGGCCTCGAAGATCTCACGGAAGCGAATCTGGCGGCCTTCGACGTTGGGACCCCAGATCAGGACGCCCGCTTCGGCGTCCACCAGGCCGGCGGCGCCGATCCCGATTGCGCCGACGCGGGAGTCGAGTAGCGAGTGCGCCACCTCGACCGGCACCGTCTCCATCTCGGCGGCCGTGGCGGGTCGGGGCATCGCCAGATGCTCCACTATCTCGCCGCGCGCGTCCACATGGGCGAACGCCATCTTCGTTCCACCCAGATCAATACCCAGGGTCAGGTCAGGGTCGTTCATCAGCCCCGGCGGCGTGTCGGTCTCGGGCCACCCCTACAGGTTACGGGCGCCAGCATATCCCGCCCAGTTTCGGCGGCATGTCATCCCTCCCATAGGAGTCCGAAAAAAGTTAGGCTTTTCCGGGAAGAAACCTCAGCGTATCTGTGTTAGATTATATGACTAGCAACGAACGGTGGCCGGCCGATGAGCCGAACCCACCCCGATCAGAGGAAGAGCACGCATATGCAGCTGGTACGCACCCGACCCTTCAAGTTCGTCCCGGACATCGACTCGTTGTTCGAGGGCCTCCCCCTCGCCGGGACCCATCTCCTGGGCACCCGCGATCGGCTGGGAGCGCCGACCCTGGTGCCCCGAGTCGACATCATCGAGTCCGGCGCCGAGATCACGACCCGCTTCGAGATCCCTGGATTCGAGCTCGCCGACCTCGAGGTCACGGTGGAGGACAACGTGTTGACCGTCAAGGGCTCCCGTTCCCTCGAGTTGGCGGAGGGCGCCACCTACCGCCACCGAGAGTTGGCGGACGGCGGGTTCTCCCGCTCCGTCACGCTGGCTGACAACGTCGACAGCGACCAGGTGACCGCCCGGCTCTCCAACGGCATCCTGGAGGTAGTGGTCCGGAAGCAACCGGACGTCCTGCCCAGGACCATCGAGATCGAGGCTGCCTGAGCTCGCCGCCCGCCACCTGAGACCAGACCAGAGCCTCCCCCCCCCCGTTCCGGCGTACCCTCCCACGCCGGAACGGGCGCGTCGAGGGGTCTAGACGGAAGCCTCCGGGTGGTGATGGCGTCGATCACCGGACCGAGGCGCAGCGGTCAACTGCCTTCGACCCGCTTCCGCAGCGCCCGCAGGGCCGTGCCCACTATCTGCTTCTCGGCCTGGCTGAGCAGGAATCCGGGGATGTCGAATCCGGGGACCACCCTCAGCATGTAGACCGCCGTGGTCCCCTCTCCGAGCTCGCGGAACTCGTACGATCCGTCCAGTTCGAGGACATCCCGCCCCGGCTCGGCCGTCCAGCGCATCGCATGGGGCGGGTCGTAGGTGTAGCGGAAGGTGACCTCGACCTGGCGGATCATGGCATCCACCACGAGGGTGGCCCTGACGGGCCGCCCCTGGGCGTCCTTCTCGTGGACCGAGACCCGCCGCACCTCGCCGGCCCATTCCGGATAGGCCTCCAGATCGGCCGCCACCTCGAAACACTTGGCGGGCGGAGCGTCTATCTCAATAGCTTGGAGAGTCGACTTGGACACTCTCTAACCCCATCCTTCCGACCCGCCGGGGACGCGGTGAATACCCCTCGTTCCGGATAGGCGCTCGGAGGGATGTCGCGCGTTCAGGACTTTGAACTCTCCCGCACGATTTCCAGCACCTCCTCCCCGTACAACTCCAATTTAGTAGGACCGACTCCGCTCACCGCCAGCAACTCCTCCTCGGTCCGCGGCTGACGAACCGCTATCCCCGCCAGGGTTCGGTTCGAGAACACTATGTAGGCCGGGACATTGTCTTCCTTGGACCTGTCGCGGCGCCAGGTCTTGAGCCTTTCGAGCAACTCGGGATCGACCTCCACCGGCGTTTCGGGTCGCGCCGCCGCGACCGGTGTCCGGGCCGTCGAGACCCGAGCCTCCCGAGGCTGCCGGCCTCGCATCTCGGCCAGAAACCGCGAGGGACGGCCGGCGTCCGCCAACACCACCGCCTGCCTGCGGGCCCGGGTGATCGCCACGTAGAGGATGCGCCGCTCCTCCTCCAGGTTCTCCGACAGGTCGTGGGGCATCAGGCCCCGATCGGCCCCGAATACGAGCACCCGGTCCCACTCCATGCCCTTGACCCGGTGGACCGTGGAGAGCGTCACACCGTCCCGGACCTCTCCGGCACCGCGGTGTCGCGCCAACGCCGCCCGCAAGTCCTCCTCGAATGTTCCCACATCGCGGTACACAGAGGCGGCGCGGAGGAGCGCCACCAGATCGTCGGCGTGACCGGCCTTGTCCACCCGGGTCCGGTTGCGATCCAGTAGATGGGCCGACCGGCCCAGACCGATGCCATCGATCAGCCGCCGGAGCACTGGGCCTACCCTTCCGTCCCTTGCCTTGCCGGCCAGCCCGGCGATGTCATGAACCCACGTGAGCCATGCCTCCGCCTGGCGTCCCTCCAAGCCCTCGGCCAGCTCCCCGAGATCCGCCAGCGAGTACGCACCGAGTTGTAGGCGCCGGTCCGCCAGGCGGTTGAGACCCCGGGAGGGGCGTCGGACCGCCTCGAGCAGGTCCAGGCGCCCCATCTCCTCCGGGCGGAGCCCCAGGCGAATCCAGGCCAGCACCGACCTCATGACCGACCGGTCGAGCAGTCCGGGTTCGATCCTGGAGTTCAACGGCAGCCCGGCCCGGTCCAACCCGGCCAGCACGGGGAGGAGGGCCGAATTGACCCGGGCCAGCACCGCCACCTCACCGGGAGGGACACCGTCCGCAAACCAGGCGCGAACCCGGTCGATCGCCTCCCCGGTCACTTCCGGATCGGGCCGCTCGAGGATCAGGAGGCGGTCGGTCCCGTCCGGCGAGCCGGGCGCCGGGCTGACGGCCTTCGGCACCCGGACCCGGTTGCGGGCAAGCAGATGGTTTCCGGCGCCGATCACTGCGGCCGGCGACCGGTAGTTCACTTCCAGGGCGTGCTCCGCCCCCCCGGGGAAGAGGCGGTCGTAGTCCACCAGGAAGCGCGGGTCCGCCCCCGCATACCCGTAGATGGTCTGGTCGTCATCCCCCACCCCGAACACGTTGAGGCACGGCGATGACAGCACCCGGAGCAACAACACGTAGGCGGGTGTGAGGTCCTGGAACTCGTCGACCAGCAGGTGCCTGCATCGGGACTGCCAGCGAGCCCGGAGGTCGGGGTCCCGGAGCAACAGCTCTATGGCTCGGTAGATCTGCTCGTCGTAGTCCACCAGGCCGTGCCGTTCGAGCCGGTAGCGGTAGCGCCTGAAGACCTCCGCGAAGCCGGGGATGTCGTCGCGGCCCTCCTCCACCTCGGCCGGATCCGCCAGTCCCAGGCGGGCGTCCGACAATGCCTCCAGGTAGGGACCGATCACGTCCTTGTTGAGAACGGGCCGGCTCGGTACAAGTCCCCGGAGACGTCCCCGGACCTCTCGTTCGTCGAGGAGGCGGGCGTCCGGCAGGGATTCCCTTACTATGGCCCATCCGAGGGAGTGGATGGTCCGGATGTGGAGGTCCTGCCTCGCCAGACGCTCCCTCATCTGGGCCGCGGCCCGGTTGTTGTAGGCGACCGCGGTCACCAGGCCGGGCTCGACCCCCCGGTGGTCGACCAGGTGGGCGAGCCGGGCCAGGAGGGTCCGGGTCTTACCCGATCCGGCGGTGGCGATGATGCGGGCGGGGCCGGCGCCATGCTCTACGGCCGCCCGCTGGGCGGGATCCAGTTCCGGGTCGAGCCTTGCCGGCGACCCGCCCGGACGGAGACGGCCCACCGAGACCGACTCGGCATGCACCACAGGCAGGTCGAGCGGCTCCCGCGGGCCTCCATCCACCCAGGCCGGCTCGCCGTTCCGGAGGACTATGTCGGCGGGACCACCCTCGGCGGCGCCCAGCCCGGCGGCCTTCGAACCCCACCACCACACCGGGGTGCCGCTGCGGCAGTCCCAGTTGTTGGCCCAGACCAGGAAGTGGAGCCGCTCCCTGAGGATGGTGAAGTCCGTCCCGAGCTGCCACAGCGGGCGCTCCTCCATGACCGGGCGGCGGAGTTCCTCCTGGTCGACAGCCAGCTCGACCGCCACACGCTCTCGGGCCGACCACCCCCGATGGAGCCGGTCCACCGTCCCGGCCAGCAACTCGGGCGAGTCCAGCAGATCCTGATCCACCCGCACCCTGGGCAGCCCCTCGATCGGATCGGGGTCGCCGGGGTTGACGACCACCCCGCGCCCCAGCTCTACCGGCCCCGGGAACACCATGCCGACAACGTACCACCGGACGGTGACACTTCAGCGGTGGCGCGCCGCGCGAGCCGTGGCCCGGAAGTAACCGACATTGCGGCAGACGGTACGTCCCACCCGCCACTCGTGTGCCTGGGGCTGGTGAATGTCACCGAAGTAGTGGTAACGGGGCCGGTGGGTCGCCAGGTAGTCCAGCACCACCGGGGACGACCGCTCCAGCATGCCCGTCACCACGTCCCGGCGGAGCGGCGCCACCGACGGGGCGACATGAGTGCAGAGAATGTCCACCGGTCCCAGGGCCTCGAGCTTGGCGGCCATCGCCTCGTGCGACACCTCACCCCGGGCACGGGCCGGGGTCGGCACCCCTCCCCCGGCGAACCCGACCGAGTAGCCCTGGATCTCGACCACCTCGCCGTCCACCAGCATGACCTCATCTCCCAGCGCGACCGCCATCTCCTCCGGCCAGTCCACGTTGCCGTATATCACGTAGGCCTCCTCGGCCGGAAGCAGTGCCCGGCGCGCCGCCCGGTACTGGCGGCGTACCTCGGCTCGGATGCGTTCGGCCAGATCGAACTCCCGTCCCTCCTGGACGCGGCGCCACAGCCTGCGGTTGGCCGGCCAGTCGCCGGTCCTTCGGTTACGGATGAACTCGAGGGCGTATTCGGAGCCGTACACGTCGGCGGCGATGCCCCGGCCGGTGCGGTAATCCACGAAGTTGAGCAGATCCCCGAGCACCAGGAGAGGCCCTCCGCGTGAGGCGACCCGGGCCAACTCGGTGAAAGCCCCATGCACGTCGCTGACGATCAGCACCGGCCACCACGATCATCGCCATCCTGTGGCCCGACGGCCGGCGGCCTTCGATCGGGCGGGAGGAGCATGGCGACAAGGCTAGTGGTCTGCCCACCCGGCAACCTGACGGCATTTGACAGGCCAACCACAGTGGTCACCCAATCTATGATTGGCGCGCATGGAAACAGCTATAAACCGCGTCAGCAGACGGATAACCCAGGAACGCTCGCAGGGCGGCTCGCAGGCCATGCTCTACGCCACCGGCCTCACGCCGGGCGACATGTCGAAGGCCCAGGTCGGGATCGCCTCGATGTGGTACGAGGGCAACAGCTGCAACATACACCTGGACGAATTGGCGGCCCAAACCAAGCTGGGTGTCACCGAGGCCGGCCTGGTGGGGATGCGCTTCAACACCATCGGGGTCTCGGACGGGATGTCGATGGGGACCGACGGCATGTCCTACTCGCTCCAGTCGAGGGACCTCATCGCCGACTCCATCGAGACCGTCATGAGCGCCCAGTGGTACGACGCCAACATCTCGATCCCGGGCTGCGACAAGAACATGCCGGGGGCGGTCATGGCGATGGCCCGTCTCGACCGTCCGGCGCTGATGATCTACGGGGGCACCATCCGGGCCGGCGTCAACCGCCACGGCGACCCGATCGACATCGTGTCGGCCTTCCAGTCCTACGGCGAGGCGATCGCCGGCCGCCTGAGCGAGGACGATCGGCTCGACGTGGTCCTCAATGCCTGCCCCGGCGCCGGCGCATGCGGGGGCATGTACACCGCCAACACGATGGCCGTGGCGATCGAGGCGCTGGGAATGAGCCTCCCCTACAGTTCCTCGACTCCGGCGACCGACCCGGGCAAGGCGGCCGAGTGCCGGGAGGCGGGTGCCGCCATCCGGAGGCTTCTCGAGGAGGACATCCGCCCCGGCCAAATCATGACCCGGGCGGCGTTCGAGAACGCCATGGTCATCACGATGGTGCTGGGCGGCTCTACCAACGCGGTGCTACACCTCATGGCCATGGCCCACTCGGCCGGGGTCGATCTGGACATCGAGGACTTCCAGCCGGTCAGCGACCGCATCCCCTACCTGGGCGACCTCAAGCCCTCCGGCCGGTACGTGATGGAGGACCTGCATGAGGTGGGGGGCACGCCGGCGGTGCTGAGGATGCTGCTGGAACGGGGCGCCATAGATGGCGACTGCCTGACCGTGACCGGCCGGACCATGGCCGAGAACCTCGCCGACCTGCCGGGCCTGGCGGAGGGGCAGCTGGTGATAGCGCCCTGGGACAACCCGGTGAAGGACTCCGGCCACATCCAGATCCTCCGGGGCAACCTGGCCCCCGAAGGCGCTGTCGCCAAGATAACCGGCAAGGAAGGCCTCTCCTTCACTGGCACGGCGCTGCCCTACGACAGCGAGGAGGACATGCTCTCCGCCTTGGAGCGGGGCGAGATCGGGCCGGGATCGGTGATCATCATCCGCTACGAAGGCCCGAAGGGCGGGCCGGGCATGCCCGAGATGCTCACCCCCACCTCAGCCATCATGGGCGCCGGTCTGGGCCAGGACGTCGCCCTCATCACCGACGGCCGCTTCTCGGGCGGTTCCCATGGTTTCATCATGGGCCATGTCTGCCCCGAAGCCCAGGAGGGCGGCCCGATCGCGCTGGTGGAACCCGGGGATCGGATCTCGATAGACGCGGTGGCCCGGACCATCACCCTCGACGTATCCGAGGCCGAGTTGGCCGACCGTCAGGCGGCCTGGACGCCTCCGCCGCTCAAGGCCACGCGGGGCACCCTGGCCAGGTACATCCGGACGGTGTCGACAGCAAGCACCGGATGCGTGACCGACGCCTGAAGGTCTAGCTGCTATTCGGCCGGGGGTGTCTCGCTGTCCACGATGCCGACCACCACGCCGGCCGGGTCCGAGAACACGGCAAAGGTCACGGCGCCGGGAATGCTCGTCACCGGCAGGACTACCCCGGCGCCGGCGGCCACCGCCCGGTCCAGATAGCCCTGGATGTCGTCGACCTCGATGTAGATCATCACCTGGTTCTCCCCGGTGGGCGAGGCTTCGATACCGCCGTTGATCCCCGACTCGGCGCCGGTGTTCACGAGGCCGTACTCCATCTCTGACGCCACCTCGATCTGCCATCCGAAGACTTCCCTGAAGAAATCCCGGCTCTTCTCGGAGTCCACGGACTGGATCTCGAAGTGGACTACGGGGTTGGGCATGGCATCCTCCTGGGAGTCGTGGTTGGGTGGCCGGAGAGCCACGGTAGCGCAGGGATCAACCTACCGGTCGCGGCTGGATAGACACCGGGCACGAGGGGTGGGGAACGACAGCAGCCTGCGTCAGGGCGCAGCGACGGCAGTGTGAGCAGGAGGTTGTGGCTACTCGATGATCCCGGTGGCGCGGGCCAGGAAGGTGGCCATCTCGGCGCGGGTCACCGGTTTCCCGGGGCAATACCTCAGCGGGTTCAGGCCGCATCCGGCGGTCACACCGGCGGCGGCCAAGGCGTCGATTTGGGTCTGAAGGGTGTTGCCTAGGGTGTCGACGAACCCGAAGGCGGGTGCGGCCGGCAGGTTGAACGCCCTTACGAGGAAGGCGGCCATCTGCGCCCGGTTGACGGTCTGGTCGGGGCAGAACCGGGGTGGATTGAGTGCGCATCCGGCAGTGACTTGCCGCTGGGCCAAGCGTTCGGTGTAGGGCGCCCACCAAAGACCGGCGTCCACGTCGGCGAACGTGGAGGATGCCGCGGCGGAGGGGTTGGCACGGTCCAGGACCCGTACCAGCCAGACGGCCATCTCCCAGCGCCGCAGCGGCTCGCGGGGGCAAAGACCCTGGTCGCAGCCCGTGCCGTCAAAGATGCCGGGCATCTCTCGCATGAGGGCGTCTACGGCAGGTTGGTGAACCCCGGCGTGCTCGCCCGGACTGGAACCAAACCCGCTGACCGGTCCCGCCGGTAGCACTACTGGCTGGCTACCCCAGCATTCCACCGACCCATCGGTGCGGACCCCGCACGAAGTCGCGTCGCTGGCAGACACCGCGGTGAACGACCCCGAAGGTGCATCCGCTTGCTCCCACCGGTTATCGCCCCAGCAGAAGACAGAACCATCACTCCGTAACCCACACCCTTGCTGAGAATCGCCGGATACCTGGGTGAACGACCCCAAAGGCGCAATTTCCTGTCCGTAGACATCCCAGCAGAAGACAGAGCCATCTGTCCGTAGCCCACACTGAGACGAAGTGCCGGCTGAGACCCGGGTAAACGGCGCTGAAGGCGGGTTCTTCTCGAACTTCTCAAACGTGTCCGCCGAATAGGATCGCCCGCCCCAGCAGACGATAGAACCGTCCGTTCGTACTCCGCAGGAATGGTCGAGGCCGGCGGAGACCTGGGTGAACGAGCCCGGAGGCGCGGTCGCCGGCTCCTTGTCCCGGCAGAAGATGGAACCATCCGTTCGTATTGCGCAGGTATCGAAGCCGGACATATCGTCGTAGCCGGCGGCGAATCTCTCGTTGACCGGCGGCAGATCGGCTGGGTCCCCTATGCAGTGGATGGTGTCGGTCCGCAACCCGCACGCATATCCGGGGCCGGCCGACACGGCCGTGAACGACCCCGGAATCCCGAACTGGTTACGGCCCCAGCACTCGATAGTCCCGCCTGCCCGTAACCCGCACCCATGCTCAGAGTTGCCGGAAACCTGGGTGAACGATCCCGATGGCCCGTCCGGCGGCACGTTCTCCCAACAGAGGGTATTAACACCCGTCCTCGGTAAGCAGGCCTTGCCGCCATAGCCGGCGGAGACTTGGGTGAACGACCCGGGAGGCGCCGCCGCCGGATGGGGAGCGGTCTCCGGATAGTACGTGAAGATGTCGCCCCAGCAGATGACAGAACCATCCGTCCGTACTCCACATGCATGGACCCTGCCGGTGGAGACCTGAGTGAACGACCCCGCAGGCGCCGTCGCCTGGCCGGATCCGTTCTCGCCCCAGCACTCGATGGTCCCGTCTGTTCGTAACCCACACCCGTAGAAGGAACCGGCCGAGACCTGGGTGAACAACCCCGAGGGCGCCATCACCTGCCCGCTGGTGCCCAAGCCCCAGCAGTCGACCATCCCTTCGGTCCGTAGCCCGCACCACGCGCCGTTGCCGGCGGAGATCTGGGTGAACGACCCCGCAGGCGCGATCACCTGCCCGCGGTCGTTGAGGCCCCAGCAATCGATCATCCCGTCGGTCCGTAGCCCGCACGCGTGCTGGGGACCGGCCGACACGGCGGTGAACGATCCCGACGGTGGGGTCGCCTCTCCATAGGTGTCAGTGCCCCAGCAGACCACGGACCCGCCGCCACGTAACCCACACGAATAGCCACCGCCGGTGGAGACCCGGGTGAACGACCCCGCAGGCACGGTCGCTCCGAAGTGGTCGCCCCAGCACGTGACAGTCCCGTCGGTACGCACGCCGCAGCCGACAGACACCGCCGTGAACAATCCCGCGGGAGTGAACGACCCCGACGGCCACTTCTCACTCGGTGCGCCCCAGCAACTGATCGTCCTGTCGGTACGCAGCCCACACGATCGCAAACTTCCGGCGAAGACCTGGGTGAACGATCCCGAGGGCGCATTCGCCTGCCCGAGAAAGTTGTCGCCCCAACACTTGATGGTCCCGTCGCTACGCAACCCGCACGAATGATCGCCGCCTGCGGATACCTGCGTGAACGATCCCGAGAGTGCGGTCGCTTGTCCTGAGTCGTTATCGCCCCAGCAGTCGATGGTCCCGTCACGACGCAACCCGCACGAATGCCTGCCTCCGGCGGCAATCTGGGTGAACGACCCAGAGGGCGCCCTGGCCTGCCCCCTCAGGTTGTCTCCCCAGCACGTGGCCGTTCCGTCGGTCCTTAACGCGCATGAGTGACCGCCGCCGGCGGACACCGCGGAAAACGCTGCGCCAACACCTCCCGCCGAGGATGCGCGCGTAGGCCGGGTAACGACATTGCTCGTCACGGCACCGCTGACCCCCACTCCGGAACCCTGTCCGGAACGGCTGCTCATGTCCCGGTTCTGTGCCGACCCTTCGGAGTCAGCAAGGCCGTCACCGGTCGGGACCGCCGCAGGCCGGGCGGCGGCGTGATCCTGCGCCGCCAGCACCGACACGATCACCGCAAACGCAACTACCACAGTCAACAGAGCCCGCCGACGGCGCCGGTCTCCCCGGATGGCGTTGAATCCGGTCACGCAATCACCCCTGCGCCTGTCGGACCCTCCACGGATCCGCCTCGCCCTGTACACATAAATTGCATAGGCGGCCTGACCTTAGCGAGGCCGGTCGTCCGGGTAGCGTAGGGAGCGGCATGCGAAGCGTCAGCAATCTTCTGATAATCGGGGGCTTGGTCGCCATCGCGGCCGGCTTCGCGGCCCGGTTCGGGTTGCTCTCCTGGTTCGGCAACCTGCCGGGCGACATTCGCCGGGTCGGGGACCGGTCGGTGGTGTTCATCCCGCTCACCTCGATGCTGGTGGCGAGCCTGCTGCTGACCATCGTGGTCAACCTGGCGGGCCGCTTCTTCCGCGGATAGGCGCTACCCAGCGCGCGGTTGCGTCTAGGGCGCGGCGCGATCGGAGAGCGGCGTCAGGGCCTCGCCTCAGCCGTTGAGCGCCCAGGCGGCGAGGGCTTCGCTCCACAGGCCCAGCGATCCGGCCCGCTGGGCTCCCTCCCGGACCTCGCGATCGCTGGAGAACACCACGGCCGAGGGGCCCAGGCCCCCGGCCAGGTCGATCAGCTCGTCGTCGGCCTTCCATCCCTCACGCGTGTACCTGACCTCGATCCCGTTGGGCAGGGTCTCGGTACTCGTCTCGCTTGCCCGGCTCGAGTCCCACACCACAGTGATCCGGGGGCGCCCCCTGGCCCGGACCTTCAACTCGGCGAGGTCGTTCTGCAGGCGATCCCGTATCTCGGGCCGGCTGAACCGATGGGGCGGGTACATCTTGGCGGTCACGTTGTAGCCGTCCACCAGCAGGACGAAGGGCCGGTCCAATTCGATCAACCACTCGACGGCTTGGGGGCTGTAGGGCGCCACCCCCGCCGGTAGGGCAAGCGGCTCCGAGCCGGAGGGAACCGGCTCCATCACGACAGGATCCGGTCCCGGGAAGAAGGCCTGCACCACCTCATCCAACCGCCGCGCCGCCTCCACCTCGTCCATGTCGGCCCACACGTTCGGCGCCTCCGTGCGGGCAGGCGGGGCATGCTCGATCCGCCGCTCCCGCTCCAGGTCCCGGCGCGTCTCGGCGAGGCGTCGCGCCGCCTCCTCCAGCTCGGCGCGGGCCGCCTCGAGCTCAGCCGCCAGCCGGCGGTTGTCCCTTCTCAGCCGATCGCAGGTTTCGATGAGCTCCGGTTCCACCGTGGATCGGGCCTCTTCCCACGCCTTTTCCACCCGGCGGTCGGCCTCGCGCATGGCTTCCTCCGCGTCCTCACGGGCTTGCCGGGCGTCGCCCTTCCACTTCTTCAACTCCGACTCCAACTCGCCGATCCGCCGCTCGTGGCGTTCGATCCGAGCCGAGTTCCAGGCGTCGCGGAGGTCGCGGCGGATCCGCTCCAGCCGGTCCTCCCAGCCGTCCGGGCGCAGCAGGAAGAGCGCCGCCGCCTGCTCGTGGGGATCGTCGCCATCCTCCGAACCGTCGAAGTCCTCTGCGACCTGCGCGCGCAACCACTCGTCATCGTCGATCTCCTTGAGGAGAAGCTTCTCGAGGGGCGCTGGCAGCCGCTGTCCCGTGCTCTGCGCGACCCGATGCATCGACCGCGGCACATCGCGCCACTCCATGTCCCTCAGGGTCTCGCGGGCGGCCTCGACCACTTGGCGGAGGAGTCGGCGTTCCGGTTTGCGCATTCCCCAATCGTAAGCAGGAAGCGGACCGCTATGTCAACGCCGACATATATCGCCACAAATGTTGACATCACGGCCCGCATGCTCCATACTTCGGCATCTCATGACCGGCCGCAGCCTCGTACTAGTACTTATGTAGCGCACCGTCGCAACGCGGCTGTGCGCTGAAGCCCTCCTGCCGGAGGGCTTTCTGTATGAGAGCACCACAGGACCAGCGAGACCAGCAAGGAAGCAGATGGGCATGATCACCGGCGCAGAGATACTGATCAAAGCACTCGAATACCAGGAGGTCGAGACCGCCTTCGGCATCCCCGGCGGCGCCATCCTCCCTGCCTACGACCCGCTAATCGACGCCGGATTCCGCCATGTCCTCGCCCGCCACGAGCAGGGCGCAGGCCACATGGCCGAGGGCTACGCCTGGGCTACCGGGAAGGTCGGCGTGGCCATCGCCACCTCGGGTCCCGGCGCCACCAATCTGGTCACTCCGCTGGCGGACGCGCTGATGGACTCGGTTCCCATCGTGGCCATCACCGGACAGGTGCCCACGCACGCCGTCGGTAACGACGCCTTCCAGGAGGCCCACACCACCGGCATAACGATGCCGGCCACCAAGCACAACTACTTCGTCACCCACGCCGAGGAGATCGCCCAGACCGTCGCCGAGGCCTTCCACCTGGCGTCAACCGGACGTCCCGGGCCGGTGCTCGTCGACATCCCCAAGGACGTGCTCAACGCCCGCGTGCCGTGGCGGGATCCGGAGCCGGTGGCCATGCCCGGATACCGTCCCACCACCTCCCCGCACCCCCGCCGGATACGTGAGGCCATCCGGCTGATCGAGAGCGCGGAACGCCCCGTTCTCTACGTCGGGGGCGGCATCATCAAAGCGGGAGGGAGCGAAGCCCTGGCCGCCTTCGCTCGCATGACGAACATGCCGGTCATCACCACCCTGATGGGCCGGGGCGCCATCTCCGATCACAATCCCAACACCCTGGGAATGCCGGGGATGCACGGCCTCTACGCCGCCACCACCGCCATGCAGAAGGCCGATCTGCTGGTAGCCATCGGCGTGCGTTTCGACGACCGGGTCACGGGAGATCCCGACGCCTTCGCTCCATTCGCCAAGGTGATACATGCCGACATCGATCCGGCCGAGATCGGGAAGGTGCGCGCTCCGGAGGTTCCGATCGTCGGTGACGCCCGCCTGATTCTGGAGGCGATGTGCGAGCGCTGGGGAGACACGCCGACCCCGGAACTGGAGAAGTGGTGGACCACCATCAGGACGTGGCAGGAACGGCACCCGCTCCGCTTCGAGCAGCAGGCCGACGGTCCGCTGAAGCCCCAGCACGTGATCAGTCGCCTGCGGGACCGGGCGGACGATGACGCCATCGTCGTGTCGGGTGTGGGGCAGCATCAGATGTGGGCCTCCCAGTACTGGCGTTTCGACCAGCCCCGCCACTGGATCAACTCAGGCGGGCTGGGCACCATGGGGTTCGCAGTGCCGGCGGCCATCGGCGCCAAGGTCGGCATGCCCGACCAGCAGGTGATCGCCGTGGACGGAGACGGCTGCTTCCAGATGACCGTCCAGGAGCTCATAACCGCCGCCTACGAGCGGATCCCCATCAAGGTGGCCCTGTTCAACAACGCCGCGCACGGCATGGTCCGCCAGTGGCAACGCCTCTTCTACAACGAGCGGTTCTCCGCCTCCGACCTCGGTCAACAGCTCCCGGACTACCCGAAGCTGGCCGAGTCCATGGGTTGCGCGGGGCTGCGCGCCACCCGGGTGGACGAGGTGGACCACGTGATCGAGACCATGCTGGAGATCGACGACCGGCCCGTAGTGGCCGAGTTCGTGGTCGACCGGGACGAGATGGTCTTCCCGATGGTGCCCGCCGGCGGGTCCAACGACATCGTTCTCAACGGACCGGAGGACCTGTGACCGAGCAGCAAGTATTGAGCGTCCTGGTTGAGAACAAACCGGGTGTCCTGGCGAGGGTCTCTTCGCTGTTCGCCCGGCGGGGATTCAACATCCACTCCCTCGCGGTGGGGCCGGCCGCCGAGCCGGGGTTGTCGAAGATGACCATCGTGGTGCGGGCGCCGGAACTGGAGCAGGTCAAGAAGCAGCTCCACAAGCTGGTGAACGTGGTGAAGATCACCGAACTGGACCCCGGGTCCTCGATCGAGCGCGAGATCATGCTGGTCAGAGTGCGGGCCAACTCCCGGCAACGGTCCGAGGTCCTCCAGTTGGCCACCATCTTCAGGGCGACTCCGGTCGACGTGGGTGTCGACTCCATCACGTTCATGGTCACCGGCTCCCCCACCAAGCTGAACGATCTGCTGGAGCTGATCCGCCCGTTCGGACTCGTGGACCTGGTGAAGTCGGGGCGGATCGCCATTAACCGCGAACCCAAGGCCCGCAAGCTCAAGGCGGTGGGATGACGTTCCGCCGGCGCCCCGTTACGATTCCCGACCGGTCAGCGATCCCCGGAAGGTAGACATGGCTGCAATCTTCTATGACGACGATGCCGATCCCGCCGCCGTATCGAGCCGCAAGGTGGCGGTCATCGGATACGGGAGCCAGGGACACGCCCACGCCCTGAACCTGCGGGAGTCGGGCGTCGAGGTGAGGGTCGGCCTCAGGGAGTCGTCCAAGAGCCGCACCGAGGCCCAGGACGAGGGCCTGACGGTCGGCACCGTGGCGGAGGTCTCCGGCTGGGCGGACGTGGTGATGATGCTGGTGCCCGACCAGCACATGGCCGACCTCTACGCAGCCGAGGTCGCCCCCAACCTGGCGGACGGCGACGCCCTGATGTTCGCCCACGGCTTCAACATCCACTTCGACGAGATCACCCCGGAGCCGGGCCTCGACGTGTTGATGGTGGCGCCGAAGGGCCCCGGACACCTGGTGCGGCGCACCTACACGGAAGGTTCGGGGGTGCCGTGCCTGCTCGCGATCCACCAGGACGCCACCGGCGGCGCCCATGCCCTCGGCCTCGCCTACGCATGGGGTATCGGTGGCACCCGGGCCGGCGTGCTGGAGACCACCTTCCGCGAGGAGACGGAGACCGACCTGTTCGGGGAACAGGTAATCCTCTGCGGTGGGTTGTCGGCACTGGTCAAGGCCTCCTTCGAGACGCTGGTCGAGGCGGGCTACGCCCCCGAGTCGGCCTACTTCGAGACCCTCCACGAGTTGAAGCTGATCGTCGACCTGATGTATGAGGGCGGGCTGTCCTGGATGAGATACTCGGTCTCCGACACCGCCGAGTGGGGTGACTACAGCACCGGCCCGCGAATCATCACCGACGAGACCCGGCGGGTCATGCAGGATGTACTGGCGGATATCCGCTCGGGAAGGTTCGCCCGCGAGTGGATGGCCGAGGCCCGGGCCGGAGCGCCCGAGCTACTCAGGCGACGGGCCGCGGAGCGCAGCCACCAGGTCGAACAGGTGGGCGCCGGCCTCCGCGAGCTGATGCCCTTCCTTACCCCCAAGACCCCGAGCGACTGATGATCCGCCCGGCACGTCCGTCGCCCATCCCCGCACCGGTCGGTCCCGGCCGGTTCCTGCTGCTCCGGCGGCCTCTGGTGCTAACGGGCCTCCACGACCTGACGTAGGGTCGTGGAGGCGCCCCTCCCTCCATCACCGCCAACCCACCCACCTCTTCCAACCGGAGCAGACAGCCATGCCACAGGACAAACTGATCATCTTCGACACCACCCTCCGAGACGGGGAGCAGGCGCCGGGAATCGCCCTGACCCCTGACGAGAAGCTCACGATCGCCCGGCAGCTGGCCAGGCTGCAGGTGGACGTCATCGAGGCCGGCTTCGCGGCCGCATCCGACGGCGACTTCTACGGCGTTTCCCAGATCGCGAAGCTGGTCAAGGGCCCGGTGATCGCCTCGCTGGCCCGGTGCACGCCGGACGACATCGACCGCGCCTACGACGCGGTACGTCACGCGGAGCGCCACCGGATCCACGTCTTCCAGAGCACCTCCCCCATCCACATGGAGCGGATGCTCCGCAAGACCCCAGCCGAGGTGATGCAGTCGATCATCGAGTCGGTCCGCCGCGCCCGGCGCTACACGGACGATGTAGAGTTCTCTCCCCAGGACGCCACCCGCTCGGACCCGGACTTCATGATCGCCACCTGCCAGGCGGCGGTCCGGGAGGGCGCCACCACCATCAACATCCCGGATACGGTGGGCTTCGCCACCCCCCAGGACTACGTCGGGTTGCTGAGCCGGGTGTACGACGAGGTGCTCGGAGGCAGGGACGACGTGATCGTGTCGACCCATTGCCACAACGACCTGGGGCTGGCCGTGGCCAACTCGCTGACCGCCATCCATGCGGGGGCCCGCCAGATCGAGGGCGCCATCAACGGTATCGGCGAACGGGCCGGGAACACCTCCACCGAGGAGGTGATCATGGCCGTCACCACCCGCCAGGACCACTTCGGGGTGGAGGTCGGGGCCAACACGGCCGAGATCGTGCCCACCAGCCGGCTGGTCTCCCGACTCACCGGGTATCCCATCCAGTTCAACAAGGCGGTCGTGGGGCGCAATGCCTTCGCCCACGAGTCCGGCATCCACCAGCACGGGGTGCTCCGCGACCGGGAAACCTACGAGATCATGGATCCGGAGTCGGTGGGAGCGACCAGCCAGATCGTGCTGGGCAAGCACTCCGGACGGGCCGGATTCGCCGACGCGCTGGCCAAACTCGGCATCGTGCTGGAGGACGACCAGTTCAACGAGGCCTTCGTCGCCTTCAAGGAGATGGCTGACCGGAAGGTGGAGATAAACGAGCAGGAGCTGCGGGCCATCATCCGCCACGGAAGCCGCCGCGTACCGGACGCCATACGCATGGTGTCGATGCGGGTGCGAGGGGGGACGGACGTGGAGCCCACCGCCACCGTGGTGGTGACGCGGGGCGAGGGGTCCGAGACCGAGGAGTTCACCGGCACCGGGGGTGGGATGGTGGACGCCACCTTCGCCGCCCTCAAGAGGGCGTCCGGCCTGGACCCCCACCTTCTCGACTACCGGGTGGTGCCGGTCACGTCCGGCGCCGACGCCATGGCCGAAGTGAACGTAGTGATCCAGATCGACGGCATGTCCCGGAGCGGGCGGGCCATCTCTACAGATGTGGTTGAAGGTTCGGGCCATGCCTTCGTGGAAGCCCTGAACCGGGTGCTGAATGCGGGCGCCGGGACTCCGGCATAGAAAGACCACTAAAACCTTATGATGGACGGTTAAGATCACCGGCTGATGAGCGAACGACGGCACCGGCTGGCGGTCATCGCCGGAGATGGAATCGGACCTGAGGTTATCGTTCAGGCCCTCAAGGCCATGGAGGCAGCCGGCGACCGGTGCGGGTTCGCCGTAGAGACCGAGCGCTACGACCTGGGAGGGAACCGGTATCTCGCCACCGGCGACGTCCTGCCCGACTCGGTGGAACAGGAGCTCGCCGGCTTCGACGCGATCCTGATAGGAGCGGTCGGCACGCCTGACGTCCCGCCCGGAATCCTGGAACGAGGGCTGCTCCTCAGGTTGAGATTCAACTTCGAGCTCTACGTGAACCTCAGGCCCATCAAGCTGCTGCCCGGAGTAGCCACCCCGATCGCGGGCCTTACACCCGACCGTTGCGACATGCTCGTCCTCCGGGAGAACACGGAGGGGCCGTATGTGGGATCGGGCGGCGTACTCCGCGAGGGCACTCCCGCCGAGGTAGCCGTCGAGGAGTCGCTCAACACCCGCTTCGGCGTGGAGCGGATCGTCCGGTACGCGTTCGAGCAGGCCATGCGACGGCGGCAGCACCTGACCCTGGGACACAAGACCAACGTCCTCACCTACGCGGGCGGCCTCTGGTACCGGACCGTCTGTGAGATCGCCGAGCGCTACCCCGACGTGGCGGTGGAATACGCCCACGTGGACGCCATGTGCCTGCACATGGTCACCCAGCCCGAGCGCTTCGACGTGATCGTCACCGACAACCTGTTCGGCGACATCATCACCGACCTCGGCGCGGCCTTGCAGGGCGGCATGGGCCTCGCCGCGAGCGGCAACATCAATCCCGAGGGCGACTACCCGTCCCTCTTCGAGCCCGTTCACGGTTCGGCGCCCGACATCGTAGGACGAGGATGGGCCAACCCGGTGGCCGCGGTGCTGTCGGCCGCCATGTGCCTCTCCCACCTGGGCGAGCACCGGGCGGCGTCGATCGTGGAGGAGGCGGTCGGAGCGGCGCTACCCACCATGAGATCGATGGGAGGACCCGACATGGGCGCCTCCACCGACCAGTTGGGTGACCGGATAGCCGCTGCAGTGGCGGAAGCCTGACGACTTGAAATCCTTCCCCGAAGGGCCTCGACCAGAACCGGATAACGAATGAACATCGGAGCCCCGCGGCAGCCAAGCCCCGAAACCCGCGTCGGGATCACCCCCGAGATCGCCGAGCGATACCTGGAGGACGGCCATCGGGTCCAGGTGGAGCACGGCGCCGGTGAGGTCGCCGGCCTGCCCGACGAAGCCTTCCGGGAAGCGGGATGCGAGATGGTCGGCTCGGCGTGGGAAGCCGACGCGGTAGTGACGGTCGGGCCTCCCGGTGATGCCGAGCTATCCCGGATGATTCCGGGCGCGTGGCTCCTGGGCCTCCTGCGCCCGCTCGACGAGCCGCACGCCATGCGAGCCCTCGCCGGGGCGAAGGTGACAGCCATCGCCTTCGAGACCCTTCCCAGGACCACCCGGGCCCAGTCGATGGATGCCCTGTCGTCCCAGGCCACGCTGGCCGGGTACGAGATGGTGCTGGAAGCCGCTTCCCGTCTCCCCCGCATCTTCCCCATGATGGTGACCGCGGCGGGAACGATCCGCCCGGCGACGGTGGTGGTGCTCGGATGCGGTGTGGCCGGCCTGCAAGCCATCGCCACCGCTCGACGCCTCGGAGCGGTGGTCAGGGGATACGATGTCCGGGCGAGCGCCGGGGAACAGGTCCGGAGCCTGGGCGCCTCCTTCATCGACTTGGACGTGACCCAGCAGGACTCCTCCGCTTCCGGCGGGTACGCCCGCCCGCTCTCCGAAGGCGACGGCAGCCGCCTCCTGGAGGGCCTGGAGCCTCACCTGGCGACCGCCGACGTGGTGATTACGGCGGCCGCCATCCCGGGTAGGCCCGCCCCCACCCTGGTCAGCGCGGAGGCCGTCGCCGGCATGCGGCCCGGGTCGGTGATCGTCGACGGCGCCGCCGAACGGGGAGGGAACTGCGTGCTGACCGTACCGGACGAAGTGGTGCGGGTGGGAGGCGTCACGGTGGTGGGGCCCACCGGCCTCGAGGCGCGACCTGCCGCCGATGCCTCGAGGACCTTCGCCCGCAACGCCTACGAGCTCTTCAGCTATCTCGACGACCCAGCGACCGCCGGCGCCGACGACGAGATCCGGGCAGGAGTGACGATCACCCGGGGCGGCGACGTGGTCCACCCCGACGTTCTGGCCCGGCTCGAGGCGACGCCATGACTCTCGCCGTCGGGATCACCGTGTTCGTCCTCGCCGCTTTCGTCGGCTTCGAGGTCATCACCAAGGTTCCTCCCCAGCTGCACACCCCGCTCATGTCCGGATCCAACGCCATCTCCGGGATCACCCTGGTCGGGGCCCTCCTGGTGGCCGGGCGGGGAGATGTCCTGTCCGCCATCCTCGGGTTCCTGGCCGTGACCTTCGCCACGATCAACGTGGTCGGCGGGTTCCTGGTGACCGACAGGATGCTGGAGATGTTCGGCACGCGCAGGCGCGTGTCCCGGAGGCGCGGGAGTTGAGCGACGCCGCCTCCACCCTCCTCTACCTGGCCGCCGCCACTCTGTTCATTCTCGGGCTCAAACGGCTGAGCTCCCCGCTGACCGCCCGCTCGGGCAACCTGATGGGTGCGGTCGGGATGCTGATCGCGATTGTGGTGACGCTGCTCCGGTCGGGCATCGTCGACTACACGCTGATAGTGGCCGGCTTCCTCGTCGGCGGTACCGCGGGCACGATCCTGGCCCGCCGGGTGGCGATGACCGGAATCCCGCAGCTGGTGGCGGCCTTCAACGGCTTCGGCGGCGCCGCCTCGGGCATGGTGGCGGCAGCCGAGTTCCTGGCGAACGGATCGTCTACGGCGGAGACCGCGGTCACGGTCACCCTCTCCTGCGCCCTGGGCATCGCCACCTTCACCGGCAGCTTCGTGGCGTTCGGGAAGCTCCAGGGCCTGATCCCGGGCCGGCCCCTGCTGTTCAGGGGGCAGATGGTCTTTGACTCGGCGCTGGCCGTCTCGGTGGTGGGTTCGGGCGTCTGGATGGCGGCCTCGGGCAATCGCGGCGCCCTGTGGCTGTTGATCGCCCTGGCCGCCCTGCTGGGTGTGACCCGCACCCTCCCGATCGGCGGCGCCGACATGCCGGTGATCGTCGCATTCCTCAACTCCATGTCGGGTCTCGCCGCGGCTTCCACCGGCTTCGTGATCGGCTCCGAAGCCCTCATAATCTCGGGAGCGCTCGTGGGCGCGTCAGGCCTGGTCCTGACCGCCATCATGTCGAGGGCCATGAACCGTTCCCTGGCCAACGTCCTGTTCGCGGCCTTCGGCGGAGACGAAGAGGCGCCACCCGAAGGGATAGGAGGCGGCCCGGTTCGCCGGGCGACCGTGGACGATGCCGCCGTGACGCTCGCCTATGCGCGCTCCGTGATCGTGGTCCCCGGCTACGGCCTCGCCGTCTCCCAGGCCCAGTACAGCGCCCGGGACCTGACCGACCGGCTGGCCGCTCGGGGCGTGGAGGTGCGATACGCCATCCACCCCGTCGCCGGACGGATGCCGGGGCACATGAACGTCCTGCTGGCGGAGGCTGATGTCGCCTACGAACAGCTGCTCGACCTCGACGAGATCAACGATGACTTCCCCCGCACGGATGTGGCGCTCGTGGTGGGCGCCAACGATGTGGTGAACCCCTCGGCGCGGGATGACCCCGCCTCGCCCATCTACGGGATGCCGATCCTCGACGTGGACCGGGCCGGCGCCGTCATAGTCGTCAAGCGCAGCCTCTCCCCCGGTTTCGCGGGCATCGACAACCCGCTCTTCTACCGCGACACCACCCTGATGATGTTCTCCGACGCCAAGGCGGCTCTCGAGGATCTGGCCGGGGCGGTGCAGACGGTCTGACCCCAGGGGCCTATCGCCATCCAGACAGGTCCCGGAACTACCGTACGGTGCCATGGAGTTCCGTGAGGTGGTCGCCCGGCGGCGGATGGTCCGAAACTACACCTGCAGTCCCGTGGATCCGGCTGCATTGGAACGGATAGTCGATGCAGGACGGAAGGCCCCGAGCGCCGGGTTCTCCCAGGGCCAGGCATTCGTCGTCGTGACCGACCGGGCCGACCGGGCGTCGATCGCCGCCCTGGCAGGAGAGGCCGACTACGTCGAGGCCGGGTTCGATCCGTGGATCAGCCGGGCACCGGCCCATGTGGTCGTCTGTGTTTCGGAGGACGCCTACCGTCGGCGCTACCGGGAGCCCGACAAGTCACCCGACGGGAAAGAGATCGAGTGGCCGGTCCCGTACTGGTGGATAGACGCGGGGGCAGCCCTCCAGAACATACTCCTGGCTGCTGTGGACGAGGGCTTGGCGGCCGGCTTCCTCGGTTGCCATGCCATGTCCGGCCTGGCGGCCCTGCTGGACATCCCCGAGGAGTACTCGCCGATCGGGGTGGTCACCATCGGCCATCCCGCCCCCGATCGGAGGTCGGGCTCGCTGGATAGAGGCCGGCGGCCCGTCCGGGACGTGATCCACCGGGACCGCTGGTCCCCCGCCGACCGATCCGGATGATCACCTCTCCGACCAACCCCAAGGTGAAGCGCCTGGTGCGGCTCCGGAGCCGGCGCCACCGGGACAGCGAGGGCGCCTTCCTGATCGAGGGTTACAGCGAGATCACGCGGGCGGCAGACGCCGGCATCCGCATCGACGAGATCTACATGTGCGACCGCCTCTTCCTCGGGACCAACGAGCCGGGCCTGGTCGACCGGATCGTGGCGTCGGGAGCCCGGTGCCACCGATTGGCGCCCGAACCGTTCCGGAAGGCCGCCTACCGGGACCGGCCCGAGGGGCTCCTGGCCGTGGCGCCGCAGTTCGACACCGGTCTGGAGCGGATCAGGCTCCCGACCGACCCGCTTCTGCTGGTGATGGAGAGCATCGAGAAGCCGGGCAACCTCGGGACCATGCTGCGCACCGCTGATGCCGCCGGCGTGAGCGCGGTCGTCGTGGCCGATCCGACCACCGATCCATTCAACCCCAACGTGGTGCGGGCCTCGCTCGGGTGCTTGTTCACCGTGCCGCTGGCGGTCTCGACCGCGGACGGCGCCATCGGATGGATGGCCGAACACGGGATCAGGGCCGTAGTCACCACCCCGTCCACCCGGGATCTCTACTGGAACGCGGACTACTCGGGTGCGGTGGCCGTTGTGGTGGGCTCCGAGCAGTACGGGCTCAGCGAGACCTGGCTGGACGGACGCTTCCCCATGGTCCGGATCCCCATGGCCGGCTCGGCCGACTCCCTCAACGCGGCCACGGCCGGCGCCCTGGTCCTCTTCGAAGCCCTACGGCAGCGCCCATCCTGACCCTCGAACGGGACTCGAATACGTGAGTGCCCAACGGTTCTTGCGACACATGGATCAGAGACGGCTCGCACAGGTGAAGGAGAGCCGGCGAGGACGCCGTAGTCCTGCCAGGCATTCATCCGGATGGTTCCGCCGGGCCCGTCGGGACGGCTGATCACCCAGCAGTCGATGAGCGGCTGGATCGATGGCGCCAACTCCGCGCCGGAGGCGACGAGTACCCAGCACCCCGATGAGGCCCGCCGCTGCCCGCCATGAACGCTCATGTACGTCGCCGTTGCCGGGGTCATAGCGGCCGTCCAGCGGCGCCGCGTCCATCCCGGGACCGTAGCGACCCCCGCATCACCAGGCCGTCCCGATATCGGCCCTGTGGGGCTGACACAGGCCGCCTTGCGCCGGCAGGCCGGTCCCGGCGGGACTTGCAGATGCCAAGGTTGCGCTCGAATGCCCCAGCAAGCGAGAGAAACGACGCCTGCCGGCAGACCTGGAGCAGAGCCTCGAGCAATCGCACAACGGCGATGACCACCGCGTAGCCGGCGGTGGCGCCGAAAGCCGACACGCCGTCGGAGCCGGCACAAACCGTGCAGCACCGCCTGCGTCGGGGCGGTGCCGGGTCAGAGGGGGTTGCGCCAGCGCACTCCTGGGAAGCGTGCGAAGTCGCTGTCGTTGGAGTGGACCTCGGCTTGGTGCTCGATGGCTAGCGCGGCGATGTGGGCGTCGGTGACGAGGTTCCCCCCTACACCGGCGGCGACCAGCATGCTGCGGAAGATCGCGATGTGCTGGGTGCCCGGGTTCAGCGGTGCGACGCTGGGTGAGCGGAACCACTCGGCCATGAGGTCGACGGCGTGCTCGGGAGCCGCCGGGGTGTTCAGGACGCCGGGGTGGGTGAGCAGTCGCACGAACCCTGCCGCCACGAGCCACGGAACCCCGACTCGCTTGGTTCCGTTCACCAGATCCTCCCACCAGCGGCGCGCCGGCTCGTGCAGCGGCGCACCGGTGCTGTGTGCGTAGACGAGCAGGTTCAGGTCCGGGACGATCACTGCGGCGGCGAGCCCGCGAACTCGTCAGCCTCGAGCGCGTCGTTGAGCTGGTTCAGCCGCAACGGATCGACGCCGGGCCTGAAACCGCTGTCGTGGGGCCTGACCTCGTAGCCGGACTCCGCCTCTGCCAGCACCGGGGACAGACCTCGCCGCAGGGTGTCGTTGACGACCTGCTTGAACGGCTGATCCGCCAGCCGGGCCTGTTCCTTCAGGGCCGCGGCCAAGTCATCGTCGAGAGTCAACGTCGTTCGCATGCAGACATCATAACATCTCCATTAGATGATGCCTTGATGCCCATACGATGGTCAGCACCTACGGGACTCTTTTCACCTCGTAAACCAGACTCACCGTTCCTGTCGTCTCGTAAAGCCTTTGCTCTGTCAGTATTAGCTCCACTCGCGTGGACAGGTCGGCAACGAGCGGAACGCCCGCACCGAGCATTACAGGGACGATCGAGACCTCAACCATGTCGACGAGCCCTTCCTCGCAGAGGTTGCGAAACAGTGCGCCACCGCCGAACAACCAGATGCCTTTGCCCCGCTCCTCTCGAAGCGACCGGTAGGTCGATGAGCACTCGTCGGATCACTCCCTGCCGTGGCCCGGGCACCGATCAAGAGATGAAACGGCCATGGGCTCAGCCATGAGCTGTCGTCGGTTCTGGCGTTGGTCAGCCGGATGCCGTCTACGACTCGGTCGGCTGCGATCCGTCCGGCCTGATCAGCTGTGATCCCGATCCGACACTAAACTCACCTGATGATTGCCGAACCTTCCTGGACTATGGGGATCGAGGAGGAGTACCTCCTGGTCGAGCGCGAAACGGGGGCGCTCGTGTCCTACCAGCCGGAGGGTCTGATCGAGAAGGTGAAGGCGCTGCGCCACGGGTTGGTGAGCCCCGAACTGTTTAGCTGCCAGATCGAGATCGGGACTCCGGTCTGCGACAACCTGAAGGATCTGCGGGCCGAGATCGGGCTGTTGCGCATCGCCGTCTCCGAGGCCGCTGACGACTACGGCCTGGCCCCGATCGCCTCCTCGACCCATCCGTTCACCCGCTGGGAGACCCAGCAGGTGACCGACGGCGACCGCTACCGCCAACTCGCCGACGACCTCCAGGGCACCGCCCGGCAGCTGGTGATCTCGGGACTCCACGTCCATGTGGGAATCGAGGACCCGGACCTCCGGATCGACCTGATGGGACAAATCTCCTACTTCCTCCCCCATCTCCTCGCCCTGTCCGCCTCCTCACCGTTCTGGCAGGGCAGGGACACAGGCCTGAAGAGCTACCGCCCGGCCATCTTCGGCGCCATTCCCCGCACCGGCCTTCCCGAGAGGTTCGAGTCGTGGGCGGAGTACCAACGACACGTGGATGTCCTGGTGAACGCCGGCATCATCGAGGACGCCTCGAAGCTCTGGTGGGACGTCCGTCCGTCGTCCCGCTACCCCACCCTCGAGATGAGGATCACCGACCTGCCCACCAAGATGGAGGACACCATCACGCTGGCCGCCCTCTACGTGTGCCTGCTCCGCATGCTCTGGCGGCTGCGGATGGAGAACCAGCGCTGGAGGAGCTACGCCAATTTCCTGGTCGCGGAGAACATCTGGCGGGCCCAGCGGTACGGGATCGCCGACCGCCTGGTCGACTTCGGCAAGGGCGTCCTGGTGCCGTTCCCCGACCTGATGGAGGAGATGATCGAGTTGGTTCGGCCGGATGCCGAAGCCCTCGGTTGCGTGTCCGAGGTCGAACACGCCCGGACCATCCTCGAGCGGGGCACCTCCGCCGACGTCCAGCTGGCCGTGTACCGGGAGGCATTGGAGTCGGGCGCCGACGAGAGGGAGGCCCTCCGGGCGGTGGTGGATCGCCTGGTGAACGACTCGCTGGCTCCCCCCGATGTGCGGCAATAGGCGTCAGGGTATTCGCCGACTCCGCCGCTGAGACACGGCATCGGCTGAGTCGGCCAGCCTCTTCGCGTCGAAGTGCCTGCTTCCACGTGTTCTCTTGTGCCAACCTCGGAGGCAGCGTTCCAGGGCTGACACCCTCCGTTTCTAGGGGACACCTAGCAGCACCGCAATGATTAGACCGGTCGATCCAAGCACGAGAGCGGTTACGAAACCGATGACCCGCCATGTGAACCGATTCATCTCTTTGGCCAGATCGGTCCGTATCTCTGCCTGCCGGGCTTCGTCCTTCGCGTCGACTAACGACTCGGTGACTCCCTGGCTGGTCATGCGTGGATCGTTCCTTCCTCAGCCTGGCTGGCACCTATTCTACCACTCCGGCTCTGATCGGCCTTCCGTTCCGATGTCGGTGCTCGGTGATAATTAACATAAGAGATTCTTGTGACGCGTTCAACCCCTTTCCGCGAGAACGCGAAAAACAGTCGTTCCGAGCCTCCGCCCAGCGGCACGCCCGGCGGGCAGGCGTCTAGCCCGGGAACTCTGCCAGCGCCTCGGTCAGGTCGATCCCGCCTTCGTAGAGGGCCCGACCGATGACCGCCCCGTCGATGCCTCCGGCGGCCAGATCGCGCAGGTCGTCCATCGTCGCGATGCCGCCTGCGGCCATCAGCTCTGCATCCGGCGCCCGGCGGCGGACCGCTCCGAGTAGATCCAGGTCGGGACCGGTCATGGCGCCGTCTCGAGCGATGGCGGTCACCAGGAACCTCGACACCCCCGCATCCAGCGCATTCTCGACCACCTGCCCGAAGTCCCGGCCCTCGTCCAGCCAACCCTGGCCTCCGGCCCGCCCGTCCCTTACGTCGACCGCCGCTACCACCCGGTCCGGCGAGGCTCGCTCGACGGTCGATGCCAGAACACCCGGCGACCAGACCGCGCTGGTGCCCATGATCACCCGGTCTATGCCGCACCCGAGGGCCGCAACCGCGTCCTCGGCGCTCCGGATGCCCCCACCGAGCTGGACCGCCACCCCGCGGCCGGCCACCCGGCGCCACAGGGACGGATCGGGATTGCCCGTCCGTGCCCCGTCGAGGTCGATCACGTGCAACCAGGCGGCCCCGGCCTCCTTCCAGGCCTCCAGCTGGTCGCCGATCGACTCTCCGTACCTGGTGACCTGGCCGTAGTCACCCTGGAACAGGCGCACCACGCCCCCGGACAGGACGTCTATCGCCGGAAAGATTCTCACGGAATGCCTCACAGGTGCTGCTCGGGAGCAGATTCCAGCGCGGGAGGGTAACCGGGCAGGGCCGGGAGCGAACCACGGCCGGTCGCGATGTGGTCAAATGGCGCCATGGATGTGTGCTCTCTTCCGGCAACGGAAATGTCCTCGCTGCTGGCCCGGGGACAAATCAGCGCCCGCGAGCTGCTCGACGCCCACCTGTCCCGGATCGAGGCGCTCAACCCGACCGTCAACGCCTTGGTGACCCTTACGCCCGAGCTGGCCACACAACGAGCCACCGCCGCCGACGAGGCATACGCCCGGGGCGAGACCCTCGGACTGCTGCACGGCCTGCCCGTGGCCCACAAGGACCTGCTGGCCACGGCCGGCATCCGCACCACCTTCGGCTCGCCGATCTTCTCAGACTTCCTCCCTCCGTCCGACTCGCTGGTGGTGGAGCGCCAGCGCCGGGCCGGCGCGCTGATGGTGGGAAAGACCAACACTCCCGAGTTCGGCGCCGGGTCCCACACGTTCAACCCGGTCTTCGGCCCCACCCGCAACCCCTACGCTCTCGACCGGACACCGGGCGGCAGCAGCGGGGGCGCGGCGGCCGCGCTGGCGGCCCGGATGCTTCCCCTGTGTGACGGCTCCGATCTGGGCGGCTCGCTCCGCAATCCCGCTGCCTTCTGCAACATCGTCGGGTTCCGCCCCTCGCCCGGCCGCGTGCCGGCCATCACCGCCCACGATCCGTGGTCCCCCCTCCCCGTGAGGGGCCCGATGGCCCGGACCGTGGCCGACGTAGCCCTCTACCTCCGGGCCATGGCCGGCCCGGATCCCCGGTCGCCGGTCTCCATCGACCAGTCACCGGACGCGTTAGCCGGCTCGCTGGAACGGGATCTGACCGGAACCAGAGTGGCCTGGTCCCCCGACGCCGGCGGGCTACCGGTCGACCCCTCCATCAGAGCGGCCCTCGAAAACGCTCCCGACCTGCTGGCCGATCTGGGCTGCGAGGTCGTCGAGACCTGGCCGGACCTGTCTGACGCCGCCGAGATCTTCCACGCCCGGAGGGCATGGCTGTTCGCGGTCGGCTACGCCCCGCTGCTGGCCCAACACCGGGACCTGATGAAGGCGACCGTGATCTGGAACATCGAGGCCGGCCTGAAGATGACCATCGCCGAGTACGCCGAGGTCTGCCGCCGGCATCGCCAACTGATCGCCCGCGTCCATGACTTCATGAGGCCCGAACGGGGAGGGTTCGACTTCCTGGCGGCACCGGTCACCCAGGTGCCCCCGTTCCCCGTCGATGTGGAATACCCAACCGAGATCGACGGAACCCGGATGGAGACCTACATCGACTGGATGCGGTCATGCAGCGACGTCACGGTCACGACCCATCCCACCATCTCAGTCCCGGGCAGCTTCACACCCGACGGACTCCCGGTCGGACTGCAGCTGGTGGGCCGGTATCACGCCGACCGCTCCGTCCTGGAGCTGGCCCATGCGTGGGAACGGACCACCGGCTGGGGCGAGCGGCTACCCCCCGAGATCACCACCTCCGGCGGGGTTTGACCGGTTAAGCGCCGGTAGCCCCGCCGGACCGGTGGACGGTCACAGCACCAAGCGCTGCCAAAGCCACCGGACCGCCCTAACCTGAGGGCTATGGGACGCGACCCCTCCACTCCCGAATCCGGTCCGGCCCCCTCGTCCCGGCTATGGCTCGGCTTCGCACTCCTTGGTGTGATCGCGGCGGGCGCCGCTCTCGCCGTTTCCGAGTTGGTAGCGGGCCTCTTCCTGTCCGCGCCGTCGCTGGTGCGCACCATAGGACAGCGGGTCATCGACATCACCCCCGTACCAGTCGTGGATTGGGCCATCGCGATCTTCGGAACCAATGACAAGTTGGTGCTGGTAATCGGGATCGTCCTGGTCTCGCTCGGGATCGGCGCCCTACTCGGCATCCTGTCCAGGGACCGACCCGGTATGGCATCGGCCGGCTTCGTGGTGTTCGGCGCGGTCGGGTTCGTGGCCGGGCTGACCGATCCGCTGGCGGGAGTGGCTCTCACCCTGGTGGCCGCCGTGGCTGCTGCGGGCCTGGGCGTCAGTGTGCTGCTGGGGCTCCGTTCTCTGTTCGCGGGCGCAACTCGGCCCGGGTCGAGCGCGGTGGCCGGTGCCGGATCGCGGCGTGCCTTCCTCGTCGCGTCGGCCGCGACGGTGGTCGTGTCGGTGGGTGAGGTGTTCCTCGGCCGCTACCTCGGGAACCGGACACAGTCGGTCGCGGTCGCACGGGACCAGGTGACGCTTCCCACCGCACTCCCCTCGCCGGCGCCCGCTGCGACCCCGGCCGCGGACGGCGTCTCCGACACCACCGTACCGGAGTTCGAGCCCATCGACGCCGCCGTACCGGAGTTCGAACCTATCGACACCACCGTGCCGGAGTTCGAGCCCATCGAACCGGAGATCCTGCCCACCGACACCCCCGAAGGGGCCGGGACCGTCCCGGCCGCGGCGGAGACCACCGAGACAACACAGCCGCCCGAGACCACCACCACCCAGGCGGCGACCACCGAAACGACACAGGCGCCCGAAACAACCACCACCACCCAAGCCCCCCAGACCACCACCACACAGGCACCTGAGACCACGACCACCACACGGGCGCCCGAAACAACCACCACCACCCAGGGGGGGGGGGGGGGGGGGGGGGGGGGGGGGGGGGGGGGGGGGGGGGGGG
>JAPPGU010000040.1 GCA_028821265.1 bacterium | reverse complement strand
ATGCGATCAATCGTCTTGCCGAGGCCGGTATCACCGGTGGCTGCGATTCCGATGGCGCCTTGTTCTGTCCGGGTGTGGCGGTGAGTAGGGCGCAGTTGGCGGCTTTCCTGAGCCGGGGTTTGGAGTTGCCGCCGGCGACGGGTGATTTCTTCGTGGATGATGATGGGTCTGTTTTTGAGGATGCGATCAATCGTCTTGCCGAGGCCGGTATCACCGGTGGCTGCGATTCCGATGGTGGCTTGTTCTGTCCGGGTGTGGCGGTGAGTAGGGCGCAGATGGCCACGTTCCTGGTGAGAGCTCTCGGGCTGGGAGCATCGACTTAGCCCCTGGCCACGGACCCCTTATCACCACCTAGAAGCTAGTAACCACCAACTAGCAACCAGCGACTAATACAACGCCGGGTGGGAGCGTTCCTCGTCGGTGAGGGCGGCGTCGGCGATGCCCCGGGCTAGGGCGGCTCGGAGAGCAGGCAGGTCCACCACCATCGTCACCATCTGGAATCCCCGTGCCACGCGGTCCGCCGCCGTACCGGGTGTTGCCTGGATGCCGGGACGAACGCCATGGCGATTGCAGGCTTCCACTATGTGATCGAGCATGTCCAGGAACGGTTGGGCGGTGGTACCCGGCTGGTAGCCCATCGCCACGGCCAGGTCCGAGGGCCCGACATACGCCACATCGATACCCGGAACGGAGAGGATGTTGTCCAGATCGGCGATGGCTTCCATGGTCTCGATCATCGGCATGCAAGCCACCTCTTCGTTGGCGCGCTGGTAATAGTCGGCGCCTTCGGTGATCAGTGCCCGGCCTGCGCCGATGCTGCGGACGCCCACCGGAGGAAAGCGGGTGTACGAGACGGCCGCGGCCGCCTCCTCGACCGAGTTGACCATCGGGATGATGACTCCCATCGCCCCGGCGTCAAGAACGCGGGAGATGTTGGCCGTTGACAGTTCCGGCACCCGCACGATCGGCGTGACACTCCCCGTGTTCAGCGCCGCCAGCATGCGGACCGTGTCGTCGAAGCCGATGAATCCGTGCTGGCAGTCGATGACTACATAGTCAAGGTCGTTGGCGGCTACCGCCTCCGCCACCAGCTGGCTGGGAATCGATACCCAGCTCCCCAGCGCAGGCCGGCCCGCCGCCCATTTGGAACGAAGTGGATTTGGTCGCATGGCGCCGGATAATGGCACGCTGATTCCGCGTTACCTAATCCCGACCGCGGCTCGGGCGGGCAGGGGCTGCGGCACAACCGGAGGGAGCCGGTAACGTGCTCGCATGGTTGAGAAGGGCGCCAAGCCGTCCCGCAGGCGCGCGGCCGTCGCGGTGGCAATCATGCTCGGGTTGCTCGTGGTGGCGATCGGAGTGTCGCGTCTGGTGTCCGCCGACCGTGAGGTAACTGCGGCCGGTGGTCCCACCGAAACGTCCCCTCCGAGCGTCGCTCCGGCTCCGGCCGGCGCGACCACGACAGCCGGCATGACCACGACCGCGACGGCCGGGGCCACCACGGCCGTCCCGCCGAGCACCGAGGTCTCCGTGGCAACGACCGCGCCGGCGGTCACCGAGCCGATCCATCCGCCGCCCGTGCTGAGGGAGGAACACCCACCTCTCAGGGACATCGACGGCTGGCTGCAGTCGGACGTGACCTCCCTGGAGGAGTTGCGCGGCAAGGTGGTGATCGTCGAGTTCTGGACCTTCGGTTGTTACAACTGCCGCAACCGCCTCCCGTACACCCAGGACATCTACGCCGCCTACCGGGACCAGGGTCTCGAGATCGTCGGCATCCATTCCCCCGAGTTCGCCTACGAGAAGGAGGTTGACGCCATCGTCGAGGCGATGGACCGGCTCGGGGTGACCTGGCCCGTGGTGCTGGACACGGATCGCCGCACCTTCCGGGAGTGGCAGGGATCACCCGCCTACTGGCCCCGCACCTACGTCCTGGACCGCACGGGCCGGGTGCGCTTCGATCACATCGGGGAGGGGGCCTACGGGGCGTTGGAGGACACCGTGGTGGCGCTTCTGGCCGAAGCCCCATGAGCCTCCTGGTCGAGGCGCTCCGCTCCGCGCTCCTACCCTGTTCCTACTCCATCCTGCTGATGGCCCTGGTGCTCCTCGGCCTCCGGAAGCGGGGCGAACGAGCCGAGGTGCTGGGGCTCTTCTATCTGGGAACCGTGCTCCTGGCCTGGCTTCCGCTGGCAGGCGTCAACCTGATGCTCGACCACCGGCTCGGAGGGGCCGCCGTCCTGGCAGCCGGTCTGGCCCTGACAGCCGGACGTTTCCGGGCCGGATCGGGCGGCGCCGTCCTGGTGGGCGCCTTCGCCGGCGCCACCTGGGTGCCCTGTGTCGGTCCTCAACTCGGTTCGGTTCTGACCAATGGCCTGGCCGAGCCGGCCGGCGCGGTCCTCCCTATGGCCCTGTACCTGGCCGGTGTGATGGTCCCGTCCGCGCTGATCTACCTGCTGGCGGCGAAGGACGCCGGCTTCGCGAAGTTACTGGAGCGCCCTCGCGTGCGGACCGGCTTCAAGGTGGTGGCGGTGCTGATTCCCGTTGCGGTGGCCACCGGCGCCTACGAACGTCTGGCGGGCGAACTGGCCCGGCTCTCCAACCTGTAAGGGACCCCGGCGGGCGCCTGATGCGCGGCGCAGTCGTCCGGCGGTGCTGCCACCGCAGTTCGCGGTGTCAGGTCGGGTGATCTAGTGGTCTGTCTGTGTAATGGCGGCGTGGTATGGCCGCCATAGCACCCGGCTGTTTCACAGACAGACCACTAGCATTCTGGTTCGTCATGAGCTCTCCATCCGATACTCCCGCGGCCGGCGCGATGCGGGCCAACCCGTATGGTGGTAACGCGCTGGGGATCGTGGTCCAGGAGGTGGCGTTCCCGTCCGGGTTCGGCCTGCATACCGGCAACATCGGGATCAAGGACCGGACCGAAGACGTGATGATCCTCTCGGCCCCGCCGGGAACGACGGCGGCCGGCGTCTTCACCAAGAGCCGGTTCTCGGGGCCGAGCGTCACGCTGAGCCGGGAGCATGTCGCCGACGGTCGGGCGCGGGCGGTGGTGATCCTCTCCAAGAACGCCAACGTGGCCACGGGCCCCGTGGGCGATGCGAATGCGGCGGAGCTTGCTGAACTGACCGCTCGGGTGGTGGGTTGTGACACACCCGAGGTGATCGTCGCTTCGACGGGCGTGATCGGCGTGCAGTATCCGATGGACAGGATCCGCTCCTACATGAGCCGCCTCGAAGCAGGCGAGACGAGCGCTTTCGATGAGCCCGGTTCGGCAACCGCGGCGGCCTGCGCCATCATGACCACCGACACCCACGCCAAGGTGGCGGCCGCCCAGGCCGGTCCGGCTCGGGTGGTGGGTATCGCCAAGGGGGTGGGCATGATCGAGCCCGACATGGCCACGATGCTGGCGGTCGTCGCCACCGATGCGGCCGTCGACCCGGCTTCCCTGGATGGCGTGTTCAGGCGGGTGGTGGACCGTACCTTCAACGCCCTCAGCATCGATACCGACACCTCGACCAGCGACATGGCGGTGGTGCTCGCCTCGGGCGACGCCGGACCGGTGGAAAAGGTCGCCCTGGAGGCCGCGCTGGACGAGGTCTGCCTGGAGCTGACCAGGCAGTTGGCGGCCGACGGAGAGGGCGCCGAGACGCTCATCGTGGTCTCGGTGGACGGCGCCCGGGACGATGCGCAGGCCAAGAGGGTGGCCAAGTCGATCGTCAACTCACCCCTGGTGAAGACCGCGGTCCATGGCCGCGACCCCAACTGGGGCCGGGTGGCCATGGCGGTGGGGAAGTGCTACGAGGATGACATCCTGGCGGAGCGGATCACCATCCGCTTCGGCCCGACCGAGGTGTATCCGGCGCCGATCACCCCCATGTTGCTGGAGGAACTGGAGCGTTACCTGGCGTCTCCGGAGGTGCTCATCCATGTCAACCTGGGCGTGCCGGGAGACGGTTCCCGCTCCCTGGGGAAGGGCTCCTTCACCGTGTACGGGTGCGACCTGACCGACGGCTACGTGCGCATCAACGCCGACTACACGACTTAGTTGGAAAACCGTCCACCTAGTTGTCCGGCTGGGCGGGTTCGGGGATCAGCAGCACTGGAAGGCTGCACTTGGCGGTCACCGTCATGGACACGCTGGTCCAGGACATCTCGTCGAACAGGCGCCGGGTGGCGCCCATGACGATGACGTCGGCGCCAACCCGCTCGGCGGTGTCGATGATGGCCTGCGCCACGTCGTCCGCCTCCACGAAGAGCGTCGCGGTCTCGACTTCCCGAAGCTTCAGCGCCGCCACCACAGGAGCCACGATCTTCGACCCCCGCTCCTGTATGTAGCGGTCGGCCTCCCGGGCGGCGCGGTCGGATTCGCTCCGGCCCGCCGGACCGTCGAAGGGCTGCCACGGGCCGTCCTCCAGCTCATCGAGAAACTCGGCGGGGACCTGGGTCACGTTCATGACGGTGGCGCTCCCGCGGGAGCCCACCAGCACCTCCACGAGGTCGGCGACTGGCCCCGGCGGCAGTACTCCGGCCGTGGCGATCAGCACGTCCATAGGGGTAAACCTACAGGCAGACCACAGGCTACGGCAGCGTATGCGGCCAGATTGCCCATCATCCTGCTCAAGCGCAGTGCGCTCCCGGTCCGGGGTCGGTCAGGGCGGCGTGGCGTCGGCCAGACGGGTCACCCTGACGTCCACATCCAGGCCGGAGTTGGCACCTCCCTCCACCACCCCACGGGTCGGCGGGACATCGCGGTAGTCCCGGCCGACCGCGGTCCGCACGTAGCGGTGGTCGGTAAGGGTCCGGTTGGTGGGGTCGAACTCCACCCATCCGAGTTGCGGGAGCCGGCATTCGACCCAGGCATGGGTTGCGGTGCTGGCCGGTCCCGCCCCGTCAGCCGGAGCATCCTCGACGTAGAGGTAGCCGGACACGTAGCGCGTGGGTACACCCCATGATCGGGCGATCGCGATCATGACGTGGGCATAGTCCTGGCACACCCCTTGCCGGGTCGCCAGGATCTCGTCTATGGGCGAGTCCACCGATGTCGATCCCGCCACGTACTCGAAGTTGTCGTTCAAGGTCGACGCGAGCGCCGCCAGATCGGTCAGCGGGTCGGACCCCGGCCCGATTCCCGTCTCGGAAACGAACTCGGTGAGGGCCGGAGTGGGACCGGCCCCGGGACTCGGGTGGGTGAATTGCCAGAGGTCCAGGTCGGTGGTCCAGAATCTCACCACCTCCCACGCCTCCGGCTCCAGGCTCTGCGGCAGGGACGGCGGGGGCGCTACCTCGACGGTGGAGACCGATACCACCTCGAGGGTGTCGTGCGTCTCGTTCACGGTGAGGACGTGGCGGGTGTTGCCGAACGGGTCGACCTCGGTGGTCAGCCGCCCCGGTGGGGAAGTGGTGATTCCGAACTCAAGCACCTGCTGGCGGGCGCCGTCGAGCGGCCGGAGGCAGAGCGACATGGTGCATCTTCGGACCGGCGAGCTGTAGGCGAACCTGGTGAGGTGCTCGATCCGGTAGCGAGCCGCACCAGCCGGGCCCGCAGCCGGGAGGCTCACTGGTCGAACTGGCCGAGGCGAGGCGGCCGGGCCATCACGGGATAGTCGAAGTAGGTCTCGGTCACCAGATCGTGGAGCCGCCGGATGGCGTCCCTGAACTCGGCGAACAGGCCTTCGGGATCGGCCGTCCCGGGCCAGGCGGAACGAAGCAGGTCCGACAGGTGGTCCGCCTGGATCCGGGCCTGGGAGGTGGCGGTGCGGTCGGGACCCAGTCCGATCGCCGACAACTCCCGATGCAGTCCCAGCACCGACATGCTCAGCGAGTCGGGAAGTTGCGGATTGGAGACGATCAGGTCGAGCACCCGGTTGGGATCGACCTCCAGGCCGTCGCCCTGCTGGTATGCCTCGAACGCATGAAGCAGCCGGAGCAGGCTGGTCCAGTAGGCATCGGCGGGAACATCGAACAGCCGCACCGCGGCGATCTGGGCGCTGAGCAGCGAGGCCACCAGCTCGGCCCGTTCCAGCAAGCTGCCCATCCGGATGAAGTGCCAGCCCTGGTCCCGGTACATGGTGGAGGAACTGACGCCCCGGAAGGTGTCGATGTCCGCCTCGACTGCGGCATAGAACTGCTCGGGCGTAGACGCCCAGATGTCCTGGATCTCGATGTCGCGGAGACGCAGGTATGGCCGGTTGAGGGATGTCCACATCTGCGCCGAGATGCGGTGGCGCACCTGGCGGGCGTTCTCTCGAGCCTGGGCGAAACAGTTCCTGATGGAGTCGGGAGTGGTGGGTTCGAAGGTGAGGTCGTCGGCCAGGGTGAAGGAGTCGGCCAGGGTGTAGAACTCGTCGCCTTCAATGTCGAGGGGCCCCGGATGCGGTTGCCTTCCCAGCGCGCCGTAGATCCGGTGCCATCCGAAGTAGATGTCACGAACCGGGCTGTCCACCAGCGACTCCGTCTGTTGGCGCATGAGCCGGGCGAGATGGCCGGCCCTCTCCAGGTACCGGCCGATCCAGTAGAGGCTCTCGGCGCTGCGGGCCAGCATCAGTGGTCTGCTTGTGGAACGCTGGTGTGGTATGGCGTCGGCAGCGGTGTTCCTCGCAAGGCCCGCTGACGAGGGCGTGCCCGCAGCGGCACGTTGAGGAGGCGGAACGCAGCGACGGGGCGCCGGTGGCAGCCAGAGCACGCCAGAGCGGTTCGCAGGCAGACCACTAGTCGTCCTCTTCCAGCACCCAGAAGTCCTTGGCGCCGCCACCCTGGCTGGAGTTGACGACCAGGCTCCCCCGGCGCAGCGCGATCCGGCAGAACGCCCCCGGCACGATGCGGGTCTCGCTCCCCGACAGGATGAAGGGCCGCAGGTCCACGTGGCGGGGCTCGAGCCGCCCGTCGATCAGGCAGGGCGCCCGGGAGAGGGCCAGCGTGGGCTGGGCGACGAAGCCGGCCGGATCCTTGCGAAGCAGGGATGCGAACCGGTTCCGTTCCTCGGCGTCGGCATGGGGACCCACCAGCATCCCGTAGCCGCCGGACTCGCCCACCCGCTTCACCACGAGGTGTTCCAGGTTGTCCAGGGTGTACTCGAGATCCTCGGGGCGGCGGCACAGGTAGGTGTCCACGTTGGGGATGAGCGGTTCCTCCGCCAGGTAGTAGCGGATCATGTCGGGGACGAAGGCGTAGACGCTCTTGTCGTCGGCGACTCCCGTGCCCGGGGCGTTGACGAGCGATACGTTGCCCAGCCGGGCGGCGTGTAGCAGGCCGGGAGCGCCGAGCAGCGAGTCCGGACGGAAGACGAGGGGGTCCAGGAAGTCGTCGTCGATCCGGCGGTAGACGACGTCCACCCGCCTCAGACCCGTCGTGGTACGCATGTAGACGTAGCCGTCCTCGACCACCAGGTCCCGGCCCTCCACCAGTTCGGCGCCGATCTGGCGAGCCAGGAACATGTGCTCGTAGAAGGCCGAGTTGTAGACGCCGGGGGTCAGGAGGGCGACCGTCGGGTCGTCACAACCCTCGGGCGCCATTTCGTGGAGGGTTTGGCGGAGGACCAATCCGTAGTTCTCCACGGCGCCCACCCGGGAACGCCGGTAGAGCAGCCGCATGGCCGACTTGGTGGCCTTGCGGATGGCGATCATGTAGGAGACTCCCGAGGGAACCCGCAGGTTGTCCTCGAGAACCCGGAAACCGTCCACCGTACGGACCAGGTCGGTGCCGCAGACAGCCACCCAGATTCCCCTTGGGGCCTCGAATCCCCGCATCTGGATGCGGTACTGGGGGCAGCCGAAGATCATGTCCGGCGGGATGACCCCGTCCGCAACGATCCGTGCCGCACCGTATATGTCCCGGAGGAAGGCGTTGAGAGCGGCCAGGCGTTGTTCCAGTCCCTTGGCCAGGGCTCGCCATTCGGAGCCCGCCATCACCCGCGGGATGCAGTCGATCGGGATGATGCGCTCGTCGGCCTCGTCGTCGCCGTAGACGGTGAAGGTGATGCCCTCGTGGGTGAATGACCGCGTGACCCACTCGCCGACCGCGTTCAGGTACTCGTCCGGAGCCTCCAGGAGGGTCTCGTAGAGGCTCCTTCCGTGGGAACGGGGAGTCCCGTCGCTACGGAACAACTCGTCGTAGATGCCCGCGTCGAGGTCGTAGTTGTCGAACTTCATGACGGTGAGCCCGGCGCGTGCGCCGGGCCGATCACCCTTCTCCGATGGTTCGCTCGCTGCCTGCCGGCCGCCCTTGTCTGGAACGTTTGACCGGTGCCGGAATCATACTGAACACAGTCCGGGCCGGCGGCCGGTGTAACGTGGACACGGACGGTCGGACCCGGAGGAACCTGATAGAGGCGGCATTGATCAACCGGGTCACCTGGATGATCCCCAACGCCCTGGCCTT
>JAPPGU010000038.1 GCA_028821265.1 bacterium | reverse complement strand
CAAGACCCGCACCCCCAAACCGGCCCTGGCCGGCGCACCCGACAGCGAGGGCGACAGCCCGGCGCACCCTGCCCCGGCCCCGGAGGAACTGGCCGAGTCGGGTTAGCGGCCCTTTCCCCGGACGGCGATTGTGCCGCCCTGGGAAACCGGCAGGGACAGGAGGAGTGGAACAGAGGGGTTGAACCTGTCACATCCCCGCGATACGTTGCCCATTGCCAAGCACCTGCACCGGCCGACGCTGCGAGAACCGATCGGTCCGGCCGGTCCGGAGGGAACATATTCGAGGTTTGCGGAGCGCCGGTCGCCGGTCACGACGGTGGCGAGCCCAGCATGGCCGGCCGCGCTCCGAACCCAACGGTGGTGGTGGCGGGGGCGGGGCCCTGCGGGGACGCCGGTTCGTGGCGATTTTCGCGTTCTGTCGGGCATTCTTGGCGCTCTTACGGCTGATTTCCCGTTCAGCCAGGGTGGTTTTTCGCGTTCTGCCGGGATTGTTTTTCGCGCTCTTCCCCGTCCCCGGAGGGGCGACCGATCACCCCGAGGAGGCGGGCACGACCGGCCGGGGTGGAACAAAGGGGTTGAACCTGTCCCATCCCCGCGATACGTTGCCGATCGCCAAGCACCGGGGCGTTCCTGTTTGGCCTGCCAGAGCCAGGCAACAACAAGGACCATCACAGAAGAGCAGGCAGCCGGTTGCGGAGGCCGGACTACTTGGTCTTATCCATGGTGGCGGTCCCTTCCGCGGGTGCGTCGTTCTGGTGCTGGGTAGCAGAGTCGAAGGGAAGCCGTCACCACGGTTGGCATATAGGATGGAGGTCAGACCAGCACCTCCTGGCATAACGCGAGGGTCTTCGAGGGGGTCGAGCGATGACGGTCACAGAGGGATTCGTGGAGGCTCAGGCCGAGCGCATCAAGGCCGAGGCGATGGCCGCTCTGGTCGAGGCAATGCGAGAATCCGACCGGGCGAGGTTCCGGGAGACGATGTGGCTCGCCGGGTTGGTGTTCGCGATGGTTGCGTCGGCCACCGGACTCATCCTGGCGGTGCTGGCATGAAGGGGGATCCCGTGGGCGTGAAGCGGGCGCGGAAGCCGAGGGGGCAGGTCCGTCCCGCCGACTAGATGTACTGTCCAGCCACCGGCAGCCGCTCGGTTCCCTCCTCGATCGGCAACTGGGCCGGTAGCAGGAGATCTTCGACAAACGAGAGCTTGCAGGAGCGGTCCGTCTATTCAGTTCTTCTCAACTGGCCCTGAAGCTATTGAGAAATAGGCCCATAACTATTAATAGCTGGACAGTCCTCGCGATCGCTTTCCCTCAGTGAGAGGGCCGAGATCTCAACCGGATCATTCTCGCCGGACGGGCTGTGCCACGCCCTCGGCTGGGGCGGGGGGCGCGCGGCGGGCGCCCGAGGCGATACGGTAGCCCGCCCAGATGAGCGTGACCGCCACCAGCAGCGAGGCGGCGAACGCCCAGTCCAGGCCCAGGGCCAGGATGGTGCCCCCGGTGGCGGCCGCCAACGTCCCCGCGACGATGGCCAGGTTGCCCCATACCAGCCGCGGGTTCTTGCGGAGGAAGCGAACCAGCGACACCAGGGCCAGCACGATGATGATCGTGCCGCCCAGACGCCCACCGATAACCGACCACAGGCGCGGTCCGAACATGTCCGCCCACAGATCCCGGGCACTCGGCACGCCGCCCGGGGGCAGCACGCCGGCATCGAACGGCTGCGCCAGGGTGGTGGGCAGGGCGATGGCGAAGAACGGGAACATGAGCAGCAGCATCGTGTGCCCGGCCCTCCGCCCCACCACCAGGAACATCGAGCCCAGCGCCAGGACCGGGATGTTCACGATCGCCCCGAACAGGAAGAACGTCCGGTAGCTGGCCGAGGTCCACCCGGTGGCGGTCCCCACGAACAGGGCCCAGGTGGCCAGGGCGAAGAACCCGATACCGGCCGCGTACGCGGCGGTGTGGGGGCTCGGCGAGGCCCGATAGCGTCGCACCAGATCGACGCAGAACAGGGTGGCGACCACGCCGGCCGCCAGGGAGGCCACAGCACTCATAGCCGCCCAATCGTAGGCCCGGGCGGCGGCGGGGAATCCCACCGTGCGGCACCCCTGCGCGGTCGGGGTGGTACGACTCCGGTACCCTAGGAGCATGGTTCGAAACATCCTCGTGGCCGTGGCCTGGCCCTACGCATCCGGATCCCGGCACCTGGGACACCTGGCCGGCGCCTACCTGCCCGCCGACATCTTCGCCCGCTACCACCGGCTGGCCGGCAACCGCACCCTGATGGTGTCGGGGAGCGACGTCCACGGCACCCCCATCACGGTCCGCGCCGACCAGGAAGGCGTCACCCCGCAGGAGATCGTGGACCGCTACCACGCCGAGTTCGTGGCCGGCTGGAAGGCATTGGCCATCCAGTGGGAGCTCTACACGTCCACCGGGACCCGGAACCACCACGACGTCACCCAGGACATCTTCAGCCGCCTGCACGAGAACGGCCACATCGACCGCCGGACCTCCGAGCAGTTCTACGACCCGGACGCGGGCCGGTTCCTCCCCGACCGCTACGTGGAGGGCACCTGCCCGCACTGCGACTACGGCGAGGCCCGCGGGGACCAGTGCGACGGCTGCGGCCGCACCCTCGACCCGGTCGACCTGATCGATGCCCGTTCCAAGCTGTCCGGGGCGTCCCCGGTCCGGCGGGAGACCGACCACTTCTACCTGCGCCTGCCCGACTTCTCCGACCGCCTCGAGGAGTGGCTCCGCTCCCGCAAGGGCTGGCGGCGCCACGTGCTGAACTTCTCTCTGGGCTGGATCGAGGAGGGGCTCCAGGACCGGGCGATCACCCGGGACATCGACTGGGGGGTAGACATCCCGGTGGAGGGCCTCGGCGAGGGCAAGAAGATATACGTCTGGTTCGACGCGGTGATCGGCTACCTGTCGGCCGCCAAGGAATGGGCGAAGATCCAGCGCACCCCCGACGCCTGGAAGGACTGGTGGGAGAACCCCGAGGCGGAGCACTACTACTTCATCGGCAAGGACAACATCCCCTTCCACACCATCATCTGGCCGGCCATGCTGATGGGGTACGGGGGCCTGGAGCTGCCCACCAATGTCCCCGCCAACCAGTACGTGACCTTCCGGGGCGGGAAGGCCTCGGCGAGCCGGGGCATCGGCCTGACCATCGGCGCGGCTCTCGAGATCTACGAGCCCGACGCGCTGCGCTACGGGCTGGCCGCCAACCTGCCCGAGAACAACGACACCGAGATGACCGAGGAGGAACTGGACCGGCGCATCAACGACGAGCTGGTGGCCACCTGGGGCAACCTGGTCCACCGGGTGCTCTCCATGACCCGGTCGGGGTTCTCGGCCCGGGTCCCGCAACCGGGCGAGCAGACCGCCATGGGCCGGGAGGTCCTGGACTCGGCCGGGCGGACCCTCGACCAGGTGGCGGCCCACATAGAGCGGGTCGAGCTGCGGGCCGGGCTCAGGACGGCGATGGAGGGCGCGGCGAAGATCAACGCCTACCTGAACGCCACCGAGCCCTGGAAGCTGGTGAAGACCGACCGGGAGGCGGCGGCCACCGTCCTGAAGAACTCCATCGACGCCATCAACCACCTGAAGCTGGCGTTCGCCCCCTACCTGCCCGTGACCACGGAACGGCTCCACTCGATGCTGGGCCTGCCCGGCACCGTCGCCGAACTGGGATGGGCCGGTGCTCCGGTTCCCGCCGGGACCAGCCTGGGCGCGGTGTCACCTCTCTACCGGAAGGTGGAGGCGGAGAGCCGCGGCTGAGCGGGCCCGAGCCGGCGTGGCAGGCACGAAGAGATGAGCGTCCAGAAGAACCTCCGGAGGGTGTTGGTGGCCATCGGCGGCGGGCTCCTCATCCTTCTGGCACTGGCCGGGTTGGTACTCCCCATCCTTCCGGGGACCGTGCTCCTGGTGGCGGGCTTGCTCGTGTGGTCCTCCGAGTTCAGGTGGGCCCGGGAGCTCCTGGCGCGGGTGCGCGCCTGGATGGCGGACCGGTCCGCCAAGATGAAGGACAAGAGGTCGTCCCGCTCCCGGCGCCGCCGGGAAGACCCGGGTCCCACGTCGGGCTGAACGGCTTCGAGAGCGCGCCGTCTGCGTCTAACACCCGGCAACCCGACCGGTTGTAGGGCCGATCGGAGGGAACTATCCCGATGTTCCGCCCGGCGATCCGGGTATCGCGAGGGCCATCCCCCATTGACATCTGGCGCGACCCTTAGAACAGTAGAGTTCATGCTCGCACCGCCCGCCCGGCGGCCAAGGGCGAGCCAGGTGAGATGCTCCCGAAAGGACTTCCGGATGAGACACGGTGCGCTCGCGTGAGAGCGGGCTCGTGACCGAACGCGGGACCACGCCGGAGGCCGGCGCGCCGATCATCGAGGCCGGCGGCCTCTACAAGCGCTTCGGGAACATCAGGGCGCTCGAGGACGTCGACCTGGACGTCCAGCCCGGAGTGACCGGCCTCATCGGGGCCAACGGCGCCGGCAAGACCACCCTCATCAGGCTCGTGCTCGGCCTCATCCGGCCGACCTACGGGAAGATCTCGGTCTTCGGAACGCCGGTGGCCGAGGACCCGGCCGGGCTCCGGGAGCGGATCGGCTACATGCCCGAGAACAAGTGCCTTCCCCTGGACCAGACCGCGGCCGACTTCGTGGCGTATGCCGCGGAGCTCGGCGGGATCCCTCCGGTCGAGGCGCGAAGGAGGGCCTCGGAGACCCTGTTCCTGGTCGGGTTGCACGAGGAACGGTTCCGTTACCTGGGGGACTTCTCGACCGGCATGCAGCAGAGGGTGAAACTGGCGCAGAGCATCGTCCACGACCCCGAACTTGTGCTCCTAGACGAGCCTGCTTCGGGTCTCGACCCCGCCGGACGCGACCAGATGCTGGAGTTGATAGCCCGCTTTCGCGAGTTCGGCATGAACGTGCTGTTCTCGTCCCACATCCTCGACGACATCGAGCGGACCTGCGACTGGGTGGTGATGCTCGACGCCGGGCGGCTGATCCACTCGGCGCCCCTCGACCCTCCGGGGGAGGGGGACCGCCTGTCCGTGGAGGTCTACGGCGACCCCCGGCCCCTGGTCGAGGCGCTGACCCGCCGGGGCGTGTCCGCCACCCTGGACGGGGCGGTGGTGACGGTCGTGACACGATCCGAGGACGCCTTCACCGTGATGCGCGACGCCCTCGAGTCGTCGGGCTCGTCTGTCCGCAGGCTGGGAACCAGCCTCAGGCGCCTCGAGGACGTGCTCGTGGCCGCCGCCAGGGAAGCAAATGTCTAACTCGCGGGAGACCGGCCGCGACCAGGCGATCATCGTCGACCGCGGCTACCGGCACTACGACGGGACCCGCACCGGGAGAAGGGGTGCGGTGCGGGCCATCGTGAGAGAGGGGTTCCGCAGGGTGATGGGCTTCCGCCGCAAGGCGAAACGGAAGCTGCTGCCCTGGACGCTCATCACTGTGGCGCTGGCGTCGGTGCTGATACTGGTCGCCATCACCTGGGCCACCTCCCAGACCCCGGCCGAGGAGCTGACGGACCTGGTCCCCCGCTACCGGGGCTACTTCGACTTCATCTCGGTGGTGGCTCTGCTGTTCGCGGCCTACGCCGGGGCGCAGCTCCTGATCCCCGACCGGACCGACGGGGTCCTCAACGTGTACTTCTCGCGCCCGCTGGCCGTCCGGGACTACCTGATCGGCAAGGTCTTGGCGTACGCCACCGTGATCCTCAGCTTCTGGCTGGCGCCCCAACTGCTGCTCCACCTGGGGCTGGCCGCGCTCTCCCGGGAGGGCTTCCTGTCGTACCTGGGCCGGACCACCGACATCCTCTGGCAGGTCCCGCTGGCAGCCCTCGCCTACTTCGTCCTGCACGCATCGCTCAGCTTCCTCACCGCGTCCTTCATCAACCGGGTCGGCGCCGCCGCGGCCGCCTTCCTGATCGGCTCGCTGGGCCTCAACCTGGTGGCGCTCTTCTTCCAGGAGGCCACGGACGACACGCCCGGATCCCGCTGGGCGGCCCTGCTCGCCACCGAGCAGCATCCCCGGTACGTGCGTGACTGGATCTTCGGGGTCCACGAATCGGCCGAATGGATACCGGCGCAGGCCGGATTCGGACCGGGCATCTCGCTGGCCGTCATAGTCGGGCTGGCCGTTCTGAGCGCGGCGCTGGTCGGCTGGCGCTACCGGAGGCTGACGTGACGGCGCCCGACCGCTCGACCGACGCCCTCCATGTCGACGAGCCCACGGTGGTGGCCAACCGGCTGTCGAAGTGGTTCGGGGCGAAAGTGGCGGTCTCCGAGGTGGACTGCTCGTTCGGGCCGGGGGTGACCGGCCTGCTCGGTCCGAACGGGGCCGGCAAGACCACCCTGCTCCGGGCCCTGGCCGGCTTGCTGACGCCGTCGGCGGGCAGCGCGACCATCCTCGGTAGAGATCCGGGCCGCAAGCCCGCGGCGTACCGGCATCTCGGGTTCGTCCCGGAGGACGAAGCCGTGTACGGGCACATGACGGCCCGGCGCTTCATCCGGTGGAGCGCGGCCATGTCGAAGGTGAATGACGCCGGAGCGGCCACGGTCCGGGCGCTCGAGACCGTCCACCTCACCAAGGACGCCGACCGGGCACTGTCGACCTTCTCCAAGGGCATGCGCCAGAGGGCCAAGGTGGCTGCGGCCCTGGTCCACGATCCGGAGGTCCTGCTCCTGGACGAGCCGCTCAACGGCACCGACCCGCTCCAGCGCGCCCGCCTGATCGAGTTGTTCCTGGACCTCGGGCAGCAGGGGCGGACGATCATCGTCTCTTCGCACGTCCTCGCGGAGGTGGAACGCATGGCCGGAAGGGTGGTGGCCATGGTCGATGGACGGGTGGCGGCGGCGGGAACCCTGGCTGCGCTACGCGATGCCATGTCCGACAAGCCTCGCCTCATCCGGATCGACACCGACCGGCCGCGCCCGCTGGCGCGCAGGCTGCTGGGAGGAGAGTGGGTGGAGTCGGTACGGGTCGGCGAGGACGGGATCGAGATCAGGACCAGCGACGCCCGGGCCCTCGGCCTCGACATCGCAGCCGGCGCCCGGGAGGCCGGAGCCCGGATCACGGCGGTCTCCCCTGAGGACGAGTCCCTGGACAGCGTCTTCCGCTACCTGGTGAACCCCCGATGAAGGCCCTGTTCCTGGTCGTCGGTTCGATAACCGGCCGCTTGATGAGGCGCCGCCGGTCGATCGCGATGTTCTTCCTGACCGCGTCGCTGGCACCGCTGCTGTTCTTCCTGGCCTTGGGGCGCACCGGGTCGTTCGCAGCCGAGATGTACAACAACCTCACGTTCGGCCTGGGGATGGCCACGGTCTACCCCGTCGCGGCCCTCGTCGTATCGACCGCCGCCCTCGGCGAGGAGCGCAAGGCGCACACCCTCCCCTTCCTCCTCCTCAAGCCGGTGCCTCGGGTGGTCATCGCCCTGGGCGCCCTGATAGCCGCGGCCGTCTCCGCCTTCGTGATCGTGGAGGCCGGGGTCCTGGTCACATGGGTGGTGGCCGCGGTGATGAGCGGCGACTGGTCCCTGGGGATAGCCACCACGGTTGGCGTGGCCGTCCAGTGCGTGGCCTCGGCCGCCTTGTTCGTGCCCCTGGGGCTGGTGCTCAACCGGGCCACCCTGCTCGGTCTCGGCTACCTGTTCCTGTGGGAGGGGATCCTCTCCAGCTTCATCGCGGGAATACAGGCATCCTCGATCTACCGCATCGTCGTCTCGGCGTGGGCGGACTTCGCCGCGATGACCGTCGACACGTACGACGCCGTGGACGTGATACTCGGCCGCGTCACGATCGGAGCGGGGGGCGCCGCCGCCAAGGTTGCGGTGATGGCGCTGGTCTCGGTGATGCTCACAGGGTCGATACTGAAACGGCGGGACCTGGTCGGCGAGTGACAGCCGCGCCGAGCAGTTGGTCTTCCGAATCCGGTTGCGTGACCGTACCGCCGAAGACGCGACCAAATAGCCGACCTCCCCTGAACAACCGATGGCTAGCCGAAGAATCTTTCGCGTTCCGGCCGGGCAGCGGCCCAAGTTGTCACACCCCTGACATACATTGCCTATCGCCAAGCACCTACACCGGCCGATGAGGCGACACCGATCGGAACGGCCGGCCCGGAGGGAACAAGACAGCTCATGGAGCGAACCACCGACTCCCGGCAGCCAGCCGGGCATGGCCGACCACGCTCCGAACCAGGACAGGTGGTGGCGGGGGAGGGCCCGGTGCGAAGCACCGGATTTTCGCGAGTTTTCCAGGATTTTCGTGAGTTTTCCCCGGAACCTCGGTTCTTGATGCACAGGGCACCACCCATGACGCCCTGAACCTCAGGAACACCGCACCACCCATGACCCCCTACGCCTCAAGAACGACGCCACCCCCGAACCTCAGGAACACCACACCACCCATGACCCCCTACGCCTCAAGAACGACGCCACCCCCGAACCTCAGGAACACCGCACCACCCA